>NC_019751.1:6111889-6767834 GCF_000317435.1 Calothrix sp. PCC 6303
CCAACTTCCGCTTTAGATCCAGAAATGGTTAAAGATGTGCTGGAAGTGATGAAACTTTTAGCGAAAACTGGGATGACAATGGCAATCGTTACCCATGAAATGGGATTTGCTAGGGAAGTAGCCAGTCGGATTATGTTCCTTGACCAAGGCAGTTTAGCAGAAGACACCACACCACGAGAATTCTTTCAGAATCCAAAGTGCGATCGCGCTAAACAATTCTTGGAGAAAATGCTGTAATATCTGCTCCTATAGTTTTGGAGGTATTTTTAATGTCCGATGGAATTTTTGTATATCAACCTGAGGAAAAAGATATTTATGATTGGTCTGGCAATCAGCTACTTCCAGAAGCACGAAGTTATATCACTGTAAATAATATCGTCAGAATTCAAGTGAAGGAGGAAAATCCATACTATTGTGAAGCCCTTTATGTCGAAGTTACTGCAATTGATGAAAATGATATTTTTACAGCAACAGTATTAGATACATACCGCACAATCATAGAAAAAAGAGATGTTCAAAATGGAGATATATTACATTTTCCTAGAGCCTGTGTGATGGAAATTCCTCATACTTGGCAGGGTAATGAAAATTTAGTCATTGTAGAAAATATGGTGACAGGAAATGAACGGGAGGTTACAGGAATCTTGTAATTTCAAATTTATGATATTTTTCATATTTCCCTTTATTGCTATCTTAATTCTCTTTTTGCCAATCATTCCAAATTGGGAGGATACAAAGTTTATATTTTCTCTTATTGTATTCCTACTCAATTTTGTGATTGGGTTTTTATTATTTATAAAACCAAAAAAAATACAAATTAAAAAAGCGCGTATTTTAATTCTTCTAAACTTATTGTTATCGAGTGTAGTATTTTTATTTGCCTTGTTTATTATTTTGATTTCGTCTGGATTTGATGCTCCAAGTATACAAACCATAAAATCCACAGACTATTCCACAACGGCATATTTATATAATTACACCTGTTCTCCACCAGATACCTCTACAGGATGTGGCACTTACCACGGAGAATTAAAATTTAGAATTGCTTTTACTCCTTTTGCAATGACAAAATTTCATTGTCCCTGTCTATTTGGTACACCTGATCGTGTTGGTGAGTGGGTAACTATTCCTTTGGAAGAACACCGAGAAGAAACAGTATCTGCGATTAAAATTAACTTAAAAACTGGCGAAATTACTCAAGAATCTTAACTACTTATCATCAAAATTTCGCTGTTTTATTTAAATTACCAATTCATTCATTACCTGCAACCATTTCTCTGGTGTTGGCAAGGTTTGCTGGATAAATTCGGCACTAAGATTACTAGCATTAGCTTTATATAATAAGCTGGCATAGCTAAAACAACGAGCCGGCTTTTTAAATCCATCCACACCATGAATAGAAATTAATTCTGCTAGTTTTTCCTCTACTTTCAGAATTATTCTGGGAGTAACAGCAAGTAAATCATGCATCCACTGTTCCTTCTCGGTAATAAAAGCAGATAATTCTGAATTTGGAGAATTTCTAAACTCATCACAAATTACCTGAATTTTTTCCCACTTATAACTATTCCAGGGTTTAGCCTTCATCACTGGCAACTGCCACTTAACTATCTCTTCTTGCCAATAGTCTTTAGCTGCTTCCACTTGAACAATTTCAAAACTTGGTAAAATCAGGGCAGTTAATTTCCCACCATGACAGGCTCCAGTGTCGATACCATAAACTTTTCGTGCAATTATTATTGGATAATCGCCAACAACGCGATGACCAAAAATGACTGGTTTCACACCACTATATAACTGACTCCAATAGCTACTTTGATAACGTTTTTCCAAATATTTTTCACCCGCAGTACAACCACACAAAACCTCTTCTTTTTGTTCTTCAATGGGTATACCATCTTCCACCGCAGCATGAACAAAAATTGCCGATTCAGTTTCATGATAATAGGGTAGATGTCTAATCCATTCTAAGAATTCGTCATAACTGTCGCCAAATTGTAATTTGACAATTTCTTGGGAATAGGAAAGAGTTTGTCTGAGGTGTTTACGTTCGTGATTACCCATCAACACTATGGTGTTAGGGCGATTTTTGAGAAAATCATACACCTTGACTGAATCAGTCCCCCGATCCACAATATCCCCCAGGGAGACTAAACAATCTTCCTTTGTAATTTCTACTTTGGCTAATAGCTGCATAAGTTCTCCATAGCAACCATGAATATCGCCAACTACAATTGTTCGCATAGCTCAATTTAAATCGAATATTCTTACCGTAGCATATATATACTACTTATTGTAATATTTAGATAAAAGTTGCTTTCGGTATGGAAAGTCAACAGAATAAATAATTAGTATTTGGCTACTTTCCCAAGCTAGCGGATAGGTGAAGAGGGTTGCCGCAAAGGCTACAACCGATGTATAATAAACATCTCTACGGGGAAATGGCTGTATTTTTGCTAAAATAATTAGCACTACATGTATTTCAATTGCCCAAGAAATCAGTAATGCTAACAACTGCGTCATTAGTTTTAGAGAAAAATTAATAGCAAACAAAAATTGTAAACATTGCAGTGTGAAAATTACCTTTTACGGGTGAATAATAAATTTTGTATGCCATAGTCAAATAGATGTTTATTGAACACTATATTTTCTCATGTTCACGTTCAAGAAAAAGTATTTCTATCTCACAGTCTTATTATTTATAGTAGAGGTGTTTATTGCCGTTTTCATCGATGATAATTTTATCCGTCCTTTTATCGGTGATGTTTTAGTAGTCATATTACTTTATTGCTTTGTCAGAGCATTCTCGAATGCACGTCCTTTGACTGTCGCTTTATCTGTCTTAGGGTTTTCCTATATTATTGAAGTTCTCCAGTATTTTAACTTTGTTAAAGTGTTGGGATTACAAAATAATAAAATTTTATCTGTTGCCTTAGGAAGCGTATTTGATTGGAAAGATATAATTGCTTATACAATCGGTGTTGTGTTAGTGATTTGGTTGGAAAATAAAAAATATAGAAGTTAAATAGAGTTACAGCAAATTGCCTTTAATCGTGCAACCAACCAAAATATTAGAAGCCTGTAACTAGATAGCCACAGGCTAAATACTGGGGCATCTAGACAAAGACTACTTAAGCAGGCTTTGTCGATGTGGCAATATCCTTGTAGAGTATTGCGCTGAATTTGATGGGAAAAGTGGTGCAACAAACTTAGGACTTACGCACTGTACAAAATGACTATATTGTGTATCAACGTGAATACGTTGTTTTAGCCTTTTCCAAATTACCCTTTCTTGGTTTATATCGCTTGGTGGAGAACCAAAAAATAAGCTCTAAGCGCTGAAAACCATACCTGCTATTTTGATTTTTCTGTCAATGCGTAAGTCCTAAAACTGCCCAGTTTCTTAGAGAAAGGGAAAAATAGTAGTAAAGGTGTACTTAGATTGCATGAAAACCACTACAAACTTAAGTAAATTTATATAGAGTTAAACAGCTTGGTAGCTTGATTCTGTGTGAGTAAAAATAACAACAAATAGGAATATATTCTTTATTAGCCGACTGAATGGCTTCCAACTTCAGTTCCTAACTGTCGAACTATGGCTACAAGTTCTTTAGTAGGGATGTCTTTTTTACAGAAAATATCCCAGTTGCCTTTGCCGTCGTACTCTCTAATTTTGGAGTCTTCAACGGAAGAGTAGGCGATGATTTGAGTCTCTGGAGCGATTTGCTTGATTTTACCCGATGCTGTCCAGCCATCCATAATTGGCATTTGTAAGTCTAGGACGATGACGTTGGGTTGGTGGGACTGTACCATTTCCACAGCTTCCTTTCCATTGCTGGCTAAACCAACAACCTGGATATTTTCCTGGGAGGCAAAAGCAAGCTTGAGGGTTAAACGGGTCAGTTCGTGGTCATCTACAACTAAAACTTTGAGCTTGGATGAGTGACAGGATAAGGTTAGCATTTGACTTTAGAAATGGGCTAATTAATGATCATGTTTATAGTTTATGGGCATAGCATCCCTATTTAACTCTATCTAGCGGTTGAATAATTCAGGATTATTAGAGCGGTTACATCTATAATTGTGTAGAAATTCTACATATAGATAAAGATAATAACTTTACTTTAAGAAGCTGAATGATCCTGTGGTACTCTTCCGGCAATAAGCTAGAATCTTCAACTTGCCTGGATGTAAACTACCCATGATCGCGTCAATTCTGCCAACTCCAGGATTAAGTAGTGGCACGTAATTAATTACACAAAATCCAAGATGAAATTTTTGCCTATCAACGAATTACCATTGTAATTAATTCTATCTGATCAATAAATAGATCTATAAACAAGTTACAACTCGCAAGTAATTTTTGTGTCGAGGTAAAATCCCCGTCACAAAACATGCTGTCTGTATAGGCAGCAGAATCAAACTCCCAGACTTTGTTAAAATTTATATTTGATTGTTTTAAATTTTCAAAAATGTATCTTTTATGTAGATAATGTTTAACTTGTTTTGATTAACACGAATAATTTTAAAAACGAAGTATTTTCACTGATCACAAATCATGAGGCAGTAAAACAGAATAGGTTCAAGAGTCAAGAAAACGCTCTAGTCTCAACAAAATACAAATGTGTTTTTCAGATATTTATCTGAATTTAATGAGAGTATTTTACAGATAACAAATATTCTCTAAAAAGTTTTTTGTTGAGGTAAGTAGCTTGAATTTATAAGTATATATTGCATATACACAGCTTCCAATTAATATAGACTCTCACCGCAAAATAACAATTTGCAAACAATCAATTTCAACTCACTAAACATTACCAAAAAAAAGGATTAAATACCATGAATTTACTATCTCGTTCCGCATCTTTATTCGCTTCTGCTTTAGTTCTTGGTGCTGCTGCAATTAGCGCTCCTGCTGCATTTGCTGCTGACACAGCAGACGTACCTCTTGCTGGTACTGTTGTCAGTACACTTGATATCACCGCAACTGCCACAGGAGCAGCTGGTGCGCTTACTTTAACTCCAGGTGTACAACAAACCGTTAAAGTTGCCGATCTTGCTATTGTTACAAACAACGCGACAGGTTACACATTGACTGTTACACCAGGTAGTAATTCTGAATTAAATACGACTGGTGGTACAACACCTATTTCTTACCAAGTTGCAGTTGTTGGTGACAATGCAACAGCCCCAACCACCTTTACTGCGACTGCTACCACTAGCTCGAGTAACAATACCGATACTCCTCAAGATTTGTACATCCAATATACTCCTGCTGCTGCACTAGATACTGGAGCTTATACTGGAACAATCGGTCTCAGTGTTGTAGACAACTAAACAATTAAGTATTCTCTGAACTTGTGCCTAAAAACCTAGAATATTTCATGGCACGCTTGTAATTCTAAACATAACACTTCTCCCATCATGGGAGAAGTGTTATGGGAGGTTCATAAGTATCTTTTATGACCTGTCAAAACATCATAGTGTAGCTGTGAAAATAAAAAATATTTGAATATTAGATGTCTCAATAAAAAAACACTTATTTTTTAGCAGCAATCTTTAGCACAAAACTAAATAGAACTTATAGAGTCACCAATATTATGAGGTTTGTAATTCAAAAAACGTTGCTTATCTTCTCACTGCTTTTGACTAGCATAGAAGCAACGCTAGCCGAACCTTCAATTACAGCTACTTCCACATCATTTGCTACTACTCTTGAATTAACTACTAATACTACTAATACAACACGTATTATAAAAGTAGGAACTATCAATATTTCTAATATTGGAGCCAATGGTTATACCCTAACTATTACATCTGGAAATATTGCCAAATCCAATAATAATCCAGATAATCCAACTCCAATTCCTTTTCAAGTTACTACAGTTCCTTCTAACAATTCTCAACCAACAGTAGGGGATTTTACTACTTCATCTGGATCTCCCTATGTGTTTTCTAGCACCATATCTGCACTTGATTTATACATCAAATACAATCCCACATCCGTTCAAGATCCAGGTAATTATGGTGCCAATATTAATCTTAGCGTTGCAGATAATCCATAGTTATAGTTATTAATCTCGATATTTTCATTATTTACCATTATGAAGCTCACATTTCCCAAAATTTTATTTTCAACAATTATCTTAATGCTGGGTGTACAGCCAGCACTAGCATTTCAACTACTACCAATGTCTCGTACTTTCACACCAAGTGGTACAGGTGCGACTCAATCTTATCAAATTGTTAATGACAAAAAAGAAGCATTAGCTGTGGAAGTATCTATTGTGCAACGAAAGATGGATATTGATGGAGTTGAAACTTACTCCGATGCTGATGATAACTTTCTGATTTATCCACCTCAAATTCTACTTAAACCTGGTGAGAAACAAACTGTACGTGTAACTTGGTTAGGTGAAGCTAATTTATCTCAAGAACAAACATTTCGCTTAGTTGCTCAACAAGTACCTGTTGAATTAAATGCTTCTCAAAATAATCAAGCAACCACATCTGGACAAGTTAAAATATTGATGCGTTACATGGGTTCAATATTTGTTCGTCCAGTAAATATTAAACAGAAAGTTGTATTAGAAAGTATTAAACAACAAAATAATAATAAGGGGCAAGAAGAATTAGTTATTATTTTACAGAATCAAGGTAGCGGACGTGCAATCTTAAAAGAACCAAAACTAAGTGTGAAAACTTCTGCAAGCAACACACCTATTGCGCTCAATTCGGAACAGCTTAAACCCATCAATAATACTGTTATTTTAGCTGGTAATAAGCGTCGTTTTGTAATTCCTAAACCTAGTAATTTAGCAAATGGGGAAATTTCTGGAGAATTTAAATTTAAAGAATAATTACAGGTAATTATTTACTCCTCACCGCTCTAGTTGGTGGGGTATTCTAGTATGTTTGTGAATGAAAGCAAAATACTTCATATCCCAATAAAGTCAAATTAATAGTAGCAAATTAATATGTGTGGAATCTTTCTTCGCTGTGTGCCCCTCTCTGCAAACGGAGAAAGGAATAAAAGAAGTAAGTTTCTATATTTTATGAAATTTACATTCCTGATTATCTATGATTTACCAATAATTATTAAAGAACTATCTTAACTAATCTGACTAATATCAGTTTGTTCAAAATTTATTTAAAAAATAAATATTAAAATGCTATCTAGACGTATTCTTCTCTTAATTAGCAGTCTTCTTCTATTAGTTTTTACTAATACATCAGCATATACTCAGATACCGGCAGATATTAATACCGAAAAAGAAAATGAAGATAAGCTTTTTGAAAAAGTTTTTGGTAGAAGACAAAATAATCTTCAATCTGTTGTAGCTCCTTTTTTTGTTGATGGACAACAAAGGGGTGAAACAACACTTATCTTAACTCCTGGAAATGTTCCAAATCTCCGTTTTCAAGCAACCGCATTTCTCCAAGAAATGGTGGAACTTATCCGTCCTGATATTTATCAACAAATTCAAGGGGAAATAGATAAAGAAGGCAATCTTACATTAGAAGCTTTACAACAAAATGGGCTTGAAGCAACATTTAGCGATCGCACTTTAGAATTACGCATCCAAATACCTCCTGCACAACGAAAAACAAAGATTTCTGATCTTCGAGGCAATGGTGTACCTCCAGAAGCCGAAAATGCAGTCAAACCAAGCAAAGTTAGTGCCTATCTCAATTTACGGGGTGGGCAAGATTTTGTTTGGTCTGGTACTTCATCCACAAATCTAGGACGACAACCTCTGAACTTGCAATTTGATGGTGCAGTTAATGTTAATGGATGGGTATTAGAAGGAGGGGGTAATTTCAACGAAGGAACAGATAATTCTTGGAGACGGAGTGATCTACGTTTGGTACGAGATGATCCAAAAAGTTCTGTACGTTATGTTGTAGGTGATGTTTCAACCCCAACCACAGGCTATCAAAGAAGCACACCAATCATTGGATTTACGGCAGCGAAAAACTTTACATTACAACCATACCGTGTCACAAGACCCATTAGTCAATATGAGTTTTTCTTAGAAAGACCTTCAAAAGTAGAAGTATTTGTTAATAATCGTTTGGTTGAAACATTACAGTTACCTGCGGGAAAACAAGATGTTCGTGATTTACCTCTCAGTGTTGGTACTAATGATGTTCAATTGACAATTACAGATGATTTGGGTCGTGTTTCTCAACTTAATTTTTCCAGTGCTTTAGCTAGCGAATTACTTGCACCAGGATTACAAAAATTTGCTTATGGAATTGGGTTTGCTGCTGAACAAAAGAATGGGGTTTATAGTTATAACTGGGAAAAACCAATTCTTTCTTTATCCCATCACTTTGGTGCTAACAAAAAATTAACAGTTGGAGGATATTTCCAAGGCAATACTCAACAACAAGTAGCCGGATTAGAAGGGATATTTGCAACATCTATTGGTAATTTAGGATGGGATGTTGCTTTGAGTAATGCTAGTAATCTTGGTAGCAGTTATGCAATGAAATTACGTTATGATTTTTTAAAAGTTGGTAAAAATAATCCCTCTCAACGTACTTTCAATCTCTCACTTGAACATCGTGGTGCAAATTTTATGCAGTTTGATGATGAAAATCCCAAAAATAAGTATAGTTTGGGAATTACTGCTGCATATAATCAAAAATTATTGAGTGATATAAATGCTAATTTGAGCCTGAGATATCAATTAGGTAGAGATGAGACACCAGATACACATTCTATTAATCTTGGTTTATCTAAATACCTCAGAAATGGCTTGGGTGTGAACTTAAATCTGAGCCAAAACCGTAATAATAATGGCGATAATGAACAACGTGTTTATATGAGTTTGTCATGGTTAAAGCAACTACCATCTCAATCATTACGCACAACATCAGAATTTAGTAGCGAGGATAGTTTTAGTAATCGTTTTAGTTGGAATTCTAATCCTTTAGAACCATTTGGTAATCTTCGAGGTTCAGTAGAAGGAGTACAAAAGTCAGGTGATTATCAGTTAAATACTAAATTAGCTTATCCAGGATTTCGAGGTAATCTTGAACTATCTCATGATTTTACAAGATTAGGTAATGGGATTAATACTGACAGTCATCGAACACGCTTAAATTTTGGTACTGCTGTTGTTTTTGCTGATGGTAATTTTGGTTTATCACGTCCTATTGATAACAGCTTTGCGATTGTAGTTCCTCATCAAAATTTAAGAGGAAAAAAAATTGGTGTCAATCCAGTTGGAGAGAGTTATTTTGCTCAGATTGATGGTTTGGGTTCAGCTGTGCTTCCTAGTTTTCAACCTTATAATGTTTCGAGTATCAAAATTGATAGTTCTCAGTTACCCTTAGGATACGATTTGGGTAAAGAAAATTATAATATATTGCCTAGTTATAAAAGTGGTGTTGTTATACATGTTGGCACAGATGCAACTGTTTTTATCAAAGGTAAATTAATCCTCGCAGATGGTAAACCACTTTCTCAAAAAACTGCTCAAGTCGTATCACTTTTAGATACAAAGTGGCAGCCAATAACTTTGTTTACCAATAAAGCAGGTAAATTTGCCTTAACAGGATTAAAACCTGGACGTTATGAAATCCGTTTCAATGAAGAATCATTACAAAAAGTTAGTTTTGAAATTCCTAAAAATACTGCTGGTTTATATGATATTGGTACATTAACTTTCTCTTCCGTCTCATCTAACTAGCAAAGGTAATAGCAATTTGAAAAAATAACACTACAGATAGATTTATCATTTCATTAATTTTGGGCTACGCTAGCGCTGCATCCAACCTTGTAAGTAATCGCGCAGAATTATTTACACACAAGGATCTAGTCTGGGTAAAAGTTTCATGCCTTAAGATTGTGTAATTAATTTTGTTTAACTACTTATCTTATAGATAGTAGTAGACATGCTTTATGTCAAGTTTGAAAGTATTTATAGTATAGTTTTTGACTCTCGAGTCGAAAAGGAATTAAAGCCTTAAGTGCCTAAATTTCCAATTCCCAGTTTCCGTATATTTCCCAATAACATTGTTAAGTTATTTAGATGCAATCTCATAATTCATATTTCTATTTACCGTGATCAAATCCGAATGCTGTCGGCTATAAAAGAATACACAGTAATTAAGATTGAACTTGGGTATATCCAGGGAAATATAATACTCATTTCTTTTTCAAGTATGTGATGTCGATGGAAATATTATTAAGTAAATCAGTTATATGGCTTTTAGGATTAGATATGACAAATATAGCTACTTGATGAGCAACAGATGATTGGAGACGCGGTATGCCGCGTCTCTACTTGGTAGACTATAATTTGGCTGCCATTGCCATGAGCATTTGCTGTGAACTAGCTTCAGGACAATTTTCGCCTGGTCGGCGTTGGATATAACTACCATCAGACTGTAATTCCCAAGCGTGGCGGTTATCGGCTAGCATAATTCCTAATACTTCTTGCAAATCTTTAGCAATATCTGCATCAAGAATTGGGGTAATTGCTTCGACACGACGATCTAAATTACGTGGCATCCAATCGGCACTACCAATAAATATTTCTTCTTTGCCATTGTTGTGAAAGTAGAAAATTCGGGAATGTTCTAAAAAGCGTCCAACGATACTAATAACATTAATATTGTCGCTAATATCTTTGATGCCGGGACGTAGGCAACAGATACCACGAATAATTAAATCAATTTTGACTCCAGCACGGGAAGCTATGTATAAAGTTGAGATGATTTGTAAATCAACAAGGGCGTTCATTTTGGCGACAATGCGTCCAGAACCACCATTCTTGGCGTTTTCGATTTCACGGTTGATTAGACTGAGGAAGCGATCGCGCATGTTAACGGGGGCTACTAATAACTGACGGTATTCTTTTTGCCGAGAATATCCAGTTAGGTAATTAAAGATATCAGTGAGGTCGGCACCAAGTTCTTCCCGACAGCTAAATAAGCCGAAATCTGTATAAAGTCTGGCTGTCTTCGGGTTGTAATTTCCTGTGCCGATATGGACATAACGTTTGATGTGTTCTTTTTCCCGACGCACCACCATCACCAGTTTGCTGTGGGTTTTTAAACCAACCAAACCATATACGACATGGACACCAACACTTTCTAAGCGTCGCGCCCAATAGATGTTATTCTCTTCATCAAAGCGGGCTTTTAATTCTACTAATACTGATACTTGTTTGCCATTTTCGGCAGCAGCAATTAAAGCGTTGACAATTGGGGAATCCCCAGAAGTGCGGTATAGGGTTACTTTGATTGCTAAAACATCCGGGTCGTATGCAGCATAGGTAATAAATTTGACAACAGATGCAGTGAAGGATTGATAAGGATGATGAACAAGGACATCCTTTTCTCGAATTACAGTAAAAATATCTCTACCCTCTTCCACTTCTAGTGTTTGAGGATTGACAGCGTTAGGTTCCCGCAGACGTTGGAGACGGGGAGGCACAACAGATTGCCAAGGTCGATCTTTGTACTGTTCTAGAGGTAGTGACATAAAATACATCATGTCCCTTAAACCTAATAAACCATCAACTTCATAGACATCGTTTTCTGATAAATCTAAATCTTGCAGTAGACGCGATCGCACTCCTGGGGGAGTATTAGATTGAATCTCTAATCTGACGGGATTTCCCCCAACACGACGTTTGCGTAATTCCTGTTCGATTGCCAATAATAAGTCATCAGCTTCATCTTCTTCCAATCCTAAATCAGCATCACGAGTAATGCGGAAAGAATGATATTCCTGAATATTCATTCCTGGGAATAGGGATTCTAAGTTGTGTGCGATCGCTTGTTCTAATGGTATGCCTGTCCAAGCAGAAGGCTCACCACGATCTTGAACTCGTAATTCTGGAGGTAAAGGTAAAAATCTGGGTAAAACCTTGGGAACCTTGACTCTGGCAAAAAATTCTTCTTCGGTTTCGGGATTTTTTACCAAAACCGCTAAATTTAAACTCAAATTAGAAATATAGGGAAATGGGTGGCTTGGATCTACTGCCAATGGTGTAATTACTGGAAATATTTGTTCTTTAAAATACTTATCTAAATATGTACGCTGCTCAGAGTCTAAATCAATGTAACTGAGAAGATGAATCCCATGACTAATTAATTGGGGTAATAAGACTTTTTCAAACTGCTGATGTTGTTTAATAACTTGGGGACGTAAAGACTTACTGATATCTTCTAGCTGTTCTTGAGGTGTACGACCATTAAATGCTAGTTTACTGACCTTTGCTTCAACTTGCTGCTTTAATCCTGATACCCGCACCATAAAAAATTCATCTAGATTTGAACTGAAAATTGCCATAAATTTCAGCCTTTCTAAAAGTGGTGTTCGAGGATCTAAAGCTTCATGCAAAACACGGTTATTGAATTCTAACCAACTTAACTCACGATTAAGATAGTATTTTGGATCTTGAAAGTTGATACTTTCGACATTTTCAATAGTTTCGCCGTTTTTTTTCGATTTTGCCATGATGCGCTCAAATTAATTTGCTAAGTTGATATGGTTTCAATTAACCAGAACTTAACCAGCGCTTAATGTAAATACCTCACTACACAAGGGTTTTAGGCATCGCGCTAGAATAAATCCAGCAATAATTTCATGTTATCGGAAATTAGGCAATCACGTTGATTTTGTTTAGAGGTTTAAGCAAGTCATTAGGATAAATTTTGCTTAACTGGTGAGCCTTCTTGCTTTCCAAGGTAAAGTAGTTAATATTATTAGATTTCTCAAAGACACATGTACCGAAATCCAGCACCAACGGTTGATATAATTATTGAATTAATCGATCGTCCCCATCGACCAATAGTATTAATTGAAAGGCATTTTGAGCCATTAGGTTGGGCAATTCCCGGTGGTTTTGTGGATTATGGGGAGTCTGTGGAAGTAGCCGCAAAACGGGAAGCGCTGGAAGAAACAGCTTTAGAAGTGGAATTAATCGAGCAATTTTTAGTTTATTCTGATCCTAGTCGGGATGCACGAAAACACACAATCAGTATAGTTTTTATTGCCACTGCTACAGGTGAACCTCAAGCAGGGGATGATGCCAAAGGTTTAAAAATATTTGAACCCTGGTGTGTTCCCAATAACTTATGTTTTGATCACGATCGCATTTTACGGGATTATTGGCAACATCGTCATTATGGAATCCGTCCCAGATTAGGATATTAGAAACTAGTACAGCATGGCGTAAATAACTAGACCATTATTTGACGATGAAAGATGCAGTAATAAACGGCTTTCCCCTACTGCCTACTACTACCTTGACGTGCTAGTTGCAGTACCTTTAATAACTAAGCGTTGTTTACCGCCGTAGTTATCGCCTACTATATCTATAGCCTCAACCTTCATAGGTAAAGAAATAGCACGTTTGACAATTCTATCTTCCAAAACAGTCACCGGAATTTTCAAATTTTTCGCTAAATCTGGCAAAGTTGAGTTAAAACCAGCAATCGTCACCCGTGCATCTGGTTCTAAAGTGATATTTCCTTCTTTCGCTATTGGTTTACCCTCCATCTCTATGTACACAGCGCGATCGCTAACAAATGGTAAACTCAGTATTGCTTGAGCAGCACCAGCACCCTCACCACCTTTTGATGATAAATGCTGCACAAGTTGTTTTAAATCAACCATTGCCCCAATCACCATCTTCTCATCTTGGAACTTTGTATTTGTTCCCAACACAATCTTTTTTACCTGTTTCTGATTATCTGCGATCGCGTCATCCAAAGCAGCAGTATCAAAACCATATGCAACCAGAGTATTTACCTCATCTGCGCTTAATTCAATCTTTCCCTTTCCTTGGTTTCTCTGTTTTCGCAAACTTTCAACAACCTTGTCATTTACTTTCATCCACTCCGGAATCCCAGATTCAGTATTCGCTGCTGAAATCACCTCATCTGTCGGATTTGTCTGTGTATACCAAGCTGGAGCGTAGGTTGTTTTGTTCCAGAGGTAAAATAAAATACCTCCAACACTCACAGAAAACAAACCAAAAATTAATAGTAACCGCTTCAACATAGAATTCCAGTGAGTTTAATTTTTAGTAGGGTTGTAGGTATTTGTTTGGTCTACACAAGATACAACTAATATTCCTGAATTTAGTCGCAAAATCAAGAAGTGCCAGAAAAATTAGATTGCTTGACAAACGAGGTGGGATAATTCCTAATGGAGAAACCAGCTACATACATCTCAATACATAATATCTATGAATCGTCAAGTAATTTGTACCAATCACGCACCCGCACCCGTAGGACCATATAACCAAGCTATTTCAGCCTCTGGACAAATGATTTTTGTCTCTGGACAAATTGCTTTAGATCCTAACACTAGTGAGATAGTTGGTACTGGAGATGTCACAATTCAAACTAAGCAAGTAATGACAAATCTGGAAGCAGTTTTAGAAGCAGCTAATGCCAAGTGGGAAAATGTTGTCAAAGTCAGCATTTTTCTCAAAGATATGAACGACTTTGCAACTGTAAATGGAATTTATGCTCAGTATTTTCCAGCGGATACTGCACCAGCCCGTGCATGTGTCGAGGTGTCACGTTTACCGAAGGATGTATTAGTTGAAATTGAGTGTATTGCTGTGATTTAGAAGTAATTTGAGGAATCAGGTTTGATTTCTATTGGCGTAGTTTACGCTTAAAAATTTAGTAGTAGGGTGCGTATAGCCTGACGGCATCCAATAAAAGACGGAACGTCGTAACGCACCAAATATTTAATATTCTTCACATTATGGTAAATTGCCCTGTCATAACCACAATTTTCAACACCCACCTACTTAACAAAATTGACTTAGCAATATTGATATTTATTCATCTTCTTTTATTTGCTGAATTTCTCCATCTATTTTCAACTTTAAAATGGTACTAAATGTACTGTAAAACCCAGTTTTCCACTCTCTATTTTGGAAAATAAAGGACAAATAAAAACTCTTGCTGTTAGATGAATTCATCACGAGATTATCACCTTCTTTAGGGGTGTATTTAAAATCAAAACAACTTCCCTGATTTAAATTGAGCAAAACCCACTCCTCATTTAGTCCTTGCCCAATATCAGAGGTAGGTAAGGAGCATTCCCCTTCCTTCAGCGACTCATATGTTTCTTGAAATTCTGATAAATACCAACGGTATACTTGTGGAGTATCCGCTTGCGCTTTTTTATATCGCCTTGAATTTTTGTTGTGAACAATTTCTTTTTCTTTTTTGCAACTGCATAGGATAAAGCCTTTGGTAAAGTCACACATACTTTATTTAAAAACTTATTTAAAAAATTTATTTAACAATATTGGGGGTTTAATTCCCCTGCAACCAGTAAGCAGCATTCTGACAAACTTTGGCGGGACAGAAACCGATACCGCCAAGTTTATGCTGTTTTGTGTCGTCACTTATTACTTATTACTTATTACTTATTACTTATTACTTGTTATTAGAGCTTCACCCAGCAAATTTATATTTACCTGTTAGTGCTTCCAGCTTCACAATCCCTTAACCAAATATCTACAGCTTTCCCAATTGCCCCATCACTACTTTCTCTGAGTGGAGTTGAGAGTTGATTAGCTGGATATGCACCTGTTTTAGTGAACATCATCACCTTTCGCCAACCACTATTAGTTTGAGTTAATAATAGTCGATGAAATTGCTGTAATTCAATGGCTTTACCTGCGGTATATTGCCGTTCTAAGGTAGTAAAAAAAACCTGATCAATTTTATCATCCACAGTCCGAACTGGGTTAGTACTCATTCCATAAGGATTGAGAGGTAGAGGCGTAAAATCCGGTTTCCCTGCAAAGATAATGTAGCTATAAACATCAACTTTTCGACTTAAACGACGAGCGCGTTGACTTGTGCGGTTTGCATAATTTGGTAAATCACGCAAGAGATTTGTAGTTAAAGTTTCGAGATTCTGCTGAGAACAAATTGACTTGGGTGCGATTTTCTGACCAGCATTAACTTGTTGCCAATGGGTGAATAATAACGAAAAATAAATAATGATGGCGATCCAAATCCGAGTTTTATTGAATAACAACATCTCTTTATAATACAGCCGTAAATTTGGACGCAAAGATTTTGATAATCTCCCCTAAGTCCCCTCATTTCTTTGAGAGTAACTTCGCAAAGAAAAAGGGGACTTTAAACGCAGGATTAATCAACCAAAATTGGATAATTCTTCACATATTTTCTCCCAAGCTAATTGTGGCTCTTTGGCTGCGGTAATTGGTCTGCCAATGACTAAATAGTTAGCACCAGATTTCACCGCTTCAGTGGGGGTAAATGTTCGTTTTTGATCACCTTTTTCAGCCCAATCAGGACGAACTCCCGGACACACCAAGAGAAAATCATCCCCACAGCTTTCGCGTAGTTGTTTTGCTTCTTGGGGTGAACATACTGCCCCATCTAAACCCGATGATTTTGCCATTAACGCCATTTCTAAAGTGTATTCGGGCAATTCTAGAGGTACCCGCAAATCAAAAGCTAGTTGACGAGAAGAAATACTAGTTAATAAGGTGATAGCAATAACTTTAGGTGGTGTAACTCCTGTTTGGTTTGCACCCTGTTGTACCGCTTCGGCTGCTGCCTTTAGCCCATCTCGTCCGTTGGTAGCGTGAATTGTCAGTAAGTCTACACCATAGCGGGCAGCACTACGACAAGCCCCAGCAACTGTGTTGGGGATATCGTGGAATTTGAGATCCAGGAAAATGCGTTTTTCGCGGGATTTGAGTACCTCTAAAATTTGTGATCCGCTGCTGGTGAATAACTCCAAACCAACTTTCCAAAAGGTAACTTCTGGCAGTTTGTCCAAAAGCGCGATCGCATCTTCAAAGGAAGGTACATCTAGCGGTACAATTATCTTTTCTTTAGGGTTCATTTGTACCACCTATGGAATTAACCTAACGAAATTCTTTTTCCCTAGTTGGAGGACTTTACCATGTAACTGTTGAGCCTCAGCAAAAACCGCCTCTCCATCCGTAATGCGATCGCTATCTAAGCGTACCCCACCTTCTTGGATTTTTCTTCTCCCTTCACCGCCGCTTTTACACAACCCGCTGACATTTAAAATTGTTGCCAACCTTGCCGGGAATTCCACCCCAGACAAGGAAAATTCGGGAATATTCCCTTCCTGTCCTCCAGATTCAGCCGCTTTCCTTGCCTCCTGTGCAGCAGCTTCCCCATGGTACTGAGTCACAATTTCCCCAGCTAATAATTTTTGTTTATCTCTAGCCACCTCTGGCAAACTTTCTAAAGATAAATCCGTCAACAATTCAAAATACTGTCCCAACAAATTATCAGGAATAGCTTGTAACTTCTGGTACTTTAAGTTGGGATGATCCTGTAATCCGATGTAATTCCCCAATGACTTTGACATCTTTTGTATACCATCAGTACCAATCAAAATTGGTGAAAGTAGTCCATATTGAGGTTTCTGCCCAAAATGTCTCTGTAAATCCCGCCCTACGGCGATGTTAAATTTTTGGTCAGTACCACCCAACTCCACGTCTGCTTCAATCGCCACCGAATCATAACCCTGCATCAACGGATATAAAAACTCATGCAAAAAAATCGGACTTTGCTGCTTGTAGCGCAAATCAAAGCCTTCTTTCTCCAACATCTGTCCCACCGTCATCGTTGACAGCAAATCCAAAATTTTGCTCAAATCCAGCTTTGATAACCACTCGGAGTTATACCGAATCTCTAATCTTCCCGGTGTATCAAAATCTAGAATTGGTCGTACTTGGTCTAAGTATGTTTTGGCATTTTCCATCACATCAGCCTGTGTAAGCTGACGACGCACATCCGATTTTCCCGTAGGATCGCCAATTCGGGCAGTAAAATCACCGATAATCAACACAGCAGTATGACCCGCATCCTGAAAAGCTCGTAATTTTCGCACAGGTATGCTATGACCGAGATGAATATCTGTGCCAGTGGGATCAATCCCCAATTTCACCCTTAAAGGGCGTTGACTATTTGTCAACAATTTTTCCAAACTCTCGCTTTCACTGTCAAAATCGGTGGGTTGTGGGAAAATTTCTACAGTACCACGACGCAACCAAGAGAAATTCTGCGTCATCATAGGAGACTCATTATTTGCTATGCTTTGCACTTTAGAAGTAGGGTTATTTGTAATCACTATTAATTGATCTAAACATTTGTCTGCCAGACTAATATAATTACAAAAAATTAACCGCCTTGCTGCATCTAGATAGATTACATTTACATATACATGTGAGGAAGTGGAACCGCCGTGTCGTCTAGGACTTTTGAAGATAAACAAACCCCACGTCAGCCTACATCCGGCTTTGAATTCATCAAAGGAGTGGGTCAAGTTGCTGGCGGCACGCTGCTAGCCATCACCATGTTAACAAGCTCTGTAGTTGCCGGAGGCTTAGTTGGCTTGGCAATTAGCTTTCGCAATCTCCCAGATGTCAGGCAATTACGTAATTTTTTCCCCTCAGAAACCACTTACGTTTATGATGTCAAGGGAAAACTGCTCACCAGCATTCACGGGGAAGCGAATCGTGAGGTTGTACCCCTAGATCGAATTTCTCCAGAACTAAAAAGGGCTGTACTGGCTAGTGAAGATAGTGATTTTTACTTTCACCACGGCATTAACCCCAAAGGCGTAGGACGGGCTGTATTCTCCAACTTAAAAGGGGGTGGTGTCCGCGAAGGTGGTTCAACTGTCACCATGCAATTGGTAAAAAACCTCTTCCTATCCCATCGACGGGAATTTACTCGCAAAATTGCCGAAGCAGTATTGGCAATTAGACTAGAGCAAATTCTTACCAAAGATCAAGTCTTAGAAATGTACCTCAATCAGGTGTATTGGGGTCACAATAACTACGGTGTCCAAACTGCGGCACGTAGCTACTTTAACAAATCCGCTGACAACTTAACTTTGGCTGAGTCAGCAATGATGGCAAGCTTAATCCAAGCACCGGAAGAATACAGTCCCTTCGCCAACATGAAAAAAGCGAAGGAACAGCAGAAGATTGTTTTAGATCGGATGAAGGGATTAGGTTGGATTACTCAAAGTGAGTATGATGTTGCCCTGAATGAAAAAATTAAATTAGGTAAAATCCGCTCTTTCCAAGGTAGCGCTTTACCTTATGTCACTAACGCAGTATCAGCAGAAATCGCCAAAAAATTTGGACGGGAATCCCTCTTAAAAGGCGGTATGCGCGTGCAAACTACCGTTGATGCTAATTTTCAACGGATGGCAGAGGAAACCGTCGCCAAATGGCATGAACGGCTATTAGGTCAAGGTTTATATAAAAACCAAATGGCTTTGGTTGCCATCGATCCTCGCACCCACTATATTAAGGCACTGGTTGGTGGTGTAGATGCCAAAACTAGTGAGTTTAACCGGGCAACACAAGCTTTGCGTCAACCTGGTTCTGCCTTTAAACCTTTTGTATATTACGCTGCATTTGCCACAGGAAGGTATTCACCCAGTTCCAACGTTGTTGATGCACCTGTAGGTTATCGAGATGGTGATGGTTGGTATTATCCCAAAAACTACGACAGTAGCTTCGGTGGTTCGATGTCGATTCGCTACGCCTTAGCACAATCTCGAAATATTCCAGTAATTAAACTTGGTAAAGCTATCGGCATGAATAAGGTTGTGGAAACCTCTCGGACTTTAGGGATTATGAGTCCGATGGAACCAGTCACTTCCTTGCCTTTGGGTGCTATCGGTGTGACACCATTAGAAATGGCTAGTGCTTACGCCACCTTTGCTAACTACGGGTGGCAGTCTCCCACAACTGTGATTGTGAGAATTACCGATAGTAGCGGAAATGTGCTACTCGACAACACACCTAAACCCCAATTGGTACTTGATCCTTGGGCATCGGCTTCTATTATTGATAGTATGCGTTCAGTAATTACTGAAGGAACAGGTAAAAATGCCTCAATTGGTCGTCCAGCAGCCGGTAAAACTGGTACTACTTCCTCAGAAAAAGATATTTGGTTTGTGGGAACTGTACCGCAGTTGGCGACTGCTGTCTGGGTTGGTAGAGACGACAACAAACAATTAGCACGGGGTGCAACGGGTGGTGTGATGGTGGCACCAATTTGGCGAGACTTTATGTCACGCGCTCTCAAAGATGTCCCGTCAGAAAACTTTAAATCGCCTTCTCAGTTCACTCGTCCGAAGTCTGGGGATAATTAATTGGTATAAGTTTGATTGGGGATAAGCTGCTACGCAGCTAAATCCTATAAATTCAGAAATTATAACCTTTGTGGTGCGGGCATCTTGCCCGCTTTAAATATACAAAGTAGGCGCTTAACAGCTTAAGACAGTTAAGCCAATAGTCAGAATCCCCAATTTTAGAGTTTTTAACAATTCCTAACTAATCACCTTCCGCTTTCTTTCCTTTAGCTTCTGCCTTTTTCCCAGGCAGGAAATGAGATTTACCTATACCAATGCGCTGGGCTTTATAAATACCACTATCACCTGAAAAAAGATAACTCACCACACAGGCGATACTAATAAATACGCCCGATTCCACACCAAAAAGCTCAATTCCCATCAAGGTTGAGGCAATCGGTGTATTTGCAGCACCACCAAAGACAGCTACAAATCCCATTCCTGCAAGTAATGGTGTGGGTAAAGCCAAAATAGGTGACAAAGCATTACCTAGTGTGGCACCAATATAAAATAATGGGGTTACTTCCCCTCCTTTAAAGCCTGATCCTAAAGTCAAAGCGGTGAAAGCGATTTTTGCTGCAAAATCCCATGGTGGTAATTGAATATTAAAAGCATCAACAATTGTCGGGATACCCAACCCAATGTATTTTGTTGTTCCAATTGCCCCAACAGCTAATGCAACAATTACACCACCAACAGCAGGACGCAGGGGAGCGTAGGAAATTTTATTTTTAAAAATATGGTTGATGCGGTGAGTTAGTTTGGCAAAAATCATTGCTATGATTCCAAAGATTATTCCTGCAACAATTGCCGAAATTATTCCCGTCACCGTGATTGTGGGGACAACAGGTGCATGACGATAGGCAGTATGGTGTAACCCTAATATTAAAGTTACGCGATCGCCTACCACCGCCGCCACTAAACAGGGAAACAGCGCATCATGCTGAATTGTACCAATTGCTAAAACTTCCAACCCAAAAACAGTTCCAGCTAGGGGAGTTCCAAAAACTGAAGCAAATCCCCCGCTTAAACCAGACATTAATACAATTCGCCTATCTGCATGTTCAAAGCGGAATATCTTAGTCAACTGATCTGCAAGTGAAGCCGCAATTTGTAAAGCTGTACCTTCACGACCTGCGGAACCTCCAAATAAATGTGTGAGGTTTGTTCCTAATAATACTAGAGGAGCCATTCGTAAAGGGATAATTTTTTTGGGTTGATGAATTTCTTCCAATAAAAGATTATTTCCTGCTTCTACTTGTCTACCAAACTGATGATAAATCCAACCGCTGAAGAATCCACCTACTGGTAACAAGGCAATTATCCACAGATGAGATTCTCGCCAATTAGTTGACCATTCTAAAGATGTCAAAAGAGCAGCAGAACCTATTCCAGAAAAAATACCAACAGCAAAGGAAATAACTAACCATTTAAGAAGTTGAGGTAAAATAACTAACTGTTCTAACTGACACCATCTTTTCATCTCAATATCCGAAAAATTTAGTTTTAATGAATTTGAGAATCTTCAAGTACAACTACAGGAACGAAACTAGATTCAATCACCGCTTGAGAAACCGAGCCAATCAGCATCTGTTCCCAAGACTGATGACCCCGTTTTCCGATGACTATTTCTGATACTTGATAATCAATAGCAGTTTGCACAATTTGTTCGGGAACAGAACCAGTGAGCGTCACAAATTTATAGCGAATATCTGCAAGTAATCGCTCAGTTTTCTTTTGTAATTCTTGAACAGTGTCAGGGGAAGCAACATTAATCACATGTAAAACAATTACCTCAGCATCGCTACGACGAGCGAGGGCGGCGGTTTTTGTTAACACTTGGGTAGATATATCAGAGGTATCAACCGCAGCTAATAATACGACACGGGTAGATACTGTCACCTTGGTGGGATCGATTTCACCACGTTGTAATAACTTTGGTGCAGAGATAGGTATTGCCCAAGCCCCTAAAGGAGCAGTAACTAAAATTGACAGGGCTGCTACTGCTAAAATTGTATCCCCTCCCTCAATACCACGAGCTAAAGGGATTGCACCAATAGCAGCTTGGACTGTGGCTTTGGCTGAGTTTCCCGGCAACAAAAACAACCGTTCCCGCCAATTCCAATTACTTCCTAATGTCGAAATATACCAACCCAACATTCGACCAATTAATGTACCTACTGCCAAAATTAAAATTCCTGGCAAGAGAATATTACCTAATACATTTAATCGAATACTTGCCCCTAACAAGACAAATAAAAAGATTTCCGCAATCACCCATAAAGTATTAAATCCAACTCGTAATTTTCGCGCTAAAGGGGTATCTAATTCAATTAGAAAAAACCCCATTGCCATGACTGCTAAATATCCAGAATAGTAAGCCCAATATTGAGGTAAAATAACCAAAAATAAAGCTGTACAGGCTACAATCAGAATGTCTTGGACGGTATTTTGCGTCCACTTTTTCTGTCCAAGTAACCACACTAGTAGACGAGATGCCAAGTAGCCAATTACTAGCCCGAAAATAATATCTCGGAGAACTTGGAATGGCAGCAGTTGCCATGGTGTTAATGTTAATCCTCCAACTTGAGTAATTTTCTCTGTATTACCTGGTGCGAGAAAGTCTACTAACAAACCGAAGACTAAAAGTAGTAGTACATCAGAAAGGGCGCTTCCAGTTAAAATGGCATCGGGAATACCTTTAGTAACTCCCCATCCCAGGCTTTTGAGTCGTAACATTGCTGGTACAATCACTGCTGGTGATTCCGCCCCAATAATACAGCCTAGTAGTAAACCTGTGGGAAAATTAAAGTGAAATAGCGGTATTGCCACAAGCGCGATCGCTATTACTTCCAAACTAGCTGGCACAAATCCTAACCTCAGTGCCACTGTACCCTGTTGGAGAAGTTTTTCTCGATCTAATCCTAATCCAGCTTTCATCAAAATAACCATCACGGCTACTGTTCGGAAAAGATCAGCAGAAGTGAGAACATCTGAATGGATAACATTTGCTACTTCAGGACCTAGTAAAATGCCCCCTAATATCATTCCAATTAGAGGTGGAGCGCTCAATCGTTCCGCAATTTGACCAATAAAAAAGCCTGCTAGCAAAATCCAAATTATACTTTCTAACATACGCGACTCTCAAAATTGTTGTTGTGGAGAGACTTGTTAACAAAAGAGTCATGCAATGTAAATAGCACAAAATGTCCAGGCTATGCAGACGCACCCCAAATGTTTGTATTGTGTAACAAAATGTGAAACCTTTCCGGGAGCATTTCCCTCTGCTAAAACCCAATTAGGTGGGTGGGAAAAATTATCGTTGTGGGGAGTGAGTAGCGAATAGTGGTCAGGATTTGAATTTAATTTACACTTTGTTACATAGTGGAAACAGTTGGGGGGCTTCGCCTCCCAAATAGTTTTCAAGAAGTTGTGTTTATTTATGCCGACTTAATTAAGAAAAATCTACTGATTTCAAAGTGGATGTGGTTTATACTCAATATTTTATTTTATTTGAACGAATATTTTATTTTTTGGGAATTGATTCTAAAAACTTGCAATTAGCTGAATTCTACCAGCATCCATTTCTGACATTAGTAATTCCAACGCTTCGTAGTCAATGTCAGAAATATAACCTGTTTGCGTCAGTTCATAGTTAATTTCATTCTCTATTTCTGGAGTTAATTTCTTAATATCCAAAGCTCTTTCTACCAAATGACGTATTGCGTATTTAGCTTTCATAAAATAATATACCCATTATATTTAATACCAATTATCACAGGTATTGCTATGTATAAAGCGTGATCGATAGACTAGCAGATATGTGATTTAAAACACTATCAGCTAGGACTTAAGTCCGCTAGAAACCTGAGGCAGTGGTGGTAGAGGCATTGACGACAAACAGCACAATAATTTACGAACTGTTTGCTATTCCTGATTTGTATAAGAATTGAGAGAACTATTAAGAAATCAGAGGAGATTCCTCGTCGTTTCACTGTGAGGTCTCTCTTACCTGTGTTGATTACAGACTACCTTTAAAGGTGAGATTGATGCAACCGTAAAAAGTATCCTTAAACACTATTCTCCATAGGGTTATGACAATCTTTAAACATATATGGATAACATATAAAGATTCAGCAAAGAAATGTCAGACGAATGGTCGATGCTTAAGTAAAAAGTTTATGGTCAAATGAATCTGTATGCAGTTTTTTTAGAAAATTCACATAGGAAGTAAATAATTATGCCTGCGACACTTAGCTACCCCAAGACCACTACAATTTTCCCCCAAGGGAGTTTAAATGCAGCTAATGCCGCCGAATTTCAACAGGATTTAACAACAGCGCTTCAAGATTCACACACTCAAGCTTTAATAGTTAACTTAGGACAAATAGAGTCATTGGATAGTGCTGGTTTGATGGCATTAGTATCATCACTGAAGCTGGCACACAAGTTAGGATGCGTTATGAGTCTTTGCTCAGTGCCTCCCGCAATCAAAATTATCTTTGAGTTGACACAACTGGATCAAGTATTTGAGATCTTAGATTCTCACGTAGTTAAATTTTAGACATTAGATACAAGCGTATCCTATGTATGTCTGGTGGGGCAGATGAGTAGCTTTATATTTTTGATTTAGAGTTTAGAGGCAAAATTGAATTTAGATGCTGGATTAATGGTAGTGTTATAAATGAGTAGCTGTAATTAAAGTAGCTCAAAGATAGCATAGTGGCAGTTGCAGTAGAAGAATTAATCACATCCGATATCCTCAAGCCGGCTCGGTATCTG
Organism: Calothrix sp. PCC 6303; assembly: GCF_000317435.1. NCBI lineage: Bacteria > Bacillati > Cyanobacteriota > Cyanophyceae > Nostocales > Calotrichaceae > Calothrix > Calothrix sp. PCC 6303. Next base: position 6,136,836 of record NC_019751.1, read on the forward strand.
GGTAACGAGCTAGGAGCAGTACATAAGCCTTGGCAAGAGGCTGTAATACGCTGGGTATTGACCTATCCAGAAATTTATGAGGTTGGGGCATCGAACTTAGGGCATATTATTCTCTATAATGTTCTGAATGCCCAACCCCGGCAGTTATGCGATCGCGCTTATCTACCAGCAAGTGATTTAGCTGGAAAATTACGCGCCACCCAAACACCTCTGTTTGCTGTGGAGTCCAAGCGATCGCTCTTAGAATTCGATATCCTAGGATTTAGTTTGAGCTACGAACTCGGTGCCACTAACATCTTAGAAATGTTAGACTTGGCAAACATCCCGCTCACATGGCAGGAGCGAGTTGGCAGCAATTACCCATTAATTTTTGCAGGCGGACAAACAGCAACATCAAATCCAGAACCATATTCTGACTTTTTTGACTTTATTGCTTTAGGGGATGGAGAAGAACTACTACCAGAAATTGGTTTAGTCTTAGAAGAAGCAAAAAACACTGGTTTAAACCGAAAACAAACATTACTGGACTTAGCACAAGTTCCAGGGGTGTATGTACCTCAGTTTTATGACATGGTAGTGGATGGCTCAGTTCATCCCAATCACCCAGATGTTCCAAAGCGAGTTTTACGAAGAGTAGCAAGCCCAATTCCAGCTTACTCAATTGGACTTGTACCCTATGTAGAGACAGTTCACGACCGCTTAACGATTGAAATTCGACGCGGTTGTACCCGTGGGTGCCGCTTTTGTCAGCCAGGAATGTTGACTCGTCCAGCCCGCGATGTCGAACCAGATCAAGTTGTCAAAACAATTGAAGCAGGAATGCGGGCAACAGGTTATAATGAATTCTCATTACTTTCTCTTTCCTGCTCAGATTATTTATCCTTACCCGCAGTGGGTATGGAAATTAAAAATCGGCTAAAAAACGAGAATATTACCCTGTCGCTTCCCAGCCAGCGAGTCGATAGATTCGACGAAAACATCGCCAATATCCTTGGTGGTACCAGACAAAGTGGACTGACTTTTGCACCTGAAGCCGGAACCCAGCGAATGCGCGACATCGTGAATAAGGGTTTAACCAACACAGAACTATTACGCGGTGTAAAGACAGCTTGGGAACAGGGCTGGGACAAAATCAAGCTTTATTTTATGATTGGTTTACCAGGCGAAACCGATGCTGATGTTGTGGGTATCGTGGAAACCGTCCGCTGGTTAAAAAACCAATGCCACGCCAAAGGTCGTAAGCCGCTGAATTTTAACTTAACAATTTCTAACTTTACCCCCAAACCCCATACCCCCTTTCAGTGGCACTCAGTCGCCACATCTGAATTTAAGCGCAAGCAACAACTTCTGCGGCAGGAATTTCGGGGAATGCGAGGAGTCAAAGTCAATTATACTGATATTCGACTTTCAGCAATGGAAGACTTTATTGGTAGAGGCGATCGCACTTTAGGTAAAGTTCTATTAAGAGCTTGGCAATTGGGTGCAGGGATGGACTCTTGGTACGATGGCTTAGATCAAGCCTTCGCCGCTTGGGAAAACGCGATCGCTGAAGCTGGACTAGACTGGAAATACCGTCAAGTGGAAAACGGTGAGTGGAATGTGATGGAAGGTAGTAGCGGTGATAGCCGCTTAGATGTACCTTTACCTTGGGATCACATAGATTCTGGTATAGATAAACACTGGCTGAAGAAAGACCTAGAACTTGCTCTCCAAGCCGCAACTGTACCTGATTGCTCCTTTGATGCCTGCTCACACTGCGGTGTCTGCGGTACCGACTTTGGTAGTAATGTGGTGATGACAGCACCAATAATTCCAGAATTCGCTGGTGACTTTGTACCTAATACAACAAAGGTGCAACGGCTACGAGTAAAATTTGGTAAACTTGGTGACATGGCACTAGTGGGTCATCTTGATTTAATGCGATTGTTTGATCGAATTGCGAGGCGTTCTGGATTGCCAGTGGCTTTTACAGGAGGATTTCATCCCAGCCCGCGTATCTCCGCCGCCAACGCCTTACCCCTAGGTGCCACCAGTAGTGGTGAAATTCTAGACTTTGAACTAACCGAGGTAATCGAACCTAGGGAATTTCAAAGAAAACTAATGGAAACTTTACCTAGTGATATTCCTATATATGAAGTGGTGGAAGTGGACATCAAAGCACCCGCCGCGACTCAAATCCTCTCCGCTGCCGAGTATTTAATCACAATAGCAACTAGTACGGATGTCAACTCCAAGGAATGGCAAACTTGGATAGATGCCATCAAATCAACCTCAGAAATTTGGTTGGAACACACCACAAAGTCCGGAAAACAACAGTTGGTGAACTTATGCGATCGCTTAGTTGATCTGGAACTGATGTCCACAAATACCAATGCAGAGGCATCAACAGCCATTTGCCGATATATTGGTAGCTGTCGTAACGATGGTACCCAGTTGCGCCCCGAACAAATTCTGTTTATGCTAGAACAAGTCGCAGCCAGAGAATTTCATCTGCTGCACGTTCACCGCAACCAGATGGTTTTGGGAACTTAAATAATTGAAGATAACATCTTGTACTCGTTATCTCACAGTTGTGATGTCAGGAATTGATTTTTGGTAAGGTTGCGTTAGAATTAAGTGAAGAGAAATTTTCTGGCGCTGCATTGAGTGAGTCGATTCACTACCCTGATATATCAGGGCGCGAAAAAAGGAGATTAGAGTGCAAGTTTTCAAGTCTTATCCCAGAGTCGCGCAGGCTAGAAAGTAACCCCTTGACAGCTAATGGTGAATCATCCATTCAAAATAAGCTCCGTTGGCTTCTCTATCTGTATTTTTTCCCAATTCTTAATGCTCACCTTTAACGACAGTATTATGTTGTAAGGCGCTATGGAGTAGGCTACCAACAGGTATGCCAAAAACACACTCAATCTGCTTGATCATCATGTGTGCTGGTTTTCGTCCCTAGGTTAAATTCCTATAGCAAAACCGAGGAATAATGATTTCCAAAAGCAGCTTGAATCAAAGGGAAATGGATCAAAAAAGTGCAAAACTTTAAGTGATGTATAGTGTGCATAAACTGCGGGAAGCAAGCTATGGGAGACGTATAGCTTCAAACTCCATTCTCGATTTTCATACTGGGACAAACGTCCTAACTTACTAAAAAAACTTGCGACTCATTCAATCCTCCTTGATTCGGTAACTTTCAAATCAATTAAGTAGCCATCATGAACTGATATACGCCAAAACAAATGAAAAAGCTGTTAGGTGTTAGGGATTTTCCTACTCACTACTAACTTTCTCAAACTATGTAAGTGGAAATAAATCACTGTTCCTAGTAGCGCTACTACAAGCCAATTCCAGGGACTTTATATTCCGTTACATACTACCAACTAAAGTTAAAACTTCTATAAAAGTACCCCAACGAAAAATCAGACTGTTCTCGAAAAAGCATTGCACCAAACAATTAACATGAATGAAGCGGTTTATAGCCGTTCATGAGCAAATCAGCGTATCAGCGCAATATGAGTAGAATTGGCTCTAACTGTCAGAGCAAAAAATCAGATTTTTTATTAACATCAGCACTTTTGAGGCTTGTAAGTTTACTTATGGATAACCAGCCTTCAAAACTAATTGTGCTACCAATTTTTTGAGGAAATTGAATGCCAAAGCAAATTATTATCGCAGAGCAGCACCAAATCGCAGCTGTATTTTCTGAAGATCAAATCCAAGAACTAGTAGTTGCCACAGGACACCATCAAATTGGGGATGTCTATTTAGGTGTAGTTGAAAACGTACTACCCGGAATCGATGCAGCTTTTGTCAACATCGGTGATCCTGAGCGTAATGGTTTTATTCATGTCACAGATTTAGGACCTTTAAAACTTAAACGTAGTGCAGCTGCTATTACCGAACTCCTAACACCGCAACAAAAAGTGTTAGTTCAGGTAATGAAGGAGCCAACCGGGACAAAAGGACCAAGACTTACAGGTAACATTACTTTACCCGGTCGTTATGTGGTGTTGATGCCCTACGGTAGGGGTGTAAACTTGTCACGCCGCATTAGAAACGAAAATGAACGTAATCGCTTAAGAGCATTAGCAATTTTAATTAAACCTGCGGGAATGGGTTTACTAGTTCGCACAGAAGCTGAAGGTAAACCAGAAGAAGCGATTATTGAAGATTTGGAAGCCCTACAACGGCAGTGGGAAATTATTCAACAAGAAGCTCAATCTTCCCGCGCACCAGCATTGCTCAATCGTGACGATGACTTTATCCAGCGCGTATTACGGGATATGTATGGTGCGGATGTAAATCGAATTGTGGTTGATTCCAGCACCGGGTTAAAACGTGTTAAGCAATATTTACAAAACTGGAGCGGCGGACAAACCCCACAGGGACTACTAATTGATCATCACCGCGATCGCGCTCCAATTTTAGAGTACTTCCGCATCAATGCTGCTATTAAGGAAGCACTCAAACCGAGGGTGGATTTACCTTCAGGCGGCTACATCATTATTGAACCAACCGAAGCGCTGACAGTAATTGACGTTAACTCCGGTTCCTTCACCCGTTCCGCAACTGCCCGTGAAACCGTCCTGTGGACAAACTGTGAAGCAGCCACCGAAATCGCTCGACAATTACGTCTACGTAATATTGCTGGTGTAATTGTAGTAGATTTCATTGATATGGAATCGAGACGCGACCAACTCCAAGTACTAGAACACTTTAATAAAGCCCTAAAAGCTGATAAAGCTCGACCCCAAATTGCTCAACTTACGGAGTTAGGATTAGTTGAGTTAACTAGAAAACGCCAAGGTCAGAATATTTATGAACTGTTTGGACGAACTTGCCAAAGCTGTGGTGGCTTAGGTCATACCGTCCACTTACCTGGCGAAGTAGAATCCAGAATGCCCAACACATCTCCAGAAATACCGGAGCGCTTCTCACCTCTGCCAAATCGTGAACCTCGTCCCAATAATGTACGAGTGATTGAGCCAAAGGAAATCTATGATGGATTTGGCGAAACCAACGAACCTGATTCTGAATATACACCACTGAATTTAGTCAACCATCCCAGTTATCAGGAGATGGGTGATAATAAAAATCGCCGTGTTCGTCGTCGTCAGCAACGTATCGGTGTCAACGGAATTAATGGCAAAGAGGAACCGACAAGAATTGGTAGTCCTTCTCCAGGTTTCGTCAGTGATGGAGAGCTAGATTTAGATGGCGATCTTGATGTTATTAGCCCATCTGAACTACCAATACCAAACCTGAATAAAGTTCCTTGGAATGATAATCCTAGGGATGGGTTACGCGATATCTCCAGAGAGCCGTTACGCGATCGCGTTGAACGGGGAAAGACTAAAATTGAACCAGTCAAACCCATTGTTGAACCACCAGAAATCAGAACGGTGGAAATGACAACTGAGGAGCAAGATGTTTATGCACTCATGGGTGTCACCCCATTGTTAAAACTCGATCGTGAGGTCAAAAATACTAAATCTGTGATTATCAATGTGGTAGCACCTGGTCAACAAGCTAGCACTAACCCCATCGAAACCAACTCTGAATCACCAAGAGTTTTGCCGACACCGCGAAAGGAAATAGCCCCTCCTGAGCCAAAACCTTCACCGATAGTAATTTCGGAACCAGAACCAGAACCAGAACCATTGCCAGAACCAGTACTGAAGGTTGCACAAATATCAGAGGAAGAAGAGGTAGAAACTGTTACTCCGGTTACTGATCCTACTAATGGTCGTCGCCGTCGCAAACGCTCATCCGCCAATGGCTCAGATTAGCAAATTATCTCCCCACTGCTAATAAATCTGGTATAAAAAAATAGAGACTTTATATGCAACATATAAAGTCTCTAGCAAAATTTCAGAATTATCTCAATGATTCTCATTAACCAGCAAAAGAATTAGTTATTTGCGTCATTCTCCGATTGAGTCTCTGTGTGCAAAGGCTCAATCGCAACTATTTTGCCTCCCATGCGGTTAATTCGTTGCATTTCTGCATTCATTCGGTTGTAAGGAACTACGACAAAAGTACTAGCGCTGGAACGCAGTTGATAATCTGTTCGATCAGTTTCTTCGTTTTGGTGCAACCCGACAACTTCATAGCGGAAATAGCGACTCGTAGATGCAGCTTTGTTAGCAATTTGACCTAGCATAGTTTTAATTTAATATTTGTTGATTAATTGTTCAGTGGTGAATTGTTAGTTGTTAGTAAGTCAACACGGTTTAGCTAAGGAAAAATCACTATTAGCTACTAGCTTTTAGAATCAATAGTGTATCGAGGATGGGAAGCATTATTCTTAACTTTTTCCTGCTTAACTAAACTGTTACTGTTGCCTTTTGAACAATTCCAATTCTTAACTTAGAAGAGGTTTAAGTAAGTATCAATCACTATACTTGTAACCGTTAATAACTGGATTTTTAAAATGGCTAATAGTCAACTCCCCAAAGCGTATTAACTATTAGCCACTTTGATCAACTAAAGCGGAGTAATACTAGCAATTCTACCGCCTTGTTTTTGCACTCTTTGCATGTAGGACGATAGTTCTTCATAGGGAATGACTACAGCTTGATTAACTTTGCGAGTGCTAGGATAACCAGCACCAAACACCTTCGCAACTTCAACGCGGAACATTCTACCTTCTTTACCAAAAGTTGCTGCACCACCAAAAGTACTGTTGGGGGTGACACCTCTTTGTTGAGCTACATAGGCAAAACCTTCACCACTACCAGAAGGTGTAACTACGGTAGATGAACTGTTACGTCCAAGTTCAGCAGCAAGGTGCGAACTTGTACCTTTGAGTTGAGCGCGATCGCTATTGGCGTAACCACGATATAGTTGGAACATCCGGCTAAATCCAACAGTTTTTTGTCCAGTTTGAGTTTGGAAACCGCGATAGTAAGGAACTATATTTTCGCCAAAGTTTGCTTCATACTCTGAGGAATAAATATAGGAATCAATATCAGCATCGTAACCTTCCTCTTGATATAAATCGAGGTGGTAAATTACCTCTGACTCATCGTAAGGTGCGCGTCCCAATAAGTGCTTATAATTGAGTTCGATTACACGAGTTTGGAAGCTGTTGTAAAAGAATTTGTTTTTGTAAAGTTCTGATTTTGCAACTTGACTAACGAAGTCGCGTACTGTAATTTTACCGTCCCGTAGAAGCGATTCGGCGCTAATCAGACGCTCAGACTTCATCAAATGATCGTTACCCAAAATCTGACGATAAACAGCCGAAATAACTATTTCTACTTCTTCTTTTGTGGCACGGGTTCGCAATTCTAGCGGCGATGAATTACTAAAAGCCTCAGTTCCCAGACGTGATGCTGCGGTTGTTATTGCCATTTTTTGATTCTCCTAAAAAAATAGTGAGGAATTATGTCAATTAAGACAGAAGATGAGTTTTTGGGCGAAGCTTGAGCATTAATTAACCGTGAGTGAGAATTCAAAAATTACTACTTAATTAACAATTAACATAAGTTAAAAAACTAGAATCTCCGAATTCTCACTCCTGTGCAGACGACCTGTTAAATTGTCTTCTAACTTCCAGGTTGAGCTTATGCCAAAGTAATGCTCATTACCTTGTTACCTTTACGGTTCAATTGCTGTAACTTGCTCGAAAGCTGCTCAAATGGTACGAGAATCTCTGTCGTTATCCGACGTACAACTGCTGTTTTTGATGACGCTGCTTGCATAACTCGAAGTCGGTAAACATCTCCTCGCTTGCCGCTTGTAGCACCTGCTAATGCAGATGAGGAAGCCGCATGAATGGGGGATGCAGTATTTTTTGCTACTTCCCAAGTTAAGCGTCCCTGCTTGCATCCTTGGCTGCTGTCACTATTAGCATAACCTCGATACAGCTGGAACATACGGCTAAAACCAACGTTCTTTTGTCCAACCTGGCTTTTGAATCCACGATGGTTAGGAACAATGCTCTCACCGAAATTTTGCTGATATTCAAGCGAGTCAATGTATGAATCTATTTCAGCATCGTAGCCTTGTGTGTTGTACAAGTCCACATGGTATGCTATTTCAGATTCGTCTTCCGGAGCGCGTCCGAGAAAGTGCTTGTAATTCAGTTCGATAAAGCGAACCTGCGAGTTGCTTTGAAAAAATTTCTGACTATAAAGTTCTGATTTCCCGATTGCCCGCACAAATTCTCTCACTGAAAGCTGTCCTTGCTTTAAAAAGGACTCTGCGCTTAATAAGCGATCGCTTTCCATCAAATAAGAATTGCCTAATATCTGACGATAAACAGCACGAATCACGATTTCAACGTCTGTATCGTTGCGGTCGGAACGTAGTTCTAAAGTTTCCATCGCTTCCATTGAATTATTTCTCTCACGAAGGTGGACTCTGAAGAGAAAATATTAAGTTGCTGTAGCAATTAGCTGCTAATTGCATACTATTACTAAGTTAAGTTAGAGGAAGTTCCTCATCCCACGGTAAGGTCTCTCTAACACCAAATCATGCCTAAAATCGATCCTTTACTTTTATAGGCATTTTTTACTTTCTATCTAAAAAAATCTTCGATACCTACAATACCAATTCATTAATTCAAGTCGATATCAAAAAAATCACATTTTTATTGAAGCGCAGAATTGAATCGCAGAATTGAAAACCAGAATTGAATTTTTAAAAACAGAACCACGTTCAAAAAACCTGATTTTTAAGGAAATAGTGAATTAGTACTTTAGATTTTGAATTACCCAAACAAAGAAATTTATAGAAATTAGGAATCGCGCAATTGTAATATTGGTTTTCAACTTGTCCCTTTGGCACGTCTAAGCTAGCCTTTCAGATCTAGATCTGGTACTAGTCTACAGCACACCCTCCGGAAACCTGCTGCACCTCTTCGCAATCACATCGTTGCATAAGTCCTGGAAATTAGAAAGTAGATTTAGTATGAACTGTTCGACTCAATATTTTCCGAAAATTTATTTTCAAAAAACAAAACATGCCCAGAAAGATAAACAACTCCTAGCTAATCTGCCAGTTAGCTGCTCAGTTTTCTGGGCAAAACCTGAATTTAGCTCAGGGTATTGATTGCATAATCAATATAAGAATTAGCTTCAACAGCAGGATCGCCGCTCAAACCATGGTTTGCTTTGATATATTTCAAAGCTTCAATATACCAGCTAGGAGACAAATCAAAGGTCTTGTTGATTTCAGCTAAACCAGCGATTAGGTAGTCATCCATTGGACCAGTACCACCGACAACCAAGCAGTAAGTAATCATGCGTAAGTAGTAGCCGATATCACGAGCACACTTAGCTTTACCAGTAGAACTGGAAGCAAAGTTGTTACCTTGCATTTGGGTGGTGTATGGAAATTTTTGATACACAGCATTTGCTGCACCATCTGCCAAGCTTTGAGCTTTTGAAGTTAAACCTTTAGCAGCTTCTAAGCTAGCGGTAGCTTGACGGAAGCGACCAAAAGCTACTTGTACTTCTGTGCTGCTTAAGAAACGTCCTTGAGAATCAGCAGCTGATACAGCTTCGGTTAGAGGAGTTTTCATGAGTTAGGTATCTCCGTTTTACAAAGTTTTTGTTTGATAATGGGTTTGTTTAACTGATCAAAATCTCAGTTAATCATGCTTTAAGAGCGAAATAATTATGCAACAGCAGATGCTGCGCGATCAAAATAGCTAGCAATTTCAGACATGAGAGCGCTGCAATCGCCTCTGGTGACACCGTTAGGGTCGCCAGCAATAGCCAATGCTGCTTCTTTCATTTTTTGAACGCCAACTGAAACAGAGGATCCAGGTGTTCCCAATGCCAAGTAGGTTTCGCGTAATCCGTTTAAGCAACGGTCGTCAAGAACACTTGCATCACCTGAAAATACTGCATAAGTTACATAGCGCAAGATGATTTCCATATCACGCAAGCAAGCAGCCATACGACGGCTTGTGTAAGCATTACCGCCAGGAGCGATCAATTGGGGTTGTTCTGCAAATAAAGAACGAGCCGCGTTAGCAACAATTGTTGATGCATTGCTGGTAATACGGTTTACCGAATCCATCCGCTTGTTTCCATCGCGAACCATGTTCAATAAAGCATCCAATTGAGAAGTGCTGAGGTACTCACCACGAGCATCAGCTTGGGAAACTACTTTGGCAAACGCATCTAACATTGGTTTAATCTCCTATTTGTTGGATTTTAAATTTACTCTGCATGAACTAACCCACCCTAAAGAGTGATGGGGCAATTTGTGCTGGAAGTATGAGCGAGAATTTGCACTTTTTTCGTGAACTCGTGCCACGATACGACGAATTTCGCAAATCTCGTTAAAAACTAAAAAAGTTTAAGTTGTTAACTTTTTGTTGTCTACTAGATGTCTAATTGCAGCAGCAATACAAGATGTATATCGGCTTTAGGAAGTAATTAAGATATACCTAATTTTCCTGTTATTCAAAAGAATATAGCCTTGGATAAAGTACCTTTTCGGGTACGAAACTGCAACACAACTGAATCTACTAAACTAAATTTTAATGGCATCTAGGCTTCTAGATTAAAAGTTCTTAACAAAACTTAAATTTTAGTTTTAAATCCTGAAAATATTGGCAAGTCAACCTTTAGCTAACATGAGTTTATATTTTCAGGTTCTAAAAAAGTTTATACAATGTCTTTGCCATGATTTTTATTAAAAATTATTATGATGTAGTTTCAATTGTTTACACAACTTTATATTTTCGACAAAGCAATGGTAAAGCCCGTCAGATAATTAGGGCTTGCTGTATAGCCCTTTCGGGCATCCAAGAAACGCGTACCGCAAGGTTAGCTGCAAAAGTCTTCTAATGAGGGCAGGAAAGAGGAAACAGGCAACAGGAAACGTTGATAATAACTATTTTTTGTGAATATTAGGGCTGTTTTTAGGGGCTATAGTTCTGATTATTTTCACAGTTGCGGGTATGCTGGTTTTAGGATTAGAGGAACCAGGTTTTGCAAGTCGTCAAACATTGGTGGATTTGTACAGGTTATTTTTCAAGGAAAATAAACTTGTTAGCTGTTGTTTTTTGACGTTTTGTGGATACTTTGATTTTAAAAATTGTCCCTTGCTTTTAAATTCTGTAGTTTTAGCTGAACAAGTTTTCGCACTGAAGTAAGTAATCAAGTTTTTTGTGAAATTAAGAAGCTCGGTTTTGGTGGTTAATCATTACCGGGATTATGAGTAAAGATACAGGTATTGCAAGGTTTATTTAGAGGATATTTGAAAGTTTTACTATTAAGTGTAAATGCTGAATTATTATTTTAAGTTCAACATAGCGGGAGCATCTCAGTTTTGCATTCTTTCCCCCAGGCTAGAAGCCTGGGGCTACAAAAACCAAGCCTGCCTCCGGCTAAAATTCTTTCTCAGCCTGTGATAGAGGCGATCGCGGCTTCTCTTTGAGTCGCAGGCTGGCTGTAAACTTTGATATGATTTTCACGCTTTTTATTCATAGAGTTTTTGCGTCATCGACTTGTTCCTTGCCAAAGACAAGGAACAAGCCATATCACAGATAAGCTAAAACGCATTTAATTTGTAAACCTGAAAACCTTACAGCAAGGCTTTCAGCCTTCAAAACATGTCATTTAGATGCGTCCAAGCTTATTGCATGAACTTTGAACTCCGAAAAAGCACAGAGTCAACAGCCTAGTGGCAGGCTAACCGGAGGGAAGCCGCTATGGGGCTATGTTCGTATAGCGATACCCTTCCAGGATATTGATTCAAAAAGTGGTACGCTCCCAACATAGCACCTGCGTAGAAGTCAAAATTTTTGCTGTTTCGTAGTTGCACGCAACTACGATAAAAGAAAATTGTATTGATTTCGCCTCTGCTGTACCAGTCTAATTTGCTACTTCTGACATTTCTAAAACCCGACCCTCATAATCTTTAACCAAGAAGTTGAGAGGTTTGCGACTACGAATTTTAAATTTTAAACCGCGTGCTTCGACCCGCATTAAAATCATTTCTAAGCATTCATTATCAAAGCAGACGTGACGCTGCTGGCTTTTTGCGCCAATGGTTGCCCCTGTAATCACATGTAGCTGCGTATTTTTCTTGAGTTGATACCAAAGTCCTTCACTAGCACTTGTCATTCTGTTGCTGGAGAAGTTTGGACTTGTTGACAAATAAAGAGGATCCACACCAGCTGCACCGATGGTTTGTTCGTAATTGTAATAGTAGTGTAAAGGGACTTCCGCAGAAGGTAAGTCTAGTAAACCCTCATACAATTGTCGGGCAACCTCAAGATCAGATACCATCACCGTAAAAACTTTGGGTGCGCTACTGAGGAACATCCACATTGCACCTGCGTAAGCTGCTAGCAGCATTACCATGATGCCTTGGGTGGAGAATAAACTATCAAGGGGTAGGGAAGGCAAAAATGAGCCTAAAGTCAGAGACGGAAGCAGGAACGATGTCACACTAGCTGCTATAAACATGTAAATGTCAAGTTTTTGTATAGGAAAGTCAATGAGAGTTTTAGTTGAATATGACTTAGATTAAGTCTGATTGAGTATAGTGTATCAAGTATAAGCAGGACTGAAGACCAGTCTTAAATAGACCTTCATGAAAATATGATCAAATCGGCATAAGCCTACATAATCCTTAAGTTAATTTTAGCAACATTGGCGTTTGAAAGATTGTGCAAATTCCCCATTTCCCCGAAGCTAACCATCCATTAGTCAAATCGTTATTCCATCATAGCGATCGCGAGTTATTAACTTTGCTACAACAGCATTCAGATTCTGGTAAATACTTTACGGCGTTATTTTGTCGCTACAGTCCAATTGTATACACATTGATTCGTCATTCAGCGCGATCGCCTGTTCAAGCCGAGTACCTATTTGCCTTAACTTGGAGACATATCCATCAAGAACTTACGGGTTTGGATTTTAGTCAGACAGCTGGTGAAAATCTGACTTTGCAAAATTGGCTGATTAATATGACAGCTTACTGTATCAATGATATTGAGCTACCACCTACAGAAGCAATTCACTACTCCCTGAAAGCAACTTCACCACCATTATGGTGTTATGTCGAACAAGCATTGGAACAGCTAACACCAGTTTTACGGCTGATGGTGTTGATGGCACAAACTTTTCACTGGAGTGAAACCCGAATTGCTGCTTATTTACAAGCAGAAGGTGAGGCAATTACCTCAAATGATGTAGCCAATTTTCTCCAGGAAGGCTATCGTATGCTTGAGGACAAATTGCCAACAGATATCCGCACCATATACTTTGGAGAGCAGACTATCTCGAATATGGCTACGTGAAAATACTATTTCTCGTGGTTCTCAAGGTGTAAAAACAACTTTTCTAAGCATTTTACTTAAACCCGAAATTCCACGGGAAATTTTTATGAAACAAAAAAAAATAAGAGTACTAACACGCAGACGTTGGGAATATTATCAAAATCGACCAGCTTACACGTTTTGTTTATTAATACTTGTAGCTTTGTTTTCTCCGGTAACGGCACATGCGGCTGATATTACAGAACAGTTGCACAATCCAACATCTAAATTTGTACCGCGTCAAGCTAGAAATGAAGCTGACACACTATTTCAAATTGGTGAGCGGCAACTTCAGCAAGGAACTCCACATAAAGCTGTGCAACAATTTTTGGCAGCATTAGAAACTTACCATTATCTGGGTGATATGAGAGCGCAGGGCTTGACATACGATTTGTTGGGCAGAGCATACTTAGAACTGGGACAATATAAAGAAGCCGAAGATGCGGTTCGTCGTCATTTAGCGATCGCACGCAACAACCGAGACTTAGGCACTCAGGTATTTGCCTTAAATAACGTTGGTAGTTTGCTGTTACAAAAGGGTGAATTTAGCGATGCTGAAACTTGTTTTGCAGAAGCTGCGGAAATTGCCCGGAGTTTGAAAAATATCGAAGGAGAGGGACTCTCACTTAGTAATCTGGGATTAGCTACAGCTAGATTAGGAGACTATAACAAAGCTATCAAGTTGTATGAAACTGCATTAACATATCGCCGTCAACTTGGCAACCCCGTAGCTGAGGCAAATACTTACAACCACCTAGGGGAAGCATATCAGGAGATTGGTGATTATCAAAATACAATTGGAGCCTTTGGAGTGGGATTAAGGCTAGCGAAAGCATCACGCGATCGCGTAAATCAATTTCGTGCTATTGATGGGTTAGTTACAGCACATAACTCAGTTGGACGCTATGAGCGTTCCTATGAACTACTAGGAGAACGTTTATCACTTGCCCAAGAACTGCAAAACCCCCAAGAACAACTGCAAACCTTTGAGTCCTACGCTTTATTTTACGAGAAACAGGGAAACTACAAAACCGCTCGTAATTTCTACGAACGTGCAATTATAGTTTCCCGTAGTTTGGAAGATAGTAAGAAAGAAGTTTTGTTGTTGGATAGATTGACGCAAATTCGGAAGAAATAGGGAGCAGTGAACAGGGAACAGTAAAATCTGCTTCCCTCCCTCTCTCCCTCCTACTCCTGCATCAAAGGCAAAATAACCGTAAAAACCGTCCCCACACCCAGAGTACTTTCCACTTGAATTTGACCGTGGTGATTGTCTACAATTGCGGATGCGATCGCTAAACCCAAACCAGAGCCAGTTGCTTTTTCTGTAGCTTGATTTCCCCCGCTATGGGTACGTGCTGGATCTACTCGGTAAAAACGATTAAATAATAATGGTATTGCCTCCGCAGGAATACCTATACCAGAATCCTCTATACGAATCTGTAACTGACTATTTCCGTAACGTAATCCCGAAACCCGGTTAAGCACTTCTGGGCGAGCTAACTCCACCTTGACTTTGCCTCCGGATGGAGTGTATCTGAGAGCATTTCCAATCAAGTTTGTAAATAATCTCACCAACTGATCCCAATCACCCAGCGGTGTAAACCAATTTTCTAATAATTCAGGATCAATTTCCGATTCTGGAGGATCGGCTAATTTGAGAGTTAAAGATATATTTTTTTCCGCCGCAAATAATTTTTGTTCTTCCACCACCTCCATTAACAAAGCATCAATTGGACAAGGGGAAAAACTTTCTGTGCGAACACCCCCATCTTGGCGTGCTAAAAATAATAAATCACTAACTAACTTGCCCAAACGCTTAGTTAATCTTTCCACAACTAATAACTGTTGACGATATTGGGAAACCATCACAGCTTCATTTTCGCTAATTTCCAAATCAGTTAAAGCAATTTGCACATTAGTTTGAATCAACGCAATTGGACTACGTAATTCGTGTGAAGCATCCGCTGTAAACTGCTTCAAGCGTAGATAAGATTCATGAACTGGTTCCATAGCCTTTCCCGAAAGAAACCAACCACTAGCCGCTACAGAAATCACCATTATCCCAATTCCCAAACCTAAATCAACAATCAACTCAATACTGGGTTTAGTAACTTCAAACCAGGGATGACTTACCCGTAAATATCCTAATACCTGTCTTCCTCGCTGTACACGTTGCGTGATTTGCCGCAAACGATAAGAAGTACTAGAAGTATCAAAATAACTTTTAATATTTTCTGCCAATTCTAATTTTTGATTACCTAATTCTTCCTTAAAAATATGTACAGTTTCACCAGTACGATTGGGATGAATTGGAATATCTAAAGGAACAGAAAAAGTAGACCAAATTAATTCACCTGTGGGACTAAACCATTCCAAATCAATGTGATCGTCTTCAACATTATCAGCATTGTTGCCAAAACTAGCTTCAAGATTAATTCGATACACACCAGTATTTGAAGCACCAGGTTCAATTACCAGCGTAGATGCACAACGATTGTTGGTTAAACAGCGCTCAACAATCTCCACTACGTGATTTAAGGTATCGTCTACCCGCTCAATCAGTGTACTCCGAACATATAAGTAAACTCCGATAGCGAATAGCAGCAAAAGTAAAGCAGTAATCGAAGTGTACCAAATAGCCAGACGACGGCGAGTAGCTTGAAACATGAGAAGAAATACAGGTAATGGTGAAGAAAAATTTAGGATAAATTTAAAAATATTTTCCGGATACTGCGAAAGCTTCATCTAGTCAATTGATTCGGAAAATACTTTTTTAGCAAAATTTTATAAAACTTACTCCGCAATACTTTCAGACTCTAAATATTTTCTCAAAAAAATATCTAATCACTATTTTCATACATTATTGGTAAAAAACTAATCAGATATTTGACCTTTTAATCATCTTTTACCTCACTACATCCTAAACTATTTAAGTGGTATTACTTACATTATTTTGTTATTCATGTTGCATAATTCCATATTCTTACTGAAGGTGTATCCTATCTAGACGGGTTAAATTCTGTTTGTAAAGATAAGTAAGTAATCTAATTTTCAGCTTAGTGTCTCGATTAGTTTCCAATTTACACCGACGAAAGTCAGTACAGTTACCTAACAGGAAAGTTAAAATGGTGAGCTTAATAACTAAGAAAATATGCCATCAGCGTATTTACGGCAAATATCCATAGGTAATTAGAGATTTGAGACTTGATAGATTTTAGATCATTTCGTAGTTTCGGGACTTCTCTAATGATATATCGCTTCATACTAGTGACATTTTAATATCTCCAGAGAAATCAAATAATTATAGGTTCTGATTTAAATCTCCAAAAATCAATCTGTAATTATGAGAAATCAACGAAATGAGTATATAAAAATTTTGATTATTTGTTGAGGGGGTGATTCTAAGGGCATAAAACTATCTACCTAAGTATAAAAGACAATCTTAATGGTGACAGATTTGAGAAGAGTATCAACTCTAGGGCTAACCAGGGAATCTGTATTAAACAGTTAATAGCTAAATCAAATTCATCTGCAAGGTTGAAGAGATTCAGTATCAAGCAAATTGAAAAAATACGACTTACGAGAAGGAAAACTTTTGACATGAATAAGAAAATTTTTGGAATAATTGCAGCTGGTGTTGCGGCTTTGGGTAGCGCGATTATTGCAGTTCCTGCACAAGCTGTAGAACAAACTGTTGATGTATCAGTCAATGTTGAGCCTTTTATTTACTTGCGTACTTTCAAAGATGTCAAATTAAAAGTAAATCAAAGTGAATTGAGTGGTAAAAGTGGTGATTTCGATACTATAAATGCAACCACAACTGGATCAACACTAATTGATAGAACTAAACCTGATTTTGGCACCACTGTCGCAACAACCATAAGCAAAGATATCACAGAGCTTTATGCTGTTTGGGGTAATACACCAAATGACGTTAAAGTTGTAGTTACACCAGTAACAGGTAAAAATATACTTGCTGGACCAGACGGTAACCTAGCCGAAATTACAGTTGGAGAATCAATTGGTGATAGCCAGAAAAAACCAAATAACAAAACTCCTTTTGTTGGTGGCATCAAGTTAAATATTAGCTTCCAAGATGATACTGGTGCAGATGCTAATGCTGTTGCTGGTGATTATACTGGTGGTCAGATCAAGGTTGATGCTAGCCAAATTTAAATCACCATAACTTCTGGTGCAGGCTAATCGCCTGCTGCCAATATCTATTTATTTCATCACCAACAATCAGCAGCATTTTTTATTAACAATAAATTGTGAAATTAATTATTTAATTGAGTAGTTTATTGTTGGTCATCACAGTCATTTTTGTGGATTAGGAAACATCAATGGTAGTTAACAAAATCAGCTATCGACAGCAACTTAGATATTTCTTAGCTCTAGCCGTCACAATTATCGTTTCACCCCAGCCAAGCGTTGTGGCTCAAACTCAAGAAAATCAAACGTCAGTGGATGATATCTCAACCAAACAAGTAACTATTGACCCCCTGAGGGCGAATGAGATCTTATCAAAAGAAACTGGTACGGCAAACAATTTACAAGAATTGTTGAGTAATCCAACTTATCAAAAGATTTCCCGTGACATTACTTGGAAAAAGCGGGTACAAATGGATCGCTTAGAATCACCATTACAAGTAACTTATAAGTTGCAAGATAAAAGTGGACAATCAAACCGCTTTAACAACAATCAAAACTCCACATCAATTTTGGATGTTGTTTTTAAAAACTCTCAAAGCAGTATTATTTTTCGGGATGATGCACGGAATTTAGCAATAGTTGAAGGCACCGTGACGTTAGAATTTGACTCCTCCAGAGCCACCGCAGGAGAACATAAAGGTGACTTAGTTGTTTGTGTTAAAAGCCGTGATGGTGGATGTTTGTAGGTATGTTTGTAATTTGAATTTTTATTTTATCTAGTTAACTTAAATTTTGTGATTGAGCGATAACAGGGAGTAAAGAATGTTAAAAAGAGCTACGAGTTTAGTACTAAGTTTAGTAAGCGCGATCGCATTCATGGTTCCAGAGGCAATTGCAATGGAGATTGGGGTAAGTCCACCCCGCTTTGAAATCAAGATGGATGGCAAAACCAAATCACAATCCATCAAAATCGTGAATATGTCGTCGGAACCTGTGGAAATGCAGGCTTACGTCAGAAATTGGACGCTAAATGAAAATAATCAAATAGAAGAAATTAGTTCTACAGAACAATCTCTAGATCAATGGATTGTTTTTACCCCTTCTCGCTTTACCATTCCACCCCGTGGTACACAAAATGTCCGCTTTGCGATTCGTCCCAAAGTTAAACCCGCTGCTGGTGAACATCGAGCAATTATTTATCTAGAAGAAGTTCCCTCAGCAAATGCAGGTTCTCAAGCAGTGAAAGCAGTAGGACGTGTTGGTGTAGCTGTCTATGCCTACTCTGGTGATGTGAAACGGGTTGCAACCATCAATTCCATTAATGTTGATGCTAAATCCACTGCTGTCCAAGCGAAATTTGATGTTTCTAATACGGGTAATGCCCATGTCCGACTCAAAGGACAATATGCAATTTGGCGCGCAGCAAATTATCCAGGTTTAAAAGCAACTCAAGCTATACCAAAAGACAAATCTAAGCTGCCTGCAAACGTCATAAGTGTTGGAGATTTAGATTTTGCACCAATTTTGCCAGCAATGCGTCGTCAACTCACTCTCCCAATCAAGCAGAAATTACCACCGGGAAACTATGTATTAGATATCAATGGAGATTTGAGCGGTGTTCCCATAGATCAAGGAATTAAGTTCACAGTTCCAGTTGCTAATACTAGTCCTGTAACTCCTAGAAAATAATATATTTTTTCTCATCTTTTTGTTCTCAAACTTCTTCTAAAACCCCCTTTGAGTCCAGAGTCATGGGCGTAGTTATTGCCTCTTCACGAAGTCAGAAGAAGCCTCGCCCTGCCAGGGTGAGGTCTCTGTGACACTGACAAAACTTTGGCAGTCAGCCTATTCTCAATACCTTTACTGAATCTTTGTGCCTAAGTATGCTCTACCTAGCTTTACCACCTGCACCACCTCCAATTGTGATGACAGTGGCTCCCAAATCTACTGTCAAAACCTCGAATCAGAAGCTGATTAAACCTTCAACTGATGCGGAAGAAACTTGTTTTTCATTAGAAGTTAATTCTCAGAAACCAAGTCTGGTTAATAGCTTATTCAACAAAATGTTAGCGGCTTCCACTCCTGTAAGTGAGAATCCAGCTTGCAAACCTCAGAAAGCTTCTAGTGTTAAAGAATTTCCTCAAGTACATCAGAATCGGGTAAAAAACAACTATGGCGACAGCAACTCCCCCTCAATTTCGCACAACTCGACGGGTAAACAAGCAGCAACTACGCCCAAAATTGCAAACAATCAACCAAATGCGACTGATTCTGCTGTCGTCAGTGCTATTAAATCAAGCAAATCGCAAATAATAGCCGCAAATTCTCAGGATACTGTCACCCAAATTCTTGCTGCTGTTCAAGAATTAATTAATATTTCTATTTACGCTTCAATTAATAATATAATTCCTGTAGATACTTCAACTCAGTCACAATCATATGAGTCTGAACCTACAAAGGATATCAATAGTCAAAAAGTTGCAATCAAAAGTAATCCTATAACTACCGAAAAACCAGAAGCACAGGCAAATGCTATTGCTAGTGGTGAAAACTTTGATAGTGCCAAAATTCTGGCAATTATCCAGGAATTAGTGACTATCTCCATATCAGCATCTCTGAATAATATTGTGGGTAATGCTCTCGAATTAGAGACTTTAAACCCTGACAATAACTCACAGTTATCTAAGCCGAAACAAGCTGAAAATACTCAAAAGATTGCAGCTACCACCAGCAGTACAACGAAACTGGATAGCAATATTAATCAAAATCCAAAAAACCAAAGCAACCCAGACAACTCGATCCAATTAGCTAGAAATCCTGACGAACCCTTTCTAGTAGCAGTAGTAATTAATGGTCGAGAAGTAGGAACTTTAGATATTATTCAACAGGGAAACACTCTCCTCATCCCTATTGATAGCTTCTCAGATCTTGCTGGATTTGAAGTTAAAAAGACTAGTAAAAATTTAGATATTAAAACCCCTTTAGGCTCTGTTCAATTATCACCAGATTCATTAAAACAAATTAACGGTATTAGTTATATTAGCAGTGATGAAATTAATAGTAAATTAAGCATTAAAGTTAGTTTAAATACAGCCGATTTAACCCTACTTACCGATTTACCCTGGCGAAGTGCAAATGGTCAATATCGTCAGCGTCAACCGAATTTAAAGCCAGAATTTTTTGCTCCTAAAAATGGGTTATCAAGCTTCCGTCAAGAATTGGATATTAGCACCACGGGCGGTGATAGCAGCTTGCGAAGTTCTAGCCGCTTAGGAGGACGAATCGGTGGTGGATCTTTCCAAGCAAGAATTGATAATGATTTTGTTAATCAACCTGAAATTTCCGAATACTTCTTTTATAAACGTTTTAACAGTTTACGCTTACAAGTGGGTCGCCAACAGGTTGGCTTACATCCATTAATTAGTCAAATAGATCTAACTGGTTTACAACTAGGTTATAGTAATTTGCCAGCCGAAAGTTTTAGCAGTGGTTATGGTGCAAATGAACTTTTACCAAGACGTTCACGACCAATTCAAAGTTTTCGCGGTGATGCACCACCAGCAAGTTTTGTTCAACTCAGAGTTAGTGGAGTTCCTGTTGCTCAACAGCAAGTAGGATTTGATGGTAAATATGAATTTGTTGATGTCAGTTTACCAATTGGTCAAAGTAACGAAGTTGAAGTTGCAATTTTTGACCGGAATAATTTGAGAGTTCCAATAACTGTGAGAACAGTACGGATTAACGCCTCAGATTTACTTTTACCAGCCGGAGGAAACGTTCAACTAGGTGGCATTGGCTTTAGTGGGAATTTAGTCCAAAATACCTTATTTAACCAGCAATTTGATTCTGATTATGCTGGTAAATTCGTTGGTTTTTACCAGATGCGACAAGGGCTTTCAAATAATCTGACCTTTGAAGGTTCAGTTCAAGCGACACCAGGGGATTTACAAAGTCAAGCTGGTTTAGTTCTGCGTTTAGCAAATCCAGTTATTTTATCAGGAAGTGTAGGAACTTCTGGTGATAAAGTTGGATATACCGCTGATTTAGATGTTCAGCTTAAAAATTTACAAATTAATGCAAATTCTCAATCTTTACCAAGGGGATATGAAAGTACAAGCGGAGCTAGTCAGCGTTATAATCACAGCTTAGAACTCAAATACAACTTAAATAATAATTTCAATTTAGGTTTTATAGCCCGCAATTACAAAGATTCCAGCCGAGACAGTAGCTACATTTTACCAACATTTACAGCTAGACCTTTTTCCAGTTTATCAATTAATGGCAGACCAGATATTGAGGGGCGCTATTTAGTCAATGCTTTTTATCAACCTAGTGCGGCAACTCGATTATCATTTAACACCTATGGTGATTTATATACTTCCGATTTGAGTTATAAATTTGGTAATGACTATCAATTATCCTTGGGAAATGAATTTGGTGGCAGTTTAGACTCGCGTTATTCCTTCAGTATTGGTCGTAATCCTAGCCGTTTAGATCAGTTAGGTTGGAATATCGGATTAGCTTATCGTGGAGGAGAAGTTGCACCAATTGCGGGTGCCAGTATGCGGGTGTTACCGGGTTTATTTGCCAGAGTAGAATATCAAGGAATACCTTCACGCACTAGGGGGATATTTGGTGGTGTTGGGGATGATCGTTTCACTGTTTCCCTAGTATCAGACTTATCATTTGCTGGTGGTCGGGTGACACCTGCAAGCTACGGTGGTATTAGCAAAGAGCGAGGCGCGATCGCTGGAAGAATCCAAGTCGCTGGTGGCAAGAAAAACTTCGATTTGAGCGGTTCAAATGTCCGCGTAATTGATAGCCGTAACCGCATGGTTGGTGCTGCTCGAACTGATAAAGGAGGCAATTTCTTTGTCGGTAATTTACCAGAGGGCGTGTATTTTGTCGAACTAGAACCAGATGAATTACCGATCGAGCTTTCCATTGCCAAGACAACTAGAAGCGTGGAAGTTGCCAATTCTGCTGTGACTAAACTCGATTTCCCAGTACGTCAAGAATATGGTGTTGCCGGAAAAATCACTGATGCAACAGGACAACCCGTTGCCGAAGTCAAAATCGAACTCCTCAACGGTGCTGGTGCTAGAGTCATATCTAACGTGACTGATAAATTTGGTTTGTACCGTCTGGATGGTGTTCCCGTTGGTAAATACACATTACGGATTTCCCAAACAGATCAACTCAACTCCAATGACACTCTCCCTAAGCGTCAAGTAGAAGTTAGTGACGAGTTTGTTTATAACCAGAATTTACAGTTACCAATTTCCACCGCAGCTAAGAAAAAGTAGAAAATCATTCGCATTGATGTTAATCAAAATCAAAATCCGCAACAATCCCAAAATGATCAGAAGGATAAATTAAGGAATTTTCTGGAGATGCTTCCGTTAGAATTAATTGACAATCATTAACCTGTAAATGTTGATTAAAAAAAACATAATCGAGAGTTCCCTGCCAAGGTTTAATAGTGCGATGTACAACGGCATTAACTACTTTTAAACCCACAGCACGCCATAATTGTCTGTTAGCTTTAGCTAGTGGGGTCGGGCAAGTATATTCTGGCTCGGAACCGTGGCATTTTTCATAGGCAGATGTAAAATATTTACGCAAAAATTCGATTTCTGAAGTATCCGGCGTTGCATTAAAATCACCGACAACAATTATCGGTAATTCTGGCGATAATTCACCTAACCAGTTAACTAATAATTTAAACTGTTCCATCCTTTCTTGACAGGAACCCGGTTGCCAATAATAATGACCATTACAAATAATTACAGGTTGATGATTAATTTCCACCTGGACAAATTGAGCCAAACGTCCTTGGGTTTTTAGATCTAAAGATTCTTGTTTACTAAAAGGATAGCGACTAAGAATGCAAATTCCATATTCGCAACCACCTTTATAGGGTAATTGATTAAAATTAGTTTGATAAATATATGGCATACCCAACTTTTCTGCAAGGTAAGCGCCAGTATTCGCTTCTATATTTACTTCCTGTAAACAAATAATATCAGCGTTAATTTTTTGCAATCCAGATACTAATAAATCCTGGCGCTGCTGCCATAATTCCATCTTGAATAAGATATTGATAGTTGCAACTTTAATCATTTAATATAACCTATCGCACTTTGAAATCGTTTGGTAGTCGTCGGTTAGTCGGAGACGCACGAGAATTTGTATGTTAATTAATAATCTTATTTGCGTCGTAACCCAACATCAAAATATTTGGGGAAATTGAAAGTCTAAATGTTGGGTTACTCTACGAGATGCAAGCTACGCAAAGCCTTCACCCAAACTACGGGAGAAACGCGTAGTTTACCACCGTAGGTATCGCACTTAAGGAATGCTTGCTTGAAAATTTCATTGATTGCATCCCTTGGTGGCACTAGATTTATCCTATCTAACTATACTTTTAGTATTTGCTCTTATTCTACAAGCACCGCTTTTACAATCAGGCTGTAATATATAATTATGAATTCGGAATGTCTGTGCATCACCAAAAGTGACAATTCAGGAGGAATCGTGACAATGGTTCAAGCACCACCTAAGTCTATAACTGTTGATGAGTTCATTTCGCAGTATGGCGATAGCGATCGCTACGAATTAATTGATGGGGAATTAATCGAAATGGAACCAACTGGTCCACATGAACAGGTAGCAGGGTTTGTAGGGCGGAAATTTAATGTGGAGATCGACCAAAAATACCCAGATTACCTGATTCCCCACCGATGTCTAGTTAAACTTTTAGGTACAGCAACAGCTTTTCGTCCAGATGTAATTGTATTAGATAAAACTCAGCTTACCAACGAACCATTATGGCAACGGGAACCTGTGATTACTCTTGGAGGTTCAATCAAACTTGTTGCCGAAGTTGTTAGCACTAACTGGCAGAATGATTATGCTCGTAAATCAGAAGATTATGTAGCACTAGGTGTTCCAGAATATTGGATTATAGATTATTTGGGTGTTGGTGGTAGGGAGTACATTGGCAAACCAAAACAGCCAACAATTATAATTTGTACTTTACTTGAAGATGAGTATCACAAGCGGTTATTCCGCAATGATGATTTACTTGTTTCCCAAATTTTTCCGGAAATCAAGCTAACTGCAAATCAAGTTTTTGCTGCCAGTAAATTGTAGGTTGGGGAGTCACTGTGTTGCGGAGGTTTCCTCAGTTGTAGCAAGTGACGTTTGAGATACATGACAATTTTGGATTTAATTAATAATCTCATTTGCGTCGTAACCCAACATTGAAATATTTGGGAAAATTGAAAGTCTAAATGTTGGGTTACTCTACGAGATGCAAGCTACGCTTCACTGCACCCAACCTACATCTGATGCTAAATATCACTTTCTAATTGCTTTATTTCATCTAAAGTCAAGGGCGCTTGGGCAGTATGACAAACGTATAATATATGTACTTTTGTATCTCGAATTGCAAAAAGCACCCGATATATGTTTTTGGATTTCCCATAAAGTAATTGACGAACATCCTCAGAGAAAATATCATTCTCAATCGTCAATGGACAGCGTAGGGGTTTCTCTTGCAAAGTTGCGACAGCATTCATCAATCCTCGGAACCATCTATCGGCAAATTCGGGATTGCGTTCTCTATACCAGCTATATGCTTGATCAATTTGTTTCTCCGCAATAGGAAGAATCTCAACTTGGAATGTCATATTTCTTCTGCATTTCTGCTACGAAATCACCAATAGGACGAGATTTTCCGGCGTTTAATTCCTGGAAACCTTGCTGAATACCTGCAATGGTTTCCAGTTGTTCGATTAGCTGACGCAGTTTAGCAGGATTGACTTTACCAGCTTCCAGAAATGTGACGAGAACTTGAGTGTGTTCGCTCACATCTTGCGGTAACTCTGTGAGTTCTATTTGCCCGTTTTGATAAATTCCTTCGATAGTTTTTAATATCATAAATTAGTTTGGGGTGGTGGTTGCTTTTATTCTAATCCCTGGCAAGATATAGAAGAGGATAAGCAGACGATAATTTAAGCAGGAATTCGACTATCTTGTTGAGAAATAAACGCTAATATAATATCTTCTTCAGCGATACCGCAATCGATTAAGTCTTGAGTAATTCCCGATTCCATGCCATCGTACTCAACCGTCACTTTTCCTGCCGATAAAGTTAAGTAAATCAAATTACCCCTAATTCGTTTTCCTCTGTCCCATCCTACTTGCATCAAACCATATCTATCTTGGGATTCATCGAAAATTGTATCTAATCTAATATCACCGTGGGATGGTTTGAATTTTGCGTATTGAGCAATCAGTTCTTTGATTATTTGTCGATATTTATTTAAGTTATCCACTTCTTTACTTCAACCCTTTTTAAGTTGACAACAATCATCTTTAATGGTATCTCATTGATAACAAGTTCACCTATTGGTTCTTGAAAAAAATCTTCATAAAGAGTATCGCTAATAGCCAAGTAAACATCACGTCCTGGGTCTACTTTCTGCAAAAGTAATTGATAGAGAACATACTGTCCAATCGCTTGTTCTAAATCTTTAATTATCGATTTGGCTTTAAATTCCTTGATCT
The DNA here is from genome assembly GCF_000317435.1 of Calothrix sp. PCC 6303. Classification (NCBI taxonomy): domain Bacteria; kingdom Bacillati; phylum Cyanobacteriota; class Cyanophyceae; order Nostocales; family Calotrichaceae; genus Calothrix; species Calothrix sp. PCC 6303. The sequence continues at coordinate 6,162,841 of NC_019751.1, forward strand.
CTATTGCAATACGGCTATTATTCTTTTCTGCACCAATCAAACTACCTTGGATGTTATCAGCCTCAGATTTACTTGCCCCCAGGTCAACAAAGAGAAATCTCTCACCGTAGGATATTACATAAGGGTCATCTTTTTCTTTGATTATCCAACCGTCTTTAATCAATGCTTGCTTGACAATTTCATGGATTGCATCCCTTGGTGGCACTAGATTTATCCTAAACAGGCTTTATTTTCACATTAAGTAAATTGTAGAAATATTTGGAGAAAATTGAAAGTCTAAATGTTGGGTTACGCAAAGCCTCCACCCAACCTACGGGAGAAGCGCGATCGCATACAATTCCCGCACGCTCAAAATAGGGATTGAGAATAGGATGTGCATCGATAGTATAGTCCGGTTCTCTTTCCGATATATCAGTCGCACTAGGAGTCCACAGATAAAACTTGTCTGGAAAAACCATCAAAAAATAGAGAGCATTCGGTAAAATTCCATGTGCAAGCATGTTTCGTCGAAATTTTGTAGCCCATTCTGGTGATGTGTTGGTTTTACTCTTAACCTCGATTGCCAGGACAAGTTTACCGTCATTACTTACGACAGACAAATCCCAGCGTTGATCGGAGATAAAAGCCATAATCGGCTTGCCTCGAAAATCAGATACCTTATTATTTTGACGCAAAATGCTAGCGATGCCCTTGGCAACCACTTTCTGGTATCGCACTTCTCAAATTTCAGTTGCTAAGAGGACTAAAAGCCAAGTGAAAAAGAAAAAAATCTTCTCCTGGACAAATGCGTTTACCTTGGGATGACTGGAAAGCAACGAACAATGAAGAAATTGAGGAAGTTGCAACAAAATTCATTTTTGCCAACTGTTATGACCAAAAAATCGCGGGGGACATACTACAACGAAGAAGCCAGAAAACACCAAACTCCCAGTGCCAGGTATCGGAAACCCATAACCCGCAAGACTTCGTGGAAAATGACTCGTTCACAAATCTTTATAAAGTTCTGTAACCCCTTATATGCTAGACTTTACAAGTCTGGACGCGAGAAGAGAGAAAGATTTCCAATTATAATATACCATTCCATCATAAACACCACACCAAATGGGCTTCCATGGGAGATGGGCTTCCGGTGCCTGACTTAGACTAAAAGTAATATCACTGTAGTACACCCATTTTTTCCCCCTTTTCCAACCAATGCGATCGCCAAAAGCGTTCCAAATTTTATCGTTGTATTCCTCTGTTCCACCCAAACTTTGATAAATGCGCTTTTGCACAGAGAAGCCAAAACGACCATTGCTGTATTTTACCCACAGTTGGTCAATCGTGCGAAGGTCAGCGCAAGGAAAGTTATTAATTGACTCAACACCAAGATAGCCTTCTCGTTTTTGGTTGGCTACTTTCAGCATTAATCTGCCTGTTTCTTCGTCTGCTTCTCGCCAATTTTGTGCTTTGAGTAAGTCAGAAAGATTTGTGTAATCTACTCCTACTTCTGAAGTTAGATTCTCTTTATTTATATAATTATTCGCTAATTCTAACGCTTTAGAATAATCACCTTGTATTATTTGTGCTTGACCAGGTTCTAGATGACTATTCAATAACTTTAAAGCCTTAGAATTATTGCTTTGTGCAATTTTTGGTTGAGCAACAAATAAATCCACCCATTCCTGCATGGTTTGCGATCGCTCTTTTGCTTCCAATGCCATCCCTTTCAAAATCGCATCACAACAGGATTGACTCAAACTCGAAACAATTTGCTGTGGTGAAATTAATTCAGCTTGATAATATTTTCGATCGCATGAAGAAACTGGATATTCACCTGTGACAGCATAATATAAAGTAGCTGCCAATCCATAAATATCTACAGTCGGTTCTTTTCTGCCTTGAAATTGCTCGTAGGGTGCAAAATTTTGATTACCAAAACTGCGAGAAAATGAAGTTGCGGGGGTTATATCTCCAGCTAATCCAAAGTCGATTAACATCGGTTGTTTATTACTGCGAATCATCAAATTGCCGGGATGAATATCCCGATGCACTGTAGAATTTTCGTGCATCGAAATAAGTGCATCTCCGATTTTTAGAATATAATTTACAGCTACATTTTCAGGTAGAGGATTTAGTTTACCATTTTGCGGTTCGATTAATTGAAACAAATCCTGTCCTGCAATATACTCCATTACCAAACAGGGTGTATTACTACCTTCTTCAAAATAATCAATAACTCTCACAATATTTGGATGTGGATTTGTAGAAAGTTGTCCTAATAATTGTGCTTCTTGAATAAACTTGCCAACAAATCGGGAATAATTGCGATCGCGTTGCAGCATTGGATTCGGTGTTTTAATCACCACTGGCAAATTAATCTGAGAATTTCTAGCTTTGTATGTGACACCAAAAGCACCTTGACCTAACATCATTTCAATGGTGTATTTTTGATTATTCAATTTGTGTCCTGGTTGCCAATACATAGAATTTTAGAGTTTATATTTATGGGAATTTATACTTTATTTTCCTTCGATAAAATCCAAATTAAACTTTGTCCATCATAAAAAGTGGAGTTTTGTCATTGCGTAGCTTGCGTCTTCCTAAGGAAGCAATCTCACAATCTGAAGTTACAAATTACGATTCTCAAAATAGACGAGGTTTAAGGCTTATTTGGTACTGATGTGTTTGTTGGTTGCGGTGACGGTTTGATAAATCTTTCTTTAATTTCGTTCCCAAAAATCCCTGTAAAAATACCAACTATGGTAACAACCAATGCAGCTACACCCAACCAAAAAGCTAGGATTGCGTATCTTGTTTGTATTTTAGCGAGTTTGTCACCTCCTGTATCAACTACAACAGAGGGAGGCTGCAATCCGAGTAGATCGAACCATGCTTGAATAGATTGAGGACGCTTTTCGCACTTCATTTCCATCGCTCGGAGAATCGCGGAATTGGTTTTGTCGCTAATTTGGGGATTCCATTCTTGCGGTTCTTTTAGCGGTGTATTATTTTGCAAGCGTTCTTTAGCATTGGTTGGTATTTGTCCCGTCAGCAGGTTGTAAAGTGTCGCTGCGAGGGAATAAATATCCGTATAGGCTCCAATTTCCACCGTTTGGGAGTACAATTCTGGCGGTGTGTAACCGGGTTCTGCCACTTGATCGGCACTGACGCTTAATTTTTTGTAATCAAATCCCCGTGCTAAACCAAAATCGATTAATACTGCATCGCTGGAACCACCACGAATCATAATATTCGCTGGTTTGACATCCCGATGTACCAAATTATTTTGATGTACAACTTCCAAAGCTAACCCAATTTGCCGGATGTATTTGAGTGCTTTTGCTTCTGGGAGAAGATTTTGGGATCTTCTTTGTAAATCTTCCCCATCAATGTATTCCAGTGCCAAACAGCGCAATTTATCCTCTAGAAATGGCAGTTCTAAAAGCTTCACAATATTGGGATGTTTGCAGCTAGATAATTGCACTGCTTCTTTGACAAAGCTTTCTTGCAAATCCTGAAAACCAGGTTGATGTATCAACACATCATCAAGGGTTTTAATAATAACTAAATTTCCCTGAATATTTCTGGCAAGATAGGTAATACTGAAACGTCCTCGTCTGCGTACCTCTTCGATCGTATACTTCCCACCTTGTAGTTGCTTATCTTTATCCCAAGCCATCCCATCAACTCCAGCAAAAACTAGAGTTATTTTGACACATAGTAATCCTGTGGAAGTAGCCTGGTAAATCTCGGTATGGAATCACTCCTATAAAATTAACTTCCTATTCCATGTTAAATTCGATGAGATTGCTTCCTCTGATTACTTATGCCTTTTCCTAGATCCAGCGGTATTCTGCTACACCCAACAAGTTTTCCCAGTCGTTTCGGAATTGGGGATTTGGGTTATCCAGCCCGGAGTTTTATTGATTTTCTCAAAAATAGTGACCAGCAATATTGGCAGGTGTTGCCATTGGGACCGACAGGTTACGGAAACTCTCCGTATATGTGTTACTCGGCGATGGCGGGAAATCCTTTTTTAATCAGCCCAGATTTGCTAAAGGAACAAAATTTACTGGCTGATTGGGATTTCGGTAATTTACCAGATTTTTCGATTGAAAAGGTAAATTACGAACAAGCTATTACTATTAAAGTTAGATTGTTAAAGCTGGCTTTTGAGAATTTTAAAAATCTGGCAACACCAGAACAACGCCAAGATTTTGCTGTTTTTTGCGAAGCTAAGGCATATTGGTTAGATGATTATGCTTTGTTTATGGCGCTCAAAGATGCCCATCAAGGTGCTAGTTGGTATCAGTGGGAGACAAAGTATGCCAAGCGCAAACCAGAAGCTATTGAGGCAGCTACTCAGGAACTGAGTGATGATATTTTCTATTACAAATTTCTGCAATTTGAGTTTTTCTTACAGTGGTCACAACTCAAAGATTATGCCAATGAACATAGTATTAAAATTATTGGTGATATACCTATTTATGTAGCACACGATAGTGCTGATGTGTGGTCAAATCCAGATATATTTTGTTTGAATGAAAAGACTGGTGAAGTTGAATTAATGGCTGGTGTGCCACCTGACTACTTTAGTGCAACTGGTCAACTTTGGGGAAATCCAGTTTACCACTGGGAAGAGTTGGAAAAACAAGATTTTGCTTGGTGGGTGAAGCGCTTTGAGGCGATGCTGGATTATGTTGATATTATTCGCATTGATCATTTTCGCGGATTTGAAGCTTTTTGGGCTGTTCCCCGTGGGGAAGAAACGGCGGAAAATGGTAAATGGATGAAGGCATCTGGAGATCAATTATTTGAAACTATCCGCGATAAGTTGGGAAAACTACCTGTTTTAGCTGAAGATTTGGGGATTATTACACCCGATGTGGAAGCTTTGCGAGATAAGTTTGAGTTTCCAGGGATGAAAGTCTTGCAGTTTGCTTTTGGTTCGGATCCTGGTAATGAGTTTTTACCGTTTAATTATGGACGAAATTCGGTTGTTTATACTGGAACCCATGACAATGACACTACAATTGGGTGGTTTAATACAGCTAGTGATCATGAAAAATACAATTTGGAATTATATCTAGGTGGCATTAGTAACGATGGTGTCCATTGGGATTTAATTCGTATGGCATTAAGTTCCATTGCCAACCAAGCAATTATTCCCTTTCAGGATATTTTATCCTTGGGTGGAGAAGCGCGAATGAATTTTCCAGGAAAACCAGAAGGTAACTGGGAATGGAGATATCACCCAGATAGCCTCAGCGATGGTTTATGCGATCGCTTACAGAATCTAACTAGGATATATGGACGCGCACCCCGTCGGCGAACTACTGAAGAAAAATCTTAATTAATAGTCAAATAGACATTGAGCTTGTAGTTACCACCAAAAGATAACTACAAGCTCAATTACGGGCTAATTAAGCCAAAATCTAGACATTATCAAGATTTATTACTTAATAAATAGCATCTCCTGATATTTTGGTAGGGGCCACAAATCATCTGCAACATTTCCTTCCAAAGCATCAGCATATTCACGAACTTGATCCATCAGTGGACGAATTGTTTGTGCACAATGCTGCATGTGTTCTTCAACGCTGGAAAAATCGTGCTTATCCAAAACATTGCTTAGTTTGCTGACGGTATCAATCATCAGTTTGGTTTGAGAAGCAACTGTTTCAGCAGTTTCTGCTTCAAACACCATCCCAATTTGTTTGAGGTTAGCAATGGTACTAGCAAGTTCTGATAAGTAACGAGCTGCCGCAGGATAGATCACTGTTTTTGCCAAACTAATTACCAGTTTAGCTTCCATTTCGATCACATTAATGTACTGCTCTGAGTACACTTCAAAGCGACTTTCTAACTCAGTAGCAGTAAGTACACCTGTTTTTTCAAACAATTCTTCAATGTGCTTTTCCTTCAAAATCGGCAACGCATCAGCAGTAGTCCGCAGATTCAATAACCCACGTTCTTCAACTGCCATTTTGTGCCATTCTTCAGAATATCCATTCCCACCAAAAACCACTGCACCGTGATCTTCCATTACTGATTTGAGGATACTATAGGCAGCAGTATTTAGATCATTTCCCTTTCCTAATTGTGCCTCTAACTGATCTGCTACCCAAGTGAGAGAATCCGTCAAAATCGTATTCATCGCCACCAAGGGACCAGAAACAGATTGTCCAGAACCCACAGCCCGGAATTCAAAGCGATTCCCTGTAAAAGCAAAGGGTGAAGTCCGGTTGCGATCGCCTGGATCTTTTTCAAATAGTGGTAATGTGGCTACACCTAGATCCATTACCCCAGCATTGGCAGAACTTTTAACATCTCCCCGCTTAATTTGTTCAAATACATCCTCTAGCTGAGAACCTAGATAAACTGAGATAATTGCTGGAGGGGCTTCATTGGCACCCAAACGGTGATCGTTACTAGCGGTGGCAACTACAGCCCGCAACAGAGGACCATATTTGTGAATCCCGCGAATTACAGCACCACAGAATAGTAAAAATTGGAGATTTGAGTGGGGGTTTGTGCCAGGATCGAGTAGATTTCCTTGGGTGGCATTACCAACTGACCAGTTAACATGTTTCCCAGAACCATTGATGCCAGCAAAAGGTTTTTCATGTAGTAAACAAACAAAACCGTGTTTCTTTGCCGTATTTCGGAGAATTGTCATGGTCATCTGTTGATGATCGCTAGCAACGTTTGCCGCTTCAAAAAATGGTGCAATCTCAAATTGTCCGGGGGCAACTTCGTTATGTCGGGTTTTGGCGGGGATACCCAGGCGATAAAGTCTTTCTTCTACGTCTTGCATAAAGACTTGGACGCGCTCTGGAATCACTCCGAAGTAGTGATCGTCAAACTGTTGTCCTTTCGCCGAAGGTCGCCCAAATAGGGTTCTTCCTGTTAGTAATAAATCTGGACGGCTATGGGCAAAGTGAGCATCCACCAAGAAATACTCTTGTTCTGCACCACAGCTAGAGTTTACGGGTGCAACTTCTGAATGTCCCAGCAGGTTTAGCAAACGGGTTGCAGCTTTGTTCATCGCCGCATTAGAACGCAACAAAGGGGTTTTCTTATCTAGGGCTTCACCTGTCCAAGAAATAAATACAGTGGGAATGCACAGCGTGACACCATTATCTGTCTCCATCACGTATGCCGGACTGGTGATGTCCCATGCAGTGTAGCCCCGTGCGGCAGCAGTAGAGCGAATACCACCATTGGGGAAGGAAGAACCATCGGGTTCACCTTGCACTAACAATTTGCCAGAAAATTCTGTGATTGCCGTGCCATCACCTTGAACGGAGATAAAACCGTCATGCTTCTCAGCGGTAATGTTGGTCATTGGATAAAATACGTGGGCATAATAAAGCGCCCCTTTGGAAATTGCCCAGTCCTTAATGGCTGCCGCAACGATCCCAGCGATAGAAACATCTAGCTTGCCACCAGTTTGAATCGTCTTTTTCAAGGATTTGAAGACATCTTTAGGCAAACATGCTTGCATTTTGTTTAGGGTAAACACATCGCTTGCCCACATTTCTTCTAGACGGTTGGGAACTTTAGGCGGTAGCTTTTCTCGATCGGTAATTTGACAAATTGCCTGAAAGCGCGATTCATTACCACTCATGGTTGTTTTTCCTCAGTAAATAAAAATGGAATTCAGATATCATCTGAATCTGATAAACAAAGAAAATTTCTACGATTAAGTTATTTGTCCTGCAAATCACGACTCTTTGCGCGATGCAGTTGTGGTGCTGAGATCATAGTCGCTTAATACTGCCCAAGCTAAAATTCGGAGATTTTTACCAAATTTTGGCAATGTAAAATGCGAATATGGAGATTCCAATAAATTTGCCCACTTTAAAGCCAACTGGCTAATCTAGTTTAGCCGATCGAGTTTTTTATCGTCTGCTTCAATATTGAACTAGAGGGTTTTGAAAATATTAGCATCGGTAATTATTACGTCTTTAAGTTCGGTACATTCTACTTAGCGATCGCATCTGTTAGGTGAAGCCACACAATGAGAGTTTAAAACCGTTTTTGGTATAGTTAATTCTGATGCAAGGCAAGCACTAAGATAGTTTAATGCTAATGCTTTAGGGCATTTTCGAGAAATGAGGTATCTACAGATAAATGTAACTGACTAGTTAAATAAATAACTGTCAAGCACTAATTATATCTGACTCAAAGTTTTAGATATTCGACTTAATATTAGGGACATAAAATAAAAAAAAAATGTATTAGGATATACGGTTTTTCAAAAAGGTTTATGTACACATCCACAAACTTTTAGAGACGTAGCAGTGCTACGTCTCTAAAACCGTCATTTCTATCAATAGTAGGGGGTTTAATACTCCGATGCAGAAGTGTCGCCAGTTTTGAGTTGGGGGCTGAATCTAGGCTGTTGCCCTACTGCCTTCTTCAAACTGACAGACTACTAGTACCTCAAGGCAGTAGTCAGTTTTAACTGGAAATGGTTCGTTACGCTCCGCTTACACACCCTAGAGAACTAGACAAAAAAGATGATCCAATATTGTGGGATAGGCAGCGTTCGATGATTCCTGAGCCTGTCGGAACGAAGTGTACCGGAGGTAAGGACTGACTGGTACTAAGCCTAGTCGGAACGAAGTGTACCGGAGGTAAAGTAGCGCTCACGCCGAAGTCTTGCATATTCTTGTATTAGTAGCAGGCAAGATGCCTGTACTACAAGAAATTTTGGGATATTTTTTTTTGGAAGTCTCTAATAAATGCACTTTATTGAATTCATGTTCCTCTAAGATCTCATATTTGCTGCAATCGTCAACTCTTTGGTTTTTCCTATTTCTCCCAGTGGTTTCGCCTGCTTTTTATTTACACTTAGCAATACACCACCAGCATTACCTGCTTTGAGGGTTAAATGATCTTGAGCTTTCCAAATTCGCTGTGTACCTTGGGGTAAAGTGCCTTCAAATTCAGTTTTCCCATCAACTTCGACTCTAATCCATGAGGAATCTTTGAGTGTGACACCAACCTGAACATTGTCTTCCACAGTGTCTGGACTCAGTTGATTATTAATGGTTTGCAAATCCAGATTTGGCTTCACTTGGGTTGGTTTTACCAGTGCTTCTTTCTGTTGATTTTTTTCTTCCCCGTTATTCCCTTGGAATTTGGCAACATTTAAAACCTGGGATAAACCGCTAACAGAACAGATAATTAGCCCAATATAAAGTACATATAAATGATTTGGTCGTAGTTGACCAAAAACAGTAGTTTTCAACTTAGATAGAGGTTGAGAATCATTCCTTTCAGTTGGGAAACTGCTGGATAATTCATTTCCGTCCAATCCTAAAGCATCAGCATATAACTTAATTAAACCTTGAATATAAATAGGTTCGGGAAGATTGCTTAAATCACCTTCTTCGATTGCTTGAACTAACCTACGGGGTATTTTAGTATAGGCGACTACTTGATCGATATCAAAGCCATATTCTTGACGTAGATTACGAAACTTGGAACCAATTTCAACAATTTTTTCGACTCTTTGCTCATCGAATGAAAGAATCTGTTCTACTTGTTCTTGTTTATGAATTTGCCACTTCATATTGTCCTTTCACTCCTTAACCCAACAAAATCATTAAATAGGAAATCACTCTAACTGCGAATTGAGACTAAGAATCTCGAAATCTTTTAGGAAACGATAGGAACCAGGTGCTAAAACTTTTTGTCCTGGTAGATGTAACTGAATTGAACCAATAGCAATCCGGTGGAGTTTGATAACGGGGTGTCCTAATTGTTCGGCAACACGACGGATTTGACGATTTCTTCCTTCCTTAAGGATAATTTCTAAACTAGTGCGATCGCTAAATCTTTGCAAAACTCGGATAATAGCTGATCTGGTTTTTTTGCCATCTAGCATTAAACCATTTCGCCACATTTCCAGGACATTCGTTGTTGGATGTCCTTGGATAACAACATGGTATGTCTTCGAGATGCTGTGACGGGGATGGGTGAGTTTAAAGGTCATTTCACCATCGTTTGTCAGTAATAATGCTCCGGTTGAATCTGTATCTAAACGACCTACTGGATGAATCCCCTGACCAGAGCGTAATTCTTCTGATAGTAGTTCTAAAACCGTTGGTCTACCTTGGGGGTCATCACAGGTGGAAACTACTCCCAGCGGTTTGTTTAGCAACAAATATACTAAAATCGGGCGTTTATTCTGAGAAACTGGTTGATTGTCAACAGTAATGATATCTTTTTGAATGTCTACTTTTTGACCTAGATGCGCCAAAACACCATTAACCTGTACCCGTGACTGCTGAATCATTTCTTCAGCTTGCCGACGCGAAGCTATACCCCATTGGGATAGTATTTTTTGTACCCGTTCCTCCATGAAAAAATTACTGATGTAGATTGCAAGGTTTAATGAATACTATATGCCGTTAACCTGAAAGTTAATAGGCGTAAATGTTACAGTTATCATCTCTTTAATTTTGACAGAGATTAACTTAATTAATGTCCATGATGCTTGTTATGTATACCCAAAAAACTAGATAAATGTCACAAGTAAGTTCAGAAGGTAATGCTTCCAAATCGACCCGGATGATCTCTAAGGTATTAACTAAAGCACTTAAGCTTTGGTTGCGATCGCAAACTACTAAAATTGGTCATTTAGATCTAAAAATCGAAGCTAGCGATCGTCAATTACTGTCGGGATCAATTCCCCAGGTTTCTATTTTTGCTCAGAATGCTGTTTATCAGGGTTTACACCTCACGGAAGCTAATTTGATTGCTGAAAATATTCGCATTAATATCGGCTCTGTACTCAAGGGACAACCGTTGAAATTGTTGGAAGCAATACCCGTATTTGGTAATGTGGTATTGACTGAAGAAGACTTAAATGCTTCACTAGCATCCACCCTACTATCCAACGCGTTAAATGATGCCCTGATAAAACTAATACCAGACTATAGCGCAAAATCCAAGAAAATTGTTTGGCAAAAAATAATTCTTGCCAACAACTATTTGCTACTTTTTCCCGCAGATGATTTCCAAAGCAGCTATTTATCGGAAATTATGCTGGAATTAGAGTTATTGAACGGTCATGAATTAAAAATTAAAGCTAAAACAATTGCAGCTTATGCCAATGCAGAAACTGACACAAAGTATGAGGAATATTTAGATTTAGGTACGGATGTAGATATTCAAGAACTTAACTTGAACCCTGGTAAACTGACGTGTCAAGGTAAGATCAATATTAATCCGTGAATTATTTCTCTAGCAACGGCAATAGCAGTGTGACAAAATAAAAGACTAATGGGGCAGTAAAAATATAACTATCAGTTCGATCTAAAATTCCCCCATGACCAGGGATCAACTGTCCAGAATCTTTGACTCCTGCATCGCGTTTGAGCATTGATTCGGTTAAATCCCCCAAAAGTCCAGCAACACCAATTAAAAGACCTAAAGCAGTTCCTGTAAAAGCATAATCAGGTAACTTTAAATAATAGGAACCCAAAACGGCAACTATAACACTTCCCGAAATTCCAAAAACTGCTCCTTCTACGGTTTTCTTGGGACTAATATCAGATAAAGGGGTTTTACCAAGATATTTACCAAAGAAATAAGCACCAATATCTGATGCCCAAATACAGAAAAAAGTCAATAATGTAATTGTCAATCCCTTTGGTAACAAATGTACGGAGTTGGGGGAGAAAAAATCTGTCCAAGATTCTGGGAAATAAGCTCCTAGAGGTAAATTACTAGATTGAGCACTATCAATACCTCGTAATCTCACCCAAAAGCTTGGTAAATATCCAGTATAAAATAAACCTAAAATAGAAGCAGAAATATCGGCAATAGTTGCCATTTTGGGTTGAAATAATAGATAAAAGCAAATGAAGGTACCAGCTAATGGTAGAACTGCATCAGCAAGATGACCTTCGATAGTAGAAATTACTAATAAAATGAGACTAACTACTAAAGTTGTTTTGGCAGCAGGAGCAATACCCTTAGCTCGAACCAAGTCAAAAAATTCGCTTTGACCGAGATAAATAATCACTGCATAGGCGAGAGTATAGTACCATCCACCTAAAAGTGTGCTTCCAAGAGCGAGCGCGATCGCAATAATTCCACTAAAAATTCGAGACCAAGGCATAATATTTTGAATTATTTCATATTCTAAAATCTAAAATCGTCTTAAGAAACCTGTGCTGTCACCACAAAAATCAGTATCGGGAGAATATCACTCAAACTTTTCACCGCTAACGATAAAAATAGGGTCAACAGCTGCAAAGGTTTGGGAAAAGCCACGGGTTTCTAGACGATTTACAGAAGATTGCACAACTTCGACATTTCGAGCTTGCAATAATGACAAACTTTGGGAAATTGTATACAGATTCTCTAGATTAGCAGCTGTAGCTACCACACGACCTGTTGGGGCTAAATATTGCCACACTGTTCGCAAAATTTCGTGGATTGATTTACCACCTTCGATGCAAACGCGATCGGGAGTTGGTTTAAAATCATGTAAGCATTCGGGAGCGCTTCCTTCAATCACATCAACGTTTGTAACTTGGAAGCGATCGCAATTACGACGAATCAAGCTTGCTACCTCCTCATCACGCTCTACAGCAAGAATATGTCCTTGAGTACATAACAAACCAGCCTCTACAGGAATTGTCCCAGTTCCGGCACCAATATCCCACAATACAGAGTCGATTCGCAGTCGTAGTTGCGACAATATTAGTAACCGAATTTCCCGCTGACTGAGGGGAATACCCGGTAAATGCTCGAACATATCATCGGGAATACCTGGAGTGACGTAAGACCAAAGTTGATTAGGCATAAATTAACCCAGTGTGAGGATATCGAAAAACAACTAATGAGTAACGAGTCTGTTTTGTAACCGGACTTAAAAAGGCAGTTTTGCGGGGTCATCCGACTGAGCAAACGTACCATCCCGACACGACATAGCGCAAAGTAAGTGGATACTCTGCCTCCACGGTTTTTTCGCACCGTTCTATTTAGATTAATCTGAAACGAAAAAAATCAGGCTTTTGGTGTCACGCATCAACCTTAACATTGTGACAATCCCGTAAGTCCTGACTTATACAAATATTACAAATATTACAAATATTTCAGAGATTTAAAAATCAGCGACTAATTTGTTTTGTCCCAACACCACAAGTTAAAACACCATTTTCATTTGTGGGGGGTGAAGGCTGGGTACTTGTTGGTATATCTGTTCCACAAATAATAGTTTGTGTAGTGGAGTTTGAACCGGGTGAACTAGGATCAGGAACAACAAAAACGCCACCAACATAGCTTTTTAGATTCTCTGTTTTGGAAGTTCCGTAATTAAACACAGCTTTAGTTCCCAGACGAATCGAATAGTTGTAGTTATCAGTCTCACTTTTGATTCCCACACCCAACTTATCCAAAGAATCGGTAAAATTTTCGTACTCCAAAACATAAGCTTGTTGAGCGCGATTCATCGAACCAATATAGGTTTTTGCTTCCGATTGCTTTGCTTTGCTAGCCTGATTGGTCAAACTTGGTAATGCGATCGCACTTGCTAATCCTAATATTAAAGCCAAGAAAATCAAGGCAAAACCTTGATCTTCCCCTTCATCTTTATTCGATAAACGTCCCAGAATCAGAGTTTTCAGGTTCCGAGAAACACCTTCCCCTGTGCTTCGACTTGTTCTGACTTCGTGAGTATATTTTTTCATCAAAATAATTTTCCAACACTAGTTTTCATATAATCTTTTTAACTTTAGGTGCTTTTCTAGTGCTACTATTAGCTGATTAATTAAGTACAAATACTAGTTATTTTGCAGCTATTTAGAGATTGATGGGATTAGCTATTCAGTAAGTCGGCACAAATAAACACAGCTTCTTGAAAAATATTTTTGAAGACGGAAGCCCCTAAAAAAGTTTCCGCTCTGTAACAAAGTGTAAATTAAATTCAAATCCTGACCACTACTAACTAGTAGCTACTGACTTCCCACAACGACAATTTTTCCCACACACACACCCACTCAATCTATCTTTTCAAGAATGCACCTGGGTTTTCTCTTCAAGAGAATTTGTAATCACGCCTACAATCATTACTCCAATCAAATTTCTGATGGCTTTTGTTTTAACCAAAGTACAACAGCAGGTATTTCAGAACTAAATTTGGATCAAGTTTATCGATAAATGATATAACAATCTCAGATTCTGACGATTGCTACACTATTCTATTGAAGCAATGTATCATACAAATAAATTAACAGAACTTAACAATGGTAGAACCACCAATCAAGAAAGCTGACCGTCAGCAACAGCCTAATGCTGACATCGACTCTCAAAATCCACCCCCAAAACCAACCCTAAATCCCAACTTTGAACCTCCCATTAAAGCTGGTTCAAGAGATTCCAAACCCAAAGACAAAAATTCTGATAGAGACAGAAAATCAGGCAAAGGTAAAAGATCATCCTCTGGGGATGAATCTAAACCACCAGTTAGTGCTGCACTAGCACGGGGTCCTAAACCTGTAAAACCTCCAGTCAAAACAGAGGTTGAATCTGAAGAAACAACATCGGGAGCCGAAACTGAACCCGTCTCTGAGGCATCTGAAGGTTAAAATTTGATTGTGTACGTAATCACTTACAGGTACAACCAATGTTTGGACTAGGATGGACGGAAGTTGCTGTAATTGCAATTGTCGCAATATTAATTTTTGGACCGAAAAAAATTCCGGAATTGGGAAGTGCCTTAGGTAAAACCTTGCGGGGTTTTAAAGAAGAATTGAAAAACCCCAATGAAGACAACAATAATCCGGAACGGGAAGAATAATTTACGTTCAACAATCCATAGTTAATGGTCAAAAAAATATTTTTTGACCATTGACTCTGGACTACAGACGATTGACAACCTTGGAATTTGTATTAATCTGTGTGTCAGTTACATTTGTGCTGGTATTTGATTGTTGAATTTCTTCTTTAACGACACCGCGTGCCTTAATTAACTTAATAGCACGACTAACAATCTCAGGTAGAATTACCACTAAGCTATTATCGGGTGCCATATCCAAGGCTTTGTTGATGGCTTGGGTTTCATCCAGGACAGTTTCATACTGACACTTCGAGTTAACTTGTCCAATTCCTTGAACAATAAAATCAGCAGCCGAACCACGAGGTCTTCCCCTGGTATCATCATCTTCTTTGATGATTACCCGATCAAAAATTTCCGCTGCTAATTTACCCAAAGCTACAAAATCTTCATCCCGTCTATCCCCAGGACCACCGATAACGCCAATGCGATCGCCTGTGTTCCAGTTCCGCACAAATGAACCCAAAGCTTGATAACTGTGGGGGTTGTGAGCATAGTCAATCAAAGCATGATAATTACCCAGATTAAACAAATTCATCCGTCCAGGAGTTTGACTCACCGAAGCTCGGAATGTTGTTAAACCTTGGCGAATTTGCTCAATTGTCACATTCTGGACAAATGCTGCCAAAGATGCCGCTAAGGCATTGGCAATCATAAATGGTGCCCTTCCACCCATTGTGAGGGGGATATTTTCCACAGGTTCAATGCGGTGTGTCCAATCACCCTTGAGGATCGAGATATAACCATTTTCATACAATGCTGCAACTCCGCCCTTTTGTACGTGATCTCGTACCAGTTGGGAGTTGGCATCCATCGTAAAGTAAGCAATATTTGCCTTGGTTTTTTCAGCCATCGCTGCCACCCTCGGATCATCAGCGTTTAACACTGCATAGCCATCAGGATAAACAGCTTCAGCAACCACACTCTTGAGATGCCCTAACTGATCGATGGTATCAATATCACCTAAGCCTAAGTGATCGGCAGCAACGTTAAGCACAACACCCACATTAGATGATTCAAAGGCTAAACCTGAGCGCAAAATCCCACCACGGGCTGTTTCCAACACTGCAACCTGTACCGTTGGGTCTTTAAGAATTAGTTGAGCGCTTTGGGGTCCAGTGTTATCACCAGATTCAACTAAGTAATCACCGATATAAGTTCCGTCGGTTGTTGTATAACCTATTACCTTTTTAGTCTGCCTAAAAATATGTGCTAGTAAACGGGTAGTTGTAGTTTTGCCGTTAGTACCCGTAACGCTCAAAATCGGAATCCGACCTGATTGTTCGCCAGGGAACAACATATCCACAACAGCACCTGCCACATTGCGAGGAGTTCCCTTACTAGGGGCGATATGCATCCGGAAACCAGGTGCGGCATTCACCTCAACAATTACGCTATCAGTTTCCCTTAGGGGGCGACTAATATCCGATGTGACAATATCTATTCCCGCGACATCTAAACCGATATGCTTGACAATTCGCTGTGCCAACCAAACGTTTTCTGGGTGAATTTCATCGGTTCGATCCACCGCGATGCCACCTGTACTTAGGTTTGCAGTGGCTCGAAGGTAACAAATTTTGTCTTTCGCTAAAACAGTATTTAGGGTATAGCCCTCTCGTTCTAGAAGTTGATAGCTAGTGCGATCTAGTTCAATCTTGGTGAGGACATTATCATGTCCTTCCCCACGATTAGGATCTTCATTAGTTTCTTCAATTAATTCGGCAATTGTCGATCTGCCATTACCAACAACGTGAGCAGGAACCCGTTCGGCAACTGCGACCACTTTACCATCTACCACCAGTACTCGATGGTCGCGTCCGACGTAATATTTTTCAATAATTACCCCACGAGAAACCTGACGAGCGGCATCGTATGCAGACTCTGCCTCTGACCAGTTTCTAATATCAATGGTGATTCCACGTCCGTGGTTGCCATCAACGGGTTTGATCACAATTGGATAACCACCGACACCTTCAATTGCCTCTTCTAAATCATCGAGGAAATTAATGGTTGTGCCTCTGGGGACGGGGACTCCGGCTTCTGCCAAAATTCGCTTGGTTGCTTCCTTGTCGCAGGCAAGTTCAACTCCCAAGATGCCCGTGTTGTTGGTCATGGTAGCTTGGATTCGCTTCTGGTTTGCACCGTAACCGATTTGAATCAGAAAACGGGCTCCCAGAGGTATCCAAGGAATACCCTTCTTCTCGGCTTCTTTGACAACTGCCTCAGTGGAAGGACCAAGGGCTGAGTCGCGGAAGAAATCGCGCAGGTCTTGGAGATCCTGCTCTAGTTCTGCTCTGGGGTAGCTGCCTCGGTCGATAATGCTTTGGCATAATCTAACCGCTGCCCTACCTGCGTAGCGACCAGCTTCTTCATTCTGGTACTCATAAACTACCTGATAGACTCCTGGTGTAGCAGTCTCACGGGTGCGACCGAAACCAGAACTCATACCAGCTAGTTCTTGAAGTTCAAGGGCGACATGTTCCACGATGTGACCCATCATGGTTCCTTCTTGAACTCGCATAAAAAAACCACCGCGACAGCCAGGTGAGCAATAGTGACTTTCCAGACTTGGCAGCGCCTCAACTAATCCATCGTAAAAGCCGGGGATTTCATTCGAGGGCGTCTCAGCCAAATTTTCTAAGTCGAGGCGCATCACTATTAACTTGTGGCGTCGAATGCTCCAATAGTTGGGACCGCGTAAGGTCTGGATTTTGAGGATTCTCATGGGAATAGGTAGATGGAGATTCGGAGTCAATACTCTAGTTTTTACTGGAATTGACCGCATTAACTGTTAAAGCAAAACAGTTTGGTTCTGACATCCTAATTATTCTCGCTTTTTTTACTGCAACGTAGTTATCAGCGGTCAACTCAGTGTAACTCCAGATACTATGTTCCGTCAGCTGGAAATACGGTAAGTAGCTGGTAGTACATTACGTTGGTAAAGATGGTAGCGATCGCCATGACTCAGAAGATGCATTCGCATATTATGAATCGTTAACGGTTCGGTAGCACCAACACTTGGCTCGTTTGTATGGGTTACTTCAGTTGGGTCAACAATGGTGACACTGCCTTTTCCCAAAACTTGCATCCAGCCATCACGCTCAAACATGGCACAAGTGTCTTCATCGATACCGATGCCCAAACGGTCGGGGTGCGATGCGATCGCGCTAACCAATCTGACCATGCGATTTCGATTATGGAAATGTTGATCCACAATTACTTCTGGAATCAATCCTAACCCAGTTGCCATGTCAACGAGTGAACGATTTGGTGATTCACCACTTCCTCCCCCTGCAATCATGTGATGTCCCATGACCGCAGCCCCAGCACTAGTGCCAGCGAGAGTGAGCTGACCTGACCGCACGCGTTGCCGGATAATCTCCATTACTGGAGTCTCTGCCAGCACGCCACACAGCCGTAATTGGTCGCCCCCGGTTAAAAATACCCCCGTACAATTTTCGAGAGCTTCTTGAAAATGGCGATCTTCACATTGATCGCGTTCACGGATGTCCAAAAGCTCAATTTTGCTAGCTCCCATTTCTTCAAAAATGCGGATGTAACGCCCGCCGATGATGCCGGGTTCGCGTGAGGCAGAGGGAATGATCGTAATATGGGCATCATTTCCACCTGCACGATCCACAAAAGTTCGCAAAATTTCGCGTCCGTGAACCTTATCTTCTGCACCTCCGATTACGAGAACGGCGGTTTTAGTTGCTTGGGGTGTCGTCATTTCCAGCCATTTAGCCTTTAATTGCCGCATTGTGTTACTCCTGTCAACAACTTCAGGTGAAATTAAACAAGTTTGCAAGCTCGATCATTTTCCCGCTATACCTCTTGGAACAGTTTTTGTCCGGAAGCTTACAAAGCGCAAGGGTTAAAGTTTCCTGAATTGGGCAGCATTGCCACCAAAAATCAGGCTCTTCAACAACCAACACTTCCCACACTTGCCCCATACTTGTGTATGTTCTTGGTTTTCACCCAAGACAAATATCTTGTTCTTCACCTGTCCATTTTTTCCAGATCATCGAAATTCTGCTTGGGAGAAAGCTAATTTCAACAAGTTTTACTCTGGATTTGGTTTGATGCATCCTGGAAGTTGTTAACCTAGTTAAATTATTAAATCAAACGTAGATGTGACAATATTTAAACATAAATTAAGTAATTAGAAAAACCTTTGTTTGAATATCCAATCCCAGTACTACAGGAGTTATGGGCGCAAATGATTCAACTTGTACGTGTCTGATGTAACAAGGAATCGGCTACCAACAGGTGGTTATCGAGTAACCATATCCCTTTAGTCACCATTTTCCTAGCCCTGATTTCCGATCCAAGATCCCAATTTAAAGATTAGTGTCCTCGAATACGAATTACTGTGCGCTTTGATATAGTTACGTTGTTTCCTGACTGTTTTACCTCAGTTCTCAATTCCGGACTGTTGAGTAAAGCCCTAGCTAAACAGATTGCTCAAGTTAATCTGATCAACCCACGAGACTTTACCAGTGATAAGCACCGAAAAGTCGATGACGAACCCTATGGTGGTGGCGTGGGAATGTTGATGAAGCCTGAACCAATCTTTGCTGCTGTTGAATCGCTGCCAATTCTACCGCGAAGAGAGGTGATTTTGATGAGTCCTCAAGGACAAACCATTAATCAACCTTTGTTACGGGAATTAGCAACAGACTACAGCCAATTGATAGTTATTTGCGGTCATTACGAGGGTGTTGATGAACGAGTGTTGCAATTAGTTACCCGTGAAGTGTCTTTAGGAGACTTTATTTTGACAGGTGGCGAAATTCCTGCGATGGCTTTAATTAATGGGGTGACTCGTCTTTTACCAGGTACCGTTGGTAAAGCCGAATCCCTACAATCTGAAAGTTTTGAGCAAGGTTTGTTAGATTATCCCCAATACACCCGCCCAGCTAACTTTCGTGGTTGGAAGGTGCCAGATGTGCTTTTGAGTGGTAATCATGCAGAAATTTCTAAGTGGCGATTATTACAACAGATTGAACGTACTCGCCAACGTCGTCCCGATTTATTAGAAAATTGGGACAAGGGTGAAGAGGCAGAGGGGCAGGGGGAAAGGAGCAGGGGAGGAGCAGGGGAGAAATGACCCTACAAGAACTGCCGACAAGGATTGCAGAACATGGGGTGGCAAGTTTTGGGAGTTGAATGACCCCCAAAAGCTGCCTTGTTGAATCCCCATCTACCGGATTCTGATTTTTCTGATTTTTCTGAGCCTTGCTCAGTACCTTGCTTAGTGCCTTGCTCACTACCATCCCCTTTGCGTGTTATTCAAGAAATCGAGAATCTATAATTCTCCCAATTCAGTAATTACCCATTTCAATTACAAATTCAAATGACTATTCGTATAGGTAATGGTTACGATATCCACCGATTAACGGCAGGAAGGCGCTTAATTTTAGGGGGTGTTGAGATTGATCATGAACTGGGTTTACTAGGGCATAGTGACGCGGATGTCCTCACCCACGCCATCATGGATGCGATGCTAGGAGCGTTATCTTTGGGTGATATTGGTCATTATTTTCCCCCTACTGATCCAAAATGGGCTGGTGCAGATAGTTTGAAGCTACTGCATCAAGTAAATCAGTTGCTGCTGGAAAAAGGCTGGAAAATTGGCAATATTGATTCTGTGGTGGTGGCAGAACGTCCGAAGCTGAAACCTCATATTGGCAAAATGTGCGAAAAAATTGCCGCAGTTTTAGAATTAGAACCGAATCAAGTTGGTGTGAAAGCAACTACGAATGAAAAATTAGATGCTGTGGGACGGGAAGAAGGTATTTGTGCTTATGCTGTAGTTTTGTTATTTCAAGTACCTTAGTTAAATTGTGAAATTAATCAGTTATTGGGGGTATTTTTGCGAATGAATTCGATAAATTTTAATTTTTCAAGAAAAAAAATTAGGTTGGTGGGGATTTTAACTTGCTTAGGTTTATGGATCACTCTCTTACTAAATGGGTGTAATTTATCAAATTTCCGAACGGTGGCAGCACAAGCACCAAGTATGATTGTTGCTGTTTTGGGTGAGCCTTCTACTTTTAATTCGGCTTTGAATGAGTCGGCATATAGTGTTTTTGGCTTTATTTATGACTCGTTGATTAATACTAATCCCCTAACTGCTAAGTTAGAGCCAGCTTTGGCAGAATCTTGGCAAATTACTGATAATGGACAGCGAATTTTAATTAATCTTCGTCCAAATTTAAAATGGTCAGATGGTCAGCCAATGACTGCTGATGATATTATTTTTACCTACAATGATATTTATTTAAATCCTAAAATTCCAGCGCCAATTAAGGATGCTTTGAAGATTGGTGAAAGTGGAAAATTACCATCTGTTAAAAAGATTAGTGACCTTCAGGTAGAATTTAGTGTACCTGAACCTTTTGCCCCATTTATTAATTTGGTTGGGGGGATAACTATCTTGCCAAAACATAGTCTGAAGGCTGCAATTGATAAAAAGGATTCTCAGGGAAATTCAGAATTTATCTCAACTTGGACAACAGGAACAGATCCGAAGAAGATTGTGGGGAATGGTCCCTATGTGATGGAAAGTTATGTTCCTAGTCAAAGGGTAATTTTTAAACGTAATCCCTATTATTGGCGCAAAGATGCCCAAGGTAAACCCCAACCCTATATTGAGCGAATTGTTTACCAAATTATTGAATCTACTGATAATCAGTTAGTTAGTTTTCGTTCTGGTGGTTTGGATAGTTTAGAGGTTTCTCCAGAAGGTTTTAGTTTGCTAAAACGGGAGGAAAAACGAGCTAAATTTACAATTTATGATGGAGGTCCCGATACAGGGACAACATTTATTACTTTTAATCAAAGTAAAGCTAAAAATCCTAAAGGACAACCATTAGTAGATCCAATTAAATCTAAGTGGTTTAATCAGAAAGAGTTTAGACAAGCGATCGCATACGCCATCGATCGGGGGACAATTAAGACAAATGCTTTCCGTGGTTTGGGTGTATTCCAAAATTCCTTTGTTTACGAGAGAAGTCCCTTCTATTTAACTCCAGAGAAAGGATTAAAGGTTTATGACTACAATCCTCAAAAATCTAAGGAAATTTTAACGAAGGCTGGTTTTAAGTATAATTCCCAAAATCAACTGCTGGATGCAGAGGGAAATCCAGTAAAATTTACGATTCTGACAAATTCTGAAAGAAAAGTCAGAACTGATATGGTAAACCAGATTACGAAGGATTTAGCCAAAATCGGTATTGAAGCCGATAAGCAAATTCTCAGTTTTAATGCTTATTTGGGCAAACTCAAAGACACCGAAGATTGGGATGCATATATTGGTGGTTTTGCAGGTGGTGGTTTTGACCCCCATGGTGCTAGTAATATTTGGCGAATTAATGGTGCTTCCCATGCATTTAATTTAGGACAACAACCAGGTAAACCTAAAAAAGTTGGTTGGGAAGCCTCCGATTGGGAAAAGGAAATTGATAAACTATATGTGAAGGCGGCACAGGAAATAGATGAAAATAAACGGAAGGAATTGTATTACGAGTATCAGCGGATTGCTTCGGAACAGTTACCGTTTATCCATTTAGTGGAAAGACTTGACTTGCAAGCAGTACGCGATCGCTTCCAAGGAATAAAGTATACTGCTCTAGGTGGTGCCTTCTGGAATATACATGAATTGAAGATTGATTAGTGTTAATAAATCTAGGGTCAAAGAGGAGGCAGGGAGTAGGGGAGCAGAAGCAGGGGAGGCAGGGGAGGCAAGGGGAGTAGGGGAAGCAGAAGCAAGGGAGTTTTCCAAAACCCAATTTTCTGATCCTTATAAGTTGATTATCTCTCAAAGACCCTAGCAAGGTAAATAATAAATGACCAATCCAGACAAACTGCGATCGCTTCTTCAATCTATTGCTGATGGTACCGTTTCCCCAGATACTGCCTTCGAGAAACTCAAAAACCTCGATTATGAATCGGTGGGGGATTTTGCCAAGATTGATAACCACCGAGAATTACGTACTGGTTTTCCTGAAGTCATTTGGGGACAAGACAAAACCCCCGCGCAAATTATCCAAATCATGCAGGTAATGCAACAAAAAAATCCTGTGGTGATGGCAACACGGATTTCCCAAGAGGTATATAACTTACTAGAACTAAAAATTCCCAATTTACAATACTTCAAACTAGCCAGAATTTGCGCCTTAGTCCCTCCAAATAATCAACCGAAATATCACGGAATCATAAGTATAATTTCAGCAGGGACAGCCGACTTGCCCATCGCCGAAGAAGCTGCTGTCACTGCCGAACTCTGTGGTTTTCACGTCCAAAGACTTTGGGATGTGGGTGTAGCCGGGATTCATCGCTTACTCAACAACCGTCACGTAATCGAATCCGCATCTGTACTGATAGTAGTTGCGGGCATGGAAGGTGCGCTTCCTAGCGTCGTTGCCGGATTAGCAAATTGTCCCGTGATTGCTGTACCCACCAGCATTGGTTATGGTGCCAGTTTTGGCGGACTTTCAGCTTTGTTGACAATGTTGAACTCATGTGCAACAGGGATTGGAGTTGTGAACATTGATAACGGCTTTGGTGCTGCAATTTTAGCCGGACAAATTTTACGAACTGCCGCAAAATTGCGGTTGGCATCCCCAGAAATACAGAGTTAAGACTGTGGTAATAATACATCCACAACTTAAAAATGTCTAAATTAAAAATGTCTAAGTTAAAAATGACACCTTTTATCAGCAAATATTGGTTTACTTTCGCAGCATTTACAGTCAGCTTTTTGTTAACAGTTTTGATTTCACCCGAAACGATGGGAGGGTAATCAATTAATTGTTATCGGGTTGTTGATCAATTTTAAATGTAGAGATCCGATATATCGCGTCTCTCTTCCAGAATTCAGAATAGACATCTGTTGGAAATTAATTACGTTTTACCCATAAACCTTCTAGAGACGTAGCAATGCTACGTCTCTACGTTTTTTTCACCAGATATCTAAAAAATCACCTCTCTAGCAGTTTTCCGAAACTGTATAATATTCATTCTCCACAAATAAAATAACACCGCTATCATAATTGACTATCAACGATCACCAACCCAAAAATCAGTATGGCTTCTGCACCTAAATTGCTGACAGATCCATTTTTGCAGCTACCGACACTGAACAGCATCAACGTAGTCTGGTTTACCGAATTTATCGGCGTTCAACATCTTGTTACCTATGGTGAAAACCTTGCAAAAAAAGCTGTTGCTACTACAGTTAAACTCAGCCGTACCCGTGAAGATCAAAAGTCACGAGTAGCAAATCAATCTGAAGATGGGCAGGTTTACAAAGAAATCTTTCAGCGTGATATTTGGCGACATGAAGCCCTGATTAGTAATTTAACCCCAGGAATACGCATCAATTACCAAGTGACAAGCATCCGTGAAGATGGGGAGAGTGTGAGTAGCGATATATTCACCTTAGCAGCAGCACCGAATCCGGGAGTACCAAAGCGGATTTTATTAACTTCCGATCATCAGATTAAACCGATGGTTGCGGCAAATCTGCAAAAAGTTGTAGAAACTGTGGGACAAGTGGATGCAGTGTGGTTTGCAGGGGACTTAGTTAATATAAGCGATCGCGCTAGCGAATGGTTTGATGATAATCGGGGGAATGCTTTCTTTCCCTGTTTACAAGGACGGGCAAATTATGAGATGAATCATGATGGTGTCAAGTTGACATACTATGGTGGAGAAATTATTCAACATGCACCAATGTATACCTGTATCGGCAATCATGAGTTGATGGGTAGATTTAATGGTGATCAAGATAAAGATCAAAATCAAGATCTAAATAACGAATTTAATGATACCATTCCCCGCTCTGTCGCTCGTCAACTATACGGTGAAAAATCTATCAAAGATAATTCTTTTAATACTGATACTTACGAAGAAATTTTTAGTTTACCCAAAAGCCTCAGCGGTGGAAAAACTTACTATGCAGTCACTTGGGGTGATGTGCGATTGGTAGTACTTTATGCCACAAATATGTGGAGATCACCCAACACCGATAAAGGAAAAAAAGGAAAATATGCTGAAGCAAGCCAGGATTTAGAAAATCCCGAAAATTGGGGTTACGGGCAAATTATTTACGAACCAATTAGCAAAGGCAGCACTCAATATAATTGGCTAGTGGAGGAGTTAAATAATGCTGAGTTTCAGCAAGCAAAGTACAAAGTTGTGATGTTACATCATCCACCCCATACATTAGGAGATAACATTGTTCCAGCCTACACCGACCCGGTGCAAGTTATCCAACGAGATGAAAATGACAAAATCAAATCTGTGAGTTATGAATATCCCAAAGATAACGACTATTTGATGCGGGATGTCATGCCATTATTGGAAACTGCTAAAGTGCAATTAGTATTCTTTGGACATTCCCATCTTTGGAACCGCTTCATTAGTTCCAGTGGAATGCACTTTTTAGAAACTTCTAACGTAGGTAATTCCTATGGTGCTGCATTTGGTTCACGTCAACGTGATAATGTCCCTACAAAAAACGATGCCACCAATAACGACGATTACGTGGAAATAGGAGATCCGAACGGATTATATCCTGTAGTTCCCACAATCTCACCTTTAGTAGGCGAAGATAATCAACCTATACCCTTTATTTCTAGTAACAAGTTCACCGTATTTAGTATTTTTGATACGGGAACCGGTGAAGTTAGTAGTTATCGGTTTGATACTAGTGAAATTCATGGGGATGTAGTTAAGTTTGATGTATTTAGGTTGACTTAGGAACATACAGTTTTTGTGGCATCGACTGGTTCCTAGGCTCTCCCTGAGAACCCTGACTTTAAGGCTCTGCTTCTTATCCAGAGTTGGAGGTGGATCCGCCTCCAACTCTGTATTCCTTGCCATAAAGATAATTTTTCCTACCCACCTACTTAGTTTGTTGAGTTTGGAATAATTAGGAATCTACTGATGCTTCTATCGCAATTGGCAACTGTGAACATTGAAAGGTTTTATCTTTAGCACGCGCTAGTAGTTCAGTTTCAGATGGAACTCTCAGCTTTGAGGCTATTCCCAAAAACTGAAGCATTTTAATAAAGCTAAAGGTGGGGTCTGGAAGATAAGCGATTTTTCCAGAACGAATGGTGATACCATGGCGACTGGATGACTGAAAGGCGTGATGGAGATTATGCCAGCCTTCACCGAGGGTGAGAAATGCCACAAACCAATTATTACGGCTGAAGTCGTCGGTAATAAATGGTTGTTCACCCACAAGATGAGAAAGAGAATTGACAGTTTGCACCCCGTGAAATAGGAGGGTTGTGCTGAGGAAAAAAGCGCCGAGATATTCAACACCACCGATGTAATAGGAGATTGCGGCAAGTGCGAGTGTGGGAACAAAGTGTAAACGGTCGATTATTTTTAGTACGCGATCGCGTTCAACGTCAATTGGTAGTTTAGCAGGAAAGAATCGGGGTGATAACAACCAGCCACCTTGAGAAAAATAAAATCCTTTGATTCCCTGAAGTGGGGTATAAGGAGAATGAGGATCAAGAGGTAAATCTGCATGTTGGTGATGACTCATGTGGTGTGCTTTCCACCAACTAGGTCCCATTTGTCCTGCTGATGCTGCCACAATACAACCTATCCATAGAAATGGAGCAGGTACTTGATAACTTTTGTGAGTGAGTAGTCTATGGTAAATACCAGTTGTTGCTAACATCCGGATTTCATATAAAAATATGATCCAAACAACAGCACCTAATGATAAGCCAGTAGTTAGAAGGAGTAATGATCCGATATGACTGGCGATAATCAGTATCGGACCAATGATATAAAGAGCGATTGTGAGTGGGGGGTACTGTCTCATTTTGGTTCTGCTGTCCTGAAAAAATGGCTAAAGTACATATGTCGGACAAGGAAAGCAGGTTAACGACTTTTGGAAGTCTTTACATCTGACCTAAACGACTTTGAGTTGTACGTTTAACTAAACATACCCATGAATTCTAAACCAATTAATGGCTGCTTTCATCCCATTATCTAATGGTGTTTGTGGAAGTCCTAATTCATTGATAGCTTTTGATGGATCGTAATACATTGATTGCTTTGCCATACGTACACCATCAAGGGGAACTGATGGTTTTTTACCTAAATTTGCAAGGATTTTTTCGTCAATCCAAGCCACACTAAAAGGTATCCATGCAGGTATAGATTGTTGCGGGGCAGGAATTCCTGTGATCTCTGCTAGTTGATCGAGAAATTGTTTTAATGAGAGGTTTTGATGGGCAAGAATATATCTTTCACCCGATTTTCCTTTTTGTAAGGCTAATAAATGACCCATGGCTACATCACGCACATCAATAAAATTTAGTCCAGTATCAATGTATACAGGCATTTGCCGACGTAGGAAGCGCAGAATAATGTCTCCGGTGGGGGTGGGTTTAATATCCCCAGCACCAATTGGACTACTGGGGTTAACAATAACTATTTCTTGGCATTTGGCTGCTTCTAGAGCTTTTTGTTCAGCTAAATATTTAGATTTTTTGTAATGTCCGACTAATTCTGTGATGGGGCTTTGATAAGTTTCGTTGGTGGTTTTGCTGTTTTTGTTAATCCCAATTGCGGCAACAGAGCTAGTATAAACTGTGCGTTCAATTCCCGCTTTTTTGGCGGCTGCTAAAATATTTTCGGTACCAGAAACGTTGTTTTGATAAAGTTCTGTTCGATCTTTTTGCCAGAGGGAATAATGTGCTGCAACATGAAAAAGATATTGACATCCCTGAAGCTGAAGGTAGATATCTGGATCGTTTAAGTCACCTTCTACTAGTTCTATATCCAGGTTTTTGAGATTATCAAGTTGGCTTTGAGGACGTACTAAAGCCTTAATTTGATAACCTTGTTGCAGTAATAATTGGGTTAGATTTGCACCGATGAAACCAGTTCCACCTGTTATAAAGACCTTTGACATTTGAGATATGTAATTAAATTTATCATTCAATATAAAGAAAGATGCAAATACAAAGAGAGACGTGACATGTCTCGTCTCTACATTAGTTATTGATATGAAATCTGCTGTATCATGAATATCGCACTAAGCCGAGAATGATGGCAATTAAGGAACCAAGAAGTAACACGATGCTACTAAGGAAACTAATGGCAAAACCGATTCCTCGTTTTTCAGCGGCTTGGTAGTATCCCCAAGCATAAGCAATTCTACCCACCAACCAAATCATACCAATAACCGCTCCCCACAACTCGCTGACGTAGAAGGAGAATAACCACAAAGCAGGTAGAAAAAAAACTAATTGTTCGAGGGTGTTTTGTTGTACACGCAGTACTCTCTCAAAATCCGGATTTCCTGTTGTTTGAGGAACGGGTACATTATATTTAAATCTAGCTCTACCAACATTAATTGTAAAAACAAAGTATGCAAGTAGTGTTAGAGCAGTGACAAGACTAGTTAAGGGGAACATATCAGTTATCAGGTATCAGTTATCAGTTATCAGTTAGAATTAGCAATTAAATAATATACATATCTTGTGGAATGGGCATCTTGCCCGTTAATCTAATTTGTACAGGCAGGATGCCTGTTTCACAAAATAAAAACTTGCATTTGATTTAATCCGCATTCCTTAGATGAGTTGTACATGTCTACATATAACGTGATTTATGAGGTGGTGCGAAAGATTCCTTGGGGAAAAGTCGCAACTTATGGACAGGTGGCTGATTTAGCAATGTTGTCTGGGAAAGCGCGGTTGGTGGGTTATGCGCTGTACCAAGTGGATGTAAATTCGGATATTCCTTGGCAACGGGTGATTAATGCCAAGGGTGAAATATCCAAATCTCCGGCTAGATGTGGGGGTGATGCGTTACAGCGATCGCTTCTGGAGCAGGAAGGGGTAAAGTTCAATAAGGTAGGTAAAGTAAATTTACGAGAGCATCTTTGGAATGGGGTTGATAGTTAACTTACTTTCTTTTCGGTGACTAGGGTTAAGCTTACCCATTCACCTTTATTGTCGTAAGTACGGATGATTCTTTGGCGAAGATTAGGTTCGATTAACCAACCTGCTTCTAAAAATAATGGTTGCCGTAATTGGGCTTTAACTGGAAAAGTTGCGGAAGCACCATCTGGCAACATCATGACTTGGAAGGGATTTTCGGGGTTATCATCAAAATCGAGAATCGAACCGTTGATGGTGGCAGTAGATGCAATCATTTTCTCACTACCGAAGTAAGTGTTTTGAATTAAACGCTGATGTTTATCCAGTTTTAATTGCATTTTACTATCGAAGCTCACAGGCGATCGCAGATCGGGATAAATGGTTATTCCTTCGCCTTCCCATTCTCCCAGAAGTGACTCCACTTGTAGCGGTGGACGTTCATCGGGTGTAGTCCCTTCTCGATGTTCTCGAATCAGAGTTAGGGTAGATAAATTGCTTTGATTATTAAACAGTTGTACGAAGCGCAAACGGCGATTTTCGTGGATAAAGCTAAATTCTCCGCCAAAATCACCATAGGGTGAAAATTGCATGGCACCTTGAGAAAACGCCCCATTCTCAAAAAACAGTAAACTACGTGAAAGACTGGAAGTGTCCAAAACTAGATCATTTTTCCCTTCCCGCAGTAGCGTCAAACGCACTGTTGACTGGGTATCATCCAAGGTTTCCAAAGTGAGACGACTGGGAATATCTTCTTTAAGTTCACCTTGAGGGGAAAATACAGTAAAAGAACCCTGCCAAACACCGAGATTTTGTAGTAGAGATTCCCATTGCGATCGCATAATTGATTTAAGGCTTGATATTCCGTTAATTCAATTTAACCACTATTACTAATCGTCTTCCTAAGTCTTGGCAAATTTCCTCACCGCGAATAAACTCCCTACTAATCCTACCGCTGTACCGAAACATAAAAGAATAAAAGGCAATAAAAATGTTTGACTGGTACTCAGTTGTAAACTGGTGCTGAGGAACTTGATAAAATCAGGTTGATTTGCCAATAGCTTCCGCAAAAACTGCTGACTTAGGGAAATAAAACACCATGCGATCGCGCTACCAACGAAACCAAATGCGATACCCTGGAAAATGAACGGCAAATAAATCCACGAAGCTGTTGCACCCACCAATTGCATAACTTCGATTTCCCTACGTCTTGCCATCACTATCAATCGAATGGTGATACTAGTGACAGCAACAGCAGTTAGCGTCAAAATGCCAATTATTATAATTGTTGCCCAATTTAAACCCCGATGTAACTGACCAATTCGCTTGACAGCTTCATCAATATACTGTACCGATTCCACACCCTTGATTTTTGCCAACTGCATCGCTAACCTGGGTACAACATCAGGATTCTGCGCTTTAACTCGCAACTCATCCACCAGCGGATTACTTCCTAATTGCTGTGTTGCACCTTGAATATCCGACATCCCCAACTCTTTCACCAGCTTTGTCCAAGCTTGCTCCTTAGTAACTTTTTCTACATTTGTGACACCGGGTAATTGAATTACCATCGGTTCAACTGTATTAACTTGAACATTCGGCTCCAGATAAACAGATACCTCCAACTGACTGCCAAACTGATTGAGTAATTTTTCCATTTGCCAGGAAGTTTGCACACTCAAACCGAAGAGAAACAGCAGTACAGTTACAATGCTGATGGCTGCCCAATTCATCCAACCACCGCGCTGCAAACCTAGAAATGTCTCTCTAAGGAGATAATCTAACTTAGTGAATATTCGTAGCACAGCTATCCTTAATGTTTTATTTAGTACTTTTTAACTAGAAATAATTTAGTAGTCAATGGTTATGGAAGGGAACAGGGAATAGCACTTTGTAGAGACGTAGACATGTCATGTCTCTCTTTACTTCGCGTCTACCTTACCTCGCAAGTCTCTAACCGCATAGTTCTTGTGTAATTCCTACTGTTCACTGATAACTGTTTACTGATAACTGATTTCCCCTGTATTGTTAAGATAAAAAAAGAAGCTTCGTATAAAATCTATAAAATCTAGTTTAAGGATAGCGAGTAACCTGCCAAATGCCATCACAAATCGCTGTTGAGAAGAAAAAGTTAAAAAACCCGCCATTGGACATACATTACCTTGGCGATCGCGTGTTGCGTCAACCAGCCAAAAGAATTACCAAGGTGGATGATGAAATCCGCCAAATTGCCCGCCAAATGTTACAGACAATGTACAGCAGTGATGGGATTGGTTTGGCTGCACCACAAGTTGGGATTCATAAGCAACTAATTGTAATCGATTTGGAACCAGATAAACCCGAACATCAACCCTTGGTGTTGATTAACCCAGTTGTCAAACAGGTTAGCAAAGAGGTTTGTGCGGCTCAAGAAGGCTGTCTTAGTATTCCGGGAGTATACCTTGATGTCACGCGTCCATTATCGCTAGAACTCAGCTACAAGGACGAAAACGGTACACCCAAAACCCTCAAAGCCACAGATTTACTCGCACGTTGTATTTTACATGAGATGGATCACCTCAATGGTGTGGTATTTGTAGACCGTGTGGAAAATTCTCTAGCTTTGTCACAGGAACTATCAAAACATGGTTTCTCACAGCAAGCAGTCAAACCAATTGTTTAAGGGTGGATGAATCAAAGTGTACTTAACTCCAAAAAGCGGTCTATTATTACTAGTTTCCTGCGTGAGTGCGATCGCAGCTGTCGGTTGTGTCTTTGAATTAACATCAGGACAACCAGATTTAGGCAACCAAAACACCGCAATTATCTTAGCTGTCAGCATTCCCCTAACTGTCCTAGCATTTCTTGCCGCAGTTAGAGATGCTAAGGATAATATGGAATAGGCATCAGGTGCCAAATAGGTGAAAGGGAGAGTAAAAGCACTGCAAAGCCTTTTAGTTTAACTTTCACCTTTTATCTTTAGTTGAGAAACAATTACTCTATTTTTTATATGAGCCATTTTTCCTGTTTTCGCGGAAAAGTGGCTCATCTTGTGAGAAATGCGGGTTTAGATATACAAATTAGGCACTTGACAGCTTAAGAATTCATTCCCAATCCCTTACTTCGTGTATGAGATTATGCTAAGTTATGTAACAGTAACGCATAAAAACTTCATATCTTTTGAGAGTAAAGATTTTTTCTCAGATTTAGCTTATTTTCAATACTCTCCAACCTCATGCCTTAAGTTCCGGTGATTCTACTGAGAAGCCTCAAACGCTGAATAATTTGATCAAATTGGAAGATCTAACTCAAAATCTTTGGCGAATTTTACCCAATTTTTTATCATTCCCATAATTAGGTCATTTCTAACCTCAACTAAATAGAAATCTGGTGAATTATGCCTTACTTAAATCAACTATTCTCGTCATAATAAGCCTTTCCAAGGATAAAATAAAATTTACCCAGAATATGATCTGAGTTATTTAGGGTTGATCCCTAATGGGTTTTGATTATATTTTCTTTAAGCCAGAAATATTTTTTGTATAGTAAGTTAATTAAAAGTTTGAAAAACATAACACAAAGATAAAAACAATCTTAAATTATTTTTGCCTCTGGGATCGCTACAACCTAGACCAATTAATGGTTTGTTGGCAATTATCCGTAATTGTATCTAGACGGAAAATAAAAGAGGAAAAGTAAACCCTCAATCGCACCAAGAATGAAGAGCGCTAAATCTTTTACTTCTGCTTGTCGATATTGCCGTCATTATCAGCCAGAAGGTCGTCGTGGAGGAGTTTGTGGTCAACTTGGGGCACCTGTCCAAGGAAGTTGGAAAGCATGTTCTTTTGCCTTACCTCCATTTGCACCATCTTGGGAAAGTTTGGAAGATGTCTGGAGTTTGCCAGAAGCACAACCTGTTTTAACCTCCTTTACTCATCCTTGGGGTGCAGAAGCAGAAACAATTACCTCCCCTAATCCAGAACATGCCACTGTAGCTGAGAAAGTCTTAATATAGCCTTAATGAATTTTTGTAAAATAAATTAAATTATCTTGAGTGTTCCTTAGATTCACAAGTTAGATTCAACCTTGATGTAGGTGGAAAAGCCAACTGCAATGAGTTTAATAATTTGACGGTGTAGACTTCACCTATAATGTGACTGCTGTGAAAGTGTCCATAGGCGAAATAAGCCTAATATAAAGTCGATACTAGTTCGACTAAAAACAGAATACAAATACAGAACTTACGCATTGACACGAAATATGTTTGTTTGACAAAACATATTTATCGTAGGGGTTTAGCAATGTGCTTTACCCCTACGGCACGGCTTAATGTACAATCGAAGAATGATTCACCAAAACCTGAAATACCCTATTTTCCTGGGTATATATCATGGTTAATTTCTATAGTGCGTAAATCCTAAAATAACCAACTGGTTAGAGATTAATTTAGGAATGCAAATATTAGATATATATGAACACGGCGATAATAGATCGAATCTGTGGTGCCTTCGGTGTTACTTCCAACAGAATTGAGGGGTGATCATCCAATTTCCTGTTTCCTAACACTGACAATTGAATGCTGACGGATTTGGACAAACATCAGTGAACTACCCACATTAAATTTATTTATCTAGTGTATTTATTGATAAAAACAAAACTCGCAGTTCACTACGTACCTGCATCAAAGCTTGTCCAAGTTGATTTTGACCAGTTTTGTCATTGCCACAACCCCAAAAATAATCATTTGGAGAATCTTCAACCAATAATTGCTCATTAGTTGCCAAAAGGATTGTACGAATGTCAGGATGGGTGAAAAACTTTTGCCAAACTGCTTTATGCATGACCTCAATTTTGGCAATATCCCAATCGGGACGAAGTTGAAGCTTCGGATCACGTCCCAAAGCTGCTGCTAATTCAGGGGTTGCGGCATTATGAATTAGAGGAATCATTTCTGCATCCACACTACCGACAAATTTTTGTGCTTGATAATAATGCTCGACTGTTGACCAATAGGTTCCCGCAATTGTAATCCCATGGGGAGAAAAATTGGAAAAACAGCCATAAGCATCGGTAACTTTATAAAAGTAAATCGCCATTTGTCGAGTTGGAAGGTGGAAATAAATTCAGAAGTCGGGGACTAGGAATTGAATTAGATTCAGAACTGCAAAAATTCGACTAGTACAAGTCGGCGGAAACTAAGCTACCATTTAAGATGGCTTAAAAGTCCATAAAATCATCTTTCTTTTTTGCCTTTTACTTTTGCTTTCTTGTACTAGTGGCTAGCCTCCAGCCTATCCTAAAAATCGATTGCAGCCCAATTAGGTTGACGATAATAGCGCGTCATATCGTCAAATTTTCGCAGTTCAACGCGGTTAATTGTGAAATCTGGTGTATCTGTTAACCATTTTTGATTGAATTCTGTCATTGTATCGGCAAAGCGATCGCGTTTCCAATCGGGCTTGGGTTGTCCGAAGTAAGCTAGTGTGATGTGTGCGGTATAGTGATACTGCTGTTCGATACCTAAGCTGATTAATTGGGGGTTTTGGTAGATTTTTCGCCTTAATTGGATAATTTGCTCATAACTGGCTTGATTTTTAGGAACCAAAGAAATACCAATTGCCCTTGGCATGATCATTATCCCTAGTATGTTCCAACGATTTTCACCTGGAGGAAAATTAGGGTTTTGGTGGTATTGCTGAAAAATTTTCCCACAACATGATTGTAAATCGGACTCAAAATGCGGATTGCGATCGCAAGCATGATGATAAGCACTATCCCAAATCAAATCCGCTATTGTCATGTGGAAACTTGAAGTAGGTAAAGCTACTATCAAATCTGATAAATCATGATCAACAGCTAGCTTCAGTAATTCTTCCTGATAAAGCTGTATTTGAGCATAAAAACTTGAATTTTGGGATTCTTCCCCACTTGGTGGAGTAATTAAGGTGTAGCCAGGAAATGCCGCTGCTTTTCTTTCACCATTAGGTGTAAGACAAAACTTTGAAGATTCCTGAACATGTTGGACTTGTGTCTGGTAAGTTTCCGGTAACGTTGTTCGTGCTACCCGATTTAAATAAGTCTGATAATTATCGTCCACCCTGTGTCACCCATATATTCTCATCTGATTGTACCTAACTCTACAGTAACCCTCCCAATATTGAGCATTACATTGGAAATATATATAAGTAGTAGTCCATCTCAAAAATTCGGGAACAGTAATTAGGGAAGTGTGCGTCAAAGCCCTAAGCTGAAAGGGAAGGTGATGTTAGATGAAACACTGACTAGATTTTTACTGGTTTATAATCGGTTAATGGAAAATGATGATAAATTGTTCATTATCACCATACCTACTCAGTAGTTACACTGATAAAAATTGACTATCAGTCTGGATTTCCCGGTTTGTGCCCTTCTCATTTTCGGGTTTATGTGGTTAAAAATGGGTTGGATATATTTCAAATAATTCAACCAAATAATTCGACCAAATAATTTAATCCCATGGCTAAAACACCTACTGAGTACGCGGTACATATTATGATGGATAGTGGTCACAGGGAAGAAATCCGCTTTCCCACAATTCAACATTTCCAAAAGTGGTACAGCGAATTGATGCCCAAGGCGACCTCTGACGATTTTATCAATGTACCGATTAAGAATATAGAACATGAATATATGGTGATCCGTCCGTCACGGATTGTAGCTATTCGAGTCGAGCCTGTTTTTAGTTCCAGAACCGAATAGTTTTCAAGCAATAGTGCTAATTTTACAGAGAATGATGAGAAAAACCCTTGCTTTGCTTTCCTTGAGTCTCAGTATTACTACGGTGGTACCATTTTGGTCTGTTGTTGCTCAGGTACCAAGTTTACCCCAAGTTCCGGCAACCGACAGCCCAGGTGCTGTACCGCCCCAAATACCGCCAAGTTTACCACCAGTCGTGCAACCAGTACTCCAAGAAATTGCCATAGATCCTAGTTGTAAACCAGTAAGGGGATGTTTAGGTTGGGATGAGCAAATTTTTTGGGCAAGGGGTAAAAAAGGCGATCGCGCATCTCTGCTAAAGTCAATTGATCATAGTCTCCGCTTCCTGGAAACCAGAAGAGCGATCGCGTCTTATGAAAACTACCCAGTTCCTGGTATCACCCGTGAGCGAGTCAAGAAAAGTTTACAAAGGTTCCGACAATTGGTTGTAACCTCTAAATCTGCTGAGAAATTGCAAGCTGCTGTCAGGAAGGAGTTTGCTTTCTATCGCTCCATTGGCAATGATGGCAATGGTACCGTTAAATTTACAGCTTATTACGAACCTATATATACAGCTAGCCGTACCAAAACATCTGTATATAAATATCCCATTTATAAATTACCAACAGATTTTGACAAATGGGCAAAACCTCACCCCAAACGCATTGATTTAGAAGGTAAAGATGCTTTACTAGGAGATAAAAGCCCCATACGTGGTTATGAGTTGGTGTGGTTACGCGATCGCTTTGATGCCTACATGATTCAAATTCAAGGTTCGGCACAAATCAAATTCACCAATGGCAAAAGTACGACTGTGGGTTTTGCAGGTGCTACCGACTACCCTTGGACAAGTATTGGTAGGGAATTAATTAAAGAAGGGAAATTAGATAAAAATAAAGCAACAATGCCAGGAATTATCCAGCATTTCCGTTCCAATCCCCAAGATATGAATGAGTATTTACCACGGTGGGAACGTTTCGTATTTTTCAAGGAAACCAATGGAAGACCAGCCACTGGTAGCATTAATGTACCTGTGACAGCAGATCGTTCCATTGCCACCGATAAATCTATTATGCCTCCAGGTGCCTTGGCTCTAATTTATAACTCCTTCCCCTATCCTAAAGCTGGTGGTGGTTTGGCACGTCGTGCTGTGAGTCGCTATGTGTTGGATCAAGATACAGGCAGCGCCATCAAAGGACCAGGTAGGGTAGACTACTTCATGGGTACCGGGAAACTCGCAGGCGATCGCGCAGGCATTACTGGGGGTAATGGGCAGTTATACTATTTGTTGCTGAAGGAATAAACTCAATAAGGGAATAGATGAGCTTTACTTCTTCCTATTCCCACTAGGACAACCCTGTAATTCCTGATTTTGTGGGAGACTACCAGAACTAAAAAAAGACTCACGTAATTAAAAATTGGGTACAAAGTACCGATGTTAACTTCTTCACTTGTTCAATCCGCTATTGTCATCATTATTGTCCTAGGTGCTGGCATTATGGGATTGTGCATACTGCAAACGCGAAAAATTCTGAGCCTATTTAATACCGAAAGCGATCGCCGAAGTTGGCAAATAATGTTTTCGCTGATGATTTTTTTCCTCGGTGGTTACTCTTTATCTGCCTATTTGATTGGTAGTGGACTTTTTGAGTGGATACCTTTACTCACCGGGATGGTATTTTTTTTCGGGTCACTATTTGTTCTTTTCAGCGTGGATATCTACTATAAGACGCTGTTACGACTTTTTCAAGTACAGAAAGACTATCGTATGGCAAAGGAGAATGCTGAGTCAGCATTGTCTCAATTACAACAGTCCCAGACTAGCCAAATGCAGCTAATTCATCGGGAAACTATGCTTGGTTTGGCGAAAATGGTTGCTGGCGTTGCCCATGAAATCAATAACCCAATGACTTTTATTTATGCCAACTTAGATTATTTGGATGAATATACCCAGGGTTTACTAAGAATTATAGCAGTTTATACTACTCAATACCCACAGTCAAATACCAAAGTTCTCAATACTTTGACTGAGGTTGACTTAGAGTATATCAAGGTAGACCTGCCAAAATTAATCGGCTCGATGGAGGTAGGAGTAAATCGTATTAATAAAATCGTAGAATCACTACAGAATTTCTCACGCTTAAATCAAACTGAGAGTAAATTCGCCGACATCCACGAGGGTATTAACAGTACACTTGACATTTTGCAGCACCGTCTGAAACTCAGTAACACTCATCAGATATTAGTGATCAAGGAATATGGTTCCATTCCTCAGATTGATTGCAATCCTGGAGTTTTAAATCAAGTATTTTTCAGCTTAATTAATAATGCTATAGATGCACTGATACAAAAAGCAGCTAACTTCAGTAAAATAGGAGATGAAACACCGACTATTTGGATTCATACGTCTAAATTTCAGCAGCATGTTGTAATTTCAATTGCTGATAATGGTTGTGGTATGAGCGAGTCTGTTCGCAATAACATTTTCAGACCTTTTTTTAGCACTAAACCCACTGGTCAGGGAACTGGCTTAGGTTTATCTGTTAGCCACCAAATTGTTGTTGAACAACATCGTGGTTCTATTAAATGTTCTTCCGTTGAGAATGAAAGAACTGAATTTTTAATCACACTTCCTATTCGAGATATATGTAAATAGGGTGTGCTGTTGGCGTGGCACGCTTTACCTTCATTGCGCTACCCATTGGTTTTAGCACCGAATTAATTAATTGCGGTGCAAGTTTGCGAGGGTTAAAAGAATCGGAGCGGCGGGATTCGAACCCACGACCTCCACTACCCCAAAGTGGCGCGCTACCAAGCTGCGCTACGCCCCGAAAGAAATAACTTTAGATAAATCTAAGAGTTTTTCTCAACTTTCCTACTATACCACGAAAATAGAAAAATCATCAAAAAACTTGCAACGTGTTTACGGCTTGCCAAAAACCGGGAACTGCGTCAGCTTCCCATGCTGCTTCCGCGCCTCTGCCAGAATTGAGAATCAATCTAAGGCTATAATTTTGGGCATAACCTTCAATTTCCATCCAAACTAAATCACTCTCGGCTTCAAGGGAAATTTTTTCCTCATCCATTAATTCCCCAGCTATTTGTTTGATTGTTTCAGTTAACTGGGTAAATAATCGACAAAAGTCATTAAATTCGGGTTCTGTTAGTTCAACTGCCCAATTATCACTACCAACCAAACCTTGATATTTTGGTGCTGATGGATTCCAGCCGATACGCCAGCCATTTCCAGTTTTGAGAATGCGTTGCACGATGAAATTTTGGATTCTTTGCTTATTTAGTAGTGAAAGTATTCACCAAGGCTTGAACTAAATTATCTCGTTGACGACGAGTCAATTTAGATATGGCTAATTTATCTGGTTCTAGGGGATTTTTCTTTAAGGTATCATTCCCTGGATAGGAATTTTCATACATAATTTCATTTTCACCCAGATAATCAGCCAAGGTCAACTTCCAATCTAAACGAAAATTGGGTGCTCGTCCCTTGACATAGGAATGATAAATAATAATCCGGTTGGCAAGGGTGTTATTTGCGGCTACTTTTCCAGATTCTTTGCTGATGTAGTTGTTTTCTTTGGGAAAATCGGGTATTTGCTCATAGACTTTCCGCCAAGCATCACCAATACTGACTTGTTGAGCAATAGCGGGTTGAATCGCAAATATCTTGATGTTTTTGGAGATATTGTTGGGTACGACTACCTGAAAACTGAGAAACAAACCACTCACCACCAAAAGGGCGATGAGTGTTTGTCTAGGTTTCAGTGGCGGTAGAATGAACTTGATATTTTTTGTCATTCGCGCAAATGAATTACCTTAATTGTTAGATTTCGCCAATAATCTCTGGCTGGGTGAGTTCATCTGACATTTCGATGATTGCCCGTAGCACTGGTTTCATCATCATATCGTCTGTACTGTCAAAATCTTCATAGCGGCGGCGTTTGGCACGGTTTGCCACCTGAACCGTGATGCGGTAACGATTAGAAGCTGCTGCAATCAAGTCTTCTGCACGATACATAATCTGAGATTGGGTTGTCTCGAATTTGGAACGCTTGAGCATAATTTATTGCTTTTTGGGGCTTTTTGTGGTGTCAGTTCTAAGTGTAACAGGAGACTTTGGAGGAATTCAGAATTTGAGGTTAAGTTCTGAATTGAACTTCGCTTAACGACGGGCAATACCTTCTTCACGCGCTGCGCGTTGAACTGCGGCAGCTACAACTTGTGATACACGTTTATCAAACACCGATGGGATAATGTGTTCACGGTTCAAATCAGCGGGGTTGACAAGGGATGCGATCGCATTAGCAGCTTCAAGGCACATTAGGGTTGTAATTGTCTTTGCCCGACAATCTAAAGCACCTCGGAAAATTCCCGGAAATGCTAGCACATTATTAATTTGGTTGGGGTAATCACTACGCCCTGTGGCAACTACTGCCACATCATTCATAATTAACTCTGGTTGAATTTCGGGAATTGGATTCGCCATCGCAAATACAATTGCATCCTTTGTCATTGAGCGTACCATTTCTGGAGTCAGGACACCAGGGGCGCTAACACCAATAAATACATCTGCCCCTTGAATTGCCCCAGCTAAAGATCCCTGTGCTTTGACTGCAAACTCCAGCTTTTCTTCAGTTAAATCTGTGCGCTGAGTCGAAAGCATCCCCTTAGAATCGCACATGATGATAGTTTCTGCCCCAGCTTTCCGCAATAATCGGGCTACAGCGACCCCAGCAGCCCCGGCACCATTGATAACGACTCTGATCTTGTTGATAGGCTTATTCACCAGCTTCAAGGCGTTGATTAGTGCCGCTAAAGTCACAATCGCCGTTCCATGTTGATCATCATGAAATACCGGAATATCTAATTCTTGACGTAACCTAGCTTCAATTTCAAAACAGCGAGGTGCGGCAATATCTTCTAAATTAACACCACCAAAAACAGGCTCTAAATTTTTGACAGTTCTGACAATTTCATCAGTATCTTGAGTTGCCAGACAAATGGGGAAAGCATCAATGTTGGCAAACTCCTTAAATAGCATTGCTTTACCCTCCATCACAGGTAAAGAAGCCTCAGCCCCCAAATTCCCCAAACCTAAAACAGCGCTACCATCAGTGACAATCGCCACAGTATTTTGTTTGATAGTAAGATTATGCACCTCTTCCGGATTTTCAGCGATCGCGCGACAAATCCGACCTACTCCAGGAGTATACGCCATCGCCAAATCGGAAACACTTTTGATTTCAATCCGACTGCAAACACTAATCTTGCCACCGCGATGTAAATTAAAAGTGCGATCATAGACATTAACCAACTTAATATCTGGTAAAGCCTTAATCGCTTCAACAATCGTCTCTGCATGTTCCGTACTCGAAGCATCCACAGTTAAATCACGAGTAGAAACAGCCCGACTTTGTTCAATTAAATCTATTTGCCCAATGTTACCACCATTGGATGCGATCGCTTGCGTCACCGAAGCCAGCATTCCCACACGATTGGGAACCTCTAGACGGAGAGTCAAACTAAAACTCGAATTGGGTGTGAGATTTACCATGCTGAGTATTGGAATTTAATATTCAATATTAATATTCACACATACCAAACAATCCAAGTATCTAAAAACCTCATTCCCCCCTCTCTACCAAAACCCCTCAACGCCAGAAAAAAAGTCCCTCAAAAACCCTCTGCGTTTCTCTGCGCTTACCTTTGCGAGACTTTGCGTTAAAAATATTATATTATCGTTGCAAAACAAAAGACGCGAGTTTATCCTCGCGTCTCCTAACCAATTACTTACTAGGTGTCTGGGTAGTACCCAACTGTTGATTTTGCTGAATCAACTGCTGTTGCTTTTTGCGAAACTCACTAGCAGCATCATCCAACTGTTGACTTTGTTCCTTCGCAAACTCTGGATTCAGACTGCCAAACCGAGCATTATGAATCAATTGGAACATATTAAAAGGACTCTGCTCAACACCCTGGGAAAAAGGATCGCTACTATTGGGAGAGTCAGAATTTTGCAAATTGATAGCTGAATCAGCAGATTGAGCCATAACTGCCGCAGGTGCGACAAAAGCCGCTAAACTAGCACCAGCAATGAGTGTGAGAATTTGGATTTTCATTGAGTTTATTCCCCAGTTGTCAAAATTACTAAACCTGTGATTACATTTTATGAAAGAGTTTGTCTAAGTCGAGGTTGGATAGCCACCAATGCCACCACCGCGAAACCGAACAACACTAACAAAGCTTTGCCAAAACTAACATCACCCCAAAAAGCCTGCATCACCACACTATCTAAACTCCAACTGCTGTGGTTATAAAGGTAGCGAATGGGTTCAATTGCATAACTTAGAGGATTCAGCGTAGCGACGATTTGTAGCCACTGAGGCATAAAAGATAATGGTGCTAAAGCTGTGCTGGCAAAGAACAAAGGCAGGTTAGTGACGAAAATTACCGCAATTAACTCAATATGTCCTGGTAAAGTAAAAGCCAAACCCAAACTGAGTGCTGTAATACCAAGAGCCAAGAGGAAAACAATTAACGCGATCGCGCTCAAGCCTCCGACATCTGGTAAGCCTGCCCCCAAAAATGCCGTTGCTGCCACAATTACGCCTGCTTGCAGCAAACTTTGGCTAATAATAAAGATCGCTGAAGCAAACACAATGGAAAACCGCGAAGCTAAAGGTGCCACCAGTAGCCTGTTCAAAAAGCCAAATTCCCGGTCAAACATAATTGGTAATCCAGCATTCAGAGCGCCACTAAATGCTGTAATTACAATTACACCTGCACTCAGAAATTGTGCGTAGTTTGGGGTATTTCCAAAAATACCTTTGGGTGCATTTTGGAACAAAGCACCAAATAAAACCAACCACATCACAGGTTGAATAATCCCCGCAATCAAAGTAGAAGGACGACGCTGCAACTGAATAAACAACCGACGAGTTAAGGCTAAGGTTTCTTGAACTAAATCACCCAACCAATTAGAACCAGTTTGATCATAAAGTTGTGGTGTGATTTCTGATTTTGGCGGTGTTATGGTACTGCTCATAATAAATAATTCGGGTTTTTAGATTGTTTAGATTTTAGATTTAATTTTGAGGAAAATTGGAAACGTCACACCTCCTCTTCCCCTTACCTCCCCTACCTCCCCTACCTCCCTGCTTCCCCTGCTCCCTGCCCCTTTTCTTCTTCCCTATCTCATATTCTGCTTTTTCTCAGCCTTCGCATCCCGGTTTCCCGCTGCTGCTAATTCAGCATCCATCAAAGTGCGTCCAGTTGCTGCCAGATATACATCATCTAAGCTAGGACGAGATTGGGCAATGCCGAACATCGGTAAACCAGCAGTATTTAAGGTTTGCTGAATATTAATCAAGGCATCATTTTGAGGAGTCACCACCAAATTTAAGGAATTACCCTGTGCTGCATTGATGATTACTTCCTGCACAAAAGGCAAAGATGTGAGTAAATCTTTAGCCTTTGTCGCTTCATCCACTGGCGAAAATTCGCGGATTCTGAGAGTTATGCGATCGCCTCCCACTTTATCCTTAAGCTGGGAGGGAGTACCCGCTGCAATCACCATTCCCCGATCTATAATTGCCACTCTATCGGCTAATGCGTCAATTTCTTCTAAATAATGGCTGGTAATTAATACTGTTGTTCCAGCTTCCCGCAACTTTCGTAAAAACTCCCACACAATAAAACGGCTTTCAATATCTAATCCCACCGTTGGTTCATCCAGTACCAACACATCCGGGGAATGGAGTAAACCTGCAGCTAAATCCAAACGTTTGCGAATCCCACCGGAATAAGTACCTGTTTTTTTGTCAGCGTATTCCTGCAAACCAAGTAAATTCAACATCACATCAATTCGCTGCTTCATCATAGCCCCAGGCAAATGATACAGCGCGCCTTGTAGTTGCAGCAATTCTCGACCAGTCAAAACCTTATCGATGGCGACTTCTTGCGCCACATAACCTAGGCGCTGTCTTGCCATTCTAGGGTTATCAATCACCGAAACCCCAGAAACTTCAATTTTCCCCGCATCCGGCGTTGTTAGCGTGCATAGGGCACGCAGAGTAGTGGTTTTACCTGCACCATTGGGACCCAATAACCCAAAAATTTCTCCTGGCTGAATCTGAAAAGATACATCCTTAACAGCTTCAACTGTGCCGTAGCGCTTCTTTAGATTTTCAATGAAAACGGCAGGAGCCATGACATGTCAGTCCTAAATATACAAATCTCAACAGAGTCTACCCTCTATTGTAGAAGTTGGGTGTTGGTGTGGAGCAATCAACAGCAAAAAATCCCAATTTCTTAGTTTCCGGCACATGCGAAGCTTGCGCGACGAGAGTCGTTCACGCCTGATGTCCAAGTCCCACAGTCTTTTACTCGCGTTAGTACCTACCGTTTGTCCATCTACACCCAGATATTATTTTATATGAAGAATAAATAAACATATATCAACTTACCATGATAATTCATGACAATATTTTGTATGTATTTATGGTAATTTCACGTATATTTTCGATATTTTCCGTATATTTTCCGTATTTTGCCGTATATTTTAATTTTTCTCCTTAAGGATAATAAATGGAATAAGTATAATTAAGTACTTTACAACTTTCTTAGACATCACTTAGTATTTTATCTACATAGGTAAAACTAAAGAGGTTTGTAGTGAAAGAAATCCTCGATTTAGTAAATCAAAGAAAAGAAGAGTTTGCTAAAGCACCATTCTTTGAATTTATGCAAGATAAGAATATTGATCCCAGAAAAAAATTTGTTTGGGTACCATATGCTGCACCATTTCTAATGGGCTTTAAGGATGTATTTTCCTATGCAATTTTTGAGAAACATTTAACTGAACCAATTCACGAGCATATTAACCGTTATGCTACTGAAGAGAGTCGTCATGTGTTATGGTACCTCCAAGATTTACAAAAACTGGGTTTTAATTCTTCACTAAAATATGCAGATGTTTTAGGATTCCTCTGGAGTTCTGAAATAGAGCGTATACGGCACTTGTCATATGACTTGATTACTTGTGCAAATCAAAAAGACATAGTTTTGAAACTTGCAGTTATTGATGCTGTTGAAGCAACCGCATATGTTGGTTTTTCTACTTTTGCAGAAGTAACAAATGAGTTAC
This sequence comes from Calothrix sp. PCC 6303, assembly GCF_000317435.1. Classification (NCBI taxonomy): domain Bacteria; kingdom Bacillati; phylum Cyanobacteriota; class Cyanophyceae; order Nostocales; family Calotrichaceae; genus Calothrix; species Calothrix sp. PCC 6303. The sequence continues at coordinate 6,207,476 of NC_019751.1, forward strand.
AAAAACTGACGAAGCATAACTATAACTACTTTGGAAAAGCTCACAGCAGAGCAGAAACAGAGCAAAAGCACATACACGGATTTGATGAAGCCGAAAGCTATCTTAGAGGCTTAAAGATCACGCAAGAGCAAAGAATCGCAGCAATTGAATTAGTTGAATGTGTATTTGATATCTTTAACGAGTTTCTAGATATATGCCTGAAACTTGCTAAAAAGTACGAACAAAGTCAACCTTTGTTTAAATCTTCTGAAACTGAATTGTTAGCGCGAGCATAAATTATATATTTTATATTTGTGACTGGTTATGAATCAAATTTAGTTCTCTAATTTCAATAATTCTAGCCTAGAATAAGGCTCAATCTATTAGACACCTCTTGAAAAAATTTAGAAATGTAGCAGTGCTCTTCTTCTAAATGAACTATTAATATTACGATGAATAATTCTTTTCCAGAGATGTCTCTATTATGTATAGCATTTACCAGTTCCCCATCTAACTTTCTGGAGTTTTATTATGGATAATTTATCACTTTCCTCGACTTCGACAGAAACATTAGATATTTCTCACACATGGACAGAAACATTAGATATTTCTCACACATGGACAGAAACATTAGATATTTCTCACACATGGACAGAAACATTAGATATTTCTCACACATTGAAAGAAGAACCCAAACTTAATTTAGCTGTTTAAACTTAAAATCTGATTTCAGATTCTAAGTGGTTAACAAAATTCTGCACTAAATAGATTTCCTTGGTAAGTGCATCTATTTAGTGCATTTATTTATCGCAAATGTTGTCGCACGGAAAGCTTGTTCGCAATCAATTGAAGTCTAAATTTATATGGTCATGAATCAGCATTATGATGTTGTAATTATAGGTGGCGGTCCTGCTGGTAGTACAACAGCAACACTTTTGAAAAAATATAGCCCCCAATTACGAGTTTTAATTTTAGAGAAAGAAAAGTTTCCACGTCCCCATGTTGGTGAAAGTCAACTGCCTCAAGTCAGCGAAGTTTTAGCAGAGATGGGATGCTGGGATAAAGTAGAAGCTGCAAATTTTCCCATCAAAGTTGGTTCTACATATCGCTGGGGACAAGATTCTCAACCTTGGGATTTTAATTTTTTAAAGGACGAGGAATTTAGAGAAGAGGCACGTCCAGCAAGATATGAGGGACAACGCAAACAAACAGCATTTCAAGTAGATAGGGAAATTTATGATGAGATTCTGCTGCGTCATGCCGAAGAGATGGGGTGTGAAGTTCGTGAGCAAACTGCTGTCACCAAAGTAGATTTAGAACCAGTAAGCGATCGCATCAGCGGTTTACATCTCAGTTCCGGTGAAACAATAACCGCACGCTATTATGTTGACGCTTCCGGTCATGTAGGTATACTACGCAAAGCTTTGGGAGTGGAAACCAATTGCCCGACGCAGCTACAAAATATCGCCATTTGGGATTACTGGACAAATGCTGAATGGGCGGTAGAAATTGGTGTTGGTGGAACTCGTGTACAGGTTATGAGTTTACCACATGGGTGGATTTGGTTTATTCCTCTTGGACCAGAACGCACCAGTATTGGCTTTATTTGTCCAGCAGAACACTACAAAAACCTGAAAAAATCAGCTACAGAAATTTATCACGAAGCGATCGCTAGTGAACCTCGAATATCTAAATTAATTACCAATGCTAGTTGTCGCGGTGAAATAGAAACAACCAAAGATTGGTCATTTATTTCTGAACGCACTGTAGGTGATAACTGGTTTTTAGTTGGTGAAGCAGCAGGATTTGCCGATCCAATCTTAGCCGCAGGGATGACTTTAACTCATGTTGGTGCCCGTGAACTAGCTTACACAATTGTCGCACTGGATCAAAATCGCCACGAATCTAATTGGCTCAAAAACCAATATGATCAAAACCAACGTAGACGCATCCAGCAGCACATTCGATTTGCTGACTATTGGTATGCAGCAAATGGTCAATTCACAGACTTAAAAGAACATTCTCGAACAATTGCCCAAGATGCTGGTTTGGAATTAAACCCCGATGAAGCATTCAGATGGTTAGCTCAAGGTGGTTTCACTAACGATATTGTTGGGCAAGCTGTTATCGCTGGGTTTGATCTAGGTTCAATGAAGCAAGTCATGCAGCGTTTCTCCCAACAACAAATTCCTTGGGAAGTAAGTGGTTTTAATATATTTGAGCTCAACCTGGCAACAGCAACTAAAGAATATTTAGCAACATACGCAAATGGAGAAATTAACAAAATAGAATCATATCTCAGAGATAAATATCGTTTACCTGTCACAGGCTTTTATGGGTTGCTAATTGAAATTCTAGGTCGAACTTCAGATATCCAACAAATTTACCAACACTTAATTGCAGTATTTAAAACCCGTTTTTCTCCTCAACATGCTCAAGTTGCACTCAATCAAGCACTAGGTTGTTTAGAAGTAATGGTGACAGAAGGATGGGTTAATGCAACCCTCAACCCTGATAAACCTGCATTAAACATCTCTATTCCCATGGAAGGGCAATTAGTTCACACCAGTAGAGATTAAAAAATGAGTAATGAGTAATGAGTAATAAGTATGTTTTGTAACGGAGATTTTACTCCGACACAAAACATGCTGCCTGTAGAGGCAGGGGACTTAAACCCGCAAAGTCCCTTAAAAATAGGCGGTAGATGCGATAGCGGCTAATTCTGATATGGCTGAATCGGTATTTCGATAATAAACTCTGTTCCCTCTCCCGGAGTAGAATTACATATCACTTTTCCATTATGCTTATCAACAATAATTTGATAACTTATAGATAAGCCTAATCCAGTACCACTCCCAACAGGTTTTGTCGTAAAAAATGGGTCAAAAATCTTGTTCTTCACCTCTGGCTTAATTCCACATCCATTATCAATAAATCTGATTTTCAGTGTATGCGAATCAAAGATTTCTGTTTTAATCCAGATTTTTGGCTCATCTACTAAAGTTTTATTCTTGATCGACTCTTCAAGTGCATGTATAGAATTACTCAAGATATTCATAAATACTTGATTCATCTGGCAAGCGTAACAAGTAATTGGAGGAAGCTGCCCATATTCCTTAACAATTTCTATCTCTGAATTTCCTTTACTTGGATCATATATTTCTGTTTTATTTTTTAAACGATGTTGCAAAATCATCAAAGTACTATCAATACCTTCATGAATATCAACAGGTTTCATCTCTGATTCGTCCAACCGAGAAAAATTTCGTAAACCTAGAATTATATTGCGTATACGTGAACTACCAATTTTCATGGAATTTAACAGATCTGGTAAATCTTTAAATATAAAATCTAGATCAATCTCCCCAGCCTTTTCGTTAATTACACATGAAGGTTCTGGATATTCTTCTCTATAGAGATTAACTAATTCAAGTAAATCTTGAACGTAGCCAGTAGCATGATCTGTATTACCATGAATAAAATTAATTGGGTTATTTATTTCATGGGCTATTCCTGCCACCATTTGACCAAGACCAGACATTTTTTCACTTTGGATTAGTTGAGATTGAGCATTTTGTAAATCCTGGAGAGCTTGCTCTAATTTATGATTTTTCTCATTGATTTCTTGGGTTCTTTCTTCAACCTTAATTTCGAGAGTAGAGTTATATTTTTCAAGATTTTCTTTAGCCTCGGTCAAATTTTTGTAAAGTATTGCATTCTCCAACGATATTGCCGCTTGACTAATTAAGAGCTTTAAAATCTCAATGCGATCGCGTGTAAATGCATTAGTGATTAAATTATTATCTAAGTAAAAAATACCAATTGTTTTTGACTTGTTAAGAATTGGCATACAGAGAATGCTTTTTAGTGAACAACGAGCAATGCAATTATTACTAGCTAGTCCTGCGTCTGCCATCACATCATCAATTAACCAAATTTCATTAGTCCGCTTAACGTAATTAATTATCTTAGTAGGAATGTCATAATGCGACTCCAAATTAGCTAAAGAAAAATTTGTGAGCATTGATGTTGGTGCCGAATTGGAGCTAATCGCCGCAATTGTGAAGTCTGAACTGTCGGTATCAGTTAAGAGTAAAATGCATTTTGATGCTCCTGCATTCTCCTTAACAACATCCATTAACACTGTTAACAGCTTTTCTAAATCAATTTCCCCAGAAAGAGCTTGGGATGTTTTAATTACAGCAGCTAAATCTAGGGAATAACTCAAACTAGACTGTGAACTTGCTAAATAATCATTGTCAACAGTTACAATCCTTGGAATATTCGCAATTAAATTTTCCTTTTCTGCTGCTTCTAAATTCTGACTTTCTTGTTGAATTAGATTAGTAAGTAACTGTGGGTAGCGTTTTGCCAAATCATCAACTTTAATCTTAGCTCCCCAACGAATATAAGCATAGTAAGCATCATTTAAATAAGCTTGAGCAATTTTTTCTCTCTTCAATTCGAGATAAAATTTACCCGCTAGCTCATTTGCTAATGCCTCCTCGTGAGTAAACTGGGAATCTTTAGCAAATTGTATCGCTAGATCGTACAGTTCCATCGCTGCTAATTGATTCCCTAAAATTCTTGCCTTCTCTGCTTCCACTAAATAATATTTATTTAGGTAGTTCATAGGAGCGCTATCTGCCCATGTTTTTAGTTTCTCCTGATTTTCATTTACTTTGGCTAGAATTTCTATTTGTTCTAATGCATTAGCATTTGCGTACATCGCTAGCATTGTCAGAGAACTATATGCATTAAAAATGACAAATGTTAATTGTCCAGCAACAGACGCTAAATCTTCTGCTCCTGCAATTACATATTTTAAGGCTAATTTGTAATCTCCCGCAATATAACAGAATACTAGTTGATAAAGATTATGATAAAAATTAATTTGCTTATTATCATTGCTTGAATCCACTAAAATACTAGTATTCAAATAATTCTCTGTTTTATCTATTAACTTTCTAACCACTTGCCAAAGTTCATGATTATATATTAATTGTAATTTTTGTTGCAAACTTTCTATTTGTGTATGAAATTTTAGTAGATTAGACTCAATACTTAATAAGTTCTCACCTTTGAAGAATGAGTACTCTGAGTAATGATATGCTGAGTAAGCAGCATGTTCTAGATCTTCATTTATCAAACTTATTTGATATATTTCTGGAAAATACCTGGAAGTTATATAAATACTTTCTTGCCAGTGCCTGATAAAAGTATTCGCCACAAACATGACTACAGCCTTAAATTCATCAGCCTTGAATTTATCAACTATTTGTAATGCCAATTTAGCAAATTTACTAGCCAATTCAATATCTCCATAGATATTAATCATTAAGATTGCATATGCATTATAAGATAGCGCTGAAGCCCCGCAGTTACCATACTTTAGTGAAGTATTTACTTTTTCTAACACTAATAAAGCAAATAAATTCTGATTGTACTGATAGCTAGGTGGTAATAATCTCCATAAAATATTCATAGCTGCCAGTTTTTCTGGATCTACCATGTCAGGTAGTTCAATTAGCTGCTCAACATCTTTTTTAAGTAATGCTAATGCAGTTTTTTCTAATCCCATACCTAATTCTTCTAGAGATGGGCTTATGGGTATTTCTATCCCCAATAGTTTTAAAATATCTAAGCCTAATTCTATTGCATCTTTAAGCTTATTTTGAGATTTGTATATCTGAATTTTTAACTGATAAACTTGGATTTTTTCTACAAGTGTTAGAGCGTTGTTTATAACTATTTTGATGAATTTATCGCTCTTTTCAAAATCACCAGCTAAATATGTTGCTCTAGCTGCTGTTTCATGTAAATCGAATACCATTTGATAACGTACTTGCCAGCAATCTGGAGGTAGTAATTCAATACCTATCATGAGATATTCTGATGCTGCTATATTGGCATTAAATAATAATGCTTTGCATCCAGCAACTAAATTCATTTCTGCTAGTCCATAGCGTTCATCTTGATCTGTAATTAGTGATAGAGAATGATTAAATTGATTTACCAAAATAAAAATTTTCTCTTCACGTTCTTGAACAGGAACTCTATTTAATAAATCGTATCCAATGCGTAAGTGTATTGCATTTATTTCACTTTCATCTACTAATGAGTAGGCAGCTTTTTTAATATCTTCGTGAATAAAGTGATAATTTGCTACTTCTGAGGCTGAATATAAGATGTCAATTAGCTGAGATTGTTGAGATGCGAGAGATTCCTGATTTTCTCCTTTATTCGGAAAATTAGGACTATTTTCTAACTCATTGTTCGTTTTTTCTTTAGAAATTATCAATCCATCTAAAAGGGCTACCCATAATTCCGCAGATGTCTCTAAAGCATCTTTTTCAAATGCTACAGACAATGTAAATAAGTCAAATTGATTACCCAAGCAAGCAGCTAAAAACAATAGTTTTTTTGTATCTTTCGGCAATTTATGTAGCTTAGATATCATTAATTCAATCACATCACTGCTGAGAGATTGATTTTGAATTTTGCTAATATCATACTGCCATTGATACAGGTCGAAGTTAAAATTTATGAGTTTATCTTGATGTAATGATTTGAGGAAATTATGAACTAGGCGTGGATTTCCCTCAGTTTTAGCAAAAATCATTTGCGTTAAAAATTCCGTCGATGATTCTGAGTGGCGAATGGTTTTTGATATAAGTTTATTTAAATCACCTGGGCTCAAAGGTTCAATGTTAATGACAGTAACGTATTGATCAATATTTTGAAGTTCTTCTATTGCTAATTCTTCTAAAGAATCGCTATTGTTTTCTGATTCTTGATATGCCCCGATTATTAGTAGAGAAATACGAATACTTTGATCTGTGTCTCCTAAAAATGGTGTAGATAATGAGCTAACTTTCTGATTATTTTTCTCATTCTCCCGTAATAAAATATGAATTAATTTTAGAGAATCAGCATCCATAAATTGCAAGTCATCAAGGAAAATAACTAATGGATGTTCGGTAGTAGCAAATATATAAATAAAGTTTTGAAATAAATTGTAAATCGTATCTTTGGAAGTAATTTCTAAAGCTTCAGTATACTGTGCTTGTTTACCAATAAGAATTTCTAATTCGGGTACTAAATGAGTTAGGATTTGAGTCTGTTTTCCTAGCTCTAAGAAAATCTTTGTTCTCCATTCCTGGATTTGAATATCTGTTTCGGAGAGGATTTGTACTGCCAGATCACTAAATGCTTGCAGGAAGGCTGAAAAAGGAATCTGCTGTTTGGATTCTTCAAATTTACCTTTAATAAAGTAGCTTTCTTGTTTGATAATAGGCTTATGAACTGCCTGGACAACACTTGTCTTACCAACTCCTGCAAGTCCATTAACCAGAATCATTTCTGTGTTTCCTTGCTGAATTCGCTCAAAAGCCTTGAGAATCGTACTTATTTCTGCTTCACGGCTATAAAGCTTGGTTGGAATGACAAAGCGATCGCTTATGTCTTTCTGAGCTAATTCAAAGTTGGGTATTTTTCCACTTTCGCACCAATGACAAAAGCATTCTTCTAAATCGCTTTTTAAGCCGATGGCACTTTGGTAACGATCTTCGGGATTTTTTGCCATCAGCTTAGAAATAATTGCTGATAACAGTGCAGGAACTTCTGGATTCAGACTACGGACGCTTGGTGCATTTTTAGCGAGGTGGCAATAGATCAGTTGTGTCGGATCTGTGGTTGTGAAAGGTAATTTTCCTGTCAATAATTCAAAAAATGTCACACCTAGAGAATAAAAGTCTGTTCGAGGATCTACACCTCGACTCATTCGTCCTGTTTGTTCAGGTGATATATATCCAAGTGTTCCTTCTAGAATCTCAGAAACCTCTAAAGCTTTGGTTCCTGGGGGTAGAACAGAAGAAAGACTAAAATCAATTATTTGTACTTCTAGAGTTGTGGGTTTAATTAAAATATTTCCTGGCTTAATATCTTTATGAATTACCCGCTTGTGATGTAAAAAATCGAGAGTAGAAGCAATTTGAATAGCAATAGTTAAAAAATCACTGAGAGAAAATATAGCTTTTGATCGGTTGAGGAAGGCTATATCCCAATCTGTTGGAACTCTTGATAATGATAATCCAGAATCACTCCCGGAAATTTCGGAAGTTTTGATTTTGCGGCGGGGTTTTCCTTTAGTGCGATCATTTTGGATCCACTCACGTAACGAAACACCACCGAAGTCATCCATTACCAAAGCAAAGGCATTGCGATAATTTACAAGCGCAGAACCTCTAACAATGCCTTGAATATCTAGATTTTTAATTATGGTGTATTGACTACGAAATTGAGTAACTTCGTTGAAGGTCGGAAATTCGTTCCTTAAGACTTTAATAACAACAGGCTTTTCTTCTTCAACTGTAATACCCCGGTAAACTATGGTTTTTAAGCCGGAGTATATCTCTTCGATGACACGATAACCGGGAATTTGAACAATTTGATCTAGTGGTATCAACATTTTTTTGCCACAATTAGTTCTGTGGACTAGTATTCCCCAAAATTAACACTACATATCGATTAATATATCAAAAGGGTTCTGCAAAATAACTTTTTTTGAATTTTAATAAACATTTCCAAACAAAAAAGCCTGCAATCGCAGGCTTTTTGATTCTAAAACAAACATAGTCTTGATGCAGATGCTACTTGACTTTCTGTTTAATAAAGGTAACAACTTGAGTTAATTGTTTTTTCAAACTGTCAATTTCTGCTTGCATTTTATTTATTTTTTCATTTAATGCCTGGATGTCGGTAGAGGAAGTTGCAGGAGTTACAATTCCAGTTGGTACAGATACGTTGCCATTTTTAGTTGTATTTGCAACACTTTGAGTCTTATCTTGACGGGGCTGCTTCGCCTTTGCCATTGCTGCTTTAATGGCACTAATTAGTTGTTTTTGGTCGAAAGGTTTTCCTAAAAACTCAAAATCATCAAAAGATTCAGAGATTTTTTCGGCAACTTCTTCTCTGCGACCAGACATGACTACTAGGGGAATTTTTCTCAATTCCGGTTGGGCTTGAATTTGCTGAAAAACTTCCCAACCACTCATCTTGGGCAATAAAAAGTCTAACATGATCAGGCTAAGTTTTTCCTGACGGATTAGGTTTAGCCCTTCGATACCGTCCTTCGCTTCCAAAACTTGGAAGTTTCCCGGAGGTAACATTTCTCTTACTTTTACCCTGACCACGGTGGTGTCATCAATAACTAGAATTTTGTTACTTGCCACGACTGATTGCTCTAACAGATATTTTAGGTTTGGATGGAGAATTCAACAATAATACGATTGAATTCTCCCACTATATACAAAATTTACACTGATTGGGGGATAGTATATTCTAGGAAAACTTAAAGCAAATGTCAGTAACCCAGCCGTAAAGAGACTGAGTTTGTAAGAGAAATCGAGCAAGCTGTACTGATCAGACCACCCTGAGCTTAGTCGTTCGCCCTTGGCGTTGCCCTAGGCTAGGGTAGCCGTTATTTGAGTCACGACACCCTTTTAGTAGTCTCTCAATTTTATGTACACATCCGCAATCCTACGTCTCTACATCCTTCAGAATTAATGGGACAGACCACTAGGGTATTTCTCCCAAAACAGGATGCTCTCCGTATTTCGATTTGATGATGAATCTGACAGACTAGTAGTGTGCAAGTAAGTAATTATTCTTTTTTTATGACCTTTTCAGGTGATACTCAACTGAAGTCAGAAATTTTGGCGATGCCTTCTTGGTTACGCCGTCCTATTGGTAAAGCAAGTGAACTTTCGACGGTGCAGCGGATTGTTAAGCAGCGGCAAATTCATACGATTTGCGAGGAAGGACGTTGCCCAAATCGAGGTGAGTGCTATGCCCAAAAAACTGCTAGTTTTTTGTTGATGGGGGCAACCTGCACTAGGGCTTGTGCTTTTTGTCAAGTAGATAAGGGTCATGCGCCGATGCCTCTGGATGCAGACGAACCCAGAAAGGTGGCGGAATCAGTTAGGCTTTTAGGATTGCAATATGTTGTGTTGACTTCGGTAGCGCGGGATGATTTGCCTGATCAGGGTGCGGGGCATTTTGTCAAGACTATAGAAAATATTCGGTTGCTGAATCCAGATACGCAAATTGAAGTGTTGACTCCTGATTTTTATGGAGGGAGTAGGGGGAATGCTTCTCTTGATTGGCGGGATGAACTTTCAGTTCGCTGGCGCGATCGCATCTCATCTGTAGTGAAGGTTAAACCTGCTTGTTATAACCATAACATTGAGACTGTGCAACGATTGACACCGAAAGTGCGTCGAGGAGCAAAATACGATCGTTCCCTGTCGGTGCTGGCAATTGTCAAGGAGATTGACCCCACAGTACCAACAAAATCAGGTTTGATGTTGGGACATGGTGAAACCAAAGAAGAGGTGATAGAAGCGATGTTAGACCTGCGGAAGGTGGAATGCGATCGCATTACCCTAGGACAGTATATGCGTCCGTCAATGGAACATTTACCTGTCCAAAAATACTGGACTCCCGCAGAGTTTACAGAACTAGGTGTAATTGCTCGAAAAATGGGTTTTAGTCATGTTCGCTCTGCTCCCCTAGTTCGTAGTTCTTATCATGCCGGGATAGAATAGGAGGGATTAGAGTATTCGTATATCTAATCCATATTCTCAAACACAAATATTTCTAACGAGTTTTGCCAAAGATGGCAGCTATTTGGTATTTCTTAAGAAGTCCTTAAGTCTTTTTATGAGGAGACAACATTATGGCGAAAGCTGGTGCTGATGTAGCTCAAACTGGAGCAAAATCCCCATATCCTTTCCGTACCTTGGTTTCTGTTCTTTTGTTAGCAGTTAACTTCCTTGTAGCGGCAATGTATTTCAAGGTCATTAATCCGTAGTTTTAATTAGGAGCGAGTGGAGATGTACAAATGTAACATCTCTGCTTGCTTCTACAGATATATAAATTTTAGAAATCTCAACGATCGACTACGATCTTGTGCATCGATAAATATCCCTTTTGTATCACTTTGGAAAGATAAAATTAATCTGCCTTGGGTTTTATTGCTCAACCAAACCTAATGCTAAATTTTCTAAAGTATTGAACAACAAGGGTTTTAGATTTTTATCTAGCGAGGACGATTTCAAGATGGCTATTGTGAATTTTTTAGTTTCTCGGTAATTATATTTTTTTGCTGATTATTTTGTCTTAAGTTTCCTTGACAAAACCCCCTTATGTGATGCTATACAATCATATTTAAGATCTAAGTCACAATTGACACTTTGGGTTTTAGCTTATAAATATATAATTGTACGTTAATATACATAAGAAATCTCTATGCACTTTTATGTGCAAAGTTAAATTTGTCCAACGGTCGAGTTGACCATGCAGCAATATTCCAGTTTACCAGAACAGAATTCACCAGTAGATGCGACAACCACAACTTTGACGGAAATTCAGCGACTTCGCGTAGAACTATGGCTAGAAAGTAGCTTAAACCAACTACAGTCTCGTTTACAGAAACATCTAGTATCGGCTTTTTCAGTTCAAGGGCAGTTATTAGGAGCGATAGAAGCTGATTTTTTCCAGATGGTGGTGGACGAACTTAACAGTGTGTTAGCTAAAACTCAGGCAGCGATCGCATTGGCACATCCTCAAATGGATCTGTGCCGAATTTATCATGCTTTTCCATCCCTGGATTCACTGACTTTGTGTTGGAATTTAGATGATAATGACCAACAGCTACAACAGAATAATCAAATTAGTTATAATAATTTAGAATATTTGCTTCAAAAATCATCTCAGGCATTTGCAATTATGTCTGAATCCGGTGGTACCATTGCCTGGTTAATTGTTGCGAATTTACCCCAAACTACTATTTTGGCAGAACAAGAAATTGTTCCCCAAACCTATATATCTCAATTAATTACCCGTGCTGCCCAACAATATGCTTCGGGATTATCACAGTTATATAAGTTTCAAACATCCCAACAGTTATCTCAACAGCTGGAATATTTTAACCAAGAGCTAGTACATACAAACCAGCTTAAGAATCAATTCTTAGCTAACACTAGTCATGAAATTCGCACACCGTTAAGTTCGATTTTGGGCTTTACACATTTGCTTTCGGTACAAGGCTTTGAGCCAGAGCGCGATCGCCATCAAGAATATCTAACCATAATTCATTCTAGCGGCAAACACCTTTTAGCTTTAATTAACGATATTTTAGATTTATCGAAAATTGAAGCAAATCAGCTAGAAATTCAGTGGGAAACTATCGAAATCCCCTCTTTATGTCGAAATATTTTTGCTTTGGTTAAAGAAAAAGCAGCTAGTCAGGGGTTACAGCTACGAATTGAGTTAGACGAAAATATTGACACAATTGTCGCCGATTCATTGCGATTGAAGCAAATGCTGCTAAATTTGCTTTTCAATGCTTTGAAATTCACAAATAAGGGAACAGTCGGGTTAAAAGTAAGAATCGATGGTCAACAGGTTTATTTTACAGTTTGGGATACAGGTACAGGTATACCCAAAGAATTTCAATCTGAATTATTCAAACCCTACTCACAAATTAGCAATGATTTAGTTAGTCGTGAAGAAGGTACCGGATTAGGATTAGTCGTTACCAGAAGACTTGCAGAACTTCACCACGGTTGGGTAGAAGTGGAATCTGAAATTGATCAAGGTTCACGCTTTACAATTGTACTTCCCCTTGATCGTGAATCTGCATCAAATTTAGCCGACACCAGTAGCAATAAAGATACAGCTAATCAAGATAACATTAATAATTTTTCCACTCATTCTCCTGATTTTTTGAATTCTGGAAATTCTGCCCAGATTTTGTTAGTAGAAGATGATATTCCTAATGGTAAGCTTATCCAAATTTATTTCCAGCGATTTGGATATCAGGTGACATGGGTCAAAAGCATTGCTCAAATGTGGGATGCTTTAAGTCAGATTCACCCAGCAGTGCTTTTACTTGATGTTTACTTAAATAATGCAAATGCTTTAGATGTTGTCCAAGATTTGCGCCAACACCCAAAATATGGCAGTATACCGATCATAGTCCAAACCGCGATGGCAATGAAAGGCGATCGAGAAATTTGTTTAGCTTCTGGTGTTGACGATTATGTCTCTAAACCAATTGAATTACCATTATTGGAAAAATTAGTCAAAAAACACCTAATGTTAACTCAGTTGGAAGGGGAAGGATCAGATTAAACTCATGAAATATCTGGTCTTTTGTGGATTATTCATTTTTATATTGCTAGTTACTTTGCCTGTGGATGCTGCCGTTTGTCACAATCTCCAAGGGCAAAGAGTTTGTATTGCCAATATCCAACGTAGTGCGAAGAAACATTGGGAATATCGAGTCATTGTTAGTGTTGATGGAGATATCCAACCACTAGAACTGTATAATTGCCGTAGTCGATATCGTGTAAGTAAAGATAAGGTCATCGTCAGCTTTGAGCAAAATGATATTGGCACTTTGATTTGCAACACCTTAAATCATCGAAATCGGAAATAGGGGGCTTTATTTCCGCAAAATCTCCTGTATTTACCTTTTCTGAGTAAAAACAACACAGAACATGACAAAAACAGTAAAGCCCAAATAGCCAAATACAGTTACCCATTCTTCCCAATTAGTTGATATGTCCACTGATTTTTTCTAGCGCTACAATCAATATTACAGTGAAGTTGACACCTCCACAGATGGAGAGAGACGGCATTAGGGCGAAAAAGTTAAAATAGGTTGTAGATATCGATAGACATGTAATCTTGATCTTCTAAAGATTAATAGAGAATGCTGGCAGATAAACTAGAAAAAATCCAAGCTTTATTTCGGGAAATGGATCAAGCATTGATTGCTTATTCCGGCGGTGTTGATAGCACTTTGGTGGCAAAAATTGCGTATGATGTTTTAGGTGAGAGCGCTTTGGCTGTAACTGCTGTTTCTCCGTCACTGTTGCCGGAGGAATTGGAAGATGCGAAAATCCAAGCTGCAACCATTGGAATTCGTCATCAAGTTGTGGAAACCCACGAGATGGATAATCCTAAATACACTGCAAACCCCATCAACCGCTGTTATTTTTGCAAAAGCGAACTTCACGACACCCTCAAACCTTTAGCAAACCAATTGGGTTATGCCTATGTCATTGATGGTGTAAATGCTGACGATTTACGAGATTATCGCCCCGGAATCAAAGCTGCAAAAGAACGTGGTGCGCTTTCTCCCCTAGCCGAAATGGGTGTGACGAAGATGGAAGTTCGGCAATTTTCCCAACAACTAGGTTTACCTTGGTGGGATAAACCTGCACAACCCTGTTTAAGTTCCCGTTTTCCCTATGGTGAAGAAATCACAATTTCCAAGTTACAACGGGTTGGTAGATCTGAAATTTTTCTACGTCAACTGGGATGGAATCATTTACGGGTACGTTCTGAAGGTGACACCGCAAAGATTGAATTACCACCAGAAAGAATTAAAGATTTTGTTGCGAACAATGACTTAAATACTGTTGTTCAGAAGTTTCAACAGCTAGGTTTTCTCTATGTGACCCTAGATTTAGAAGGTTATCGTAGTGGTAAGCTGAATCAAGTTCTAACAGTGAAGAGTGAACAGTGATGTATTCACCTTGGGTTGAAGTCCCCGACTTCTCACAAGTAGTAGGTTTCAGTCGGGGTCAAATCCCGGACTGATAATTGATTTAACTAATTTTGGGGAATTCCCCACGGCTCTACAGCCTGGGGATGGATAGCAACAGATGCTCCATCCAGCATCTAAAATATTTGATTTGATTGTAGAAAAATGGTAAGATTAGAGCGGTTGCGACCCACCCAGAAGACTAAGAGGCTACGGTACTCGGCTAAGATTGGGGAAGAGACATAAACCCAGCTGGTAAGCTATTGCTGTAATTCCAAGGTAAGTCTGCCGACAAAATAATCAAACAATCTCAGGAAGTGGGATTGCTGCCTGTGGACGCGGTGTAAGACCAAAAGCTAGACGGCTGGTGGAGGCAATTGCGAATGAGACGGGAAACTCCGTAGACGAATAAAACCGTCCTTGTGCTAGTTGAAATTGGAAGCCCCATTTTCAGCCAAAGGCAAGATGGGGTACTTCACGTAGGTAATTTGTCGCAATATCAAATTATCTCCACTGCTACTGGTACTAAAAAGCATCCATTGATTTTCCATGTTTGATCTGGCTGCTTCTTCATCAAGTACATTGCCCTAACTGGGTTTCCATCTGGAGATAGGAGTAATATTGACTGCGTAATGTTGCCTTGAATAGTAGTAATTGTTTCAAACAATACGGAGCGCGGACGGTAAACAGGTGAATAACCAGTTTTTACCATCTTCATGAAGTTTTCCGGAGTTTGGAATTGGGCTTGAATATCTGGACTAGCTAAAGCGAAAGCTGCTTCACTGTTATCGGTTTGAAATGCTTGGAATTGTTGTTCAATAATGGAGTGAATGATTAGGCGTAGGAGTAGCCCGTCGTAGACATCCCTATCTGTGATTTCCATGCTTTCTTATTGATAGTTTGACCACTAGCAGCAATTTTAGATACAGAAAGGCTCATTATTCCGATAAAATCCTAGCATTATCTCCAAAGCCAAAGCAAATCCCTGTTACTTTTATTTACTTGCCAATACTATTTCCCCTTGACGATTAATAGTCACCGCAGTTTTGGGAAAATCTGCTGCCATCAAATTCCGTAGTAGCGAGATTACCCGAAACCGCTGATCGATATGAGGAATTCCCCGTTTATCCATCCGAATAGGAACAATTTTAGCGGCTGCAAGTTCACCAGATCCCTTTAGCTTGATTTCCAAAATCATTGAGTCACCAGTTTCTCCAGTAGTAGATAAAGTTCGATAACCCAGGAAATTCCCCAAAGAATAAGCAATTAACTTACCTTGATAAATTTCCATTGCCCTAGGAACATGAGGTCCATGTCCTAAGACTAAATCTGCACCCGCATCAATCATCTTCCTAGCAAAATTCACTGAATTCCCGCGATTTTCTCCATAAAAAAATTCAGTTTGGTTTTTAGTTCTTAATGCATTAGTTCCTTCAGCCCCTGCGTGCATGGAAACAATGACAATTTTGGCTTTTTCTTGTGCCGTTTTGACTAATTTTGTTGCAGTTTGTAAATCATGAATGGAATTATATTGTTTATAGGGAGCAAAACCAATCATTGCTACCGGAATTTTATTCCCTGACAACAGCAAAATTTGATTTTTATGTCCAACTGTGGCAATATTCACATTCTCCAGATTTTTTACCGTATCCTTAAAACCCACATTACCAAAATCCATCGCATGATTATTGGCAATATTCAAAACATCAAAACCCACCTCAGAGAATAACTTTGCGTAACTGGGAGGAGAACGAAAAGCAAAAGTTTGTCCTTGGGTGATATCCTTAGAACTGTAAGGGTGATTAGTTAAACTACTTTCAAAATTACCGAATAAAATATCAGCCCTTTGTAAATGCGATCGCACTGACTTGGGAATTAACTTATTCCGATGACTTGGTAGACGATTATCAGGATAATTGGTACCAGGAATAATATCACCAACCGCCTGAATCGTTAGGGTATCATTAAATAATTCTTCCTGAGTTGCGGGGGGTAGACTAATTTTGGGTAGAGGTACAACTTCAACCGGAACACTTCTAGAATCAGAAGCTTGTATTTTTCCTAACTTGATTAACAGACCAATACTGATACCTATACAAAAACAAAAACCAACAAAACTCAACGGCAACAATCTATTCGCAGCTTTATTCAGCATTTTAAACCTCCTAGCAGCATGTGATTAGTTTAGCCTAGAAGTTTGGAAGTACAAGTACAAAATTTAGCCAGCATTGGTATCCAAAAACAAGTAATAAAAAATGGGACAGAATTAGAATCTATCCCACACAATTAATAATTAACGACGGAGAGGGGGGGATTCGAACCCCCGCTAGGTTTCCCTAGAACGCATTTCGAGTGCGTCACCATCAACCACTCGGACACCTCTCCATAAATCTGCTTTGAGCCATTTGGCTAGCGCCATGTAAAATACTATCACGAATCTAATTAAGTCAGCAAAAAGTTAAGAACACTTATCTGAAGATTTCTAAATCTCCATAACTCATATGCAACAAACACAGCTCGCTCAAACAGGTATTTCCGTCAGTGCGATCGCTTTAGGTGGAATGCCTATGTCAATATACGATCGTCCCCCCGAATCTCAATCGATTGACACCATTCACCGTGCATTAGATTTAGGCATCACTTTTATTGACACTGCCGACTCCTACTGTAAAGACGAATCTGATAAACACCATAACGAAAAACTGATATACAGAGCATTACAAACCTACAAAGGTGACACAAGTAAAGTTATCATTGCTACAAAAGGCGGATTAATGCGTCCTAACCAAAGCTGGACACAAAATGGCAACCCTCAGCATTTACGGCAAACAATTCGCGTCAGTTTTGAAGCACTAGGCGGAAAAAAACCCATTGATATTTGGCAATATCATTCACCAGATCCCCAATATACAATCGAAGAATCTCTAAAAGCCGCGAAAGAAGCAGTAGATGAAGGTTTGATTCGGTTTGTTGGTGTTTCCAACTTTTCCGTCGAACAAATCAAACAAGCGCGAGACGTGGTAGATATTGTTTCTGTACAAAATCAATACAGTCCGTGGCAACGTCAACCTGAATTCGATGGTGTTTTAGATTATTGTCAGCAGGAAAACTTGACATTTTTACCTTGGAGTCCATTCGGCGGAATGCGTCGTCACGCAGGGTTACAAGATATGCCAGTATTAGCAAAATTAGCCCAAGAAAAAGCTGTATCTGTGTATTGTATTGTACTAGCATGGCTGCGCTCTAAATCCTCCTGTATTTTGCCAATTCCGGGAGCAAGTAAAGCTTCTAGTGTTGAAGATTCAGTACATGCTATTAATGTCACATTGTCGCAGGAAGAGGTAGAAAGTATAGATCAAGAAACTTCTGCTAAATAGGGGTTAGAAACTGTGCTTTAATTCATACTCTTGGCTTCTAAGTATTCATAAGCTGTAGCGTTTTCATAAAACCTCACGGGATGCAGAAAAATCAGTCACTTTAGTGCTGAGAGGGAAGCGACACGCAGCTTGCGTGCCGAAGGCAGGGATTGTAATCCCCGTGATCTTTCCATATTTTAATTGGTTCCATGATGCGGGTCTTCAATGTATTTCCTAATCAGCTTAATCACATCAAATGCAAGTCAAAACTGCCACTTTTAGCAACAAACCAGCAAAAGCGGCATTTGCCGCTCTTGAATTAATCTCGAACACAGCAATAGACGTAGAACTATCACCAATTCAAAATTATTACCTGCTGGGGTAAAACCAATACTCACAGACGTGAAAAAGTCGATTTTCACCTGTTTTCTGACTCATTCAGCGTCAGTACAAGGTGTACTCGGTAACATCAGACTTCTGCGGCGGAACTCTGCCAGATATTCCTCCAAGGCGACAAATTGCGGCAGATTTAGGCTGTAATAGATCCAGCGTCCTTCCTGCCGAGAGTTTACTAACCCAGCTTCTTTCAAAGTTTTGAGATGAAAAGATAATTTAGATTGGCTGGTTCCTAGATGATCACATAGGTGACACACACATAACTCTTGAGAGCGCAACAGTTCTAATACTTTAATCCGCAGCGGGTCGGACAAAGCGTGAAAACCAGCAATGATGCTATTTGGCGTGAGGGTGTAAGCAGAATTCATCAATAATGATTGAAATATAAGTCTTGTGCTAACCATACTAGGCTAAATTTAGTTTAGACTTCAACAATTGAACCTCGCAGCCCTGATCAGTAAGAACGTAGCTATCTACACTTCCTCCACCACAGGTAAATCAAACCAAAATGTGGTACCCACACCTTCCTCACTTACCAAATTCACCTTACTATTGTGCTTGTCGATAATATTCCGGACAATCGACAAACCTAAACCTGTACCTTCAAGGGTGTGAACGCGGTTTTCAACCCGGAAAAAGCGATCAAAAATAGCTTCTTGATCCTCCACTGCAATACCGATACCAGTATCCGATATTTCGATGCGAACAAAACTTCCTTGGTTAGGGAAATTGGGTTTAGCATCGACTTTATATGCTCGAAAAGCGACTTTACCACCACCAGTAGTAAATTTGAGAGCATTCCCTACCAAATTTCCAAACACTTGCAACAACAAGTCATAATTACCCACAACCAACGGTAAATTGGGAGCAACATCTTGAATTAATTCAATTCCCTTATCTCTGGCATTAAGTTGATAAGTTCGTAAAGTTTGCTCAATCGCTTGCGTTAAATCCAAACCATCCAAGTTATAACTACGTCCTGACTCCAACTTTGATAAATCTAAAACATCATTTACCAACCTAGTCAATCTATCAGTTTCATGATTGACTGTCGTCAAAAACTCTTTCCTCTCTTCTACTGCTAAATCTTCACCGTAATCATGCAGTGTTTCTATGTATGTTTTGATATTAAATAAGGGAGTTCGTAATTCGTGGGAAATATTGCTGATAAATTGACTTTTTGCCTCATTTAGTTCTACCTCACGAGTAATATCCTGCACCGTAATAGCAATACCTTTGATACTTTCCCGTTGAAGATTAAGAACAGTAGTTAACAAAATCCGAACTATTCGCTTAGTTGGTTGCGATAATTGAACCCGAAATTCGGCACTTTCTCGATTTCCTGCGGCAACTTCGTTAAGTGAATTGGAAATATCTGACTGGAGATTTGCTGGGAGGTGATTTACAACATTTTCCCCCACAACCTCTATCCCTTCCCAACCAAAGATACGTCTAGCGGTGGGATTTACCAGCACCACATGCATATTGTTATCAATTAAAACTGCACCATCGGCAATTGTGGAGACGAGGGTTTCTAACTTGGCTTTTTCAGCGGTTAATTCTTCGATATTTTGCTCTTCATAACGTTCTAAACGTTCTGCCATATCATTAAAACTGAAGATTAATTCTCCAAGTTCACCCCCTAAAGGTAAATCGATTCGTTGTTTAAAGTTCCCAGTGGCAATTTCTTGGACACCCACCACTAACTCTTTGATGGGTTTAGTAATTGTTAAAGCATTTACTACCCCTGCTAAAATCACCATTACCCAAATCGTAATGAATACAGCAATGGTGACATCACGGGTAAAATTGCTAGAGACAACACCTGCCGGGTTTGGGTTAATTCCAATTGCTAAAACACCCAGATATTTGCCATTCGCAGTCAGGGGAACAAATACATCGGTAACTTCACCATCTGGGGTTCTGTGTTGCCTCACCATGGGTTTATCAGCATCCACAGCGTAATCATCTGGTAGTTGAATGCTGCGTTGAATGGTAAGAGAGTTTTCTACCTCTGGTTCCCAAAAAGGAACACCGAAGAAAATTTTACCTTCTTCATCCGCATATAACATGTAGCGAACGCTGGAAGTTGTACGGTAAAAACGTTGTGAAAACTGAGCTACCTCTGTAAGATTATTTTCGGCAATAAGTGGGGCAACGTTTGCGGATAGTAGTAGTCCCAAGTCTCGACCAAAACGTGTATCATTGAGCCTTGCGTCCTGCTGAATGGAGTTGATTGCCCAAAACGTTAAACCACTCATGACTAGGGACACCACCAGTGTGGCGGCTCCCAGGAGCTTGGTTTGGAGGGTAAATTGCTGCCACCAGGTGGCTATCGCTTCTCGAATGGGGGTAAAAATAGAGAACATTTTAAAATGAAGTCATTAAATAATTTTTCTTATAGATAGTTCCAACCACTAAAAAATTAACAGTTAATTTGATAAATAGCGAATTCGTGGGATACTAGGGGCTAAGATTTAGCCTAGATGATTTTGCTAGGCTTGCTCGCTTTTTGCGTAATTTTTTTTGGAAGAAGATTTTTAAATACTGAAAAGAGTTGAATCACGCAGAAACTGGCTGCTGATTTTACGGGTTAAATTTTCATTGCAATAATTTTAACCTAACTTGCACTTTGTCTCTGGCGGAATACAGACCTGCACTTAGAGTCCAGGCTGTTGACTGAATTGGTAATTGCTAATTATGTGGGTTTCAAGCTAGGCTGTAAACTTTAATCTAATTTTCACGCTTTTTGTTCATATAGTTTTTGTGTCATCGACTGGTTCCTAGGCTCTGCCTGGGAACCCAAGCCAGAGGCTCTACCTCTTGCCCAGAGTGGAGGCAGAGCCTCCAACTCTGTATTCCTTGCCAGAGACAAGGAACAAGTTATGTCACAGATATTGCGTGAACTTTTAGCTCCAAAAAAGCACAGAGTCAACAGCCTAGTTTCAAGCCCCCACTGATTGCTATTGCCTAGCTTGCTTCTCGCTCTGTGAGTATTGCGTTAGCCTAGCCCATTGCGAATTGGTTTCAACTTTGATGTAATTTTCATGCCTTGAGTTGAGAGAATTTTGATCAAATCCCTGGTTGCTAGTACTCCAGCAAGAAAACTCTGATTGATGGATGAAATTTATTACTGATAACCGATAACCGATTACTTGTAGGGGAAACCGAACAAAAATCACAGTATCTCCAGACATTGTTTGACAATAAACCTGCAAAAATAACTGTAGATGACAAGTATCACATCACTGTTAAATAACAATTAGCCTGAAACATAGGTTATGGTTATGCAAATTCCTAAACTAACTCATTCAATCCGTCAATTCCGCAGTAAAATGTTGGCGCTATCTATTAGTGTTGTATTTATTGCTGGGACTATCAGTGTTTTACCTGTACAGGCGCAACTAGTAACTAATACTACTAACACAGCACAAATTACTAGCCAAAAGCCATCAGCAGCGACAGCCGCCATTGGCAATAGTAGCTTTGTGACATCAGCGGTGAATCGAGTTGGTCCAGCAGTAGTCCGAATTGATACTGAAAGAACAATTACACGACGAGTGAATGATCCGTTTTTTGATGATCCGTTTCTAAGGAGATTTTTTGGTGATAACCTACCGCAACAACTGCCACCAGAACAACAGCGGGGTTTAGGATCAGGTTTTATTCTTGATAAAAGCGGCTTTGTTTTAACCAATGCCCATGTGGTTGATAGAGCTGATAAAGTGACAGTGCGTCTCAAAGATGGACGCTCATTTGAGGGTAAAGTCCAAGGTATAGATGAAGTCACCGATTTAGCCCTAGTCAAAATTAATGCTGGTGGCGATTTACCAGTTGCAGTATTGGGTTCTTCCTCCCAAGTCCAAGTGGGAGATTGGGCGATCGCAGTCGGCAATCCGCTAGGATTAGATAATACTGTCACTTTGGGAATTGTGAGTACTTTGCGTCGTACCAGTCGGGATGTGGGGATTGGTGGTAACAAACGCTTAGAATTTATTCAAACTGATGCAGCAATTAACCCAGGGAATTCTGGTGGTCCCTTGGTAAACGCTTCGGGTGAAGTAATTGGAATTAATACAGCAATTCGCGGTGATGCAATGGGTATTGGCTTTGCTATTCCCATTGATAAAGCAAAAGCGATCGCATCACAACTACAACGCGGTGAAAAGGTAGCACACCCCTTTATTGGTATCGGGATGGAGGATTTAACACCGGAATTAGCCAAAACCATTAATTCAAACCCCAATTCACCGATTCAACTTCCAGAAGTTAAGGGTATTTTAGTTGCACGAGTTGTTCCTAATTCTCCCGCAGCATCCGCAGGCATCCGTCCTGGTGATGTAATTCTCCAAGTTGATGGAAAATTAGTCAACAATGGTGAACAATTACTGAATATTGTGGAACAAAGCCGCATCGGACAAACTTTGCAACTCAAAGTCCAACGTGGAACTCAAACACAACAGTTATCGATTCGCACTGCACAGTTACAGGATGCGTCGTAGAAGATAGAAATATCATCATTTTTCTAGGACAACTTTCAAATCTCTCGTAAACCCGGTTTCTTTCTGAGGAATCGGGTTTATGTGTTATACAAAAAGTCCGTATATGTTCACCTTTATAGGGTGTAGGATCAAGTGCAGCCTCATACAGGATTTATCAGCTATTTTTTTTTCGCTTTCCAAGTTCCTCCATACAGGTAAAAAGGATTGTTTTTACTCACTTTTTCCCAACAATCAGGACATGCGAATATCCATCGACAATCATCTTGGTATTGAATTCGATATAAAATCGCTGTATTTTGGCTGCACAAATCACAGGATTTAGTCCTTAATTGGCGAGGCATAATTATTAATTAGTTGTTTCCAATTGCTGTAACTGTTGCTTTACCCATTCCCGCAGTTTTTCGTCGGGGTCATTTATTTTTCTGTCGCGTAACAGTGACAACACCTGTGAATGGTTGGGATAATGCTTGAGAATTATCTCCAGCGCAGTGTGACGAGGATTAGTTTCATACTCACCATATTTACCTTCGCTACGCTGAAATGGGTCATTAACTGCAACATTACAAAATAATTCAAAAATACCTGATTCATCTTTGAAATTGCGGGCTAATTCCTGTACCGCAGCACCTCGCACATACTCGTTATCATCAGTTTGAGCGTGTTGTTTCAAGATGGGTAGGGTATCGGGGTCATCTTTGAAATTGCGGGCTAATTCCTGTACCGCAGCACCTCGCACAGAGCCGTTATCATCAGTTTGAGCGCGCTGTTTCAAGATGGGTAGGGTATCGGGGTCATCTTTGAAATTGCGGGCTAATTCCTGTACCGCAGCACCTCGCACAGAGCCGTTATCATCAGTTTGAGCGCGCTGTTTCAAGATGGGTAAAGTATCGAGGTCATCTTTGAAATTGCGGGCTAATTCCTGTACCGCAGCACCTCGCACATACTCGTTATCATCAGTTTGAGCGCGCTGTTTCAAGATGGGTAAAGTATCGCGGTCATCTTTGAAATTGCGGGCTAATTCCTGTACCGCAGCACCTCGCACATACTCGTTATCATCAGTTTGGGCGCGTTGTTTCAAGATGGGTAAAGTATCGCGGTCATCTTTGAAATTGCGGGCTAATTCCTGTACCGCAGCACCTCGCACATACTCGTTATCATCAGTTTGGGCGCGTTGTTTCAAGATGGGTAAAGTATCGCGGTCATCTTTGAAATTGCGGGCTAATTCCTGTACCGCAGCACGTCGCATAGACGAGTCATCATCAGTTTGAGCGCGTTGTTTCAACCAGGGTAAAGTATCGGGGTCATCATTCCATGTAGTGACTATGGTTGTTATTGCCAAAGTCCGAATTTCTGTAACGTTTTGGTTATCCGCTACAACATACTGCATGTTGAAAATTGTTAGTTGACGATAAAACCCATAACCAATCAATTTATCAATAACTGCAAATAACTTCCTATCTTGAGTATAAATATCTCGATTTTTCCTTTCCCTGACTTCAGCCAAACATCCCGCAGCTAAAAACAAATTACTAAACTTATTTGCTTCCCCATCAATCCCCATCAAATATTCAATAATCTCCGCGACAAATTTAGGATTAATTACCCCAGCTATTAACCTTAAAACCTCGTGCCAGCTTTCATCATGCCAATGCTGACCAAAAACTTCAGTTTTAAGTTGCTCTAAAGTCAACTTTTGTTCTCTTTCAAATTGCCAGCGAAAAGCTTCAGCACAAAAATATTCTAAAAATGTCCGATGGACAAAGGCGTAATAATTATCACCAGCGTGACACAAAATAAAATTACGCTGACGTAACTCTTCAATCAAAACTTTTGCAGCTTCCCTCGTGTCAATTTTTTGATAACCAATAGTTTCTAAATAACCTTGGAAAATCTGCTGTAAATCATTGCCATTAATTAAATTTCCCGTCAAACCTTTTTCATTTGCCTGCATTTGATGTGCAACTTGCCGCAACATCGCTTGTTTGTCACTTAAATCAATCGGAAACCGAGACATTTTGGCATTAGTTAAATGTCTTTCGGCATCCCATTGTTGTAACAACACTTCCGATGCCTTCTCATACAATGTGCTTCTATCCCGTGGCAATTCCCGATGACGGTTGAGTATTGCCATCATCGTCAATAATAAAGGGTTTCCGGCTAATTCTTTAATCGCTTTACTGCGTTCTATTCCCCTTTCCAATCGTGCTTTTTTATCGGCGGCATCGGTTTTGTCATTAAAGGTTAATTGATGCCATTTATTAATGAAATCCTGAATTTGTTCATCATCAAAATCCTGCAACATCAAGTGACGAAATTCGCTATTACGAAAGCGTTCATCCTTGTAGCCAATGACGCGAGAAGTCACGATTACCTGCACATCGGGAGTAGAGGTTCACAGGATTTAAAGTGTTACCAAGTAAATTAAGTACGAATAGATGGTAGATTAAGATGCATGGATGTAATGTGCCTTGTTTACGGGATTGAAATTCCAAGCTCAGATTGGGAAAAAACTCCACCCAGCATCAAAGAACTGGTGGAGAAAATGGGGCAGCGTATCAAGAAATCCGAACAAGAGTTAGCGGATAAAGAATCCAAAAATCAAGAATTGTTAGAAAAAATCAATCGAACATCAAAAAATTCCTCATCTCCCCCGTCAAGCGACCCACTCAATAGCGAAAAACTTCTATCAAAAAAGAAGAGTGATAAAAAGCGAGGCGGACAACCGGGACATAAAGGGCATAGTCGTCATCTGTATGAAGTATCG
Source organism: Calothrix sp. PCC 6303 (assembly GCF_000317435.1). NCBI lineage: Bacteria > Bacillati > Cyanobacteriota > Cyanophyceae > Nostocales > Calotrichaceae > Calothrix > Calothrix sp. PCC 6303. The sequence continues at coordinate 6,233,090 of NC_019751.1, forward strand.
GAATGCGACAGCGTTCTAGAACATCAGCCAGAAAAATGTAAGTGTTGTGGAGAAAAGTTAGTAGGAGTTGATAGCAATCCCGTAAGGCATCAAGTAGTCGAAATCCCGCCAATAAATCCCATAATCATAGAACATCGACTACATCAACTCGAATGTCAGCATTGTGGAACCTTGACTCGTGCAAGCTTACCAGCAGATGTACCAATTCGCGGTTACGGTGTAAGGGTAGTGGCACTTGTCGCAGTATTAAGCGGATTATACCGTCACAGTACGCGGATGGTACAAAGCGCGATGCAAGATATTTTTGGAGTCACGATGTGCTTGGGTACAGTAAATAAATTGAGACTCGAAGCAAGCGATGCGATTGCAGAATCGGTATTAGAAGCAAAGACATACGTGCAAAACTCTGCTGTTGTGGGAGCAGATGAAACAAGTTTTAGCCAAGGAAACGTTGATGGATGTAATGATAAAAATAGAAAGGCTTGGCTGTGGGTTGCAGTCACAACGCCACATGCTTCAAGTCGGCAAAGCCGCCCAACGCAGTGGCTCCCCCTAGTAACATTTTTTCAAGTCACACTTTCCCGTTGTACGGATACAGCCAAAAATCTACTGGGGGAAAACTTTGGTGGAATTTTAAACTCCGACCGATATGCATCGTATAACTGGGTTGACTTGGAGCAACGGCAGTTGTGCTGGGCGCACTTAAAAAGGGAATTTATCAAAATATCAGAGCGGGCTGGAGTTTCCCAGGATATTGAAAATGCTCTGGTTGAACAGCAAGAAAAATTATTTGAATTGTGGCATCGAGTTCGAGATGGAACTTTGAGCCGTTGCGAGTTTCAACTTTTAGTCCCACAGATTCGCAACTCAATCAAGTCGAAATTACAAGAAGCTGCAAATTATGAGATTGCAGCACAGGAAAAAACTCCGCTGGCAAAAACCGTTCGTACCTGTCGTCAACTCTTAAAAGTTGAGCAAGCTTTGTGGCTGTTTGTCGAAGTTGAGGATGTGGAACCGACAAATAATGCTGCCGAAAGAGCAATACGTCCTGCTGTCATTTGGAGACGTACCAGTTTTGGCTCCCAAACAAAGGCTGGCAGCAATTTCGTTGCTAGAATGTTGACCGTTGTTACTACCCTAAAGTCCCAACGTCGAAATGTCTTGGAATTTATGACTCAAGCAGTTAGTTCTAAGCGTCACAATCAACCAACTCCTAGTTTACTTCCCCAAATTCCTGTCGATAGAACTTGCTGTCAAAAAAGCTGATAAAAACCTACGAAGTTATTCCCCTATTTCAATTCACATATTACCTTCATCTTTTGACCTATAACTCCTGGAAACACAAGGGTTTCATTTTCTTGTAATTTGCGATCGCCTGTGATCGATTACCATCGGGATATTTATCAGTAAAGCGAATAATATCGTTAATAATGTCTTCCCGTTGAGTTGGGCTAAATACTTCATCCAACCCATCAAACATTACCAAAGCATGGAGGATGTAGTCGATTAGCGGAAATATTAGGAGATGTTTCACACGACAGTGTGAACAGATTCTTGCTTAGAGAAAGGTATGAGCCAAAAGATTTATTCGACATAGTGACAGACATAATCAATTTGTCAGGAGGTATATTAAGCGTAGATGATACAGTCATAGAAAAGTTGTATAGTAATCCAAAATACGCAGAATTAATTGGTTACTTTTGGTCAGGAAAATACCATAAAACTATTAAGGGATTAAATTTAATCACACTTTATTATAGCGATATTCATGGACATTCGGTTCCAATAAATTACAGGATATATGATAAGCAGGAGGGAAAAACAAAAAACGATTATTTCCAAGAAATGGTAGTAGAAGTGATTAGTTGGGGATTAAAACCACAAATAGTTACAGGAGACAGTTGGTACTCAGGAGTAGAAAATCTGAAATTTTTAAGAAACCAGAAATTGGGTTTTCTATTTGGAGTTGAGAAGAACAGAACAGTATCAAAAGAACCTGGAAAGTACTGCCAGGTAAGGATTTTAGATATTCCAAATGAAGGATTAGTAACTCATTTAAGGGAATTTGGGTTTATAAAATTGTTTAGGAAAGACTTTAAAAAAGAAGACTCTAGACATTATATATTTCATCTGCCTTCAGAAGAAAATCTCAAAGAGTGTTTAGAACAGATAACCAGAAGTACTTTCGTTACAATTCATGATACACATTGGGGCATTGAAACTTTTCATAGAGCAATAAAACAGCTATGTGGTATTTGTCGGTTCATGGTTAGAGATAGCTATGCAATAAAAACACATATATTCTGCTCGCTTCAAGCATTTGTTCGTTTAGAAAAAATGCGCTCTGAAAAAACCATTAGCAATTGGTACGAAGTACAAAGAAACCTATTTACAAATGTTATTCGTGAATATGTTTTGGATAATTTGAGTGCTACTTGTGCGGCTTAAATACATAGACTAGTTTTCTTGTCAATGCGTAAGTCCTAGTCTATCTTGGAAACTGTAGTTTTCCATCAAGATCTTGAGATTGCTTCCTTACGTCGCAATGACGCATTTGAATCGCTCAAAAAACTCCGGGTTTCATCATGGACGAGGTTTATTCGGATTGTGGCAGAATGCGATCGCATAACATCAACATTGGGGTAATTATTCAGATTGTGGCACAGTGCGATCGCATAACATCAATACCCCCCTAATTATCAACATTGTGGCAGAATGCGATCGCACTCTCTCATGCATTTAAGTAATCGCGCAGAATTATTTACACACAAGTATCTAGTCTGGATAAGGGTTTCATACCTTAATATTGTGTAATTAATTTTGTTTAACTACTTATTACTTCCTCTGTAAATACTGCCGCAAACTCAATAAACTAGCTGTATGTGCTAAAGATAACGGCAGAATAGATACACCCTCAATCCGAGATTGCACCCAACCTTCTCCCCAATACCATTCGTGGAAACCATCAATTCCTTGACTCAGAAGCAAGCGAAGGGAATTAGTATTTACAACATCTACCTGATGATGAATCGGAATTAATCCCACTTGACGGGTAAACTGTAAGCCTGAGTGCAGTTCTGTAGGCATTTTGGCTGTAAAGTTGCCAGGTAGCAACCATTTTTCTAATTGCATTGGCAGCAATAGACTATCATGGATAGCTGTGGCAGTTGCATCTAGTTCGATTCGCAGTTGAGTTTGTTGAAATTTACCAAACATGTGTAAAATCTGGGAAGCTTTGTTTTTAGTATGACAAACACTTGCGGCAGGGTGTGGAAAAAAACAAGAAAAGCATTTACCAATTTTTGAGCGCTTTTTGATTGCATAAGTCTAATTACCGACGATAAGCACTTTACAATAGTAAACATGTGTTTATTAAGAAATGTTAGGTTATCATGGCGGATCAGCTAATTCGTGCAACAGCAGCCGATGGAGGCATTCGGGTAGTGGGTGCCATTACCACACGCCTGACAGAGGAGACACGGCAACGCCATAATTTATCCTATGTGGCAACAGCAGCAATAGGTCGAACTATGGTAGCTGGCTTACTAATGGCTTCTAGTATGAAGCGGCAGGGGTCACGGGTGAATGTGCGAGTTAAGGGTGACGGTCCTCTGGGCGGTATACTGGTGGATGCTGGGTTAGATGGAACTGTGCGGGGTTTTGTCGAAAACCCATCCGTAGAGTTACCTCCAAACTCTAAAGGTAAGCTTGATGTCGGTGGTGCAGTTGGTAAGGGTTTTCTGTATGTGGTGCGCGATGTTGGCTATGGATACCCGTATTCCAGTACTGTCGAGTTAGTTTCAGGGGAAATTGGTGACGACATAGCTCACTATTTGGTAAGTTCGGAACAAACTCCATCAGCCTTTGTTGTGGGTGTATTTGTCGAACCAAGTGGAGTAACCGCAGCAGGTGGAATATTGGTGCAGGTTCTACCAAAAGCTGCGCGTGATGAAGCTTTAGTGGCAACTTTAGAATCTAGGATAGCGGCACTATCTGGTTTCACTCCGTTGATGCAATCTGGTAAATCTTTGGGTGATATTTTTCACGATTTATTAGGAGATATGGGGTTAACAATATTTCCAGAAACCCAGATATTACGCTTTCATTGTGGTTGTTCGTTTGAACGGGTTTTGGGTGCTTTGACAATTTTGGGAGAAGCAGAACTACAGGACATGATTGTTAAAGATCATGGTGCAGAAGTTACTTGTGATTTTTGCGGTACTGTATACCAAGCAAGTGAGCATGATTTAACTAAACTGATTGATAATTTGCAAAATGATGCATCTGAATCAGTTAACAGTTAACTAGTTTCAGTTATGAAATGTCAGTTAACAGTTATTAGCTGTTGCTAAGAAATAAACCCATAAAACAACTAATCGAAGTTGTAAGTTATACAATCTCTTTGAAAATTAGAGTTTGTGTATCTTGGAATTGTTGAAAATGTAGAGATGCTGTCATGAGAAAGCTAGCTTTTTCTCAGGGAGAAAGTTACTATGACAGAAACTGAAGTTGGATCTTCTAAAACAGATTGTTATTACATTATTGTGGTGTGAGAGATGACAGAGCGGGATATTCCAGATAGTTGGTCAGCAGATAAAGGCAGACCACAAGATGAAACCACGAGGTTATCTCGAAATCAGCAATTTATTGAAACCAATGCGTCTGGTGTCTCAGGTACCAGTTCTAAATCCAAGTCAGTGAAACAACAAACAAGTAATTCGCCAAAGCTAGATTTACAGAAGCAAACAAAATCTACAAAAATTCAGGGTAAAAAACCTGGTAAGCTACCTGGTTTTATCAAGAGTTGGGTTTTGTGGGGAGCGCTTTTAGCTTTGGTACCAGGGACAATTGGTTTTATGGCGATGGCAATATTATTTAAGTTGCCTTCTGCACCCAATTGTCCAGCAATTTTCTGGCCCCTTGCTAGCGCTTCGGTACGGTTACATTGCGCTCAAGTGGCAGCTTCTAAGCAAACTACAAATGATTTACTACAAGCGATCGCATTAGTTAAACAACTACCAGCAAATCATCCCCTACGTCCAGAAATTGACCGGATGCTGGAAGAATGGTCAATGGAAATCCTCAAAATTGCGGAAATTGGTTTCCAAGATGGGAAACTGGATCAAGCGATCGCATCTGCTCACAAAATACCCAAGGATCTACCTGCATATAGCAAGGTAGAAGAAAAAATTGCCAAGTGGAGATCCGTTTGGGCAAAAGCTGAAGGCATTTATCGAGAGGCAGAAGATGAGATACGGGAAGCACGTTGGCATGACGCTTTTATGGCAGCTTCTCAATTGTTGCGTATAGATAACAAATTTTGGGAAACAACTAAGTATCAACAGTTAAATAACTTGATTACCAAAACTAGGGAAGATGGTGATAAGTTAGCCAAAGCTGAAGGTTTAGCCAAAAATAATAGTGTTGATGATTTAGTAGCAGCAATTAAGTTAGCCGAAGGAATCACCGCAGATAGTTATCTTTATCAGAAAGCCCAGGAAGCAATCCCCCTATTTGGACGGCAAATGTTGGAAATTGCCGAACGCAAACTCAACAAGCGTGACGCAGATGAGGCAATTTCTATTGCCCAACAAATCCCCGCAAATGCCGGATTACAAACCGAAACTGAAGACTTTATCGCCATTGCCGATGCTCAACGCAATGCCTGGGTTGGTACAGTTTCCGGCTTAGAGGCAGCTATTGCCCAAGCACAACAAATCAATTCCGACAGAGCAGTGTATCCCAAAGCACAACAGTTAATTGCTAGTTGGCAGCTAGAAATCCAAGATGTAGGGCGTTTAGAAAAAGCCCGTCTACTAGCAACTCAGGGTACAGTGCCAGATTTAACATCAGCCATAGCCGAAGCCCAATTAGTCCCAGTTGGTAATCCCCGCTCCCGTGAAGCCCGCCAAGAGATTAATCGCTGGGCATCACAGGTACAAACCATTGAAGATAGACCAATTTTAGACAGAGCGGATCAACTGGCATTACTCCAAGACCCCGGTTCCTTGCAAGCAGCGATCGCTGAAGCCACCCGAATCCGTCGGGGACGTGCTTTATATTCTGAAGCCAGGGAAAAAATCGGTGCTTGGACAGCTTCAATTCAGCGTGTTCAAGATCAACCATATTTAGATCGAGCCAGGGAATTAGCTAGTAGTGGCAATCTTTCCAGTGCGGTTGAAGTCGCCAGACAAATTACAGGCAACCGGGCATTGTCGGGCGAAGCAGAAGCCGCTATTAGTGATTGGCAAGGACAGTTAAATGCCCGCGTCAACTGGAAAAAAGCGCGAGAAGTGGCATTAAAAGGAACACCCGACGCACTAGCTGAGGCGATTCGCTTGGCAAATACAATACCAAGAAGTAGTGGTTTTCACGTAGATGCCAATACAGCCGCTGATCAATGGAGTCAGCAGATTCTAGAGATTGCGCGATCGCAATCCGACTCAGACATCCCTCGCGCCATCGAAACAGTAAGATTAATCCCACGGGGTACAGCCGCTTATAGTTCGGGAAAGGAACAAATTAGTGCTTGGAGACAACTTCTTCAACCTGTACCAGAACCACAGGAAACACAAGAACCACAACCAACAACTTCAGGACAGTAAACACTAAATCAGTTGAAACCTAAAACTTATATGGCATTGAGACAGTCCACATAAAAAAATTTCATCGTCAAGCATGTAAGCGGTTTTCTCCCTACTCACCACTCACTTACAACTCAGGATGATTATAATCGTAATGGGTGTTTCCGGTTCTGGAAAAACTACCGTCGGCAAATTATTGGCAGATTCTTGTGGTTGGGAATTTAGTGATGCTGATAACTTCCACTCAAAAGAAAATATTGAGAAAATGGGACGCGGTATTCCTCTTTCCGAAGCTGACAGAATACCTTGGTTGCAAGATTTACAAACAGCAATTAAACACTGGTTACAAGAAAATAAAAATGTAGTTCTGGCATGTTCAGCATTAAAAGATAGCTATCGTCAATTTCTAACATTTGATAGTGCTATTCACCAGGACTGCTTTCAAAACAATTACGTACAAATAGTTTATCTCAAGGGGTCTTATGAAATCATTCAAAAGCGACTCCAAGAACGTGAAAACCATTACATGAGCGAAATACTTCTTGATAGTCAGTTTGATACCCTAGAAGAACCTTTGAACAGTATTTCTATGGATATTCAAAACTCTCCACAGGTAATTGTAGAAGATATTAGAGCAGTTTTGAATATTTAACCACCACAACGATATATTTTATAACTATACTCCCCAGCAAAACTACCATGTTGTTGATCACGAATACACTGCTGAGAATCTAGATCAATTTGATTGCGGAACCCCACCAACCAAAAATCAAAAGGTCGAGGAATTTTAGTCAACTCTTCTTGTAAAATTTTTACAGCTTGATCGGAAATCTGAGATTCTGGAGATTTTCGAGCAAGAAAAAACTGTAAATTGCTATTGGGTGAATGTCTTAATTCCCAAGCTAAACCCATCATTCTTCCAGTTTGTCCATGATGTAGATGAGTTGTGGCAATCAGCACTTTGTTGGGCGATACTTGATGAATTATATCAGCAAGAATATCAGGACGTTGGTTTTGTAGATAGCCTAAATTCCAAGCTACAGTTATATTCCCAACTGCTGCCATCAACCAAATTATCAAAACTGCAACTTTCCCGTTTACCGATAGCCGAAACCTATGCTGATTTTGTTTTCTTTGCCAACAACCAGCCAAGGCAACAGCCACAAGTAAAATAACTACTGGTGCATAGATAAATTGGAAACGAGCAGCTAAAGTTAAATCCTTCCTCAGAATATAGGTAAAGAATAAGCATAATGCGATCGCACTGAAGAGATACTCCCTGAAAATTCGTACAGCTAAATCAGTATCAGCATCTTGCTGCTGCATTTGTTTTAATCCATCAATTAGATGAGGCAGACTCCACACCAAAAATAGCAAAGTCGCAATTCCAGAAATAATTATAATTAATGACGGTAAAATTGTCGGCGCTGAAGGTAAAAGCAACAACATACTGGTAATCCAAAGTATTAACCGTCCCAAAGGTTCTAACCATATTGTGTAAGAATTGCTGCTTGTAACCCAGCTTGTGAGATCGCTACCAGGAATCCTTTGTAGAGTTGGTATCCAGAAAATAAATCCCATCAAAGTACCCACAGCAGACATTCCCAAACGTTGCCAATTGAGTTTTATAGATACGCGCTTTTTAAGTATTTGCCACAATAAAACAACGGCTTGACTACAAATAGTAAAAGTGAAAAAATAATGGGTGGCAATTCCTAAACTGTTGATAGCGACCCAGGTTAATATTAACCATATAGGCAGAGATTTTTGACGATAGATAAATTCAACTGCTTTAACAAAGCAACATAGAGAAGCAATCACCAGCAGCATAACTAAAGTATAGTGACGCGCTTCCCTAGCTAAAAATATAGTGTAAGGCGAAACAGCCATCATAGCTGCCGCCATTTGAGCTATTAACTTAGAACGAAACGTTAAATAGCCAAAACCAAACATCGCCGGAATCGATATTACCCCAAAAAATCCACTTAGCGATCGCGCTACCCAAATAGAGGCTAATTCTCCTGGATGTGAAAACATCTTCATCCAGAAATGGGCTAGTACAAAATAAACTGGAGGGTGAGTGCTTTCATTGAATAAATGCTCTAAAACTGAATTAACTCCCGATGCAGGGTTTAATTGTAGTGGTTGCAATAAGACATCAGAACTAATTATCTGATTCAGTGGCACCGTCCGGAAACTATTACCCAAGCTAAAAACAAGCGTTGCACACTCATCAGTCCAAGGTGGCAAAGATTCCAGACGCAGAAAGCGTAAACTAGTGCCAATAGCTAACCACAGCAGTATCAAGAGTAAGTGAGAGCGATTATTCATTAAGTAATACCGAGTTGCAATCAATTCTATGGAATTGGTCAGCCTTTACCAGGCTGACATCAAGTTGCCAGAAATGCAACACCAAAAATCAGTTATCAGCGACGTACTAAACCTGAAAGTAATAAAGAAGCGATCGCATTTAAGTCTCATTCCCGAATATAAGCAGACTCACTACACACAATATTAGGAATTTCCAGAAAATAAAATATCCTATGGTTTGGCATTTTGTCAGAAAAGATTGGGATGCTTGTTCCACAATAAATCAATAGGGTAAACAATCGTAATTTATTTGCATCCAAACCACCTGCGAATATAATGTGCAAATTGTTCAACTTTTGGGAAGTATTGCATGAAGAAGTTAACGTTAGTTATTTTCTACCTGTTTACCATCACAGCTTGTAATAACCCTGCGAAAACAGAATCCAATAGCAGTAAACTAACCCAAAATCCAATTGCAACTTCTAATCAACCGCAAAAATCTCCATCACCCAAGCCGCAAAACCTCACATTTACCCCTCCCCCAAAATTTCAAGGAAAAACTCTCCACCAAGCAGAAATTCCCAATCAAGAGAAAGTTATCGCTTTAACATTTGATGATGGTCCCTGGCAAGAAACAACCACTCAAATGTTAGATATACTGAAAAAAAATGATATTAAAGCAACTTTCTTCTGGGTGGGAACAGCAATCAAAGAAAATCCAGAAATTGCGAAAAAAGTCGTAGCTGATGGACACGCCATTGGAAATCATACCTGGCACCACTGGTATAAACAAATGGACGCAGCCACAGCCAAAAGTGAAATTGAACATACCGCAGATTTGATTTATCAAACTACGGGAGTCAAAACAACTTTATTTCGTCCACCTGGTGGATACTTAAATAACGGTTTAGCAGGTTACGCCAAAAGTCAAAAGTATGCAGTTGTTATGTGGTCACAAACTTCAGCAGATACAGATCCCAAAGCTAAATATCAAGTATTTGTCAAGAATGTTATCAGAGATGCAAAACCTGGAGGAATCGTGCTGATGCATGATGGTGGTGGAGACAGACGCAGAACCGTCCAAGCTTTGCCGGGAATTATTCAAGGATTGAAAGCAAAGGGTTATCGGTTTGTCACGGTTCCAGAACTATTAGCAATGGAAAAATAGGGTTGAATGTTTGGGAGGATAAGTAGGTGGGTGTTGAAAATTGTCTTTACGACAAGGTAGTAGGTGTTACCCTGAGCTTGTCGTACCTTACCTGCGGTACGCTCCGCTCCGGCTCCGCACTGAGCAAGGCTCAGAAAAATCGGTAGCCGTAGGGGAGTAGGGGTAAGCGTAAACATTTGGGGTGGCTGTGCCTCCTGTTAGGGTTTGTAAGAAGACTTTGAAGATAATTTACATTACGTCACATAGCGGAAACTTTTTTGGGGCTTCCGCCTCCAAAAATAGTTTCCAAAAAGTTGTGTTTATTCCCACCTACCTACTTAGCATCTACACAATTAGTATTTAAGACTGACTCAAAGTTGTTAGAGTACGAATGAATATAGCGCTTTACTGATTATGCGATCGCATCAGGGTCAATACCCAATTCCCGTAGTTTGTTATCCCCAAACGTAACCAAATTATAGCGAGAAAGCAAATCTACCGAACTGTTGCAGTAGCAAAATGGCAATTAGGAGCTAACTTCTCACTCCTTGGCAAACTTCCGCTTCTAACCAAAGTTGCTGGATAATAGACTCAGTGCGATCGCATAATGTCGAAACAAGCACACCTGTGGTGTCTTCATCACCCGATGACACCCAAGAACCTGTTAATGTCACTTCCAAATACTCAGCATCACAGCGGCAAATAGTAATACTTTCACTGTTGCTAAATCTGATTTCCATTTTCAGCTTTTCAACTCCTGGCAAATCAGTAGGAAGTAAAAAAGATGCAGTTTTAGGTTCCACACAAAAACTTTCACCAATTCTTAACGCTAAAGTGACTCGTGATTGTACCCAGTCCTCAATCGACTGATTTATACATTCAATTGAAAAACCGTCTTCTGTGTAAGTTAATTTCAGCATTATCTCTCATGCTCTCCTGCTATTCCACAGTTACTGATGCTTCCATCCAATTCTTTGAAAAATACGACTTTTGAATTTAGGTAAAAATTAATTAGTGAAGAATTACCCCAATACAATTTAATTTGGTTACAGATTGATTTTTCAATTAAAAACCCCACTTCTCCTATTTGCGGTGAAGTGGGGTTGAAAGTTGACTGTTAATGTCTCTTATCCCGGTATTGGTACAGCATCTCGTTCCCTGTACTTCCCACTTCTTTGACTGTATTTTGATGCCGGATTTACCCAGCTAATTCTGCCATACCCATGATTTTGATTATTTATGCGATCATTTCCTAAGCCTAAGCCGACCGTAGGTAATTGAGCGATGCTAGTTGAGCGTACCTCAGATTGTGACTGAGGGTAGCTTAGGAAAATCCGAAAAATCGGTAGCTGTAGCTGCAACGAGGTGAAACTAGGTTTACTGATTCCTGTGATTTGCTGGTGTTTTAGCAAGATATTACCCATGGTACCCATAAATAAATACTCCACTACCACAGCCGCTGATTCCCAACTTGATTGGAAATCGGCAACAAATTTAGAAGTAGAGATGGGGTTGGTAGTTATCACAGAAAATTTCACCTATTGATCATTCCTTTAAACATACTACACTTGTATTACTGTCCTGTCCATACCCAATCAAGGAGAAAAACATGCATACCATCCTACGCACCCCAACCACTGACATGGAAGTTACCAGTATCCGTTTGGAGCGGGAACTTAAGGAAAAACTCAAAGAAATATCCGGAAATCAAGGATATCAAGCTTTAATTCGAGATATTCTTTGGAACTATGTACAACAAAAATCAGGAGAGTGGAAACCTCGCTTTTCCCAAGATGATATTCGTGTAACTCTCGCGGCAACAGCACAGCAGGAGGAACGTTGTGCTCTAACTGGACAACTAATTTCACCTCAACAACAAATGCTATTAGGCTTAACCCAAAGTGGTGATATGGTACCTCTGAGCCTTGGAAGTTTACCTGCTTAAAATTTTACTCAACTTAAAACACCAATTAAGAGCGCCTAGTTGAGATTTTTGTAAAGAATTCTTAACTAGGCTATTTTTAATCTGACCAAAGCAAAACCGGTACAAGCATCCTCTTTTAAGGGGAAAAGTTTTTGCTTAAACCCCCCTACTGCTTACTGCCCTCATTGACAAAATTCCATGGGCTGGAAAGAATTATTTTGATTCCGATGATTTAACCGCTCTGACATAAGGGGTGATATAACCCTTGACAGAAGAAATTTTCAGATTAATAACTAAAATTATCAAAAAAGTAATTACTACAGTAGAATACATTACTCACGGCTTCTCTTGTAGTTGTACCTAAATGACTGTATTCCCGTAAAATTATCAAAAAGGCTACTGAAAAATGAATTGATGTCAGTGTTAACGCGGACAAGGCTGACCGAGCCTTCATGTTAAGTATAGAGAAATTACGGTTTATGTATAGTTATAGACACGATATCCTGTGTCAGATGACGAATTAAAAATCGGGCTAAAAATTTTAAAGCCTATAAAATCCCTATATTGTTAATATATTTTCCTGTAATGTTAATATTTTTTTACTTAGTTACCCATTTCATCTGTATACTTGGTGATTTTGTCATCTGAAATAGAAAAGGGCTATAACAGGTGAGAGAAACTTTTAGTTTGATCTCTAGGGGCATTTGGGGTGCAGCTACAAAACAGAGGGTAACAGATTACCAGGAGGGTGGGTAGCAGGATAATGGGTTCAATATTTAAAAGCGTGCCAGAAATAAAGCAGCATTTACCATCGCCGCTTTTTCAACCAAATGGCACAAATGGAGTACAACAACACCCACATGGAACGCTGATGCAGCATCAGGAGAAACTAGGACACCAGTTAGCTGAAAAAATTAGTCAAATAATCGCAGGTTCCTCAACTCCATCGGGGATGCTGCGAGAGATTGCTCAGGTATTGGGAGAAACATTCGGTACCGATTCCTGCTGTTTAGTGACGGTTAGTGATGAATCTACAGAAGTCATTACGGGCAACTGGTGCATTCCAGAATACCTAAAAACATCTAATCCAGAACAGGTTTTTGCGGCTGAACAGCTAGATTTACCTCTAATTCAATCTGCCGCAGAGCCGCTAAATATAGAGGATATTTCCCTAATTGAAGATAGTTTAATTAGCGGATGCCAGAATCTACCAGTACCTATTAAGACTGTTTTGGCGATTCCTACTAAGTTTGCTGGTAAAAATAACGGTGTTGTGAGTTTAATTAGAGCGCAACCCTATGATTGGAATCAATCTGAGAAGGAATTACTAAACTACTTAGAATCGCTGTGTGCGATCGCATTTTCCCAAGTAGCCCAGTTACAGCTACTAAATTCACAACAGCAGTTTTTCCAAACCTGCACTCAACACCAAAGTTTAATTACACAATTATCTATACTTAGTCGCACCAATTTGGAGCTAAACCAAATGCTGCAATTGGTGATTACTGCAACTGCCCAAGCAATGGATGCGGATCGCGGCTTACTTATATTACTCAAATATACTGATCCTTTATTTAGAATCCGACCCAGAAAACACGTTCCTAAAGCCAAAGCAACTGTTGTTGGAGAATGGTCAAAGCCAGGTGTTAATTTAGGTTTTGAACCGCTAAGTGAATCACAAAAGTCTTTCCTAATCTCCGATTGTGGTTTATCTCAACGAGCTTTTTCCGAACCCAGTAAACCCACTATCATTAATGCTGTGACTGATTTTAGAGATCACACTGCCGCAGCAGCAGCATTTGTTCTGAATAAATTACCGACGGTACTTTTAATGCCGCTGGAAACTCAAGGCAGAATCCTGGGATTTGTGGTACTCCAGCAGGCAACACCCCGACGCTGGCAACCTCCGGAGTTGAATATTACCGCTTTAGTGTGCGCTCAAGTTAGTAACTCTATCATTCAGTCCCAAACTCTACGTCAAGTACAGACTTTGGTGGATGAGCGGACAGCACAACTTCAGAGAAGTTTGGAAGTACAAGCTAAATTGTACGAAAAAACCCGCCAGTATGTAGAGCAATTGCGGAGATTGAATGAGCTTAAGGACGAATTCCTAAGCAACATGAGTGATAGACTTCGCTACCCACTCACGAATATGCGGATGGCATTAAAAAATCTTCGGCAACCAGATTTACCAACCGATCGGCAAACTCGGTATCTAGATATCCTAGAATCTGAATGTAGTAAGGAAATTAATCTAATTAATGACTTATTGACAATTCAAAAGCTGGAATCCCATCCTCAACCACCTGATTTAGAGAAAATTGATCTTAATCAGAGAATGCAACAGGCAGCGGCAACTTTCGCAGCCAAAATGGCAGAGAAAAATTTAAGTATTACCTTAGATTTACCTGCTGAACCTTTGACTTTGGAAACAGAGGTGGAAAGCTTTGACCGAATTCTGCAAGAATTATTAACAAACACAACAAAATACTCTCAAGCGGCTACCACAGTGGCGATTGAGGTGAATCATGAGCTCAGTGAGCAAATTGATCAGGTTATCATTAAGGTGATTAATACTGGTACTGGTATCTCTGAAGAAGAGGCTACTTACATTTTTGATAAGTTCTATCGCGGAAAAGGACGCTGGACTCCTGGTACTGGCTTGGGATTAGCTTTGGTGAAATCATTAGTACAGCATTTAAATGGGAAAATTTCTGTCGAAAGTATTCCCATCGAAGATTCAGACTTTAGTGAGGTTTGCTTCACTATCACACTGCCACAATTCCCGACTGACATTGATGAGATGGAAGTAAAATGATCGTTTTTTCTAGTTTTAAATAATTATTACAGTGATAGAAAAACTTACTAATACAAATAAATTTGACATTCATACCGATGAAATTGGCTATGATGCCTGCTCCGAAGCAGATTTAGAATTAGATGCAAGCTTTGGTGACGGACTAGATTTGGCAGCGGTAGAAGTGGAAGTTGAAAAAGTTGCCGAACGTCAACGCCAAATTACTGCCACAGTTGAAATTCCCCGTCCTCCAGAAGCTGTATGGCAGGTACTGACAGATTATGAGGCATTGCCTGATTTTATTCCAAATTTGGCTAAAAGTCGCCGCTTAGATCATCCTCGTGGGGGAATTAGGGTGGAACAAATTGGTTCCCAGCGGTTGATGAAGATGAATTTTTCTGCACGAGTTGTTCTGGATTTGGAAGAATCTTTTCCCCAGGAAATTAATTTCCAGATGGTGGAAGGTGATTTGAAGGCTTTTTCTGGTACCTGGTTGCTAACTTGTTGTAGCAATGATGGCAAAGCGGGAACGAGGCTGTGTTATAAAATTTTGGTACATCCCAAAATAACTATGCCTGTGGGCATGATTGAGAGGCGATTGAGCCAGGATCTGAAAGTTAACTTGTTGGCGATACGCGATCGCGTTATTTCTTTAACTCAGGAAATCTAAATGAATCGGATTTCAATTCAAGTTTCAATTCAAAAACAAATTAGGCTGACGAAGAGTGATACTGTCAATCT
Source organism: Calothrix sp. PCC 6303 (assembly GCF_000317435.1). Taxonomy (NCBI): domain Bacteria; kingdom Bacillati; phylum Cyanobacteriota; class Cyanophyceae; order Nostocales; family Calotrichaceae; genus Calothrix; species Calothrix sp. PCC 6303. The sequence goes on from NC_019751.1 coordinate 6,248,593, forward strand.
TTGTCAACCTAATTTTGCTAATTTATTTAATACCCCCAAGGGAATTCGAATCCCTGTTACCTCCGTGAAAGGGAGGTGTCCTAGGCCTCTAGACGATGGGGGCTTGTTCCAATCGACAATTACTAAGTTAACAACTTATCCAATAAATGTCAACACTTGACAACAGCTTTTTTCTAGTTTAGTTCCAGTTGCCACTGCTGCTAGACTAATTGAGCAACATTCCTCTGAAAATCTCTCACATATTTAGATGATAGGTAGCTGATCAAACGCTTACACAATCAACCTTGAAACCACAGAGCTTTAGCTCGTTTTTCGGTAAGATATACCAATGACTATAAAACTCAGAAAAAATCGACACCCCAGATCTCAAGCCAAGGGATTCAAACATCGCCATTTAAATCAGCAATATGGAAGCATCGTTTGAAATTACTCTTCAGGTGGTGATTTCAGTCACTGCTGGAATCACCGCTCAGGTTTTAGCCGCATATCTGCGGCTGCCAAGTATTGTGTTTTTACTTCTATTTGGCATATTTTTGGGTGCTGATGGTGTTGGGTTGTTGCATCCCCAATTGTTAGGTAGTGGTTTAGAAGTCATCGTGGCGCTGGCAACAGCGATTATTCTGTTTGAAGGTGGATTAAACCTAGATTTGAGAGAGTTAGGCAAGGTTTCCGTCACGTTGCAACTTTTAGTGACAATGGGAACCCTAATTACTTTGATTGGTGGCAGTATGGCAGCCCATTGGTTAGGTGAATTTCCTTGGGCGATCGCATTTCTCTACGGATCAATTGTAGTGGTGACAGGACCTACCGTCATTGCACCTCTACTGAAACACATCAGTGTTGATAGGCAGGTGGCAACCCTCCTAGAAGGGGAAGGAGTGTTAATTGACCCGGTGGGGGCAATTTTAGCTTTTGTCGTCCTAGATACGATTCTCAGTGGTGATTCTGACCCCAAAACTGCCGTGATTGGTTTATTTGTTCGCCTCAGTATTGGTGCGGCAATTGGTGGTGTCGGTGGCTACATAATGAGTGTGATTTTCAAGCGTGCCAATTTTCTTTCTTTTGAGTTGAAAAATTTGGTTGTGTTGGCAGTGTTGTGGGGTTTGTTTACCCTTGCCCAAAACATTCGCACTGAATCTGGTGTAATGACAACGGTGGTAGCAGGGGCAGTTTTTGCCAATTCTGCTGTTCCCGAAGACTATCTATTACGACGCTTTAAAGGGCAACTGACAATTCTAAGTGTGTCAGTATTATTTGTGCTTTTGGCTGCCGATTTATCGATGAAGAGCGTGTTTGCCCTGGGTTGGGGCAGTTTAGCTACGGTTTTGGTACTAATATTTGTTGTGCGTCCCGTTAATATATTTTGCTGTACTTGGAATAGTGACTTAAATTGGCGGCAAAAAGTATTTTTGAGTTGGGTAGCACCAAGGGGAATTGTTTGTGCTTCTGTGGCATCTTTGTTTGCAATTTCCCTCACCAATCGAGGAATCAATGGTGGAGATGCCATCAAAGCTTTGGTATTTCTGACAATTATCATGACTGTGGTTGTACAGGGACTCACTGCTGGTTGGGTTGCTAATTGGCTACAAATCACTACCAAAGAAGCAAAAGGGGCAATTATCGTCGGATGTAACCCTTTGAGTTTGTTGATTGCTAGATTCTTTCAACAGCGAGGGGAGGAAGTAGTGATGATTGATACAGATCCTGAATCATGCCAAGCTGCGGAAGCTGAGAATTTGCGGGTAATTATCAGTAGTGCTTTGGATACTGGGGTGTTGGGAGATGCGGGGATTTCCTCAGTAGGAACCTTCTTGGCAATGACGAATAACGGCGAGGTTAATTTTATTTTGGCGCAACGAGTAGCCGAGGAATTTAAACCACCAAGGGTTTTAGCAGTATTTCCCCGCAACGGACAAGTGGCGAATAGTAACAATAATAAGGTGTTGCAAGCTTTTGTTCCCGAACTTGCCATCAAAACTTGGAACGAATATTTGGATGATGGTTGGGTAAAAATTGGTAGAACAACCTTGAATGCGGTAGACTTTTTGGGTCAGAAAAGACATTTAGAAACTTTGATGGAGGCAGGTGAATTAGTTCCACTACTGTTAGAGAGGGAAAATTACCTGCAAATTACCTCACCAAGCTTAGAATGGGCAATAGGCGATCGCATTACGTTTCTATTACACGATTCTCGTCCCAATTTACTAAAACGTCTATCGGGTGCCAAGCAAAGTACCCGACTATCGTTAGAACAACTACCTGAGATGGAAGAGTTGCCACTGACAAAAATTGCTCAACTTTCGTCAGATTGATCTGAACTTGTGTAGTATTAAATCAGTTATCAGTGAGCAGTTCTCAGTTATCAGTAAGTAGGTCGGGGTTAAAAATTGTGATGACAATCGGACAGTTGGAATTTATTAAATTACGTTAATATATGGGACTTACGCATTGACAAAAAATGCCAAATATGGGCTGATGCAAAAACAGATTTATGTCGGGGTTTTTGAAAGTGCCATACAGCAGATAATTTGAATTGGTAGCTGTTAACTGATAACTGATGACTGTTAACTGATTCCGAGAACATATGTCAATTATCATTGCCCAAAACCTGAGCAAATCATATTCTGTATCGATCAAAGAACCAGGGATTCAGGCTACTATTAACCACTTTTTCCGACGTAAATACCGCACCATTAAAGCAGTTGAAGATGTTTCCTTTGAAATATCTGCTGGTGAAATTGTTGGGTTTTTAGGACCTAATGGTGCCGGAAAAACCACAACTCTGAAAATGCTGACTGGGTTAATCCACCCGACTTCAGGACAAGTGCGGGTTGCAGGACAAGTACCTTTTCATCGTAAAGAATCATTTTTGCAGCAAATTACCCTAATTATGGGTCAAAAGCAGCAATTAATTTGGGATTTACCCGCAATTGATTCATTAAGAATTAATGCTGCTGTTTATAGTATTCCAGATCGGGAATTTTGGCTACGGGTAGGTGAACTAAGTGAAATGCTTTCCTTGGATGGCAAACTTTCTCAACCAGTACGGAAGCTATCTTTGGGTGAACGGATGAAAGCGGAGTTACTCGCCGCACTTTTACATCGTCCCCAGGTATTATTTTTAGATGAGCCAACATTAGGACTTGATGTTAATGCCCAGGTGGCAGTGAGAGATTTTTTACGGGAATATAACCAACGTCATCAAGCGACAATTTTACTTACGAGTCACTACATGGCTGACATCACCAGCTTATGCGATCGCGTGTTGATGATTCACCAAGGAAAATTAATGTACGATGGCAGCTTAGATGGATTACGCGATCGCTTTGCTCCCTATCGAGAGATACACTTAGAATTGGCACATCCTTTATCTCAAGAAAAATTGGGATTTTACGGTGATTTGAAGCATGTCGAAGGTCGTTCTGTCTGCTTTATAGTTCAGCAAGAACTTCTAACGCTTGCCGTTTCTCGAATTTTAGCTGATTTGGATGTGGTTGATTTAACAGTTACCGAACCACCTGTAGAAGAAGTAATTGGACGGGTGTTTCAAGCGGGAGTAGTTTAGGTGGGTATCAAAAGCATGAATTGGATTTGGAAAAAAGCAAAAACATTACTTTCAGTTCAATACAGCTACGTGGTGGAGTACCGGGCTGAACTCATTTTATGGGTATTATCAGGTTCGCTACCAATAATATTAATGGGAGTATGGACACAGGCAGCACAAAGTGGAAATTTCAGCTTGTCACCTGTGGAATTTGCTCGCTATTTTCTCGCTGTTTTTATCATTCGACAAATCACAATTGTCTGGGTAATTTGGGAATTTGAGCGTGAAGTTGTGGAAGGGAAACTTTCATCCAGATTATTACAACCTTTAGATCCAGTTTGGCACCACGTTAGTTCCCACGTTTCCGAACGGGCTGCTCGTATTCCTTTTGCAGTCCTGTTAATTGCGTTGTTTTTTATTCTTTATCCCCAAGCTTTCTGGATTCCTAGTTGGTCACAACTATTATTATTTACAATTGCAACTTTACTTTCATTTGCTTTACGCTTTATTATTCAATATACATTTGCAATGTTTGCATTTTGGACAGAAAGAGCTAGTGCTATCGAGAATTTTTGGATGCTTTTTTACTTATTTTTATCAGGATTAATAGCCCCTTTAGAAGTATTTCCAGAAAGTGTGAGAAATTTCGTTTTATGTACTCCTTTCCCCTATTTACTTAATTTTCCAGCCAGTCTTTTAATTGGCAATCCTACAGATATTTGGCGAGGATTTTCGATGATGGTGGGTTGGACTTTGTTATTTTTGGGTTTGAATCGAATTTTGTGGCGTGCAGGATTGAAAAAATACTCAGGAATGGGAGCGTAGGGAGAGGGGTGACATAACTTGTTCCTTGCCAGAGACAAAGAACAAATTAGGTTACAGATAAACACTCTGTTCCCTGTTCCCTCTTTAGCCATTTTCCTATGTAAGCGATCGCATGGATGATTCGCCGGTGGAAATAACAGTGGGATATTTTTCAGTGTACATTGGGGATAATTGAGATGTTAATACTAAGGAATCAAGCTTCCATCCACCTGTGTTGGGAATTATTTCCTGTGGAGATGGTGATGCGAAGGCAGGTAAATTAGACATACTTTGACTTTGCAAAGGTGTTTGTAACTCACTTTCATATCTAACTAATGCTAAATTTCCCCCAGAATCCCCTGCAACTAAAATTTTGCCATCCGCTTGAATTGTTGCTGAGTATCCATAGTCTTGGGTACGTTCACCTATGGGGGTAAAGATTCTACCTCCATTGCCAAAGCTGCTATCCAAACTACCATCAACGTTGTATCTTGCTATGGCAAATTCGTAGGAACTGGAAGAACTATTGTAGGCATCCCCAACAACTAGAATTTTCCCATCGGTTTGAATTTCAATTTTGCGGGCAGTTGCGGTAGAGTCTGCGATGAATGTGCTAACTTTTCCTTGATTCCCGAAAGCTGTATCCAAACTACCATCACTGTTGTAACGCGCTAAAGCAAACTGGCTGCTACTATTCCCAGCAACTACAATTTTTCCATCATCTTGAATTGCCGTAGCATATGCGTAGCTACTACTATTTATTAATGTGCGGACTTTTCCTTGATTACCAAATGTTGTATCTAAGCTACCATCGCTGTTGTAGCGAACAGATGCGAAGTTGCTACCTTGGGAATCCGATGCCATTCCAGATACGATGATTTTACCATCAACTTGAATTGCGATCGCTTCGGCATAATCTGTACCTGTACCAACTGGGGTTGTAACTTTTCCACCATTCCCAAAGCTTGTATCTAGGGAACCATCAGTGTTATATCTGGCAACAGCAAAATCGTAGGAACTGGTGGAATTCCAAACAATCCCTGTAATTACAACTTTACCATCGGCTTGAATTGCGATCGCTCTACTGTAATCGTACGCAGTTCCCATATCGGTGGAAACAATTCCATTCACACCAAAACTGCTATCCCCTGTACCATCGCTGTTAAATTTAGCCACAACAAAATCAGAACCAGTAACACCACTTCTGCTTCCGGTAGCAATAATTTTCCCGTCGGATTGAACCTGCATTTTGGTAGCTTGGGATGTGGAAAGAGGGGAAATTGCAGTGACAACATTGCCACTATTTCCAAAAGAATTATCCAGACTGCCATTGGCATTATGGCGGGTAAAAGCAAATCTGCTTAACCCTGTGGTTGTATCGATACCATAACCCAAAGTCAATATTTTACCATCGGCAAGTTGTTCTACATCCCAAGCTCGACCGAGAATATTGCTAACTACCTTACCACCATTACCAAAATTGGGGTCGAGGTCTCCAGGAGAGCGAACTAACTTAATATTTACAGTTTCCCTAACTGTGACAGTCCCATCGTTCACACTCAATTGTAATTGGAAACTAGGAGTTAACTGGGGATTTAGGTCAGTGCGATCGCTTATCTGAATTTCTCCAGTATTAGCGTTAATACTAAAGGCAAAAGTCCCATCTCCATTAGTATCTTTGTTCCCACTGGTAATACTCCAATTCAAAGCATCACCATCAGTATCTAATGCAGCTATCTTACCTAGTACAGTTCCATTTTCATACACATCAGGAATACTAAAACTATATCCTTTGGAAAGCAGAGGAACATCATTAATGGAAGTGACTGTCATCGAAACGACATCAGTAGCACTACTAAATGCCGTAAATCCACCATTACTACCTGCATTGGCAAAAGCTCCATTTACACCAGTACTACCATCCCAAGCTCGGAAAGCGATCGCACTTCCCACGGTACCATTGAAGTTAGCCGCAGGTCTGAAATAGAGTCTATTATTGGCATCAGCAGATAATAATAGTGCTTTGGAGTTGGAAAGAGTACGTGTATCTACAAAATTCCAACGCAAACCATTATCTGTACTGTAGAACAAAGTCCCGCTAGTATCTCCACCTACAATTGCGATACCAGTATTAGGACCATTTGCATCAGTAATATTTCCTCCCACTCCCAATCTAGCGATTGAGGAAACTAAAAACCCTACCGAACCGAAGGGTGAAGTTGCATCTTCGTTAATCGTAAAACTAATATTTGTATCAGCTAAAGTGGGTGCAACATTGGGAAAACCTACATCCAAAGACCAAATTTCATCGCTATCAATTCCATTATCAGCAACAAAATATAATTTACCATTTGCATAGGTTGAATTTGCCGGATTTGATGATTTTACACCGGGATTAATGTCACTCATTTGGGTAAATGAGTTATTTGCTTCTATTTTCCAAAGTTCCTGTCCAGAGATTGAATCTGCAATATTGACATACAAATTACCATTAATATTAGTCAAATTTGAGATCCGGAAATTTGGGTCGCTGCTATTGGGTGATAATAATCTTATTGGTGGACTCTGTTGATCAGATTTCCAGATTTCTTTACCAAAGTTATTCGTGAAATATAGCGTACCGTTGATATTAGTGAGATTTTCAAATGCAGGTTGACTCGGATTGGGAGCAGTCATGATTCTCAGAGGTTTCCCAAAGTCATCCAATCGCCACAATTCTGGGGGAAAAGTCCCATTTTGAGCGATGAAATGTAAAGAATTTCCTACACCAACTATCTGCGATAAATTCAAACTACCACCCATGGAAAAGGGTAAAGTAATTTGTGAAGTTATCCGATTTTGATCGGTTGACCATAAAAATCTTCTGGCATCACTGTTTTCTGTGACAAAATTTAGCTTATTGCCAACAACAGTCAAATTTCTAATTGATATTACTCCTAAAGGTGTGCTTGTTGGAGGAATACTAATTAGTTCTGAAGTGCCAGTTGAATTGATTCTAAAAAGTTCATTTAAACCATCACTACGGGTTGTGGTGAAGTGAAGTAAACCATTGTAGTTAATTAAGTTTGAAATATTGTTATTAGCACCAGTAGTTGGTAAACTTATATTTGTAGATATCCCATTACTATCGATTCTCCACAACTTTTTAACCCGATCTGGTTGAGTTACAACTATAAATAAATTTCCGTTAATACTGAGGAGTTGTTCGTAAGTTGTACCAGTTGTACCCAAGTTACTAATGGTTGTTAATACATTTCCATTTACACTATCCAATTTCCATAGTTTTTGACCACTAGCATCATTGGTTGTGAAGTATAGATTGTTATTAACTGTGGTGACATTAGATATGGAATTCCAGCCAGATGGAGAACTAATTTTAACTTGTTGCCCAGTAGCTTTATCTAGTCGCCACAATTGCACTCCAGATATATCATTAAAGCTATAATAGAGGGTGTCATTAACATTAACTAGATTTGCGGGAATTTGGCGATTTTTTTCATTGATATCTGCTAAAATCTTTGGCGTTGGTACCCCACTACGAGTATCAATTTGCCATAATTCCTGTCCCGTTTTCCCATCATCCGCACTGAAATAAAGAATATTATCAACAGCAGTTAAATTACTAGGATTGGAAGAACCTGCACCCAAATTAATTTCACTTGTTAACTTAGGATTTCCAAAACTATCTAATGTCCATAATTCACTTCCTTTTGAATCCCTTGCCGAGAAATAAAGCGCACCATTAATATTAGTTAGATGGGATATATTCGTAAACAATGGAGATAAGATACGAATTGCACTACCATTCCCATCTAATCGCCATAATTCGCTACCACTGGAAATATCTTTACTAAAATACAGATTACCATTTGCTATTGTTAGATTTCGGTAGTTGCCAAGAGATGTACTACTTATTTCCTTAACTAAACTGGGGACACCATTAGCATCAACTTTCCACAACTGCCGATTTCCAGGTTGCTGTTCCGCAGTAAAATAGAGAGTACCACCAAAAGCAGTAAGTTCGGCTGGATTGGAAGAACCAGAAGGATTTGATGGACTAGAAATTGCAATATCACTTACTCTCACAGGAGTGAAGCGACTATCCAACGTCCATAGTTCTCTACCAAAGCGATTACCCGTATCGTTTGCAGTAAAGTAGAGTTTTCCGTTAGCAGTAACAAAATTAGTGGGATTAATAGGGTTATCAATACTAGATAAAGTATTTTTGACAGAAATTATCTTATTACCTGTACCAAGAATGAATAACTCTGTAGCTGGATTTGGGGAGGTTGGAGAAGTATTCAGAGAATTAGTTGCAGTGAAAAATACAGTCCCATTAACATTAATTATATTTCCAGGGTTCCGTAGATTTGTGGGTAAACTACCCATCCGCAAGGGATTTCCATTAAAATCTAATCCCCACAAGCTGGAAATAGAAGTATTTTCGTTAGCGACAAAATAGAGATTACCATTACTATTGGTTAGGTTAGAAAATCGAGGTGTTCCTGTAAATAGTGGCAGTGAAAACCGAATTGGATTTGCTAAGGTAGTGGTGGAACCAAAACCTGAGTCTATTTTCCAAATTTCAATATTATTATTAATATCTGAGTTAGCAAAAACCAGGCTACCATTGACAATAACAGGAGCCAAATCATTCAGTCCAGGTTGACTTCCCAAGCGAATATTACTGACAAATACTGGAGGCAGACTTCCATTTACGCGCCATAATCCAGTAACATTATTTGAATCTGTAGCGGTGAAAAAAGTAGTACCACCTACATTAATAATATTACTTGGATTTGAGCCAGCATTGAAAATAGATGCGGGGTTATTCTTGGTAACTTGTAAAGGTAGCTGCATATGCAAATTTTAGTAAATTTTAAATTGTTATCCAAAAAGTGGATTTTTCTACTTTGAAAACTTTTCTCTATTTTTCTTTGTCAAACACAAAAAAGTTAGATTATCTCTCAGAAATAATTGCAACAGAAAATAGTATTTTACTCACCACCTATTGTAAAGTTACTTTTAATCTAGCTACATCGTTATATTTACTTAGTAAAGCATGGAAAAATATTGATTTCAGGTAATTACCGCGATGTCGCTAGGAATCAGACAGTATAATATTGTTGACCATCCCATCAGTATTTTACGTATTTAATTATCAGCTTCCAACTTACCCAAGGTGGTGTAATCATTCCCTCTAGCGATAATTCAGAAATTCCCCGGAACCGAACGATACATCTATGTAGTTATGAGTGTTGCGAATATAGCTTATACAGGCAGGTGTACCTGAAGCTTACCCATAAGATAAAAACCTCTGCATAATTGCCCAAAGCTAAACCTATATAAGTGTATATGGATCAAAACAAATTCTGGCGTAAATCCTCAAAGGAGTAATCAAATGACCAGCTTTACCCAACTACAAAAAGAAAATGACTGTTTATTTCCCATCAAACAGTGGTTAGAATCGATGGAAGTTAGTGATTCGCAATTTGCTCATTTTCTCTGTAAATCAATTCCTGCACAATGCCCTTTTGAACGCGATATTATTGTATTCGGCAAAAAGTTGTTTCATATTCCTCCAATGTGCAAACTTAATCCTTTTTACGAACAAATAGTTTACTTACGCTTTAAAGCACTCTCTTATCTTGCAGATGAATGTGGTGAAGATGTCAGTGCTTATTGCTAGGAAAAGAGGCTGAAACCTAGAATATAAAGTTATTTAATTTTATTGTAAATATCTCTGAAATCTTCCTGTCAAATAAACTAAACTATTTATTACTAACCTTATACTGAAGGAGATCCCTGGCTTTTTAAAAAGTTGGGGATCTTCTTATTGCATGAAAATATACAATATACTTAATCAGGATTACTTAACAAAAATTATTTATAAATAATTAAGAAATGCACTAGGTATTCAGTGTTATAGTTTGGAGAATTATGAAAAAATAAGTATCGATGAAATCACATATTTTACTAGTTGAAGATGAGATAAAACTGGCTCGACTCGTTGAGTCTGAGTTGAGCTATGAAGGCTATCAAGTAACTGTGGCGTATGATGGATTGGCTGGACTGAATAATGCACGGCAGTTAAAGCCAGATTTGTTGATTATCGATTGGAAATTACCAAATTTATCTGGATTAGAAATTTGTCGTCGCTTGCGAATTACAGGCGACCAAGTACCGATAGTATTATTAACAGCGAAAGATGAAATAAGCGATCGCGTTGCTGGATTAGATGCTGGTGCAGATGACTACATCCTCAAACCGTTGAGGGGAGATGACTTGATGTCACGGGTTCGTGCCCATTTGCGGAAACAACCAAAACTCGATCCGGACTTACTAGAATTTGAAGATTTAACCTTGAATAAACGCACTAAGCACGTACACCGGGGAGTACGTTCCATTGATTTAACCGCTAAAGAATTTGATTTATTGGAATATTTGATTGCCCACCCTCGACAAGTTATCACACGCGATCGCATTTTAGAATCGGTGTGGGGTTATGAGTTCATGGGAGACTCTAATATCATCGAAGTTTATATCCGCTACCTACGTCTGAAACTAGAGGCTGAAAATGAAAAACGCCTCATTCAAACGGTGCGGGGAGTTGGCTACGTTTTGCGTGAATAATCCAAGTAATATTGCACCCCAAAATTTCAACCAAAATTTAAATTAAATAAACACTCTCTTCAAGTTTATTTTTCAACCTTGCAGAATATTCTCTGGAATAGGTATTACACCTGTTCCAGTTTTTTTTGACAAAATTCCTTCTTGGTGCCTTCGTTTACTGGAATTTTTTTACAGGTAAAACTTGCTCACCAGTGTCGTCAGCAATCATAATCAATTAGTAAAGTCCAAAATCCCCAAACATGACTTATCTTGAAACCGCAGCCCAATTCTATAGCGAAGTTGCCCAAACCCCAGAAGTTGGACTTTGCTGTGTTCAAAGCGCACCATTGTCACTACCAGGTTTAAATATCCCGGTAAAAATGCAGGAAATGAATTATGGTTGTGGTACCACCGTTCACCCCGCAGAATTGGGTAGCCAATCAACCGTATTATATGTTGGAGTTGGTGGAGGTTTAGAAGCATTACAATTTGCCTATTTTTGTCGATTTCCCGGTGCTGTTATCGCTGTAGATCCGGTTGTGGCAATGCGTGAAGCAGCTATCAGTAATCTGGAAATAGCCGCAACAGAAAACCCTTGGTTTGATGCTAAATTCGTGGAAATTCGTGCAGGTGATGCGTTTAACTTACCTGTTGCCGATGCATCCGTAGATGTTGTGGCTCAAAATTGCCTTTTTAACATCTTTGAACCAGAAGATTTAACCCGTGCATTACGTGAAGCATACCGAGTGTTAAAACCAGGTGGACGCTTGCAAATGAGTGATCCGATTGCCACCCAGCCAATCCCCAAACATCTCCAACAGGATGAACGCTTGCGGGCAATGTGTTTATCAGGTGCATTGACCTATGATGAGTATATTCAAAGAATTATTGATGTTGGGTTTGGTCAAGTAGAAATTCGTGCCCGTCGTCCCTATCGATTGTTAAATTCAGAAATCTATGACTTGCCTGACCATTTACTTTTAGAAAGTCTTGATTCAGTATCTTTTAAACTTCCAATTCCTGAAGATGGAGCCTGTATTTTTACTGGTAAAACAGCGATTTATAGCGGTTCAATGGCATATTTTGATGACAATAATGGTCATATTCTCCAAGCTGGAATTCCCACAGCAGTCTGCGATAAAACAGCAAGTAAATTAGCACAAGTAATACCAGAAGACTTAATAATCACAGATTCAACTTGGTATTATGATGGCGGTGGCTGCTGTTAAAAAATAAGTAATGAGCTACGGTATACACACAGCGATGGAATTCCCTAGATTTTCCATAATTCCACGCCCGCTTAATACCATTTGGCTTTAAGCTTTGTAATGTCTTGGTGTGTATACCCAAACCCCTCCTGGATGATTCACAACCCTTGTTTGACTAGAACCAATTAGGATAAGCGATCGCATGTCAACTTCGGCTGGCTGAAATTCGTCTAATTTCACTACTTCTATTGATTCTCCTTCTCTTCCCAAGTTTCTCGCTATTACTATTGGCGTTTGTGGTGAACGATACTTTTTTAATATTTCAGATGCGGAGATGATTTCTTGGCGACGTTGCTTAGAAGCTGGGTTGTAGAAAGCTATTACTAAATCTGCTCCTGCTGCCGCAATAATTCGTCGTTCGATAATTGACCAAGATTTGAGAATATTTGACAGGGAAATTACGCAGAAATCATGACCAATTGGCGCACCAATTCGAGCCGCAGCAGCTTGGATGGCAGATATACCAGGACAAACCTGAATTTGAACATGTTGCCATGCAGGGTCAAAAGCTGTATCTAACACTTCAAATATCGCCGCTGCCATGGCATAAATTCCCGGATCTCCAGAAGAAACAACCGCGACATTTTTGCCTGTTGCTGCCAAATCTAGCGCCATCTTTGCCCTAGCTAATTCTTCCCGGTTATCGGAATCATGCCGTTGTTGTCCAGGTTGTAAAGTTCCAGCTAAATCTAAGTAAAAACTATAACCAACCAAGTCTGTCGCTTCCCCAAGTATTTGTTTCACCTCCGGTGACATCCATTCACTAGCACCGGGTCCAGTCCCCACAACGGATAATTTACCCCTGGGTTTTCCTAAATTATTTGTATTAATTAGTTCTTGAGATACTGCAACACCAATATTCGGAATTGGGGAAACTAACAACCTTCCTAAATTATTTGTCGCAGCTAAAACCAAAGATGTAGATGTTTGCGGATTCTCTGTATCTAGAATCCGCAAAGGCAAATTTAGCAACTTCGCAACCTGATTTACAGTGGGGGAGGCTGCATCCGATTGTAAAACAAATAGTCCCGCCAGAGATGCGATCGCTAATTCAGCAACATCCAATATTTGCCGTACCACACTCACAATATCCTCTGCTTTCATCTCCCCAACATCACTAATTCCCACCGCGATAGTTTTGGGATGGTACACCAAACAATTGGGAATATAACCAGCTTTAGATTCCGTCACCCAAATCCTTAATTCTCCCTCCTCATCAACAGGTAACTTACTTTCCTCCAACCAAGTTGCTTTCCCCTCCAACTTCACCTTTGCACCTGCAAGTAAATCAGCAATAAACCCCTTTGCTGCTTCCGGATTTGCCAACTCATACCCTGGTGGAGGGGACAGTAAAGCAGTACGAAACCGGATATCTCCTGCTGTGGTAATTGCCGCTTCCACACCCAACCCTGTGGCAATTTGCCTAGCTAAATCGTTCACCCCCCTAAGTCCCCCCAACAAAGGAACTACCGCACTCCCATCCTCCCCTATAGCCAAAACTGGAGGTTCTTGACGCTTATCAGAGATAATTGGTGCTAGGGTACGAATCAAAATTCCCGCTGCACAGATACCAATAATTGGGACTCCATCTGTAAATAATTTTCGTAAAGTTTCACCAAAATTGTCGAAACTCACATCAACACCCGATGTTCTCCCCACCAAACCATAGATTGTCACTTTGGGTGCGACTGTAGCTAATACTGTCGCAATTTTCCGAGCAAGGGAGACACTATTTTGATTGAGAACAACAATTGCAGCAGATGAAAACATTTTTATGCTTATACTTAAGTCCCTATCAAAGATAGTATCTGTCATTGCCACCAGAGGGAAGCATAAGAAGTGGAAGGATGTAGAGACGCAAAATTTTGCCTCTCTAAAAGTGTTTTGGCACCCAACTAACCCAGTAGTCAGACAAAATTAATTACACAATGTCATTGCGAACACAAGGTTTTGGACTGCTTCGCTTTACTCAAAATGAATGTAAAATGTTTGCGCGACTACTTATGAAGTCCAGGATATAGAAGGTTTTGATACCAACAATAGGACTTTTCAAACATCCTCTTAGGCTGTCTTAAAAAATCGAATAATTTCGCGTACATGATCTAAAAATTGTCCATCTGTAGAAAGTTGCGCGATCGCTTGTTCTGTTTCGCGGGATAATTGCTGGTGTTCGCTGTGGTTTGTTGCCCCTAGTCTTTCCAAATTATTTGCTAAACGTGCCAATTCTTTGCGGGTTTCATCTACATAGCTTTGCTGGGTTGCAACCACAGAGTAGGGGAATTCTGGATTTAGTTGTTCTTCGAGAATACGTATTTTTTCTTCTAATGTGCTGAAACGTCCACGCAATTCGTAGATATCTTCGCGGGGATATTGTAACTCTTGACGAATCATCGTTAATCTTGCGTATACATACTCATAAGCGCTAATAGCAGGACGTAATCCAGTTAATAATAAAGCTGCACCCGATGAGATGTAACCCACAGTACTAATACCAGTGGCAGCCAGAGTATATAGAGTAGCAGCGGAGATGACGTGTAATGCGATCGCTATAATCAACGAACGCTTTGCCAGCAACCTAACATACTTTTGCTGCTTCTCATCAACTGTAATTCCTTTCTCTTTTGATTGCGCTCCCTGTGCTAAAACTTCTTTAGCTTGAAAATGAATATTCCAGGGTACAGTTACAATCACCAACAACCACCAAAAGCTTGCCCCTGCAATTACCCAGTCTAAAAAGTTACCTGATGGAATATGAAACCATTGAAAACAAGCAAAAACTAATGCCATCAAAGCGACAATTCCAACACTTGAACCCACAAATAGATTTAGATACATCAGGCAACCTCTTTTACTATTGGTATTCCCCACATCATGGCTTTTCAGCATAAATATCTAAAAAATACCTGTGATACTTTCTTGAGTTACACACATACTACATAGTTAATTGGGAATTTTAGTTCGGCACTTTAACTTGAGATGTCTCCCCAGGGTGGTTTTAACTTAGGGTAAATTAATTATTATTAAGAATATGATTGTGACACTTGCAGCATATGCATGTTCAGAGCTGAAGACTAAATAGGAATAAAAGCTATGACTAATGAAACTCGCGGACAATGGGATTTAGGTAGATTTATTCAAACACTCAACTATTTTGAAGTTGTACCACCTTTAAATTGGATTCAAAATATACTACAGGGTAAGTTCTTTCAGAATAGCCAAAATCAGCCAGATGGAGCCAAAAAAATGGGTGTAATCTTAGTTGCAGGGGCAACAGGTGGTGTGGGTAAACGAGTTGTACAACGCTTACTTCAGCAGGGTTATCGAGTGAGATGTCTAGTGCGTGACATCGAAAAAGCTAGAAATATTCTTGGTAACGATACTGATTTAATAGTTGCCGATATTACCAAACCTGAAACTTTAAACGAATTAGTTATGTCAAATATCCAAGCTGTAATTTGCTGTACATCAGTGCGTGTGCAGCCTGTAGAAGGCGATACACCTAATCGTGACAAATATAACCAAGGTATTAAATTTTATCAACCGGAAATAGTCGGTGACACACCTGAAAATGTTGAATATCAAGGTGTCAAAAATTTAGTTGAGGCAGCGGCAAAATACCTCCCCCAAGGAGACGAGAAGCTAGTTTTCGACTTTACTAACCCATCAACAGATTTGAAAAATATTTGGGGTGCTTTGGATGATGTGGTGATGGGTGGAGTTAGTAGCAGTAATATGAGTTTTCTTGATAGTTCAGCTATATTCGCTGGAAATATTTCCATTGCCAATTCTGGAGGTTTTGCCTCAGTTAGAACTAAAAACTTTGATCCAGCAATCAATTTATCTGGTTATGAAGGAATTGATTTAAAAGTTAAAGGTGATGGCAAACGCTATAAATTATTTTTGCGTTCTGATTCTGCCTGGGATGGTGTTGGTTATAGTTATTCCTTTGACACAGAAGCAGATACTTGGATTAATATTAAAGTTCCCTTCAGTAATTTAATTCCTGTATTTCGTGCCAAAGTTGTTAGGGATCGTCCTCCAATAGATACCAGTAAAATTTGCTCTTTACAATTAATGTTAAGTAAATTTGAGTATGATGGTGAACTAAATCCCAAGTTTTCTGCTGGTGCTTTTGCTTTGGAAGTAGAATCAATCAAAGCCTACGGAGGTAGCAAATTACCTAGATTTGTCCTCATTAGTTCCGCAGGTGTCACCCGTCCTGGAAGAGAGGGAATTAACTTAGAAGAAGAACCCCCCGCAGTTAGATTAAATGATCAATTGGGAGGAATATTAACTTGGAAACTGAGAGGAGAAGATAGTTTAAGGACAAGTGGTATTCCTTATACAATTATTCGTCCTTGTGCTTTAACTGAGGAAACTGGTGGTAAAGAATTATTAGCTGAACAAGGTGATAATATTCGCGGCAAAATCAGCCGGGATGATGTTGCTGAATTGTGTTTACAGGCATTACAAGAAACAGCAGCATCTAATGTCACTTTTGAAGTGAAACAAGGAGAAAATCAAATGGGGAATCCAGGATGGAAAACCTTATTTTCTCAGTTAAAAAGTGATAGCTGAAATGAGCAATGACTTAAATCTACGTGTTGCCACCCCCAACGACATAGATTTGCTAGGACACTGGGATGATATCTATCTGATGTGGGCTTAGGGACTTCCAATTAAAAAAATACCCACAAATTTCTTGTGGTGCGGGCATCTTGCCCGCAAATTATCAAGGATGGGCAGGATGCCAATACATATCTGCGTTACTTCGGATTAAATAAGACATCTAGTGAAAATGAATGTAGAGACGTTCTGGTGGAACGTCTACACAAAATTTGGGTATTGATGTGTGATTCAAAGACATTAAAATTGCTGTAATTACTGGAGATGTTAAATGGATTACGCGATCGCATAACCCATTTAACACCGATTAAGAGCAGAAGTACATCGCAATATAAACTATTTGTCGGACAAATTGCCTCACAAGTATTGACAATCACCTCAAAGAGAATGATAATCATTTTACTCATTTTAAGTAAATATTATTACAGTCAAAACTTTTACAGGTATGAATCAGTGGTTATTTGTCAAGTACTGAACATCATCAAAATCGATATATTCTGCTTTATAGGTTGGATAATCAAATCTACTCAGTTGCTTTTTACCCTCACTTTCGAGATCCTCTACGCAAAGCATACTTACGAATGTAATATTTCGACATTAATCACCAAATATATCCGTGCTATTGTGCGAAAATGCATTGGTTCTAATCAGAATTATTCATTAAAAATAACGGGGAAAGTTTGGTGAAAATCCAGCGCTGTCCCGCAACTGTGACGAGGCAAATTTTTCTTTTTAATCTTTGTCTCTAAGTCAGAACACCCGCCAATCGCCACAAAAAACATAATTATCTGCGAGGTACAGATGAGAAATAATATGTTTAATTCCCAATTGGGAACTAAGTTTGCTGTGTCTAGTTTGGCAGCAATATTGGGGATATTCTCTGGAAGTTACAAAGCTAGGGCAACGGAAATCCCCCTAATATCCAACTTTCCCAAAAACGAAGGTACTGCTTCAGATTTACAACCAGCTACACAAGTCATACCCAACAACAAAATAGCAGAAGTCGCTCAAGAATCGACACCAACAGAAGAACAAAAAGAAGAGAAAGAACCCGACATCGAAATAAACGTCGTCGATAAATTATTGAATGAACCTGTGTACTCTCCTTTTCGTCGGGAAGGGACAGTTAAAGATTCTACCCGTCCCATATATGTGATTACGGGTGAAGAAATGGAAGCACAGGGTGTGAGAACAGTCCGAGAAGCACTCAAATTTGTTCCTGGTATCTTACCAGATGGAACTGTTGGAACTGAACCCCATGCATTAAGTGGTCAATTTATTCGTGGTTCTAATGGTGAACAGGTGCTAATTCTGCTTGACGGCAGACCAATTAATAACTTAGGTAGTGGTCGTTTTGATCTGTCAGAATTCACTACCAATAACATTGAGCGAGTCGAAGTGTTACCAGGTGGTGGTTCAACTCTTTATGGTTCTGATGCAATTGGTGGAGTAATTAATATTATTACCCGTCGTCCCACAGATAAAACCACAACTGAAGCAAAGGTAAATGTTGGTGCTTATGGATTGAATCAACAGACTATTCAAAATAGTGGAAAAGCTGGGGATATTGGTTGGGTAGTGGGATATAATCGCACTCAATCCCAATATAATTATCCTTTTTCAATTCCCGAAGCTAACTTTAGGGGAACCAGAAAAAATAACGATGCTCTCTTCAATAACTTTAACGTTAAATTAGAAGCAAATTTAGGTAAGCGTAATACTCTAACTTTTTCCACACAATACTTAGGAAAAGAACAAGGAACACCAGGAGGAGTTCCCATACTTGTACCACAATTTGGTCAAGGTTCTGGTAATGTACTAACCGATAAAAACCGCAAATATACAGACCAAGTTTTAAATGATTTAAGCTGGAGTTCTAAGCTTGGAGGGGGAAATGATTCGCTATTAACAGCCAGATTCTACACCGATTTTCTCAATACTCGCTTTGACTCTAACTCCATCACTAATCCACCTCAATTCAACAGAAGATTCGAGACAAAACAAAGTTCTTACGGTTTTCAAGCTACCCATAGCTGGAACTTCAGCAAAAATCACAGTATAGTTTATGGTTTTGACTATCGAAATGTGAATGTTGTTAGTAGTGCAATCAGAAATTCTACAGGTGTCAACACAATTAACTATGACGATAATATTGGGCAAAGTGCTATTTTTGCCAGATACGAAACAAGTCTTATTCCTAACGTCAAATTCAATTTAGGTTTGCGTCAAGATTTCAACACTTTAGCCAATGCTTCTGCAACATCACCATCAATTGGTGCAAAATGGGATATCAGCAACTCTACTACTATACGGGCAAACTACATCAGAAATTTTCGTGTCCCAACGGTAAGCAACTTATTTAGTCTTAACCCAACATTTATCGGGAATCCCAACCTTAAACCAGAAAAAGGAGATAGTTTTGATATTGGTATCGACCAAAAATTAGGGGACATTGGTTTGTTGCGCTTAACTTTTTTCCAAAATAACATATCAGACCTAATTGCTTTCAAATCTATTAGACCAGCCGTGAATGGAGTAACGGGAACTTGGGAAAATATCGGCTTAGTTGAAACTTCAGGAATTGAAGCGGCATTAAATTTACAAATTGCTAAAAATATCTATGCTTTTGTAAATTATACGGCAAATGATCCACGCATCAAAAAAAGTTCTAATCCGGCAGAAATCAACAAAGAGTTACGATTTGCAGGTGCAGATAAACTAAATTTGGGTGTTTCCTATGAAAATACTCAAGGTTTATATCTTGGACTATTGATGAATTCTCTGGGGAAATATCCTACGAATAATACCAACACTGAGTCATTAGCAGGTTACACAACTTTTGATGCAAAAACTCGCATTCCCCTCAGTCAGAACTTCACCCTTAATGCTAGTGTAGATAATATCTTTAATCAAAGATATCAATTATTTGCTGGATTTCCGGATGCGGGTAGAGTATTTCAAGTTGGTTTAAGTGCTAATTTCTAATGATATGTATAGATGCTATGTATATGTAGCGTCTATACAATTAACCTACATATTGCGAGAAAATTGCCATGATTGAATTCAATCCTTGTGTTATCCCACTCAATCAGAAAACAACTGAAGCAACAGGAAACGGTTGGACAATTGAATATGAGTATTTTGATTGTCGATGTGATGTACTTGCTTGTTTAACTTACACATTATTTCAACAAAATTGGCATCAAATTGGTTTAGGACATTTAGAACAAGGTAGCGTTTTAGAGTTAGAATTTCACGAAGCACCAAAAAAATGCGTTCTCTATGATGGATATCTGACTGTGATTACACAGGGTTGGCATTTTCACTTGTGTATTGAAGAAACTATAGGTGGTCCAAATTCAGAGACTCCACTAGAAGTAAGGCAGCAAAGATTAATTAATAAAGGTGCATTTTATAGACGTATTAATTCAGAAGGAGAACCCCACAGTTGGGGTATTCAGTTTTGGAATGGTGCGGGTGAAAAAGTAATGACTATATTTTTGCCAAATCCATATGTAGAAGATGAAAATTTATTACCTGATGGTAAAGCAAATTTTAGCAAATTAGAGCTATATAAACAACTTCGAGAAATTTATGTGTTAGGAACAAAGGAAATTCCTTTTACTAAAAATCCTTTTAAGTGTTCTTATATAGCTGTTTGTACATCCGGACGCTGTTACCCCTCGCGGAAATGGCAACCTACATTTGATGCACTTTCTGCGGCAGTTGAAAAAGCAGGTTTGGATATAGAAGTGCGAACAACCGGTTGTTTGCAGGTTTGTAAATTGGGTCCGGTGGCATTTTATTCTGATGATAAAACTTGGTACAGTCGGGTGAAACCAGAAGTTGCCAAAAAGATTGTTAATGAACATTTAGTTGAAGGGAAAAAGGTGACAGAGTATATCTATCCACCTGTATAGTTGCCATTTTTGATTAATTGTAGAGATGTAATATTTTACCTCTCCTATAAATACAGCAGATTACAGGTAAATGAGGTATAAAGATCAAGAATAAAACTGTGGTGGTACGGGCAGCGTTCGATGGTTCCTGAGCCTGTCGGAACGAAGTGTACCGGAGGTAAGGACTGAGCGCTCACGCCGAAGTCTTGCCCGCTACAGGTGTACCTTACCAAGATAAAATCTGCTGTATATTCTTTTTTCTAAAAGACATCTATAACTAAACAGCAATTGAACAAGATGTTATATAAGCTGCAACATTTAAAACTAATTAATTTAATTTTCATTATATTTATTGTTTCTACATTAATCATTGCTTGCGAAAGTCCGAAAGTTAATCATCTTGAAAAAAAATCCCTTAATCCAGCCTGTATTCAACAATACGACGCAAACCGCGATTATTTCCCTGATAAAGTGACTATTACCCGCGCTCAGGGTTTTACTGTGGAATATCATAAAAACTATAAAGTGATTACAATTAATAATCCTTGGAAGGATGCAAAAACTGGCTTTAAATATGTTTTAGTTCAATGCGGCACTCCTACACCGAAAGATATTCTAGAAAATAACAAAAATGCCCAAGTAATTACTGTCCCAGTTAATTCTGTGGTTTCCCTTTCCACAACTCATTTACCCCATTTAGCGAAACTGGGAGTTGTCGATAAATTACTTGGAGTCAGCGATACGAAAACAGTCAATACCTCTGAGGTTGTAGAAAAAATTAAAACTGGCATTATTGCAAATGTTGGCAATAATGCCAGCGTTAATATTGAGAAAATATTAGAATTAAATCCAGAATTAATTACAACTTATGGAACTGGAAACACCCAAATCGATAGTTATCCAAAGTTGTTAGAAGCAGCTTTAAAAGTGGCAATCAATGCCGAATATATGGAAGATTCACCTTTGGGTAGAAGCGAATGGTTAAAATTTACGGCTTTATTCTTTAATAAAGAGAAAGAGGCAGAACAAATATTTGGGGAAGTAGAACAAAAGTATCAACAAATAGCAACTAAGGCAAAAGCAGCAAAATCACGTCCAAGTGTGTTTGTGGGATTTAATTTTAAAGGCACTTGGTATATGCCGGGTGGTAATAGTTATACTGCCAAGTATTTAGAGGATGCAGGGGCAAACTATCTTTGGAGTAATGAAGAGTCTTCGGGAAGTTTACCTTTATCTTTTGAGGCAATTATCGAACGGGCAACAAATGCTGATTTCTGGTTGAATCTTAGCCAAAAATGGAATTTAAAGCAAGATATTCTAGCCGAAGATAATCGATATGCTGATTTTAAAGCTGTTAAAAATGGGAATATCTATAATAATAATTTGCGGATAAATAAAGGTGGAGGAAATGACTACTGGGAAGGGGGAATTAGTAATCCTGATGCGGTTTTATCTGATTTAATTAAGATTTTTCATCCAGAGATTTTACCGCAGCATGAGTTAGTTTTTTATCGTCGTGTTCAGTAAGGATTGAAAACTGTCAGATGTATATTATTAAAGATTTCTATAAGGCTTTAATTGCAAGAGAATATTTAGTTTTTGTGTTGTTGATTGGGGTATTAATTCTGGCTTTTTTGTTAGATATTGCTGTTGGTTCGGTGCAAGTCCCTATTACTGATGTTGTTAAGGTTTTATTTGGTGGGGATGCGGAAAAGATTAGTTGGACAAATATTATTTTTAAGTTTAGATTACCCAAAGCTATAACCGCTATGCTTGCTGGTGCTGCTTTGGGTGTGAGTGGATTGCAGATGCAAACTATTTTTAAAAATCCACTTGCGGGACCTTTTGTGTTAGGAATTAGTTCTGGTGCTTCCTTGGGTGTAGCTTTAGTTGTGTTGACAGCAAATGTTGTTGGTGCGGGGGCAATTTTTCAAACTTTGGGTGTTTTTGGGGATTTAAGTTTGGTAATTGCGTCAAGTTTGGGTGCTGCTGCTGTGCTAGGGTTGGTATTACTTGTGTCGCGTCGGGTTCAAGATACAATGACGCTATTGATTTTGGGATTGTTGTTTGGATATGCCACAAGTGCGTTAGTTAGCATCTTATTACAATTTAGCGATCGCCAACAAATTCAAACATATCTGCAATGGACTTTTGGTAGCTTTGGGGGAGTGACATGGAAACAAATTCCTATTTTAGGAAGTGTAGTACTACTGGGGTTAGTAGTTGCTGCTTTGTTGTCGAAACCGTTGAATGTTTTACTGGTGGGTGAATCCTATGCTTTGACGCTGGGATTAAATTTAAAAAGAACCAGATTTTGGGTAATTACCAGCGCTTCCATTTTAGCAGGTGTAGTTACGGCATTTTGTGGTCCGATTGCCTTTCTCGGTGTAGCAGTTCCCCATTTGTGTCGCAGTATGTTTAATAGCTACGACCATCGTATTTTAGTACCTGGGGTGATGATTATGGGGGCAATTATGGCGTTATTTGCTGATTTGATGTGTGTAGCACCGGGAAACGAAATGGTGTTACCACTTAACTCTGTAACTGCCCTAGTTGGTACACCTGTTGTTTCTTGGGTGATATTACGAAGATATTACACAAAGTAAGGTGAAGTACCCCATCTTGCCTTTGGCTGAAAATGGGGCTTCCAATTTCAACTAGCACAAGGACGGTTTTATTCGTCTACGGAGTTTCCCGTCTCATTCGCAATTGCCTCCACCAGCCGTCTAGCTTTTGGTCTTACACCGCGTCCACAGGCAGCAATCCCACTTCCTGAGATTGTTTGATTATTTTGTCGGCAGACTTACCTTGGAATTACAGCAATAGCTTACCAGCTGGGTTTATGTCTCTTCCCCAATCTTAGCCGAGTACCGTAGCCTCTTAGTCTTCTGGGTGGGTCGCAACCACTGTAATCTTACCATTTTTCTACAATCAAATCAAATCAAATCAAATATTTTAGATGCTGGATGGAGCATCTGTTGCTATCCATCCCCAGGCAATAGAGCGGTGGGGAATTCCGCAAGTTTGGTTAAAGCTGGTTATACAAAAAATAAAGCGGGTGAGGGGAATCGAACCCCTATCATTAGCTTGGAAGGCTAAGGTTTTACCACTAAACTACACCCGCAGGCTTCGAGTCATAAATCATAACTACATTTTACATCATAACACCACCACATGGAAAACACAAGTATCAAATTTAAGGTTGTTTGCCATTTGCTTCAATCACAATGCGAACAACCATCTGGCTTTCTGGTGGAATAATACCGTCTTTGGTGGAACCCGGTGTAAATCTGGCATTTCTGAAAATTTGGTTGACAATTTCTAAATATTTGTTGCTACTTGCTTTTGGATCTTGATTTTTAGGAATATTTGCGGCAACGAAGCTACCTTTATCACTAACCGACAAAATTACGTTGAATTCAATGGGTTGAACGTTGGATGCTTCTATGGAAATTCCATCTACACCACTAATGATTTGAGGTAGTTTATCAAGTAAATTAAATCGAATTATTTTATTTTGGTCGGCATTTGTTAGTAATTTGAAACTAGCCGTAAAAGTTTGGGGAAGAATTGGAGGTGTGGTGGGACTGGGGGAAAAGCTGGGGGTGAAGTCTGGTAATGGTGTTTCTTTGCCTGTAGTAATATCACCTGGTTGTTCTGGATATGTTGGTGTAAATGTTGGGGTTGGGGTTGGAGTTGGGGTTGGGGTTGGAGTTGGGGTTGGGGTTGGAGTTGGGGTTGGGGTTGGGGTTGGAGTTGGTGTGGAAGTTGGTGTGGAAGTTGGTGTGGAAGTTGGTGTGGAAGTTGGTGTGAAAGTTGGGGTTGGTGTGAAAGTTGGGGTTGGTTTCGGAGGAATCAGAGGTTGTTTCTGTACAGGTTGAATTACGATTTTTGGAGGTTTTGTTTTAGGGATTGGTTTAGGTTTGGTTGCTATTAAAGGGGGAAAATTGCGTTTTTTTATAGTTGGTTTAGGTGCGTAGCCAAAGTTTATACCTTCTCCATCCGATTGCGCGGAGTTTACTTGAGATTTAGACGGGAGTGTAGTGACTTTTGGAGGAGTTTCTAAAATCTCAATGGGAATAGGATTATTTGATTGCTGACGCGGAATAGAATTTGACTTTGGTTGTGAACTGTAAAAAATCTGCGCGGCAAGAACATGTAGTGAGAAAGAGAACACACCCAAAGATGCCCACAGAAAAGGTGGATCTGTATGTCGTCGTAATATTTTGACTGGAGTTGGTGTTTGATCGGCAACTGATTGTTTCATAAATCATTAGTTCAAGGTGTAATGCTAGTTCACACCAACTGCCATTTTAACGATTTACGGCGATTTCTGGCGCAACAACAAAAGTTAAAACTGTTTCATCAACTCCCTTAAGTTCAAGTGAACTACCTTTAGTAATTTCTTCATCTTGGAGGTAATCGGCTACTGCTGCCGAGGCTAAAATTGTACCAGGGCTAGCGGCTTGCTGCAAGCGAGCGGCAATGTTAACACTGGGACCAATTGCTGTGTAGTCAGCGCGTTCGGCACTACCAAACATTCCCACAACTGCTGTACCTTGGTGGATTCCACAACGGAACTGCACCCCACTTATTCCTTGACTATCAAATATACCTTGTTCGCACCAACGTTGGTTTAGTTGTTCAAGCGATCGCAACATGGCTCTAGCGGTATTAATTGCGCGTCTAACTTGCTCGTTGGGGGTAAGTTCTTCGGGAGCACCAAATAGGGCTAAAATCGCGTCTCCCATGAATTTATCCACGGTACCACCATTACTAAATACGGCTCTAGTCATGGCTTCGAGGTATTCATTTAGCAGTTCAGCAACTTTACGCGATCGCAGTGTGTTAGAAAGCTGGGTAAAACCAACGATATCACTAAATAAAACAGTAATTAAACGGGGTTCTGGACGTAGGTCTAATACTAAATCACCTACAGCAGCTTTTTGTACCAATCCTGGGGGTAAAAATCTCTGAAGTACCGATTCAGTTAAGTATGTATTTAACTCCAATACCCGCCGCTCGTTTGCTTTCAATGCCAGTAAATTACGAACCTCTGCTAGTAATTCCCGATCATTAAATGGTTTAGCTAGGTATGCATCAGCACCCAACTCAGTCCCAGCAATTCGAGTTTCTTCATCGATTTTCGCTGTCAGTAAGATAATGGGTATTCCCTTCAACTTACTTTCTTTGCGAATCATCTCAATCATTTCCAAACCTGTCACCAATGGCATCATTAAATCGGTGACAATTAAACTGGGTACAAACTTTTCAGCGATGCGGAAACCTTCAGCACCGTTACGAGCTAAATATACTTGGTATCCATGGGTGTGGAGAATTCCCGATACATAACCCCGTAAATCTGGATTATCATCAACCACCAAGATAGAGTGTCCAGCGGTGTTTTCTCCCCCTTGAGATTCTAATATCAATGGCTCATCACCAACAGTTTCTAGCAATTCCAAATCGGCTAATTCTACACTGGCACGACTGAGATTAATTTCAGCAGTAGTTTCTAACACCTGTTGTTCCGGTAAGTGTGTACTACCAGGAGGCAGTGAGATGGTAAAAGTTGTTCCTTGACCATATACCGATTCAACAGAAACTTGACCACCATGTATTTCTACAAGTTCCTTCACCAAAGCTAATCCTAAACCACTACCCTCATAGGAACGGTTTTCAGAACCCTCAGCTTGACGGAAGCGTTCAAATAAGTAGGGAATTTGTTCTGCGGCAATGCCAATACCTGTATCTCTGACTTTGAGAATACAATTTCCCATATCTTTTTGTAGAGTAACAGTAATACTACCGTCCTCTGGTGTAAACTTCATGGCATTGGATAGGAGATTGTAAATCACCTTATCAAATTTTTCCAAATCTAAATACACAGTTGGACATGGAGCTAAATTGGCAATTAGTTTTAGCCCTTTTTTCTCACAGTAGTGACGGAAAGAGTCGATAATTTGGCTGGTGAAATCTACCAAATCACAGGGACGGAAACTAGGCTGCATTCTCCCAGCATCCAGACGTTGTAAATCGAGTAATTGGTTAACTAGACGTAACAATCGGCGAGAATTCCGGAGTGCGATCGCGCTTTGCTCAAAACTCAAGCCTGCTTTTGTTGCCACCGCTGATTCCAAGGGACCTTGAATCAAAGTAATTGGTGTTCGGAATTCATGGGAAATATTCTGGAAAAATTCGGTTTTCTGCCTATCTAAGGTGATTAATCGCTCGGCTTGATCACGGGTTTTTTGATACAAACGCGACTGTTGCACGGCAATTGCGGCTTGAGATGCCACGGCTTTAGCTAACTCTACCTCCGATGGTAGCCATTTCCTAGCTTTGCCAGCCTCCCGTAGGGTAATACTACCAATACTCTTACCATCCGCTAATAGTGGCACCACCATCAACGAGCGACTAGTACCCCGCAATGGTAAATCAATATGCTCCAACTCCCATGGCAAATTAAAATCATTCATATCCACAACCAAAACAGGTTCGTGGGTGCGTAGCATTTCTTGGAGTAGGGGATTTCCTTTAATAGGTGCCAAAGACTGGGGTAATTCTTGATTGTTTTTGTTACTATTTATACTTTTTATTTCAATATTTTCTAAATGTATTTCGGTATAGTCAGAGCCATCATATAAACCGACACATTGGACATATTGATCCTCCTCAGTCCACAGTGATAGTACACAACCATCAACCTGTAAGGCTTGTCCCAGTTGCTGAGTAATCGCCGCAAAAATATCTTGAGGATCAAGACTAGAACGAATTGCATTTGTAATGGTGTTAATTAGGCTCTCGCGTTTGGCAAGCGATCGCACTTGTTCTAAAGCGTAAGCCTGGGATAAAGCCAGTGCCGCCTGATCCGCCACCATCTCTGTCAATTTGACCTCATCATCGCTCCAGAAACGTGTAACTCCACTTTGGTGCAACGCCAACACCGCCATCAATTCTCCTCTAAAAATTAGCGGTACTACCAAGCTAGAACAAATTTCAGCTGCGGCAAAGGTTGCTGAACGTTCTTGGAGTTCATTTGTATCACCTTGGATTCGCTGATCGTGAGCAATATCATTAATAACTTGAACTTCCCGCGTTTCCCAAATTGTATGTGCTAACAACGACGTTGAAGAAACAACAGAAAGCTGAGGTGATTGCTGAGTTTCTAGAGCATTTTCCAGTATCGCCTTTTGATAAATGAATCCCTCATCTACCAACTGCCCATCCTGAAATGGTCGTAATAAGCACACATCAACTTCCAACATAAGCCCGACAGTATCGACAATTATCTGTAAAATTTGCCGATAGTCTAAGGTACTACGAATTGTATTTGTAACTGTATTGAGAATTGATTCTTGCCGCAGAGTGCGAGTTAACTCGCGGGTACGTGCCTTAAGAACATTATGGGTATCCAAAGCCTGCCGAACTACAGCCTTTAAGTCTTCCGCTTCCCAAGGCTTAGTTACATATTTAAATACTTTACCTGCATTAATAGCTTCTACCAAATCTTCGATATCGGTATAGCCAGTTAAAATAATCCGAATAATATCTGGATATTTGGTTGCCGTCATACTCAAAAATTCTGTACCGCTCATCATCGGCATCCGCTGATCGGAGATGATTACAGAAACATCTCCTTCTTCTGCCAACAAATCTAACGCGGCAAGACCAGAATTTGCCCTCAATACCTGGTATTCACGATAAAAGGTACGATAAAGCAAGTCGAGATTGTCGGGTTCATCATCAACAACCAAAATTTTAGGCTTACTGTTTGCTGGGGATTTCATGCACCGCTTTCCTGCTGCAATGACAATTGGATAAAAAACAAACCGATCGGCTTAGGGTGAGATTGAGTCAGGTAATAGCAGAGCATTTCGACTCCATAGGCGATTTTCCTAAATAACTTCTGAGCCAAAAAGAGTATTGGTTCACAAATGTTTACCTCAATAACTGACGCTGATACGCCATTAACTATTTGTATGGCACCTCCAAAATAAATCAATGGTAGGATGCGAACGACTCACGTCGCGCAAGCTTCGCATATGATTCATCGGCATTGACAAAATTTGCTCTGACCTCCACTAAGTAAATATCGATCGTCCAACTAAGTCTTCAACCTCCATCGAAAACAGAAACCAGGTTGAAGGTGCATATTAATTTTTCCCATCGCAGTCCCAACACTAACATCTGTAAGCAAATTTTCTTGATTAAAGTCATTTTTCAGTAAAAATATCATAAGTCAGCATATTTTAAAGTCAGTATACTATTAGACAATAGTCACACTACTAATCTAGCAATTCAAGTCAAGATTGTAGTTTCAATCTTGGCAACTTGGGTTAACATACTGTGATAAGTTCAGTAATTTAAGCTAGTGCTAACTTCACAGAGCTTAAATATTTAAACTACACATCTTGTCTAAAATCCGGGCAAATGAGGTTCGTTTTTCCGGTAAGATGATACTGAATATATCCGCAATTATACGGTTGAATATATCTCACTGATCTCCCACAAAACTTGAATTAAAAGCTATCTACCGTTGGTGACTAACTAAAACTGTGTAGCTACTATTGCATAATCAAGCAAGAGAAATCAGTGGAGATATTAGCCAAGTTTTCTTTGTTGTGTAGACTCAATTACTAATTAACTTTGACATCCTGGTTTTCTGAACACCCTCATCAACCCCCAAGCAACTCTGACACCGAAAAAACTACCTGTCAGCTGTCGATTCGTGTTGCTACTCCAGATGACTTAGGTCTAGTTGCTCAAATTATCGCCGAAAGCTTTCATAGCCAAAATGGATTTTGGGGCTGGCTTTTTCCCCTGCTACGTATAGGAATTCAAGAAGATCTAAAACACCGTTTGGCAACAGCTTCACCCCATCATGTTTGTTTAGTTGCCATTGACAATACAGATGGGGCTGATAACATAGTCGGTACCGTTGAATTAGGAGTGCGATTTAGTGATAGTTGGACTCGTGTTGGTAAAAGCTTTCCATACCTTTCTAATTTGGCTGTTCTGCCTCAGCATCGACGACAAGGTGCGGCATCTAAGCTGTTAAAACGGGGTGAAAAATTTATCCGGGAATGGGGCTTTGTGGATGTTTATCTTCATGTATTGGAAGAAAATCATCAAGCTCGGCAGTTATATTTAAAGTTGGGATACCGAGTGCATCTCATTGAAAATAATTGGAGTAATTTTTTGTTTAAGCGATCGCGTCAAATTTTTTTACATAAGCAAATATCGACGGATCAAAAATAGGAAAGTAAACTTTAGCTGCCTATTTCCAAATTAATTCCCGTAATATAACTTTACAAAAAAGCTACTACCACGTTACCATGCTGTAACTCGCTTGCCCTAAAAGTCAGCGGTAGCCCAAAATATTTGCATTCATTCTAAGTAAAGCAAGGCTTTTTTAAACCTTGCGATCGCTAAAATTGATAAATTAATTATAGATTTTCAAACGTTGAAACCCTTGCATACGCCCACCATCACAATCTTCGTAAATCCCCCGAAATCGACACCGTTTTTTGTCTCCGCTGATTAACGGGGATTTTATAAAGAGATTTGCCCCCTTAGTAAGATGATTGGGGGATAAAAAGCCTGTGAGGCAGATGGTAGTCACTTTCACAGAGGAAAGGTTAGGGTGTTTTTTTGTAACTCACGAAGTTAAAATCTGCTGTATATAACGGGCAGGGAGTATATAAAAGTAATAATTTATGCCCACTCACCAAGAAATACAGTAAAGTCGAGATTTTTTCCCTTTTCCAGCAATTTATCTATGTAATTAGATAGAAATCTCCATTTTTGTTCATAAATTCCTTTCATTCTTAACAAAGAATCCATAATCAATATGATATACGTAAATATACTTTGATCAATTGAAAATAGCTCAAAATACCTCACAAGATCTTTGTATTAAAAATCTTACACTTTATAAAAGCTTTAAGAAAATACACTGATTTCAGCAGACAATGTTAAATAGATCAAATAAAATGGGATCACTCAGACAATAGATGAGTAAACTTCGTTCTCGTTTGTATCTTAGCTAAACTACGTTGTTAGACTCTTGACTACAAAAAAAATCAAAATCCAAATCTAAAAAACTACTGCTATTTAAGTTTACATTGACTACTTAATACATTAAATATTTGAGAACAAATGGATAGCGAAAAAAAGGACGCTATCAAACAAATATGGTATTTACTTATTACCCTGACACCAGTTTCCTTGAATATCTCGTGATGCCAGATGGAACCGAGCGTTGCTATAGCTCTGATCTTCTGACAATGTTACACAGTGGAAAAGTTTTCATGGTTAACAGTCGTAGGCGGAATGGATTAATCCTCCTCAAGCCTTTCCACGCTGAGTTTGCTGGACCGGGAGCTGCTGTAGGTGGTGATTGCGATCATGATTGCTTGGGAGCGCTACCAATTGGCAATCTTTCATTACTCACTCCTGACTCTCATGATGAGCGTCAGAAAGCTTATTTGATTCGTCGACAATGGACTCGTTTAACTCGACAAATCACAGAAAATTCTTTACCTCAAAAACGAGTGCAGAAAATTCTCGATCAATTTGAGCAATATTTCCCGCTAGAAACGGTTGCTCGATTGCCGGATGAAATATTTGCACTTTTGGTAGGGGTATTACCCCAAACGGTGAAGGTTGTTCGCCGTCAAGGTGTTGCCAGTGATTAATTAAATTACCAAAAATGTGGGTCTAAAGCCCCGTGTCCTTCTATGACGGCTTTTTGTGATAGAATTAGATTGTCTTAGGTAGAATATCCGCCGATACAGGACGACTCAAATGAGTGAAACACGACAGATCGGGAAACAATAAAGACAACTCGGTGGCGAAAACGAGTGTAATCATAGCTAGCGAAATCAACAAAGTAGCACCAACCAGAAAACAAAAGATTTTTGTCCATAAACGTATCGTGGGGCGCACGAAATCACTAGGCTTAGTATCCTAGTAAGTCTCTGGAGATATAGCCCTCTGGGGTCAGCTAAGTTGAGCTATTTAATTGGTTCTATTGAACGGTTAATTGGTTTAAGCATTGCCAGTAATGGATAGTTGATTTTAAGGTGTGTCAATGAAAGAGAACGCCTAAAAAGTGATTTTTAGAATCACCGCACTTTAACGGCGGTGAGAACGTCAATTATTAACTGATCAATTGAGTAGTTTGAAGATTTAAGATTGGAGTTTGCAGCCGATTTAGCAAACTCTTGTTTTCTTCGGGGGTACCAATTGTGATTCTTAACCCACCTCCAGTGTGGCGGATGGATGTTCCTTGAGACTTCAGTTGTTGAGTAAGTTGAGCTAAATTTTGTTCAACTGCATCCGTAGTTGTAGATTTAGGTCGTAAATAGATAAAGTTAGCGGCACTATCCCAAACTTGTAGTTCTGGCATTTGAGAGAGAACATTAAAAACTTTTGTGCGTTCCTCTAACATTTGGGAAATGGGGGCAAGTAGGGTTTGGCGATTTTGAATTGCTAGCAATGCTGCGGTAATAGAGAAACTAGGAAGATTGTAGGGTAAACGAACTTTTTCTAAAACCTCAATTAATCCTGCATGGGCAACACAATACCCAACACGCATTCCTGCCAAGCGGAAAGCTTTAGAAAATGTTCGCATGATCAGCCAGTTGGGGTGTTGAGTTACTAAACCAACCAAGCTGTCTTGGCTAAATTCAAAATAAGCTTCATCAATTACCACCAAAATATCTTCAGGTAAGCTTCTAAGCCATCTGATTTCCGCTATTGTGAGGGGGTTGGCGGTGGGAGAATTGGGGTGAACCATAAAAACAACCCGGATTGGTATGTTTCCGGGGTTTTGGATGGCATTTGCCGCCGCTTGGAGATCTATTTCAAAATTGGCTTCATTTCTGCCAATTTTGTGGACAGGGATGCCCAAAGTTTCGGCAAGAATTGCGTACATAGAAAATGTCGGATTAGCTACCAAAATTGATCCTTGGTTGCATAAGCAGCAAGCGATTAATAAGGAGCGAATAATTTCATCAGAACCGCTACCAACAGAAATATTTTCGGCACTGAAAGTTGATGATGCTAGATTTGATGACTCATTGACGTAAAGTGCGATCGCGCTTTTTAATTCTCCATGTCCACCATCAGGATAACGATTGGTTTCGATCTGCTGTTTATATTCATCAGCTAGCTTTTGCTTAATTTCACTTGGCAAATCGTAAGGACTTTCATTTGCATCCAATCGATCTATCTTAGCTGGAACTGCCTCCCCATTTTCTCCGCTGGGGTGAGGTTTGTAAGCATTGAACTGAACTAAATCTTCTCGAATAAAGGGAAACATAGGGGAATCAGTTATCAGTAAACAGTTATCAAAGGGGAAAATCAACTTAACACCAAGTACAAAAATTAAGTTGTAGTCATCTGTTTTAGTTGTGATATAGCCTATAACTTGCCAGAGTTTGAGATTGTACCGCTTTCAGATAATTGGCAAAACTGTACAATTTCTTGCCAAATATCATTAGTTACATTGCCCAATGCGTGATCGCTATCAAGTTCAACTAATTTTACCCAAGGTCGCATACTTGCAAAGTCTTTACTAGCTTGGATTGGAATCACTTCGTCATCAGTACCATGTAATATCAGTGTAGGTAAAGGACGCTGTAATATTTCTTCTGAATATTTTTGAGCATCAGTAACAAAATCATAATGTAGGGGTAATTCCCGTTTTTCCCCGTGATGATAAACTTGTAAATACTTTTGCTGCTGCCATTGGTTGATGGTTGTTTCACCCAACTTTGGTAGCCAATGGGATAGAAATCCAAATGCAGGTGCTAGCAAAATAAGCTGCTGAATTTGGGAATATTTTTGTCCTAGATGCGCTGCTGTTAAACCACCTAAACTAGAGCCAATTAAAGTTATTGGTGATGATTTCGGAAATAATAGAGAAGTTTGATTGATTTGTCGAGAAATTGTCAGTTGGGAGAAGCCCTCGGCATTCAAATCGGGAATAGTTAAGTTTATTTGGATTTGTGCAAAACGGCTATTTAAATCTTTGGCTTTGGTAGAGTTGGGACTAGAAGCAAAACCATGTAGGTAGATGTAGTTCAAGTTCTTACGTGAGGGTTACTAATTTTACAATCCCTGGTTGGTGCGTGACGCTACAATTTCTACTGTTACGTACAATATTTATCCAAGCGTCACACACCCTACGGTGATTAATGTGCCAGCTGCGTAAGTTTTATTAGTATTTAGCTTAACAGTTATACGTCTCAGACTTAAAGTTTGATAACTGTTTACTGATAGCTGATTTAAATTACCGCATCGTGACAAATTCTTCAGCAGCAGAGGGATGAATACCTACCGTTGCATCAAAGTCTTTCTTTGTTGCTCCCATTTTCACAGCTATTGCTACCCCTTGAATAATCTCGGCTGCACTATCTCCTACCATGTGCGCTCCCAGAATCTTGTCGGTTTCAGAATGTACAATTAGTTTCATCATTGTTTTTTCCTGTTTCCCTGCTAGGGTGTAGTACATGGGGCGAAAACGAGTCCGAAATATTTTAATTGCTTCCCCATATTTCTCCTTTGCTTGTGCTTCGGTGAGTCCGACGGTTGATGCTTCGGGTGTGGAAAATACAGCGGTGGCTACATCTTCATGGCTAAATACTCGGCTATTGTCTCCATACTCGCTATCTGCAAAGGCGCGACCCTCACCAATTGCTACTGGTGTGAGGTTGATTCTATCAGTGACATCACCGACAGCGTAGATATTAGGTTGGGAAGTTTGACTGTATTCATTAACACTTATTGCATTACTGGTACTGTAACCAGGTCCATCCATCTCGGTTGATTTTAATTCAACTCCAGCGTTTTCTAAACCTAGTTCTGCTGTGTTGGGAATACGTCCGGTGGCAATTAGGAATACATCAGCAACCACTGGTTCGAGGCTTTCGTCAGCTAAAGTTAGCTTTAAACCGTCATCCATTTTTTCCACATTTGTAACCGTGGTGTTGGAAATCATTTTGATTCCATGATTTTGCATTCCTTCCTGAATTTCGTTGCGAACATCGTCATCAAAACCTTTTAAGATTTTCTCTCCACGATTGATGTGAGTGACTTCGCACCCTAAACCACGCATAATACAAGCAAATTCGATACCAATATAACCAGCCCCAATAATTGCGATGTGTTTAGGTTTTTCTTGAAGGTGAAAGATTTCATTGGAGGTAATTCCATATTCAAACCCTGGAATATCTGGTTTAACAGGACGACCACCTACAGCGATGAGGATTTTGTCGGCAGTATATTTTTTACCGTTTGCTTCGACAGTGTGAGCATCTATTAATTTAGCACGGGTGGGGATGAGTGTAACTCCAGCCTTTTCCAGCAGACTAATGTGCATCTGCGAGAGTCGGTTGACTTCATTATCAATTGCAGTAATGAAGTGTTGCCAATCTAACTCCGATTCACCAACTTTCCACCCATAACCCGCTGCTTCCTCAAAAATGCTTGGGAAATGGGAAGCGTAAACCATGAGTTTTTTGGGGACACAACCGCGAATTACACAGGTTCCCCCTACTAGATCATTTTCTGCGATCGCTACTTTAGCACCATAGCTGGCAGCTCGTTTAGAAGCAGCTAAACCACCTGAACCTGCCCCAATAACAAACAAGTCATAATCGTATGTCATAAAATAGAATCCTGATTGAATTTGCAGCAAGTTATAGCAAGCTTATATTTATCTAAACAAAAATTCGCCCTGATTGGGGCGTAATTAATGTCTTGACTGTGCTAGTTTAAGCGTTCACCCCAGTTTTAAGTTAAAACAATAACAGTGTAAACGGTGGTTTAACTCTTAAGCCTGATGAATAGAGTATTTGAATTCAATTTAATTGGTTATTGGCTGAAAAAACCCAACCAAGTTCTAGGTATATTTTTGTTTGCAGCCATTTTTATGGCATATATGTTTGATTTTGCCAGGTTTTCAGTTGCTAATGCTCAAGAAACACCAGCAACATCTGCACCAACGAGTAATTTAGGACAAGAGTTAGTTCAACAGGTGAGGGGTTGCGTGCAGGCAAAATTTGCCAACTCCACCACCAAAAAGCCAGAAATCTCCGCTTTAGCGATGCAATGCACCTACGAAGTGGTTATTCTTAACAAAGATGGTAGCGTGCGCGTTGACGCAAGCGATCGCATAAATGCTATGTTCGTTGCTACGGGGGCAAAAGTACCACTACCAGTTAGTAAGGGTACATCCACTAACATCAAAATGGGATATCTTCCCCAAAGTCGAGTTTTTACTGTTCCTGTTACGATTGCTGGCAAAACCAATAGTTTCTTGTTAGATACGGGTGCTTCTTCATCCATTATTAATAGTGAAACAGCCAAACAACTCCAACTCCCAGGGAATCCAATTCCTGGAGACGTATTGAAATATATGGGTGTAGGTAACAACTGCACCAAAGTTCAAGCAACTGTTCACCAACTACCAGCAATTACCGTCAATTCTGTCTCTGTTTCGGGATTAAATGGTTTAGGACTTTCCCCAAATTCAATTCCTGGGAAAACTGCGGGGGTTTTAGGTTTGGATTTTTTAAGTCAGTTTGATATGCTTGTAAATCCAAAACAGCAACAACTCAAACTTTTATCACCTTCTAAATTAACCACATCTGCCATCCCTTTACAAGGTAAATTGGGAGCGATGATTGTAGAAGTGCAGGTAAATGGAAAAGGTCCATTTAAATTTCTCTTAGATACTGGTGCTGATGTGATGGTATTGTCTCACCCTTTGGCAAAACAATTGGGAATCAATAATTTACAAGCTAAAAAAACTGATGTTGAAGGTTTTTGTGGAATTGAAAAAGCTAGAGAAATCAAATTAAATCAGTTTAGTTTACAACAGCACCAAGCAACTAAATTAGATGCTGTCATCCTTGAAAGTGATGGTTTATTTAATATGTTGGGTATTCAAGGAATCGTCGGGCAAAATTTCTTAAATAAATATCAACAGCATTGGCGTTTTGGTGAACGTAATCCCCTGGGTTTTCCTAATAATGGGAGTTTAGTATTAACTCCAGTCAAATAGAGCCATCATAATGTAGAGACGAGACATGTCACGTCTCTCTTAATATTTAATATTCTCTATTTCAATGCAGTTTTTCACGATGATGAGGTGTTAGTAAATAACTCATATCTGGACTAGAGGGAATAATCCCCCCAGGATTTAAAGGAAACAAATTACCATAATAATCACGTTGTACACTTGCTAAGTCACAAGTATCAGCAACACCTGGAAGCTGATACAAATCCCGCAAATAATTCCCTAAATTTTCATAATCTTGAATTCGTCGCCGATTACACTTAAATAAGCTGTAATAAACAACATCAAACCGGAATAAAGTTGTGAATAATCGCACATCGGCAAGGGTGACTTGTTCGCCGCATAGATATCTATTTGTTGCCAAATTTGCATCAATTTCATCTAACATTGTAAACAACTCATTACAAGCTTCTATATAAGCTGTTTGAGTTTGAGCAAATCCACAGCGGTATACTCCATTATTCACAGCATCGTAAATTTTCTCGTTCCAAATATCTATTTTTTCCCGTATTTCTTCAGGATATAAATCCAAGCTGGAATTTTTGGCAAATTCATTAAACTCGCTATTTAAAATGACAATAATTTCTGCACTTTCATTGTTTACTATGGTTTTGGTTTGCGTATCCCACAACACCGGAACTGTACATCTACCTTGATAACCAGGTTGCGCCAACTGATACAATTCAGGAACTGTTTGACAACCTTCTTCCGCTTGCTGCAAAACCCAAGCCCCAGTATCACCAGAGGGGTAAACAATTGATACCTGTATGGCATCTTCCAAACCTTTAATTGCCCTGGTAACTAGCGCCCTATGCGCCCAAGGGCAACCTAACCCAACATATAAACGATAACGATTTAATTCGGGTTTATATGCACTTTCACTTAAATTACTAACTGAATTTCTAAACTGA
The DNA here is from genome assembly GCF_000317435.1 of Calothrix sp. PCC 6303. Taxonomy (NCBI): domain Bacteria; kingdom Bacillati; phylum Cyanobacteriota; class Cyanophyceae; order Nostocales; family Calotrichaceae; genus Calothrix; species Calothrix sp. PCC 6303. The sequence goes on from NC_019751.1 coordinate 6,286,347, forward strand.
CTGCTAGGACGTACATACTCACCTGATTTACTACGGGGTGCCAGTTGTGACATCATTGTATGCCACATAGTAGACCAGATAAACTTACCCAGCTTGATAATAAACCCCGATGGGAGAGATTTAGGTTTTTTCGGCTGTGTAGTTTGGGACATGATAACTTAGTGATAACTGTTATGTAATCTCGTTTCTAGACTTTTTGGATTTCCGATTGCGGTAATTCTGATAAATCTTATCTCCACCCCAGATTAATAAACCAATTGCGATCGCAAATCCCAAACTGTACAGTATTGATAAGGAAAAACGGTTGGGTAAGGGGTGAGGTACGAGTTTTGCGGTGGTGTTCTCTAGTACTGTCCGAATGTAAAATGGGTCATATGGTGGTTTTTTCTCGTTGTTCATTAATCCATAACTGGATGATATAATTCCACCGACACCAATACCACTACCTATAGCAAGAATGGAGACTTGGAGATTGCGATCGCGTATTTGTTGCTTTTCTTCGCTGATGCGATCGCGTTGTGACTGATCTATAGATACTCTACCGCGAATTGATGCGATAGTTTTATCGAGCAAGCTGGAACCGTGGTTAAAATAACCTAAGTCGAATTTAATTTGTTCACGAAAATATGAGCAGTTTTTTTGGCTAAATTCTTCCAAAAAGCTAATATCTTCATCTGGTTGAATATTGCGGATCTGTTGCAATCTATCGTTATAGTTACTTGCATGGATAGAAATCGTATTTTGGCAAGCTTCTAATTCTCGTAATAATTCGGCATAGTCTAGGGCTATTTTAGGTAATTTTTTGAGTTTTTTCTTGAATTCATCTAATTGTTCTTCAGTTAATATTTCGTTTTCGCTGTATTTATCTAAACTATCGATTTCAGTTTTAATAGTTTGATGATAGTTATTTGTATCTTGATAAAATTTACGACTATTTTTAAATGCTTTGATGGCTTTATTGCGAAACAAGAATAAGTCAAATAATTGTTCTTGATACTCTCCAAACTTTTTATCGGTATCAGAACTTAGAAAAAACCAAACTAAAATATGACGATAATTTGATATTTGGCTCAACCAACCATATTCATAAATCGGACTACCAAATAAAGTTGATGTGCGAGAAAGTTGAGGTATTTGATAACCATTTGGAAAAAATTGTTGTAAACATTCGTCAGCTAGATTTTTGATGCTTGTTAAGTCATTTGGGTTGTAATTTGCTGGTAGATAAGCAGTAATAATTAGAGTTTGACCTAGAAAGTTCTCATTTCCTCCTAACATCATGCAGTTATCAGGATTTAGCTTTCTCAGAAAGTAAGTATCAACATCCTCTGTCTGTTGATTATTTTCTTTTTCTGGTCGTCGTAAATTGAGCCATAATCCATAAGTATCGTCAATTTTTACAGGACGAGCAAAACCAGTTATGCCCAGTGTATATTTATCTATATCTACTATAAAATTATGAGATTTTTTTAACTTTCTACAAAACTCTTGTAAAGACTTTATTCTATGCTGACCATCAATTACAGTATAAGGATTTGAGCTAATTTCATATAAGCTAATTTTTCCCTCTACTGGAATTTCCTCAAAATCAATAAATCGATCGTCTGGCTTTCTATCTAAATCTAGCCAGTCTAATATATTCAAATTCTGGTGAAGAATTTTACTGATAATATCATCACATTTTAGCCATAGCCAATCTCTATTTACTTGATATCTATTTGCTTCATCTACATCACTTAAATCATTACTACTTGAATGAAGATAAAAGGCAAACAAATGGACATTGGGAGCATAAATTTTTGAAAGCATTATTGATTAGCTGCTGGTTGATTTTGATTCGGATTTTGGTCAGCTTCTGGCTGTGTATTATTAATCTGTTTATCAGTTTTTTCCTTATATTCTGGAAATTGGTTAGATAAAGTAGTTTCTCGGTTAACTGGGTTACGTGATTTAGCTGTAATTTCTCTAGCTGTAAATAAAACTGCATCACGGATCGTTTCATGTTCCTTGCACCAATTAATAATTGCATCGGCAGCAACTTGTAAGGGTTGGTTTTCGACTTCAATCAATGTTTGTTCGATGCTCTTTAAATCTTCTCGACTTTGTTTATCAAAAACATAATCTTGTGTACCAACAACTTCTAAAAAAGCCGAAATAATTTGATTAGCTTCCATAATTTTTCTCCGGTGATAAATAGTAATAAATTCTTGCCTAATCTCCGATTGAACAAAAACCTGCCCATGCTTCGGGATTTTTTAAGGGTATTTCGTCGGTTTTAAACCAGGTTTGCAGGTATTCTGTAATTGTTTGTTTATGTTCTGCATCGATTTTCTGGTGATTTTGCGTCCATGTGATTAATTCTGTTTGGGTAGAAGTTCGTAACCAGTATTGTGCTTCTGCTAATGCTTTTGCTGTGGATAAAGAAGGGGATTTAGTGGCAGAATCATCATAAAAAATATCATAAAAACGAATCATTAATAATGTAGTGGCAAAATCATCCACTGACCACAAACTACTAATGACACTAGAACTGCCAGCTTTGAGGAAACCACTTGGTAAACCAATGTATTCATCACTGGAATTTACGTCAATGCGTCCAGTTTCACAAGCTGAAAGTGTCACCAAACGACATTCCGGTAAGGAAAGATTAAAAATATCTCCAAGTGTGAGGCACTTATTTAAATCTATTTGATTGCCATTTGCTAAACGACGATAACTATAGCTTTCAGTTGTATTTCCGCTACTATTGTCGTGATTTACCCCACAACCCGCAAGTGCGATCGCGCTTTCTGCTGGAGAATCGGTGTTAAAGTAACCATGGCAGGAAAAATGTAAGACTTGGGCAGTTTGCAAGCTGTCAGCATGAGGCTTTTGTTGTAAAGCATCGCTAGTTGCATCACCTTTTTTCAAGACTGTTGTCGGTTGAAAATGACGTTCGATGGTTTCGACTTCGATATTGGTGTAAAGTAAATTGTCATTCGGGTCTTGTACTGCAAAAAAGCTTTGAGATTGGTTATTAATATCTTGCCGTTCTCGCTGTTTTCTTACAAGTTTTAATAATTGACTGCTGGGTGCATACTTCACACCACAAGCAAAGCGATCAAGTAACACCTGTTGTGAGGTTAATTCAGGGATTTGCCGAGTTGAATTAGCGATGGGTAATGCATGAAGCGGGTATAAATGCAGAAACCGATGGGGAACAAGGATCAAGGTTTCGCAACAGTCGGGAATTAGTTCGAGAACTTCATCAATATGGAGAATACTAGCTAATTCTCCCAGTAGCGAAGCTAATTTAAACCTCCATTTAGGTTTGTTGGTATTGTAGATGTGGAGAGATTCATTCGAGAAATTATTTAATTTTTCCAAATCTTCCCTTGTAGATTCCCATTTTAAAAGCTTTTCAGCATCTTGGATAATGATAAAAGCTCGAAAACACTCAGCAAAAATATACCATTCCACAATTGCAGTGCGATTATCGATTAAAAGTGATTTTATTTCAGTAAAACCCATTGGTGGCAACGGGATAATTTTATCTATCTTGTTGTTGCGTTCTTTCCGTAATTGATTGAGTCGAGTGGTTTCTGTGTTTTCTTCCCCACCTTGAGTTTGCAGTTCCTTTGCAGCTGCTAACCGTCGCTTTTCTTCCTCAATTTCTAATCCTACCTGTTGTAAAGCTTGGCTTTGGTTTGCTAACAGTTCGACTAAATTCCGGGTTTTGCTGCGTTCGATATATTCAATAGCTTCTCCATCTTTACCCAATTGTAGGCAAACTTCAGCCATTCCTTGATAAAGCTTATTCCATTCCTCCGCAAGCTTTTGTTTCGCTTCCGCACCAGAGAAAATTTCACCCCGCAGTAACTCGACTGTATCAATACTCGATTTATAGGTTTGATGTGCATTTTCCCACTGTTGAGCATATTGATAGGTTAAACCCAGGTTGTATGCTGCCTCAACATGTATGTGGGGAAAGCTATTACGAGTGAAGATTTCTAATGAAGCTTGTAAAGGTTGAATCGCATCTTCCCAATTCTCTGTTTTATTCTCGCGGATATATTCCCGGTAAGCTAAACCAAGATTGCTTTGAGTTTTTGCCCACATTTCGGAATTACGATCCTGTTTAAATTCTTCCAAAGCTATTTTATAAAAGTGGATCGCATCTTTCAAATTCTCTGCTTCTTCTCCCCGAATCCTATGCAAGTAAGCAGAACCAAGGTTGCTTTGAATTTCTGTCCAATCTTGAGGAAAACGATCGCGTTTATATTCTTCTAATGCTGCGTTATAGTAGCGAATCGCAACTTCCAAATTCTCCGCTTTTTCTCCCCTAATCCTATACAAGTAAGCATTACCAAGGTTCATTTGGGTACTTGCCCACGTTTCGGGATTGCGATCGCGTTTACGTTCTTCTAATGCTGCATTATAGTAGCGAATCGCATTTTCCAAATTCTCCGCTTTTTCTCCCCTGATCCTATACAAGTAAGCATTACCAAGATTGTTTTGAATTTTTGCCCAATCTTGAGGAAAATAATCGCGTTCAAATACTTCCAAAGCTGCATTATATTGTCCAATCGCAGCTTCCAAATTCTCCGCTTTTTCTCCCCTAATCCTCTCCCAATAAGCATTACCCAGGTTCATTTGGGCTGTTGCCCAATTTCCGGGATTGCGATCACGTTTAAATTCATGCAAAGCTAGTTTATGGTAGCGAATCGCAACTTCCAAATTCTCGGCTTTTTCTCCCCTGATCCTATTTCTGTAAGCTTCACCAAGGTTAAGTTGGACTTTTGCCCAATCTTCGGGAAAGTGATCGCGTTTAAATTCATGCAAAGCTAGTTTATAGAAGCGAATCGCATCTTCTAAATTCTCGGCTTTTTCTCCCCTGATCCTATTTGAGTAAGCATTACCAAGGTTCATTTGGAATGTTGCCCAATTTTCAGGAGAGTACGAACGAGTAAAAATTGTTAGTAATATTTCATAACCAGCAATAACTATTTCTAAATTATTAGCTTTTTCCCCTAAAGGAAACTCACGAAGCAAAACACAAAAATTACCAATATTTGCAGCGATGTTTACAGCTTCCCTACTACTTGCTTGCGACAGTTCTGACTCTCCCCACCGCTTAAATACCGTCAGAAATTGCTCATCAAGCAGGTGTAGATTTTCTTCCAGCAGCGAGTGGACTTTTTTCTTATTGTTCTTGGATTTCTCAACCACCCGCAAGATTTCTTTAATTAACCCGGTATAGGATTGCTTTTCTGGCTTTGCGTTCCCAAATCCCTTTGCCATGTGAGTTCCCTTTTCCCCGCACTGACTTGCTGCGTATTTACCCGTAGTAGTGATACTCATTCATACTACATGATCCCGGAGAAAGTGCAGAAACCCCACCCCCTTAACCCGCTTGCGGGGAGGGGGAATAAAAAAAATCTAGTTTTATCCTCGCAAGCTGTAGGGTAAATAAAATCTAGTTCCCTCCTCGCAAGCGGGGAGGGTTAGGGTGGGGTTATTCGAGAACAGGGTGTAAACCCCATAAGCGCTTGATTCCGGCTAAAGCCCAACTACGAAACTAGTGCTAATTACCCCTCCACTACAATCGCCTCTTCCTCCCTCTCCACAAACGATTGCACACGCGCTCGATAATCTCTCATTGTCTGATCAACCCATTCCCGATCATTACTATTAACGTACAAATGTACAATTGGCTCACTAGCATCTGGTAATACCAATATCCAACTGTCATCATAAGGTTGGCAAATCTTCACCCCATCAATCAATTCCAGGTTTTGTGCTGGGTGAGTTTCCACCAAATACCGCATCAAAGCACCTTTGATAGTCCAAGGACAACGAATTGAATAGCTTTTGTGGACTACACGAGGCAATTCTGTTCGCACCGAAGTTAAAGAACGTTCCTGAATTGTCAGCATTTCGATTAACTTACCAATACAAAACATGGCATCAAATCCTGGATGTAACTCCGGGAAAATGAAGCCGATGTCACCACTACCACCTAAAACAACATGGTTTCGATTTTGTTGACATGTTTCCATCAAAGCTGTGGGATTTGCTTTGGTGCGGATAACTCTAGCGTCATGACGACGGGCGATTTGTTCAACTGCGCTGGATGTATGAACAGGAACCACAACACTACTGCGAGGATTGGCAGTTAGCATCATATCCACCATCAAAGCGGTGAGGATTTCACCACGAATGGGTGTACCTGATTCATCCACGAGGATCATTTGTTCGCCATTTGCGGAAACTTGGACACCGAAGTTTGCCTTCAGTGCTTCCACCACATGACCTAACTGTATAATTAAGCCTTCACGATTGGTTATAGACATTGCGGTTTGATTCAAACTGGCGTTTAGTACCACTACATCCGCGCCGAATCGATCTAGCATTTGGGGTAACACTGCACCAGACACCGCATACACATAATCGACTACAACTTTGGCGCGACTATTACGAATTGTGTCAATGTGGATAAATTTCTCAAAAGCTGTGCAGTAAAGGTCAGCAACTTGGCTAGGGTACGCAACATCGCCAATCTCATGAATCTGCGATCGCCTCATGTCTTCTTTGAAGAAAGCACCCTCAATTTTCTTCTCTTTGGATTTGGAAATATTAATTCCCTGGACATCAATAAACTCAATCAGGATATAATCTGGGCGATCGGGATGGACGCGAACATGAATCCCCCCAGCAACACCCATTGTGGGGATAATTGTCCGAGCAATTGGTATTGCTGTAGCATCCAGGTTTTGGATATTTATCCCCACCGACATCAAACCCGCAATTAGGGATCTTGTCACCATCCGCGATACATTACGTTGATCACGGGAAACTGTCACTTTCGCACCAGGTTTGAGGGTTGAACCATAAGCTGCTCCCAATTTCACGGCAAATTCGGGAGTAATATCAACATTGGCTAAACCTTGGACACCCCGCTGACCAAATAAATTCCGTAGTGCTGTACTCCCCCAAATCAGGTTAATATTAAGGATTGCGCCCGATTCGATTTTTTTACTGGGCCACACCCTTACAAATGGGCTAATTTGTGCCTCTTCACCAACTGTAGAAAGTGACCCAACTATTGCCCCTTCTAAAACATGCGCTCTGCGATCAACACGGGCACCTCGTGAAATAACGCAAGCAGAAAGGTGTACTTCGTCACCAATTATACCTCCATTCCAAATGATTGGACGCTTGAGGTTAGCATCCGAACCAATGGTGACATTATCACCAATTGCTGTTCCAGCTTCAATCTGTACTCTGGCACCAATGCGGCAGTTATCACCAATTACCGTCGGAGTTTCAATTACAGCGGAGTGGTCTATGTAAGTATTTTGACCTACCCATAAACCGGGTGAAACCTGATTGTATGCAAAATCAAGCTTGACTTTTTGTTCTAAACCGTCGTACTGTGCCTGACGATAGGCATCCAAACTGCCAACATCACACCAATAACCGTCAGCAACATATCCATACATTGGATCATTTTTTTCCAATAGTAGAGGAAATAGATCTTTGGAAAAATCACATTCGGTATTTGTTGGCAAATATCCCAAAACTTCTGGTTCTAGAATATAAATACCAGTATTAACGGTATCGGAAAAAATTTCGCTAGTAGAAGGCTTTTCTAAAAATCTGTTAATGCGTCCATGCTTGTCGGTAATCACCACTCCAAATTCAATTGGATTGGGGACGCGGGTTAAAATCAAAGTTGCTTTCGATTTTTTTTCTTTGTGAAATTGAATCGCTGTGGTTAAATCAAAATCTGTTATGCTATCGCCACTAATTACTAAAAATGTTTCGTCTAAAAGTTCGGCAATGTTTTTCACACAACCTGCTGTTCCTAAAGGCTGATCTTCTTCAACCGCATAGGTCATTTGTACTCCAAAATCGCTACCATCTTGGAAATAATCTCTTAGTGCATCAGGTAAATAATGCAAAGTTGCGATTACTTCGTTGATATTATGCCGTTTCAGCAAATTAATGATGTGTTCGGCAATTGGTCGATTGAGAATTGGTACCATTGGCTTGGGTAAGTCGCATGTGAGGGGACGTAACCGAGTCCCTGAACCACCTGCCATGAGCACTGCACGCATAAATCCTCCTAAGCTATTTACACCAGTTAGCTTTCGTTGTGTCACAAAGAAATGGTACTAAAAAAAGTCTGAACTTTTATCTCGACTGGGGAACCAGTGAGGGTAAAGTCTGTGTTTTAATTTAGTCCGATTCGTGTGAGAGAACCCTTGCCCTGTAATGACGAGTGACTCCCTTTGACTTTGTAAACATTCAACGAAATTGGCTTTCCTTTTAGTCTCCTACGAAGGCTCATTTTTATAAACTTCCGCAAGATGCATCTGGCGAGAGAATGAGTCTAGCTACTTGACACCCTAGCTTGTTTGTGAAGATAAAATCAAGAAGAGTGAATTTTAACTTGGTGGAATTTGGTTGGTTAGCCCTGGTGAATTATGATTTGTAGAGAGGAGCAAACAGGGAATAGGAAGTAAGCTAAGTTTATCGGCGCAAGTGCTATTGTCTGATTGACGCATAAATTGCCTAACTTGTCACTAGTTGTTATTGATAAACCTGATTTAACATAGTAAGTACTCACGACTTCTATTTTTGGCTGTATAAATTCAGCCATTATTTAAGCAATACTGAACATATAATTTCGCAATAAGCAATTACTTCTGGAGTAAATTGGAATGTCGTCTTTAATTGTAGTTATCTTAGTTGGGCTATATGGTGCTGGTGCTTGGAAATTTTGGCAGGGATTTGAGCGGACAAATTTTCAACGCAGTTTATTAAATCGTTTAAGTTTATCTTTATTATGGCCCGTGTTATTAGTTGCGAATAAGTCCTATCGTCGTAATTTTAGAAAAGCTCTTAAAGGATAGGGTAAATCTAATAGGGCTACGTTCTAACTCGTTCCTTGTCTCCGGCAAGGAATGCATATCCTTTGGCTCTGCTTCCATTCTGGATAAGAGGCGGGGTTCTTCAAAATGAGGGTTCCTAGGCTCTCCCTAGGAACCAGTCTATGACACAAAAAGCGTATGGAAGAAAAGCTAAAGTAAGTATTTGCTAAATCAAGATTGACGTTGTACTAGAATGCTTGAATCCATTCTTTGATGGTGTATTCTGTCCAAATTTGGTGTCGCCAGTATGGATCATTTTCTACTAGTTGACGTACTATTTCTTCGCTTTCAGCTTCGTAAATTCCAAAGACTTTGGTTACGTCTTTAGTAGGTCCTAGGGTGATTAAAGTACCTGATTCTTTTTGTTTTGCGAGTCCGTCAAGATGTGCTTGTCGGTAAGGGGCACGTTTTTCTAAAACGTCTTCGCAATAACTACCCCACATGATGTATTTTGCCATATTTTAATGTGATTGGGAAATGGAAGAGAGACGCGATATATCTCGTCTCTACATTCTTTTTCGGTTGTCGATGTATCTGATGTACTTGAATTCTACTGTTAACTGATTTTTAGCTTCTGAGGTTGACTCCAAATTTCTCAACTAAGGTGTCACGTACTTGTTGATGTACAGGTTCTACCTCGGTTTCGGTGAGAGTGCGATCGCGTGAACGATATACTAACCTAAATGCTAAACTGCGTTGCCCTTGGGGGACGTGTTCTCCTCGGTATTCGTCGAATAATTCCACGGAATCTAAGAGTTCTTTTCCAGCTTTGGTGATGGCTTTTTCAATTTCGGCTACACTGACTTTCACTGGGGCAAAGAAAGCGATATCACGGTCGGATGCGGGATATGTGGAGTATGCTTGGAATTTGGGTGTTTGGATGGAATCACTATCTACTGCATCCAAAAGCACATCTAAGTCTAGTTGAAATACATATACGGAATCTGGGAAACCCCTATCATTGCGTAGTTGTGGATGCAGTTGTCCAAATGTTCCGAGTCGATTACCACCTACCCAGAGGGAGGCTGTACGTCCAGGATGTAAATGGGTGTCGCGGTGATCTGGTTGATATTCTACCTTTAAACCTAGTTGCCCAAAGACGTTTTCTAGGATGCCTTTAGCTTCAAACCAAGTCATCGGCTGTTCTTTACCACTCTGCGACCATTTTCCCACAGTGCGATCGCCTCCCATGATGCCAGCTATTGCATCTGCTTCAGTGAAACCGCTTTCTTCTTGCCAAAAAATTCTGCCAATTTCAAAGCCGTTGAGTGCTCCATTTCCCTGTTCTAAGTTATACTGGAAGGCATCAATTAAGCCTGCAACTAAGTCGGTGCGGAGGGCTGAATATTCTGCAAATAGGGGATTACTCAAAACTACTTGTCTTTCTTCTCCCGGTTTGACTAAGGAGTAGTGAACTAGTTCGGTTAATCCTTCTCCCCGGAATAAATAACGGAGTTTACGAGTAGTTTCTTGCTCAAAGGGTAAAAAACCGGCTTCGGCTTTCTCTGGGAGTGTGTCGCAGAAATTATCATAACCGTAAAGACGGGCAACTTCTTCAATTAAGTCAATTTCCCTTTCCAAATCCCGGTAGCGATAGGGGGGAACTGTCACCATCCAGGTGTTTTTACCACTAACTGTTAATTGACATCCTAAAGCTGATAATGTGCGTTCGACATCAGCAGGTTTGAGTTCGGCAATATCTTCTTCGTCTATTTTTACAGGTCCCAGGATATCATTTAGTCGTTCTAACCGTAGTTCTACTTGACGACTCCAAGTTTTGGGATCTGGGCGATGGTCTACTATTTCCTGGGTAATAATTATGGCACCAGCCAACTCTGTAAATAGGCTCAAGGCTCGATTATTTGCGGTTTCCAAACTAGCAAAGTTGACACCTCGCTCGTATCTTGTGGAGGCTTCACTGCGTAATCCTACTGAACGTGAGGAACGACGAATCGCCACACTATCAAATAAAGCTGCCTCTAAAATTAGACTTTGGGTACCTGGATGAACTTCACTTTCCTCACCACCCATCACACCTGCTAGGGCAACAGGGGTATTATTAGCAGTAATCAATAAATTTTGAGTCGTTAAATTTCGGGTTTGCCCATCCAAAGTTTTGAGAGTTTCCTTGGCATTAGCAAAACGCACCCCCATAGTAATTTCATTTTTGCCCGTTAGAGATTTTAAGCGATCGCTATCGAAGGCATGTAGGGGTTGTCCCCATTCCAACAACACATAATTGGTAATATCTACAACATTATTGATCGGACGTGTCCCCGCAGAGCGTAACCGCTGCTGCAACCATTCGGGTGATGGAGCAATTGTGACATTTTCCACTAATGTGCCGATGTATGTGGGGCAAGCTTTGGATTCATCAATTTTCAAACTCAAACTTGCGGCACCAGGAGACACATCTACCTGGGGAGGTTCCGGAATCGATAGTTTCCCACCAGTTAATGCTGCAACTTCCCGCGCAATTCCCACCATACTCAGTGCATCCGCACGGTTTGCTGTGGCAGTTACATCCAAAACCACATCATCCAAACCTAACAAAGGACGTACATCGCTACCTATTTGCAGGTTTTCTTCGGAAAAAATGTGAATTCCATCCACATCAGTTGGTAAACCCAATTCCTTCAAAGAACAAATCATCCCATTTGAAGGAACACCCCGTAGTTTCGCAGGTTTGATTTTCAAATCGATATTTGGCAAGAATGTGCCAACAGTGGCAACTGCGACAAAAATATCTGCCCGTACATTCGACGCACCGCAAACAATATTTACAGCTTCACCCTTACCAATATCAACCTGACAAACACTTAATTTATCAGCATTTGGGTGTTGTTCCCGCTGTAAAACACGTCCAATTACCACACCATCAGCCCAAGTGCGACGATCTTCAATTTCTTCTACCTCAAACCCTGCCATCGTCAGGGTTTCAGCCAATTCCTCTGGTTTTAGCTTGATTTCTACCAGTTCCCGTAGCCAATTTAACGAAATACGCATGAATCTTGTGTTGGTGCGATTAAAATCAGTGAACAGTGAACAGGGGATAGGGAACAGGGAACAGTTAGTTCTCGCAGTTTCAGTTTTTCTATAGGTTCAGTAGTCATCGGGGATTTAACCTTATGACTGCTGCCTTCTGCCTCCTGTCTTGTGCCTTTCCTAAAGAAATTATTCTCCTCTAGGAGAACCCTCTCCCCTAGGAGAGGCAGCACCTTCTAAACTACCATCAGGTTTAACAATAATCGTATTGGCGTTTCCCCAGGTGGCAGTTTCTTTGATATTTTGTCCACGACGACGCAGTTCATTGAGTGTCATGATATCTAAACCGAATGGTTCAACTCGCAACTCGTCGGGAAGCCATTGGTGATGAATATGGGCAGCGGAAACAGCAGCGCCTGCATCCATATTGTATTCTAAAACATTAAGGATTACTTGGAGTACCTGAGTAATAATGGTACTACCTCCAGGGGCACCCACAACCATCCGCAGTTGACCTTTTTCGGTGATGATGGTTGGTGTCATACTAGATAAGGGTGTTTTTTTAGGAGCTATAGCGTTTTTCAAATTACCCACTAATCCAAAACTGTTGGGGACTCCTGGGGCAACAGCAAAGTCATCCATTTCGTTGTTTAATAATATCCCTGTACCCGTAGCCACTACCCCAGCACCAAACCCGGTATTAACTGTAAATGTCAAACTCACAGCATTACGCTGACTATCAATAACGTTGATATGACTGGTTTCGGGAGATTCGTAACCTGGGAATTTCGCATTCGTAACTAAATTACTTGACAAAAACTGCTTTCTCTGATTCTCTCCTTCTTCCCCTGCACCTCTTCTCCCCCTGCCCCTCTTCTCCCCCTGCACCCTGCCCCTCTGCTTCTTCTCAAATATCCCCGGTTTAACTTCACTAGCTGGTTTTGCCATTTGCATATCGATTTGGGCGCGACGCAGTTTAGCGTAGGCTGGACTAATTAATTGCGTAACGGGTACCTTTACAAAGTCAGGATCTCCCAAATGTTCTGCACGATCTGCGTAGGCGATTTTCATCGCTTCTACTAACAAGTGTAAACTGTCGGGGTTATGCCATCCTAAAGTTTTCAGGTCGGTATCACCCAGAATATTCAGTATCTGTAGCAGGTGAACACCTCCCGATGAGGGTGGTGGCATTGAACACACTCGTACCTTGCGGAAATCACCACATACAGGAGTTCGCCAAATTGGTTTATATGTCCTCAAATCCTCCAGGTTAATCAATCCACCATTTTTTTGCATATCGGCGGTGATGAACCTGGCAGTTTTGCCAGTATAAAAACTTTGGGGATTGCGGCTAAGTTCGGTGAGGGTTTGGGATAAATCGATTTGGATGAGTTTTTCCCCTGGCTGGTAAAAGTCACCATTGCGGGTAAAAATTGCCTTGGCAGCGGGATTACTGAGAATTACTTTTTTGCGTTCTTCATAGGCATACATCGAACGTGGTGTCACCACTTTGTTGATAATAAAGCCTTGACGCGCCAGTGCGATCGCTGGTTGAAAAAGATCCGCCCAGGGCAACTTTCCATAGCGTTGATGAACTTCATACAACCCGGCAATTGTTCCCGGCACCCCTACCGCCAAATGTCCGTTTGTACTGCCACCGACACGTACTTTACCCTGTGCATCTAGATACATGTTTTTTGTGGCTTTGAGGGGGGCGCGTTCTCTAAAATCAAGGCTTTTGATTTCCCCAGTTTTCGCATCCCGTATCAATAAAAACCCTCCCCCACCAATTCCCGCAGCAAAGGGTTCCACGACAGAAATCGCCAAGGTTGTAGCAACGGCTGCATCAACTGCGTTACCTCCTTTTTGCAACATTGCTAACCCTGCATCGCTAGCTAAAGGGTTTGCCGACACAACCATTGCCTTTTTGGTACGCAAGGGGGAAACGAAAGCTGCAAGTGTAATTTGATGGGAGAAAATAACACCAATGGCAACAATAGTAGATACAAGCTGTTGATATTTTTTCAAAGCCATTTTTGGTAAATTCAATAGATTTATAATCCCTGAAGCCCTGTCGCGCCCGTCTTTCTATTTTTTACTAGCAATCACAAATCCACGAGTTTTATTTACAGATGTGTCAGTAGTATTCATCGCTTTCCACAAATCGGCTGCTTTTACCCAAATTGGCGGATATTTATAGCGAGATACATCCAAAATCAAAAATCGATCAGTTTGCTCATTGTATGCCGCCAAAGGTGAAATATGTCCACCAGTTTCTTGACCGATGGCTTTGCGTAAATAGTTGATGATAATATAATTATTAGGTTGTTTGAGATTGTTGATCGCTAATTTGCGAAATTCATCAATCGATGAATCGGCAGCATGATATACCTGAGCTTGAACATCATAACTACTAATTAATCCGCCTATTTGTTCCAAAGTCATTCCTTCGCGGGAAACAATCTCAGCGGTGGTAATTTTTTTAGTTTTTTCTAAATCAAAAAGATTCTGCTGAGTAAAAATTTTAAAAGGCTTATATTGCGATGCTTCCGGTGCGGTGATACCTAAGCTATTCAGCACCATTACAATGCTGGCAACCCCACAATAAGCTTGATTATCTTGGGTAATAAATTGACTACTGAGGGGAAAGAAATCTGCTCTCGATTTACTTTCAACTAGTAATTTTTCCCCTGATTCAGAATTAAAGTTAATCAGATTTTCTGTCAGGGGAAGAGTTTGAGCTATTGCACTTCCAGCAGCGACAACTGTACTAAACAAGAGAGTTGGTAGATAACCCTTAGCTAATTTCATTTTCAAAAACTTCATCAGAACATCTTGAGAATATTATTTTAAATTAAAACATTTTCTGGTTATTAAAGCAGACTTTAGCCGATATATACAAAGGAACCTAAAACCCTATATAGAATTCATATTTGATTTATGAAACACACGTAGGGGAGCCAGCACTGTTGGCGGGTTCCCCGACATAAGGTGACTGGCGTTGTGTTATCACGAAGTGTAACGCACCGTCTTCTGGATTTTGGTGCGTTAGGCTAAAGCCATAACACACCCTACATATAATTAAATTTCTAATTAAATTTTTAAGTGCAAAGCGCAGGCTACGCCAACAATAATCAAATCGGATTCTTATATATGGCAATTATAGATGATAACTCATGTGAATCAGCTACGCGAATATGGAAAATAGAACCTCGCAGAGACTTAGCAATGCTACGTCTCTACAATTCTGGTTTAAGCACAAGCGCGGCTATGGCAATACAGATGATTTAGGATTGCTAGAGAGACATCTCAATGGAATCTCACTCTGTATTTCGTCAAAGTTCATGCATTAATCAAAAATAATATCACAACTGTGGTTTAAAGCTTTATATTGGCTTCTATTTCGACTTCTGAACTTTGTTGCCCAAGAAGGGAAGCATTACTCAACAGCGTCATCATTTCTGATTTGCTGCGAAGAAAAACCCAAACAAATATGATGACAAATTGATAATTAATTAGTATGGATGCATCACCCATGCCAATAGCTATTGTCAGACACAAGAAACTATAGACAAATAGCCGGAAAATTTCTGGTTGAAATGTCTGACGATTTCCACCACATCTATATATACTGTATGGAATCCATTCAACGAATAATTGTGCCAATAACAAGGCAACACCAATAGAGTTGCTAGCACTTATAACTAAAAATCCAAAGAATTTCCAAACCTGTAATATTGGATATATCCAAATTCTCGTTTTCTCATCCAGGTAGTTATAAGCAACGTAAGTCAATCGAGTTAATGCAAGTACACCTAGCCACAGAAATAATTTAATAAATACCTCTGTAATATGCTCTGTGGTAAGTAGTCCTAAAATTCCTCGATTATCACTTTTCCATATATCAGTTTGGCTAGCCTCTATCAACACAATTCCCAAAAATGATAATGTGACTGCCCATATCCATGGCTCCCATTGATTCATTTTTGATTTATATTTATGATAAGTTGCTGATAGCACAGGGTTCTTTTCAAATTTTTCTGCAACCTGATCGTTTTCATGATATCCAACTTCGTAAATACACCAGAAAGCAAAAACAAGTAAGGTAATTCCTGGAATGTGTAAAATAGGTGTAGGGCTGATCCAACTCAGCGCTAAAATCAGTGATATAAGGTGATTTTTTAAGATAATTTCTTGGATACTCCGCTTACCTGGACGTTTGACTTTTTCAAGGTAAAAGAAAGGAACATAAGCATCTTGCATCGCTGCGATATATTTTGCTTGACTCCATATCACAAGAAAAGGATGTTTCACGATTGCCAGTAGCGATGCATCATCTAAAGAATCTGTGACAACTATGCTTTCTCTAATTTCTGTACAACTAATTTTGCTAGCAATCAAATCTTCTTTATTTTGATTTCTATCTACACACCCCATCCAAAATCGGCAACCAATAATTTCATCTATTGTAGTATTGAGATGTTGAATAATTGGTCTAACTATAAAGTTAAATCCTTTTGTCGCTACCACAATTCGATGATTTTTATGAATATTAATTGCTTCTATAAGCTCAGTATTTATAGATGTTTCTGCCAGTTTTTGGGCGTGACTTCTCCAAAGTAATATATTCCAGGGAAAAATAATTGTTACTAGCAGTACCCTAATCCAATCCCTAGAGGTTTCTGTGGCAATTTTCTTTGGTAAAAATCTCCAAGGTTTAACTGCATCTAAAATGATTAGTAAGATTGCAGCTATAGGTCGTGGTTGTATTATATTTAGATACTCTTCTGTTGAATTCCTGAGTAATAATGTTTCATCAAAATCCAAGATAATTAAACTTTTTTCAGATTTATTTTTGAAAAAAGACACAACTTCTGTAGCGGAAGATTCACTAAGTTTCTCAAGCTTAAATGTATTATCCAATTGTTTGATACTCATGAGTTGTACTAGTCATTAGTTCGAGCAATGAAGTTTAACTATGAATTTGATTGTGATAATTTAGCCAATGATAAGAAGTCCATAAAGATAGAAAAGTTCCTGTATTTAGAATGCTTTCACAAAAACACGCAATGAAGATTTACTTTTGTGAATTTCAATTATTGCTACCCTGAGAATATGTTTGAAAAGCCTTCTAGTGAGTAGGCGAAACGCTTTAGATCACCCTAAATCTCCCTAGCTCTTTCAGAGCGACTGAGGCTTCGCCACGCCAAGGGCGAACGCCAAGAAAAATGGGAACTTTGAGAGGCATTTACCTCCTTTTTCTGGTGAATCTGCTCTGCAATATGTAGGGGATTGGGGATCTATAAGTACCTAAAATCATCGCTAAATACTTTCCAAACGACCTCTTAGACTTTGGCGATTATATTACATCAAAATCACATTTTATCTGAAGGTTTTAAACTCCTGCTTTTTATGAAAATTAGCGATAAATATGTCTAAAATTTCTCAGCTAGATTTTGAAATTATGACATATATATTATGGTTATAAATTTTAGAACAGATTGAAAGGGTAAATATAAATTTTTGATGTTGATGAATTGTGATTAATTAAAAATATGATGAGACTCGCGTAAATCCCGATAAAAAGTGAAGTTTTAGCAAATAGCCAATCAGCCTAAAAGCCTGGGGCTAAACAAACAAAGCCCACATTTGTTGGTTAAAAAAATTCTAGCCCACCAAGGTTGTCTCTGCTCCTGTAACAATAGCCTATGGGGGTATTTCTTCCAAAACGGGATGCTCTCGTTTTGTGATTGTATAGTTTACTTTCCGTTAAGATCGAGTAAATAGATTTAGTTTGAACAAAAATATATAAAATATGCCTCTATATACTTACGTCATAAGTTACAAAGGTGATACTTATGTCGCTCAGGATAAAAAAAGCAATTTCAAGGGGTTTGTTTCCTCGTGGACAAGTGAAATTCCATCTGGTGCGATGAAGTCGTTAACTCCGAGTCTCGCTAAGGAACTACATAAAATCGCCTATTCGGGAGAATTTACGCCTGTTATGGGACGTACTAATGTTTGGCGCAAGACTATTATGCTTGAAGATAGTGAATTTGTTGTGATTGCGGTACAAACGGAAGCTTAATCCGTTGTAGTTGCGGATTAGGGGGTGGTAATAAGTTGAAAATTTTATAGATAAAACTAAAGTTGATTATTATCAAGATAATTTTAACAGCAATCTAATTATATTTTTCCCTAACTCCCAACAATAGCTTTAAGTTTAGATGCAAATGCGTCAGCGCGATCGCTTTCTTCCGGGATGAACTGCTGGATGGGAGAATGGATGGTTGCGGGGGGTAAAAGTTTACTCAGTTGAGTGTTAATCCGCGACTGATTCTCATCATTCTCTATTTTGATGTGGGGAATACCCGTATGGGTAATTCCTTTAAGTGTTTTTACTGTTGTATTTTCAGTTGTTTCTATGTTGGTGGTTAATTTGAGTGTTTCTACTGTTGCTGTCTGGGTTTCCAGCTTCCCGCCACTGTCAGTAGCAGTAATCTGGGGTAATCTGGGAGATGAAGGCGAAGTGATTAGGCTTTCGGGAAATTTTCGACAAATCAAGCACTCAAATTCCATGTTGAAATGAAAGCTGGCTTGTCCCCGACGTTGCCACATCGTTAGAATTTGCTCCACTGAAAAGGCTTTATAACGTCCTTGATACAGTGCTTCAATGGCGGCTAGGTGCAGCCAATTTGCCGGAAATTGTTTTTGCCAACGCCAAACTATCTCCCTGGCAATGTAGCCACCGAGATCAAAACTATAGTGAGTTAGTAAGGCTACTGCCAAGTCGATGTAATTGTTCGTAGATGGTACGAACGCCTGATAATCATTTTCTGGTACTATACAGAGGTTTTGCTCTCGTCGCATATAGCTAGTGGTGCTTTTTGCTACAGTTTGCTATCCCAATTAATTCCTTTTGAAAAAGGAAGTGTTCTTAATTCTACTTGGCAAAGGCAAAATTAGAAACGATATACGGTGAATTAATTTTTGCTGTGCGGTTAATTGCTGTTAGCGCTTGATACACCATGGCAGCGACTTCGCCGCGACTTGCTTCGCGGTTGGGTTGAATTTGCTTGATGTCTGGGTAATTAATGATGATATTTTGGGCGGTAGCGGTTGCCACTGCGGTAACTGCGGAATTGGGTATGAGGTTTTTGTCGCCGTAGGGTAGTGGGGTATTATTTGCTTGAGGTGCAATTCCTAAGCCACTGACAAGGGAAACAATTACCTGCAAACGTTGCACATTCTGGTTTGGTTTAAAAGTGCGATCGCTAAATCCTCCCACGAACCCACCAGCTGCGGCAACTTTAATTGCTTGGTATGCCCAAAAATTCTGGGGAACGTCCCTAAAGTCAGGAATTTGACGTTTTGCGACAGGCTTGAAGGCAACTGCAACTAATGCCGCATATTGAGCGCGTGTCATGGGTTTATCAGGTTGGTATGTCCCATCTGCATAACCGCTGCTAAGGTTCATACTCACCAATGCCCGGATAAATTCTTCTGCCCAATGTCCAGTTAAGTCGCGGAAAGATGTAATTTCGGCGGCGTTGGGAGAGACGATATAGGGGGAGAGAATAGGTTTTGATTTACCTTTGAGAACTAAAGCTTGGTTAATGAGTACAGCAACCTCTGCCCGGGTAATTTCCTTGAGGGGTTCTAGGAATTCAGTTTGGGGATAATTTACTATTAGGAGTGATGATGTGGCAGTGGCAATGGCGTTGGTGGCATAGCTGGGAATCTGAGCGCGATCGCTATACACTGACAATAGGCTTGGACTACCACCATTGAGTTTTAAGCCGTTAACGAGGGCAATAATTGCCTGAATTTTAGTAATATTTTGACTGGGACGAAATGTTTTATCAGGAAAACCACTGATAAAACCGTTGCTAACTGCCGCATTAATTGGGGTTACTGCCCAGAAGTCCGATTTAACGTCGGTAAAATTAGCAACTCTTGCCCCAGGAGTTAAATTAAAGGCTTTAGTAATTACGGCTGCATATTGAGCGCGATTAATGGGTGCATCCGGGGCAAAACTCCCATCTGGTAAACCCCCCATCACACCTTGATTAACTAAACCTTCAATAAATGCAGCTGCCCAATGCCCAATGGTATCAGCAAAGCGGCTATTTACTATTTTGATTTGGGCTGCTTGGGTAATGGCAACAAAATCGACTTTTCCTTTTACCTGACTGGGATTTAATTGATTTCCCGCTGAAACCAAATTATTGGATGTGACATTTTGCAAATCATATCCACCATTATCTTGAAACAAATTCCCGGCTGGATCTTGGGAATTACCTAAATCAGGATTAGCATTGCCATTTACCAATAATCCCCCTTGAGTATTGTTGGTAATTAGATTATTGCGTAATACCGGAGAGGCTTCACGGGAAAGCGCGATGCCTACAGTGGGCGAAGCCACCGCATTTTGGCTTCCACTAACTTTATTATTCGCCACTAAGGGAGCAGCAAAGTCACTGATTGCTAAACCGAGGGGATTATCTTGGAATGTATTTCGTAGTACCTCACCTTTGCTATTACGGGAAAATACTAATCCGCTAGCGGTATTTTTAGTAAATAAATTACCAGAAATTAATGGCTTGGCTTTGCCGCTAACAAATACACCTTCCCTTCCACAACCTGTAAAGGTGTTATTACATACAATTGGGGCTGTTGATTCAATCCAAACACCAGTTCCCTTAGCAGTACTATTAGTCACAGTTACTCCCAATAAACTAGCATCATCCAACAGCATCAGTGCCATGTTTTGGATCCCAAAGGTGGAACTATTATATTCGCCACCACCAGAAATCAAAATACCTTGTCCTTTAGTGGCTTCATTTCCCAGCAATATCACACCTTCTGGGATGACTAAAGGGAAGCGATCGCCATTCGCTTTACTATAAGTACCAAGGGAAAGCTGAATAATTGCAGGTGTCGTTGTGATCTTTAAAGCTTGAGTGATAGTTTTGAGTGGTGCTAACCGTGAACCAGCATTCGCATCGTTTCCAGTCGCCGGATTGACGTAGATTGTGGCAATGAGGGTAAAGTCAGACATTGGGAATTTGGGAAAAAGTCATTGAAATGTTACTATATCTTAGGCACGGTAATTAAGGCACGGATCAAAAATGCGATCGCCTCAAAAATAAGCACTTCATCCTAGTACGCGGAATACGGTAAACTCACGGTCTAAAGACTCTAAGAGTTCAAAAAAAACTTTCGTTGCCGACTTTTGACAGTCAACAACGATCGGTAAAATAGTATTTAATCTTATATCTATTGTAGCCTTTACTTTTGCAAAGCATCACATAGACACTTCAGCATGATATAACATGAAGTCGCGCCGGGATCTTGATTCCCAATGCTACGTTCACCTAAGTAGCTAGCACGTCCTTTTTTAGCAATCATGGGGATGGTGTCCTTCATTCCTTGTTCCGCAGCAACAACAGCTAGTTGCATTGCATCACGCATCACCTTTCCATCATTCACAGCTTGCTGAAAAGCAATCACAGCGGGTGATAGTGTATCTACCATAGTTTTATCACCCAGTTGGGTTTTACCCCGTTCTACCAAACCTGCAAAACCAGCTTGTAGCATTTCCAACATGTCTTGCTCAGTTAAATCAAACTTCCCTTCCACCACCGCACTCGCTCGCAGAAAGAAAGTACCATAAAGGGGTCCGCTCGCACCACCAACATGGGAAATCAGAATCATGCTCACGTTTTTGAGGATGGTGCCAATATCTTTATCCCTGTAGCCTAAACTTGGCAGATTACTGAGCAGTTTTTTACAACCACGCTCCATATTAATACCATGGTCAGCATCACCAATTGCCGCGTCCAACTGCATTAAATATTCTTTATTTTGTTCAATTTTGGTAGCGAATCTTTGCAACCACAACAAAATCTGTTCTTTAGTCATTTTAAATTCCCCAACGCCAGGTTGCTGTCTTAACAGGGGCATCCCATAACCCAATCATCTCATCATTAAGTTTTAGCAATGTTATTGAGCAACCTTGCATCTCTAGGGAGGTGATATATGAACCTACTAGATTTCTAATTATTTTTAATCCGTGTCTATCGCAAATTTGGATGAGTTTGCGATAAATAATATACAGTTCGGAAACAGGAGTTCCACCCATCCCATTGACTAAAGCTAAGACTTGATCGCCTTTTTTAAATGCAGGGCTGGTTAATTCTATATCCATCCATCCACCCTTGTCCTCATTCCATTCTCGGAGGATACGAGTATAGGTTGAGTCTCCAATAATTGATTTTGCGAGGATTTCGGTAATCATATCAGCCGATTTCATGTTTAGGCGATCGCGTCCTGCTTCCCCGTGAATACCAATCCCCATTTCTATATCTTGATTACCCAATTCAAATGTCGGTTTTCCCCTCGCTGGAACCGTACAGGAACTCAGTGCCATTCCCATACTTCTACCGTTTAAATTGACATCTCGACACAAATTGGCAATCTGTTGCAAATTATACCCCTTTTCCGCAGCCGCCCCACAGATTTTTTCCGCCAAAATTGTTGTTCCTACACCCCTACGTCCCTGGGTATAAAGACCATCTGTCACCGCTACATCATCATCTATTAAAATGTTCAGCACGCGCACACCTTGAGCGCGTGCTAATTCCGTTGCCATCTCAAAGTTCATCACATCCCCACTGTAATTTTTCACAATCAGCAATATGCCTTTGCTACTATTTACATACTTAGCTGCTGCTAAAATTTGGTCAGGAGTTGGAGAGGTAAAAATCTCGCCAGGGCAGGCAGCATCAAGCATTCCCATCCCCACAAATCCCGCGTGCATTGGTTCATGACCACTTCCGCCACCAGAAATAATTGCTACCTTTCTCGGAACTGGCGCATCTGCACGATAGATAAAAGTTGGATCGAAGTTAACTTTTATTAAATCTTTGTGTGCTGCTGCCATTCCTTCGAGACTTTCCTGTACAAAGTCTTCAGGTTTATTAATCAGCTTTTTCATGGTGGTAGCGAGCTATTGACCTTTTTAATTCAGTCTAACTCGCTCTCCCTCTCAAATTCTTATTCAGACTTGACATGTAATATCTCTATAGCTTTCGCTATATTCTTAAATCAAATTTACGAATTTTCAAAAAGCTGGAAATTTACGTTGTACTTAATTAATTATTGCTAAGATATCAGCTTTTGATACTCAGCTTCACTGAACAAGTCATCATCACTTTCTATCCGATCAACAAATAGAATTCCTTCCAAATGGTCATATTCATGTTGAAAAATTCGAGCGATAAAATCAGTAATTTGACACTGCTGAATTTCTCCATTGATGTCAGTGTATTCTATATTAATCCATTGATACCTAGGAACTAATCCCCGGATATTAGGAACACTTAAACAGCCTTCCCAACCTTTTACTACTTCTTGTGAGTGCTCAATAATGTGGGGGTTAATCATTGCTGTGGGTTCCATCAGTGGTGCATCTGGATATCTGGGATTTGGACGGGAAGCAACAATAAATAAACGTAGTGATTCTGCTATTTGTGGGGCTGCAATTCCCACGCCATTTGCAGCTAAAGTAGTATCAATCAATTCGCTGATTAATTCTTGGATTTGCGGAGATTGAATATTTTCTACTGGTAACGACTTTTGGCTTAAAATTGGATTGCCTTGATGAATAATTTTTCTAGATTGACTCATAATAAAAGTAACCGTTCACACTATTTATTAGGATGGGTGAAAACTTACGTAGCTTGCTTCCCGAAGGATAGATTTACCACACAGTTATCTGATAAAGAAACTAAAAATCAGAAGCTTTTAGAAAAAATCAACCGCACATCAAATAATTCATCATCTCTCCTGTCAACACAATTCAAAATTAATGCCCACGGATAAATCCGGGGGCTTGTAGTTTACTTCTCGCTCTGCGAGTACCAAGCAAAGTTTAAAATTTATTCCATAAATGAATTTAGGGGCTTGTACCATCAAGGAATAATTGGTCATTTTGATTCTGGAAATCAACTTAGCGATCGCACTTTCCCCACAGATACGAAAATGCGATCGCTCTCAAGCTAAATATTAGCTTGCTGACGTTGATACAAGGAGTAATACAAGCCTTTATCCCGGAGTAAACCTTCGTGGGTTCCCCGTTCAGCAATTACCCCCCGTTCCATAACGATAATTTGGTCGGCACGTTTGAGGGGTGCGAAACGGTGAGCGATAATGAACACAGTGCGTCCCTGGGAAACCTTTTGCAGGTTTTGCAGTACCTGTTGTTCTGTCTCCGCATCCAGTGCGCTTGTGGCTTCGTCCAATACTAGTACGGGTGCATTGGAAAGGAACAACCGAGCTAAAGCTATGCGTTGTCGCTGTCCCCCAGATAAAGCTGTACCGCGTTCCCCAACGTTGGTTTCATAGCCTTGGGGCTGTTGACTGATAAAATCATGGGCTACTGCCATACGTGCAGCTTGTACGACTTCTTCGGCGCTGATATCGGGATTACCGAGGGTGATATTCTCTAAAATAGAAGCATTAAAAAGGAAATCTTCTTGGAGAACAACCGCTATTTGCTGCCTTAGGGAGGCTAAATCTGCACTTTTGATATCAAAACCATCAACGAGAATCCTACCAGATTCTATGGTATAGAGACGTTGTAGCAGTTTGGAAAGGGTGCTTTTACCGGAACCACTGCGTCCAACTATGCCAATAAATTGTCCTGGCTTCACATCAAAGGAAATGCCCCGTAGCACAGGTTCATTTTCAGGTTTGTAACGGAAAAATACCTGTTCAAATGATACTTGACCTTTTAGAGGTGGCAAAACCAAACCAGTTCCAGATTCAGCTTCGGGAGCAACGTTGAGGATATCACCAATTCTATCTACTGACAGTAGTACCTGTTGTAAATTTTGCCATAACTGCACCAGTCGTAGTAACGGACCAGTTACACGTCCTGAAAGCATTTGAAAGGCTACCAATTGTCCCACTGTTAGCTTTTGCTCGATTACTAATTTGGCACCAAACCAGAGAATCAACAAACTGGAAAAGTTGGTGAGGAAGTCACCAATGTTGCTACTGATGTTGGAGGTGGTGGAAGCTTTGAAACCTGTGCGAATAAAGCGGGCAAATAAACCTTCCCATCGATCTCTGGCTACGGGTTCGGCTGCATGTGCTTTAACTGAGTGAATTGCGGTGATTGTTTCTACTAAGAACGATTGACTGTCAGCGCTACGGTTGAAGGTTTCATTCAGCCATCTGCGGAGGATGGGGGTAGCCACCAAAGTTAAAATGGCGAATAGGGGTAGTACAGCCAAAGCGGCGGCGGTGAGGGGAATACTGTAGTAGAACATCAATGCCAGATAAACTACAGCAAAGACACTATCAAGGACTACAGTTAAAGCTGTTCCTGTGAGGAATTGGCGAATTTGTTCTAATTCCTGGACTCTGGCGACAGTATCCCCAACACGACGAGATTCAAAGTAAGCTAGGGGCAACCGCATCAAATGACGGAATAACTGTGCCGACAAACTTAAATCGAGACGACGGGCAGTATGTGTAAAAATAAATAGTCTAAGAATCCCTAATGCTGCTTCAAAAGTCGCTACAGACAATAACGCGATCGCCATCACGTCCAAAGTGGGTAAACTCTCCTGTACCATCACCTTATCAATTACCACTTGGGTAATCAAAGGTGTGGTTAAACCCAACAATTGCAGGGTAAAGGAAGCAATTAGAACCTCAGTTAATAGTCCTTTGTATCTCCAAACAGCCGGGGTAAACCAGCCCAGGTTAAATTTTTCCTGTTTACTAATTAATTCCGCTTGCCAAAGTTGTCCATCCCAAACTTCTGCTAACTGTAATTGGGAGAGGTTTTCACATACCTGTTCCGGATTTAAAGGGTTTGCAACAATTAAGCGCTCGCCTTTAGTGGCAAATGCCACTACCCAACCACCTTCTCTCTCAGAAGTAGCACCCAAATACAGCAGACATGGAAACGACAACTGCCGCATTTCAACCCAACTCACCTGGATTCTTCGTAACAAAAACCCCAGTTTATCGGCGGTTTCCACCAAATTTTTGGGCTTTTGTCCCCGCAACTGCCGCTGCACCAATTCCAACTGTACCGGATTCTGCAATTGCTGTGCCACCATCGTCAAACAGGCAGCAGCAGTATTTTGACCACCAACAAAGGGATAAGCCGAAAAATCTTGAGATGTGGAGGGGATTAGTAATTCCCTTTGAAATTGGGGTTTTTGGGAGGAAACAGGTGTTGTTGGGGTTATGGGGATAGAATCCTGGGCAAATTGCCGCTCATATATCTCCGATTGGGAAGGAGATTCCCCATCCAGATCAATTACTTCAGGTCTCGTTGGTGCCATCACACCCTTAGCATTACCAAAGCTAGGACTGTCAGATGCAATAGCAGTACTTTCAGCACTTTCCCAAAATGCTCGTACTTCTGGGGTAGAAATTTCATCCCACAGTGAAGTGATCCAACTAGCAACAATCACCTCTTTACTGGCTGCATTTGCTTTACAGTCAACTGCTGATGACAACAAATCTCCAAACCAATCCCCAGCATCCAAAGTTGCCAACGGGATACTAGTTTCTTCTTCCCGTAAGCGAACTTTACCAATCACTAAAAAATGCTGAAAACCTCGGATATCTTTTGACCAGATTTTTTCGCCAATTGCAAAGCGACGTATTTCCAGGTTATTTCTTAATAAATCTTGCCCTTGGGCACTTAAGCAACTAAATGGTGCCTCATCCCAAGGTATAGATGCTAGCACCCTTTCTCGTAGTTCTTCTTGGTCTGCTGCTGTGGTTAACCTACTTGCAGCTTGACCGTTAACTTTTGAATCTTCTCTGCTAGCCATTTCTCAAACAACTCATTTTGTAGTGCTTGTTTTAACTGAGTATCTTCTAAAGATGCTAAAAGGAATTGTTCCACTCGAAACAAACCATAGCGTCCTTCCAATTCAATTGGTCCGATCAAACTGCCGGGAGTTGCCATATCAATAGCAGCCCTTAGTATATCTGGCAGGGTACCCCGACTGACTGGTCCCATCATCCCATTTACTACCCGGTCATCTGCTAATGAATACTCCTTAGCTATTTGTTCAAAACTTGCTCCCTCCTGGATTTGAGCTTGCAGTTCCTCTGCTAGTTCTAAACTATCAATAATAATTCGAGATAAAACCACTCGATCAAGGAAAATCTTTCTTTCGATAAAATATTCTTGAAGTTTTGGTTCACTGATTGCAGTTTTGAGCTTTTCTAGTTTGAAACCAGAAGCAACCGAACTATGGAAAGCGTCATAACTTAAACCATTAGTTTTCAGCCACTCTTGAAAGCGTGCTTGATCTGTGAGTTGGTTTTTTAAACGAAAATCAATAATTGCTTGTTCAGTTACAGCAGAACTGACTGCCACATCTTCCCGTTGCGTAATTTCTTGTTCAATTACATACTGACGTAAAATATCGCCGATATATTGCCCCAGTTTTCCCCCTGCTTGCAGGTACTTGACCGCTTCAGCAATGGAAACAGGTTGATCATCGACTGTCAAAAAAGATGAAGACTCCATAGATTTTAAGTACGTAAAAATACGTTTAAAAATTATACTATTGTTTCTAATCAAATCGCCTTACTATCGCTCTATAAGCGAAAAAGCTGTAGCAATCCTAAGTGCTTATGAGTAGAAACGACAACCGCACTCAATTAGA
This sequence comes from Calothrix sp. PCC 6303, assembly GCF_000317435.1. Lineage (NCBI taxonomy): Bacteria > Bacillati > Cyanobacteriota > Cyanophyceae > Nostocales > Calotrichaceae > Calothrix > Calothrix sp. PCC 6303. The sequence goes on from NC_019751.1 coordinate 6,313,957, forward strand.
TAATGTATAAATTAAGCAATTACACTTACCCAGATATAGCTAAACAGAACAGCAGCCACAGCCCCAATCAAGGTGTTGATCACATTCACTAGTTCATTAGTTAACCAATTATATTTTGATTGTAATGTTGCCCCAATTACACTTTCCAAATTAGTGGCAACAAATGCAGCCAGAATGCACCACAATAACCCAAAGCCATCAATTAAACCAACACCCCAACCGACTAGTGCCTGTAGTAACGATGCCCCGATACCAGCAATTGTACCCTCCAAACTAACTGCACCTTCGGTGCCACGGGGTACGGGTTGTAAAGTGGTAATTAAAAATGTTCTTTTTCCGTAGGCTTTGCCAATTTCACTTGCACAGGTATCGGAAAGCTTGGTACTAAAACTAGCGACATAGCCTAGCAAAAATAGAGATTTGGCTATGGAGTTGGGCAAAATTTGATAACTGACTAAACCTGCACCAACGGCACACAATGCCCCGATTAAAGCTGAACCCCAGACATTTTCTGGTCCTCTGGCACCTGAACGTTTTTCGGCGATGCCTTCAGCTTCTTTTTGTGCCATGCCAATGCGGGTGACAGAAGAACCGACGAGGAAATAAAACATTACGACTACATAACCTTGCCAGCCGAGGGTTCCCCAGATTAATACACCCAGCAACCAAGCATGAAAAAATCCTGCCGGGGTTAATAGTTTTTTTGGTAAAAACCAGGCAATACTCAACAAAAAAGCATTCAGAATAATTCCGGTCAGCCAGGGATTGAAATTTTCGATTAAACCCAACATAGGCGAAGCACCACTAGTTTGTTGAAAGGAGCGTACTCCGAAGCAAATAAGCAAGCTACGCTCTTAGCGAACCATTGGTTTATCGCTTTAGCGAACCATTTCTTGATTGCATTCGCATGGTTAGTTTAGTCTACTTGCTAGATAAAATTCAATAAATAAATATAAATCTAATTCTATTGTGTTTTTATATACTATTCTTTAGTAGTAGTAAGCAAAAACACTCATCGTGTTTTGGCTCAAGTTAAAGTTAAAATAAACCCAGTATATTTTTTATGTAAAATTTGTGACAATTTTTGGTATTTATCCCCAAAAACAGAGATGATCGACTTTCATAAAAATATGTAAAACTCTAAAAATTTTATAAACTTTATAAAGATGCCTACTACTCCTGGTGGTTCTCTGAGTACAGCTACAGATATAAATTTATTGTCATCAAATAGCCTTTTTACTGATCGGGTGGATAGGCTGCAAAAACAGGATTTTTATCGATTCAGCTTAAGTAGTAGCAGTAGTTTCAATCTTCACCTTGATGAACTCAGTGCCGATGCAGATGTCCAGTTAGTAAAAGATGGAAATGGCAATGGTATTATTGACTCAGGAGAGGTCATTAAAGAATCACGTCTAGGTGGTACTTCGGCAGAAACAATTGCACTACCGAATCTTGATTTCGGAACCTATTATATTCAAGTCTATGCTTACGGTGGAGCCGAAACCAACTACAAACTCACAGTCTCGGCAACATCTAACGAATCTATTCCCATATCCACTAGTGGCGGTAGTTCTCGTTGGGAAAAAGGAACTTTGCGGGCTGATATCTTCACCTATCAACGCAATAGTCAGATTACCTTCATATCAGGTAATGGCAACGTTGATTTTGGTAGTGGCAAACGGGATGTTCTTAACCTCAAAGATGCGGGTGTATTTAGGAATCAAGTTACTTTTGATTGGGCAACAGCTAGTGGAGGGGGTGTTGTTGCTAACCCAGGTAATAAGAGTCGGTTATTCGATGAGATTAGACTTAACGGCGGCGATGGTAGGCGAATACTCTTTGAAGGGATTGAGAAAATTGAATTTGCTGGTGGTGTCACCTATGATTTAACTCAACAAGTTCCCGATAACAACATCACACCTGTAGTAGTACCAAACGATGAAGCATTTAATCAGCAGTGGAACTTGCACATCACAGGTGTTCATAATGCGTGGCGATTTACCACTGGTTCGGCAGATAAGGTATTAATTGGGATTGAAGATTCCGGCTTAGGAACTGATAGTAATGGTAATATCCACCCCGATTTACGTAGAACTTTCTTTAATGGCAATAACTATTTAGATGAATCCTCAAGCTATTCCCACGGAACTTTAGTTCAGAGTACTATTGCGGCTAGAGGTAATAATCAACAAGGTATTGCGGGTATCAACTGGTCATCTGATAGTTACATGGTGGATGTTCTTGGTGGTGATAACGGAGATTATGATCTTGCTTCGGCTACACAATCAATTATTGATAAGGCAGTTAGTCTAGGTAGGCGTTTAGTTATTAATTTTAGTTTGGTTGGTGGTTCATCCAAAGAACTACAAAACATTATTGCTAGTAATCAAGATGTTCTCTTTGTATTTGCGGCTGGGAATGACAACAAAGATAGTATTTCCAGTCCTGGTTCATTTGCCCAATCATACAGTAATGTTATTTCCGTAGGTTCCTCGTGGGGATTGACAGATTGGTATCGAAATGCCAAAAACCCTGGAGACAGGGCTTACTATGAAAACTGGTGGGGTTCAAACTATGCGAGTCAGGCAGATATCAATGCAGGTTTACGACCATTGACTTTAATGGCACCTACTGAATTTATTGCTGGAAATGCCGAACGGAACACATCGGGTACTTATAACTTTAACTACGATAATAAATTTAATGGTACGTCTGCATCTACACCGATGGTTTCGGGAATTGCGTCATTAGTTTGGAGTGCTAATCCTAATCTTTCAGCAAGTGAGATTAAGGCTATTTTGGCGGAAACAGCGTATGATTTGGGTGAGCAAGGATACGATCAATATTATGGATACGGGTTCGTTAATGCTGATGCTGCTGTGCGGACTGCGTTAGCTTTAGCTAGAGGCTAAAAGCGCGGAAATTAAGGTATATCAAAAGAATTACCCCTGTTAAGGTGTACCAATAATGTACTAGCCAGAAGTCTCATTCTTACGTTCTACCTCTAATCACAGAACCTAGATTTTTAACGCAAGCATTATTTTTTGCCTTCAATTTTTAATGGATGCGATGCTGAAACCCTTATAAATCGTCAGTACAAATATTCACCTTAACAGGGGTAGTGTCAATGAACTTATGGGATTTAGCGGCGTAGCAACTTATCTGATTACTGTTTTTCGGCGCTGTATGTGTAGAAGTTGTTAAAAGCGCCGACACTTTCAAATTTATATGAAGGGAGTGCGGGAATCAAGGAACTGAATTGAAACTCTGTGCGGTAGATGCTGAAAAATATAAAATCTTGTCGTTGTGTGGTGGCTGCGATCGCATCTTCAATCTGAGGCTTGGCATTGTTGATAATTTCATCACACTTAACAGCTATTTTGATTTTTGTCAACCTTTCTATAAAGCCAGGTGCCTTATTACAACCGTTTTTCTTGGCATAATCGCTAATTTGAGATACTGCATAATCCTGATATTGCGATTCAACAGGGTTAGTTTTGAACATTGCCACCCCCAACAAGGATAATCCGATGATGCCGATACTGGTAATGATAGTTGAGACTTTCATTTTAGCTGATTGAGATTAGCAGTACTTATTAGACTTCAAATTGTCTGAGTCTATTCCGTAAAAAACAATTCTAGACTAATTAGAATATATCTGTTATACTAATAAACATGATTCTATGGCGAGCGTAGCCAAGTGGTTAAGGCAGTGGTTTGTGGTACCACCATTCGTGGGTTCGAGCCCCATCGTTCGCCCTTCTAAATCTAATTCAGGTTTAAGCATCTGAAAGCAGAACTTGTAAGCACAGTTTTGCTTTCTGAGTTTGTACCACATCTTAATCTATTACCTCTGGGAAAACTGCGGGATTGAACATTTCCCTAAGCGATCGCGTATTTCGTTCCCTAGTACAAGAAGGCAGAAGTAAATAGGCAGAGAGCAGCGCGTTGCGGTGGTTCCCAAGGCAGCTTTGCGGAGTCGGATGAACCCGCAAACGTGCCGCCCCGTTGTAGCGACTGCGGAGAGGAACCTAAGGAATAAAGCTCATAAAACAAACTTTTTGGTTGTGGGTTAATTTTAATCAAAATTTGGAATCACCCTTACTTTTTTTATCAGGAAAACTAACATTACCCATACCTTGAAGAATACCACGACCAATCAGACCAATTCCCCGACCAACAATTTTGGTGAGGACGAAAATAATTGTATTACCTAGTAATGATACCAAGGCTTTGAGCCGTGGTGCGATCGCGTCCCGGAATTCCAGTAGTAATGTCACCGTTAGGGGAATACCTGTGAGTTGGGTTAATTCTTGTTGACGAGAAGTATAAATAGAAGTTTTAGCAATTCCCCTGGGTGTAATTACAAATAATTCATAACGACTTTCAAAAATTGCTTGAGCTTCGGTAACGTAGTTTTGCCAACGATATTTCCAAGAAAGATCATTTCTGAAGCGTTCAATTTCCCTAGTGGAAATGAAGTGATGATGATAAAAACTTTGTTTAATATATTCCGAATCTGCTAATCGATTTAATAGTGGTTGAATCGTAGCATTTCCAATTTGAATCAAGAGATTTTCTAAAATATTCAAAGCATAGGATTTTGCTTCAAGGCTATGAATTGGATAAAATGTATTCTCTATACATATATCACCAGGAAACATCAGATATATGATTAATTCATCAAATAGGGGAATTTGGCGTAAAATTTGGGATTTGACTATTTCTGCATCTTGTAAAAGTAGAGTTACAATTTCCACCGAATCATTACCAACTTCTATCCGGGAAAATTTGCCAAAAAAATCCCTAATGGTGATTTGCCACAAATCTAATATAATTCTTTCTTTGATTTCAGCTACTTGAGTTATACCCAACTGAGAAATCCTTAACTCATCAACTATCTGGGCAAATTTCTGTAAAACTAGATTTAGCAGTTCAGTTTTTTTATCAACCCGTAAAATATCAATTTCTAAAGGTGTAGCGCTAATATTTTCTAAGGATGATTGTAGCTGAGTAATACATTCTGCAAATAAAACTGATTGAACACCACGTAAACTGTTAAAAGCTACCGAACTAGTAACTGGTTGTAACTGCGAATAGTTACTTGTCTCCTTAGTGGGGGAAATTTGTAAACTAGTTTCCGTTGGCAATGATGGCAGTAGATGATTAATCACCCAACGTGCTGCTAACAATTCCCGTTGCTTACCAGCTAGGATAGCCTTTTCCCAGATATTTAGCCCAGGGGAACGCAAATGCGATCGCACTTGTTGTAGATTGGTACTGATTTGGTTATTTCCCGATAATCGCAGATGAGAAAATCGCTGATTAATTTTTCCAGACAAACCAAGTTGACGTGGAGAAGCATCTTGTGTAGTTTCTTCCCAAAATTCGCCCCCAGTAGCAATATTCTCAATCACCATCACCAACTCAGAAATAGGTATCCCCTTGTGGCAATATCCATTTACTCCCATTTTTCTGACAGTTTCACGAAAAGCCCAATCTTGAACTGAAGTCAAGATTAATATAGCTAAACTGGGATATTCAGCTTGTAAATGCTGCAAAGATGCTAAATTTCGATCACCATTGGCAAATTCTAGAATCAACAAATCCACCGACAGCGACTTTAACTCTGTTAGCAACGGTAAAGCAGCCATAATTGTCTCAGTTTCCCCCACAACTTGTAAGCTTGGGATTTTTGCCAACGATACCTGCAAACCCAAGCGAAAAATGGGGTCTTGATCAATTAGGACAATTCTGAGAATATCACTCATAAGAAGATTAGCAGTTATCAGAAATCAACTAAAACAGAGCGGAGTTGAGATTTTATCAATACAGATGCTACGGGTAGTAGGGTTGCAATCGGTGAATGTATAGACAAAATCGGTCTTTTCTGCCGATAACCATTGAGCAATTAGCCAGTAACAGCAGAATAACTAATATTTACTTTAGAGTAACTGGAACTATTTATCGCGTTAACAGCAAATATAGACACAAATATCGGAACAATTGCACTAAGATATAGTTTCTGTATAAATTCACGTATATTTTGAGCTAAAGTTGCTGAGAATCTATGACTCGATTGCGACTGATAACCTAGCATAAACACGGGTTAAATTCTCAACCCCATGTACCCGTACACCCTTATTGAAATGAATTCAATCGATTTAGCCTTTACCCCAGCACTCAAGCAAGCACAATTAATTAGTCAGCGGCAAATATCACCATTAGAATTGGTGGAAATTTACTTAGAAAGAATTCAGCGCTTAAATCCCCAGTTAGGAAGTTATTTTACCGTTTGTGGTGAACAGGCGATCGCTGATGCCAAAATCAAGACTGAACAACTAGTTAAAGATAGCTTTGAATTACCGCCATTTTTTGGTGTTCCTATTTCCATTAAAGATTTAAATCCAGTATTAAATATTCCCTGCACATACGGAACACCAGCATTACTAAATAATATTCCTAATTACGAAGATATAATTATTACTAAGATTCGCCACGCCGGATTTACTATTCTTGGGAAAACTGCCACCTCAGAACTAGGTTCTTTTCCTTACACAGAACCTACCTGTTTTCCTCCATCTCGAAATCCCTGGAACCTAGAATATACTTCCGGTGGTTCCAGTGGAGGTGCAGCCGCAGCGGTAGCTGCTGGATTATCCCCCATTGCTCAAGGATCAGATGGTGGTGGTTCGATTCGCGGTCCTGTGGCTTGTTGTGGGGTTGTTGGTATTAAACCATCACGGGGAAGAGTATCATGCGCTCCCGCAGGCGATCGCTTTAGTGGGATAGCCACTAATGGTTCGATAGGCAGAACAGTTGCTGATGCGGCTTCTTTGTTAGATATTATGTCTGGATCAGTAATTGGGGACTCCCATTGGTTGCCAAAACCAGAAGTATCATTTTTGGAACATAGTCGCCAACATTCCGAAAAATTACGGATTGCCTATGCCACTAAAATTCACCCAATTGGTAACGCAGATTCCATCTGTCAGGAAGCTGTAGCCAAAACCGTTAAACTATTGGCGGAAATGGGACATGAAATCGAAGAAAAAATTCCCGACATTACAGCATTAATTGAACCATTTCAAATTGTTTGGCAATCAGGATTAGCAGCATCAGGAATCCCCATAGAAGCACTCCAACCCCTCAACCGTTGGTTAATATCCAAAAAACATACAGCTAGCGACTATGTGATTGCAGTTTCCCAAATACAAATATTTACCCGGAAGATACTAACGTATTATGCAGACTTTGATGTTTTAGTCTTACCAGTTTATTTACATCCTCCCATTCGGGTGGGTGAATGGTCACATCTGAGTCCCGAAGATACCTTCCAAAATATTATTCAATGGATTGCACCATGCCCATTAATCAATGCTACAGGACAACCAGCGATCGCACTTCCGGTAGGATTCGATTATCAAGGTTTACCCATGGGTGTGCAACTAATTGGGAAACCCGCAGATGAAGCCACTATTATCAAGTTAGCAGCACAACTTGAAGCTGCAAATCCTTGGATTGGGCAACGTCCAAATTTAAACTAAGTTAAAATCAACAACCCCACCCTAACCCTCCCCGCTTGCGGAGAGGGAAAAAGAAAAGAATTTAGTTCCCCCTCCCCGCAAGCGGGGCAGGGGGCAGGGGGTGGGGTTCTGGGAGATTTAGCTGAATCAATTACTCCCAACATCAGCACAAGCAGATACCGCAGGACGAGAATTTGGTGTCACACTTGGTGCTTCCGCTACTAAGTGTAAAGTTCCATCGGCATCCCGAACTATAGCTTGAGCCTCCACAATCCTGTTGGGTGTGGTTTTTTGTACCATCAACCTATCTGGAATTGAATTAACTTTTTCAGTAAAATTAGTTTCATTCAATGTAGCAAGTTCACTAAAATCGGCTCCACCCTGCATCAAGTTAATAACCGGATTAGTTGGTAAAGTACCTTGCTTTCCAGTGATAATAAACTCACCTAAAGGCTTTTTACCTCTACCGCAAAGTTGATCTATTTCATCGCTTTTATCTTTGAAGGCTTCAGGTGACTGTATTAAAACTCGATTGGAATCTACATCAGGTTTGCGGATGGAAATTTGCCCTTGTAAACCACGTTCGGAACTTGCAGTAATGTCGCTTTGTTCTGTGGGTTTGGGACGTGCTTCGATACCAAAGAGGTTTTGGGCTTGGATGTTGATATTACCACCAGTACCCGTGAAAGCATTGGCTAAGATATCGCTGTTTTCCTTGGGTACAGCAACGATAAATTTTGTGTTGAGATTAATGTTACCGCCATCGCCACCAGATTGTGCCGTACCTGCTGTTGCTGAGATTTCACCACCGCGACGTAGTAGCAGTACATCACTGTTGAGGTTGATGTTACCACCGTTACCTGATGCGGATTCAGCGTTGAGTTTACCTTGGTTATCCAAAGTGATTCTCGGTGAATTGACTTCGATGTCACCCGTAACACCCGCACCAGTGGAACTAACGAAAAAGCCACTGTTAGCGCCGATATTGCCGATGCGATTTGGAAAATTAGCTAGCCTATCATTATAGTTAGGATCGTTTGCACTGATTGTCACCCTGTCTTTGGCGTTAACTGTAATTTTACCCGCACTTCCATTGCCGGATGTAGTTGTAGTCAGTTGTCCACCATTAAGTGCTTCCACCACATTTGCAGTGATGGTTATATCACCACCCCGATTATTATTGAAGGTGCCTGCATCTAATAAAGCACCATCTCTCACCTTGAATGAATTGGAATTGATCGTAATATTCCCCCCATTTCCTTCCGTACCTGGTTGTACACGACTGAAAATAGCACTGGATAATCCATTTTTGACACCAGCAATATCAACTACCCCAGAAACCTTCACATTCACATTCCCCGCATCACCCTTCCCTGGAGGTTGGGTATCAGATGCACCACGGGTAATAGTTAGCAGTTGAGCGCCATCAGTGAGGGATAAGCTAGCTGCATCGATGTCGATATTACCACCTTTACCCACACCCCCTGCTTCCACTGTGCTGAAGATGTAGGCACCTGTAAGGGAAACAGCATCTGTAGCTGTGATTTTCACACTCCCCGCATTCCCCTGTCCACGGGTTGAGGTATTAAGTTCAGCTTCATCAGTAAGGGATAAACTAGCTGCATTGATGTCGATATTGCCACCCTTACCCACACCCCCTGCTCGTACTGTGCTGAAGATATCGGCATCTGTAAGAGAAACAGCATCTTTTGTAGTAACTGTAATATTTCCAGCCTGACTGTAAGGTGACTCCAAACCTTTTCCAGCAGTACTAGCAACAAGTCGAGCACCATCACTGAGGAAAAATGAACCACTAGAAATATTAATATTTCCCCCATTACCTCTTGCTCCCTCTTCCACATCGGTGAAAATTGCACTAGGAAGTTTGCCGTTAGTTCCAGAGATAGTTACAGCACCAGTAACATTAATATCAATATTTCCACTATTACCTTGTCCACCTGGTTCCTCAGCGTTTGATCCATTGATTCCACTTTGGAGTTGAGCACCATCAGTTAGGGAGAGAGAACTTCCTCGGATGTTTATACCTCCACTACTGCCCACACCTCCTCTTCCAATATTACTGAATATCTTGGCATCTGTAAGGGAAACAGCATCTGTGGCAGTGATTTTCACACTCCCCGCATTCCCCTGTCCAAAGGTTGAGGCAGTAAGTTGAGCACCATCTCGCAGTTGGAAAGAGCCTGCACCAATGGTAATATTACCCCCATTCCCTTCGGCACCTGTTCCTACATTACTGAAAATAGCACTGGAAAATCCATTTTTGACACCAGCAATATCCACTACCCCAGAAACCTTCACATTTACATTCCCCGCATCACCCTTCCCTGGGGGTTGAGTATCAGATGCACCACGGGTAATAGTTAGCAGTTGAGCGCCATCAGTGAGGGATAAACTAGCTGCATTGATGTCGATATTCCCACCTTTACCCACACCCCCTGCTCGTACTGTGCTGAAGATGTTAGCACCTGTAAGGAAAATAGCATCTGTAGCGGTGAGTACCACATTTCCTGCCTGGCTGTTAGGTGACTCCAAACCTTTTCCAGCAGTACTAGCAACAAGTTGAGCACCATCACTGAGGAAAAACGAACCACTAGAAATATTAATATTTCCCCCGTTACCTCTTGCTCCATTTTCCACATCAGTGAAAATTGCGCTAGGATTTCCACTTCCACCTTTTCTTCCAGAGATGTTTACTGCACCAGTAACATTAATATCAATATTTCCACTATTACCTTGTCCACCTATTTCCTCAGTGTTTGATCCACTGATTCCACTTTGGAGTTGAGCACCATCAGTTAGGGAGAGAGAACTTCCTCGGATGTTTATACCTCCACTACTGCCCACACCTCCTCTTCCAATATTACTGAAGATGTCACCATCTGTAAGGGAAATAGCATCTGTAGCTGTGATTTTCACACTCCCCGCATTCCCTTCTCCAAAGGTTGAGGCAGCAAGTTGAGCGCCATCTCGTAGTTGGAAGGAGCCTGCACCAATGGTAATATTCCCCCCATTCCCTTCCGCACCTATACCTACAGTACTGAAAATCCCACTGGGAAAAGTATCTTTCTTCCCAGCAATATCCACTACCCCAGAAACCTTCACATTCACATTCCCCGCATCACCCTTCCCTGGGGGTTGAGTATCAGATGCACGACGGGTAATAGTTAGCAGTTGAGCGCCATCAATGAGGGATAAACTTGCTGCATCAATGTCGATATCACCACCCTTACCCACACCCCCTGCTTCCACTGTGCTGAAGATGTAGGCACCTGTAAGGGAAACAGCATCTGTAGCTGTGATTTTCACACTCCCCGCATTCCCTTCTCCAAAGGTTGAGGCAGAAAGTCCAGCACCATCTCGCAGTTGGAAGGAACCTGCACCAATTGCAATATTCCCCCCATTCCCTTCCGTACCTGTTTCTACACTACTGAAAATAGCACTGGATAATCCATTTCTGACACCAGCGATATCAACTAATCCAGAAACCTTCACATTCACATTCCCCGCATCACCCTTCCCTGGAGGTTGGGTAGCAGATGCACCACGGGTAATAGTTAGCAGTTGAGCGCCATCAGTGAGGGATAAACTAGCTGCATCAATGTCGATATTGCCACCCTCACCCACACCCCCTGCTTCCACTGCGCTGAAGATGCTGGCATTACCTGTAAGGGAAACAGCATCTGTGGCTGTGATTTTCACACTCCCCGCATTCCCCTTTCCAAAAGTTGAGGCAGAAAGTCGAGCGCCATTGGTAAGTTCAAGGGAGCCTGAAGTGATACTAATGTCACCGCCTTTACCTATTGCTCCAGTATTTACCCAGCTATAAGCACCACTTTCGTAAGTGCCTTTACCGTCAAAGGACACTGCATCTTTCGCTGTAATAGCAATATTTCCTGCATTGCCTTGACCATAAATAGTTGTGTCAAAGTATGCCCCATTGGTGAGGGAGACATTGCTTGCAGTGATGTTAATATCGCCAGCATTACCTATGCCGCCAACATTACCTATATCGCCAACTATATTTTCAACAGTGCTCTCATCAAGGTTAATAGCTCCTGTAGTGTTGATGTCAATGTCTCCTGCTTGAGCATTCACAGATCCTGAGTCTGTTGCAATACCTGCACGAAGTCTTGTTCCTGCTCCTGTTCCCGTGAAGTTACGTGCAGTAATGGCAATGCTGCCGCCTCCACCAGCACGAACATTCACGATCGCATCATTCCTGATTGCCACATCATCTCTTGCTACATTATCAGGAAAACTCAAACTGCGATCGCTATTCAAGCTAACCGTCCCTGATGCTGAAACAGCTCCTAATTCAACTCGTCCTCCAGGTGCTAGTAACTGCCCACCATCAACATTTACAGTCCCACCCGCCAAGGTTAAAGTCTGACCATTAGGAACCTGTAAACTTGCTCCCTGGACTTGAATCGCCTCCGGATTGTTGCCATACTGCAACCCCAAAGGTACACTCACCACCAGTAATGAAGGGGCTTGGGGATTTGTGGTACTAAACAATTGTTGATTCCCAAATAAGACTCCATTGGCTGTTGTCCCGACAAAACTGCCTTGCACATCTAACTTTGCATTCGCTCCAAACAAAATCCCATTGGGATTCATCAAAAACAAATTGGCATTTCCATCTACACCCAAAGTCCCGAAAATACTTGATGAATTGTTCCCTGTCACCCGCGTCAAAATATTTAATACTCCAGAGGGATTGGCAAAATACACTCTTTGCCCATCACTAATATTAAACTCGCTAAAACTATGAAAAAGGTTACTTCCCCGCGTTGCACCACCATTGATTTGGTCTGCGTTAGCACCCTTAATTAACACATTGGGATTAACTTGCGAAGATTCGTTTCCCAGGGTACTATCAGGTATAATTTGTGCTTGTGCAGCAATGCTATTAAATAATATGAAATTGCAGAAAAAAGTGCTTGACAAAAATAATTTCATTGTGTTCATTATCTAATATGTAGCAACGGTAAATACGCAGAACTAAAATTAGATATATCATGATTATTCGTGTTTTTGAATATTACTTACGCAAGTGTCATCAATCAGTGATTGGTGCATGACTGAAGAAAGGGCTACGGTGTACACACAAATATTTTCGAGTTTTTTATTCCCCAACCCCGTACTTTTAAACAAATTTTCCGTAATTATCGCTTATAACAATGTAACCATTAATAAAAATCCCCTAACAGAACCCTGTGTCATGGACGTTTATTGCAGTAAACAACACGTAAATCCTTCCGGTAATCGCTTTTGTACTCAATGTGGTGAACCGTTACCCCTTCCTGAAGGGGAAATAATTAGTAATCGTTATCGTATTATCCGTCTATTGGGACAGGGTGGGTTTGGACGTACCTATTTAGCGGAGGATTCCACGACGCGGCAAAACTGCGTGTTAAAGGAATTTGCTCCCCAGGTTGAAAAGCCGGAAGATTTGAAGAAAGCGAAGGAGTTGTTTGATAGGGAAGCAAAGGTTTTGCAAAAGTTGCAGCATCCCCAAATTCCGCGTTTCCACACTTCATTGCAGGCAAAGTTGGGAAGTCACGATTTTTTCTTTTTGGTGCAGGATTTTGTTGCGGGTGAGAATTTATGGGATTTATTGGAAAAGCGACAGGGAAAGGGCTTTTCTGAGGAAGAAATTGTCAAGTTATTGCGGGATATTCTCCCGGTGTTGGGTTATATCCATTCTCAGGATGTGGTACACCGAGATATTTCTCCCGATAATTTGATGCTCCGAGATGGGGATAATGTACCTGTGTTGATTGATTTTGGTGGGGTGAAACAGTTACCTGCTTCTCAGGGTTTCTGGATGACTACCCAAATGCCTGCAAATCGGACTTTGTTGGGGAAAAAGGGTTATGCACCGGAGGAACAATTACGTCAAGGAAAGGCTTTTCCTAGTAGTGATTTGTATTCTTTGGCGGTGACAAGTTTGGTATTGTTGACTGGAAAGGAACCACAGGATTTGTATGATAGTTTCCAAGGAACTTGGAGATGGGGAAACCAAATTAAAGTTAGTAAAAATTTGGAAAATGTCCTCAAAAAAATGCTCTCATACAAACCAAGCGATCGCTATTTGAATGCAGAGGTTGTTATTAAAGATTTACAAGGTTCTCCAACTCCAGCAAAAACCACCACAAATCCCAACATTACTAAGATTAAAACGATGTTGGCTGCACCAGGTATAAATCTCCGTGCTAATGGTTTGGCAAGTAGGTTTCACAATCGAACTCAAATAGCTGTGGCAGCTTTACCAATGCCAATGTGGATGCGTCCCTTTGCTGTGAGTTTGCTGGGGACAAGTGCTGTAGTTTTAACTATTGGGGGAATTTGGGCATTAGGTGGTGCGGTGGTGCAGGGAGTTTCTTCAATTTCTTTACCCCAACTTCCTACTGTCTCGCTACCTAGTTTCCCAGGTGGTGAAAAATCTCAGGAAGAAACTAAAAGTAAAACTACTAATAGCGGTAATAATATTCTTACCCGTCGTCAACAGTTGGCAGTTCCGGAAGGTTTCTTTAACAACATAGTCAATAGTACTTTTCATAGTGAAAATCCTGATCTCCAAGGACGTGCTTTAACTGGAAGTGACGAAGATAGAGCTTTGCGGCAAGAATGGGTCAGTGTCGGAGATGATATCCTGAAAAAAATAGAACAAGCAAATCTCAGTGATGAATCGCGTCAAAAGTTAGGTAGATTTGGTGCAAGAGATTACGAAATTTGGGAAGAAAAAGCAAATACAGGCAAATTGGGTAAATATAGTATTAGACAGCTAGATAAAGATACTAATCGTGAATTTGATAACTTGTTTCCTGGGCAACGACGTGGAAAACTCGATCAAAAGACCTATGCTCAGATTTGGTATGCGATCGCATCTGATAAAGTGAGTAAGCTGGAAGCAGAAAGCAAATAGTTGTAGAGTTTTAGAATCCTAGATCCCCGACTTCTTGAGGAAGCTGGGGATCTGAATGAGGTGTCAATAACTTATATTTTGTTTATATTTTATTTGTATTTTAAAATTTATTATGACTTCTATTTATTGTTCCAAAGGACATGAAAACCCAGCGGGTAGCGCTTTTTGTCTCACTTGTGGTGAAAAAATTGAACCCATAGTTACCCAAACTATAGAACCTGGGGTAACGTTAGGCGATCGCTATTATATTGTCCGCCATTTAGGTAAAGGTGGTTTCGGTCGGACTTACATTGCCGAAGATATTAACCGTTTCCGTGAACTTTGTGTAATTAAAGAATTTGCACCCCAAGTTCAAACAGCTTACGTTATCCAAAAAGCCGAGGAACTATTTCAGCGGGAAGCAGCGGTTCTTTACAAACTTCAACATCCCCAAATTCCCCGCTTCCGCGAACTTCTACGTAACAAATTTGGTGGAAAAGAATATCTATTTATTATCCAAGATTTTGTCGAAGGACCAACTTACCGTACTTTACTAGATACTAAGCTTACTCAGGGAATACGGTTTACCGAAGCTGAAGTACGTCAGCTTTTACAACAGCTTTTACCTGTTCTGCAATATATTCATTCCATGGGAGTCATTCACCGTGACATTTCCCCAGATAACTTAATTTTTCGCAGTTCCGATCAACTACCAGTATTGATCGATTTTGGTGGTGTTAAACAAGTAGTTGCAGCTGTTGCTTCCCAATACTACCAACAAGAAGCCGTTTCTGCCCCTGCCACACTCCTAGGTAAAATTGGTTATGCACCTCCAGAACAGATGCAAATGGGTTTAGTGGAACCCCACAGTGATTTATATGCTTTAGCTGCCACATTACTAGTTTTGCTTACAGGTAGACAACCTCAAGAGTTAATTGATAGCCATAGTTTAACTTGGCAGTGGCGACGAGAGGTAAATCTGAGTCCAGAATTTGGGTATGTCCTAGATAAAATGCTAGCACCAACGCCACGCGATCGCTTTCAAAATGTAGCCCAAGTTTTCCAAGCACTCAATAGTCAACCCAACTATAGTCAACCCAACTATAGTCAACCCAACTATAGTCAACCCAACCATAACCAACCTAACTATAATCAACCTAATTATCAGGCAACTCAACAACCACCAATCACAAACAATCCTACCATCCCCATTGCACCACCAAATCGCCCTACTCCCCAAGAACCCATCATCAACCCTCCCCAAGAATCTTGGTGGACTCCGGGAAAGGTAGCTGTAATTATGTTAGTTGCCGCAAGCACCGCAGGTATAGGAATTTGGGGTGCAAGTAAATTAGGGGGTAATAGGGGGAATATTAGCGACGAACCCACATCTACCCCTAGTATTAGCCAACCTACAGATCCTTTAGCAAATTATTCACCAGAAGAAAAGGCTAGGAAAGAAAAATTAAAAAATCGTCGTCAAGAATTAGGAATTGATAATAGTTTTTATATTAACCTGGTAAATCAAGTATTTGGCGATAGAAACCCCAGTTTAAGAGGGAAAACATTAACAGATAGTCCAGCAGACGAAGCATCACGGGCAAAATGGGATGGAATTGCAGCCGAAATACTAGAAAAAATTGCACCCATGAGTAATAATTCTCGTCGTCGCTTAGGTAGCTATGTTAGCAGCGAACGCGATCGCTGGAAAACTCAAGTTAACCAAATCAACGTTGGTAGTCGTTCACTATACGACTTAGCTGATGGGGCATTCTTCCAACAATTTCCTGAACAACGAGGCAAAGACTTCATCAACAAACCCATCGGTCAAGTTTGGTTAGGCTATACCAATGACAAACTTAACGCTATCCTATCAGGTTCTAGCTTCAAAAAGATTATTTTTGACTCAGGTGCTAGCAGCAGTAAAGATACTGGTACCCTCAAACCAGGTGAAGGCAAAGTTTTTATCATTGAACTAGTCAAAGGACAAAGAGTTGAAGCCAATCTAGATGCAGCTAACAAGATATTATTCTCGGCATATTCACCTAGTGGCAAAGTGATTTTTTTAGAAGACTCCCCTAAACGTAGTTTATCTTTGGTACTACCAGAAAGTGGCTTTTACGAGTTTGTGGTTACGTCTTCAGCCGCTAGTAGCCTCAACTACACTCTGAGTATTAGTGCCACCAATATTGTCCCTACGGAGACACCAACAGCTACCCCAGCCCCAACAGTTACACCAACAGCTACCCCCACACCCACTGTGACACCTACACCAACCCCAACTTCAACAGCTACCCCAACCCCAACTCCCACACCTACCCCAACAGCTACCCCGTCTTAGAAAGTTGCACAAAATCGGTTAGTATCTTTAATATACTTCGTCATGGCTACCGATATCTACAAACAAATACAGCCTTTACATCTTCCGTAAAGTAAGACATTACCCTCTCATCGTAGCCTACACTGAAACTCCAAAGCTCCTTGAGTTTGCCTGATAGTTTGTGTGTCTTTAAGCTCGCATTAAATGGGTCTAAAGTAAACTGTTCTAATTTTTGCCAAAATCTCAACTTGAGATCTGCATTACCTTTGATCCGCTTTTTGAAAGCACGTTTGAAAGTTGAACTAAAACTGACTTCCACTATCACTCCTCAATTAGTTGCCTCAGTTCATTGATATTGGAGGAAAACTTCAGTTCACCCTGATGCTGTTCAACTTGAGCCGACTTGAAGTTATCATGTATCTCATCACGGCGTTCTTCGCGGAGATATTGTTGTAACAAGAGTTGAATTTCATGCTTTTCCTCTGTAGAAAGATTTTTGATTACCTCGACTACATCACTAAAAATCATTGATTACAAGACCTCATCGTACTTATCAGATGAATCTAGGATATTGCTTATTTCCTGAAAAAAAGTGATACATAGCAAGCTTCTGAACCTATATTATTCCATTTACACAGGCACACCATAGAGATTGTTTTGGCAATTTTCTCCCTACTCCGCGCTTCCTTCCTCTTTTCTTATTTTTGTTGCTGCTAGGAAATTATTCCAATTTGCTTCACAATTGTTTTGTGACCCTAGCCTCAAGGCTTTAATTCCTGTTCTGCCCTCATGCCTGTAACAATTGAAGTTCGCAATCCTCGGAATGGCAAATATGACTACGTAATTATACCACCATCGCCCAAACTATTATCACAGCAATGTAGCCGCCTGCGGAAAGCGCGATTACGTTGGCTCTCAATTGACTTAGATGGACGGATTCAAGCGCTACAACAATGGAGAAAAGCTCTTTTAGATAGCAAAAAAAGCTTGGTGGATGCTTTAATTTTAGACACTGGGAGATTAGATTTATCTACTTATGAGGTGAATTCTTTTCTAGCTGCAATTGATACTTGGTGTAATTTTGCACCAAAAATGCTCAAGGATAGCCAGCATAAAACCGCAATATCTTCCATCAACTTACAGCAAACGGCAGTTCCCTACGAATTGGTAGGAATAATCGGTTATTGGGGTTTTCCTTTATTGAGTGTCATCGATTTAATTCCCGCTTTACTGGCAGGTTGTACGGTAATTGTTAAACCCAGCGAAATTACTCCGCGATTCATGGCACCATTAGTAAAAGCCTTAAACCTGGTTCCTAAATTGCGAGATGTTTTGACTTTCGTAGAAGGGAATGAGGAAACAACCATCAATTTGCTGGAATATGTAGATTTTATTTGTTTTACAGGTGATTTAGAAACAGGAAGAAATATCGCCGAAATTGGGGCACAACAATTTATTCCTGTATGTTTAGAATTAGGGGGAAAAGACCCCGCGATCGTTTTGGAATCGGCTGATTTAGAATTAGCAACATCAGCGATTATTTGGGGTGCAGTTGTTAATTCTGGGCAAAACAGCTTTGCAATTGAACGGATATATGTAGCAGAAAGCATCTACGAACAGTTTTATCATCAACTAATTGCCAAAGCCAACCGTCTGCAACTAGCTTATCCCACATTGGAAAGCGGTAAAATTGGTCCTTTGATTTCCATCCCCCAAGCAACCAAAATAGAAGCACAAATTGAAAACGCGATCGCACAAGGGGCAGTTGTCCACTGTGGTGGTAGAATTGAGGAGTTTGGTGGTGGTTTGTGGTGTTTGCCTACTGTTCTCACTGAAGTCAACCACTCAATGGAAATCATGAGGGAACCAACTTTAGCACCAGTTATGCCAGTGATGCCATTTTCCACGATTGCAGAAGCGGTAAACTTAGCAAACGACTCAATTTATGGTTTGGGTGCAGCAATATTTACCAATTCCGAAACTGAAGCAGCAGAAATCGCTTCACAAATAGAAGTAGGAACGATAAATATTAATGATGCCGCAATAGCCCTAGTGATGCAAGAAGGGGAGAGTAATCCCTGTAAGTTCTCCGGTATCGCTTCCTCTCGCACTGGTACAGGCGCACTAACTCGCTTCCTGCGACAAAAAACCATTTTGAGTAAAACTAAGGCAGTTAAAAGTCCTTGGTGGTTTTGAGTAAATTTTTATTTTCTGCATAGTTTTCGAGTTGGGGTCAAAAACAAACTTATACTTCGTTTAAGTCAATTTATACACTTTAAATTTTATTCAATACGCTTAATTTTTAACATTTTATTTCCACCTTTTTGAAATTCGTAATTAACTGGTTCAACTAAAATATTAAAGCCAAGTTGCTCAAAATTTTTAATAACAACTTCAACATAAGGTGAAATCTCACAATCTAACTTGAGTAAGGGGAAAATTCTTACTTCTCGAGATATTCGCAACAATTCCTGAATAGCATCAATATGAAACTCTAGTGATAATTTTTCAGAATAAAGGAAGAGGAGGTGAGAACACAAACACAAATCAAATTGATTATTAGCAAAATCCAGATTCGGTAAAGATTGGGGTAGATAATATCCTTGATTTTTACCCAACTCATAGTCTAACAAAAACTTTTTCATCGCCGCTAGACGCGCATTTCCCAACTCATCAGCATTACGGAAAATTTGCCAATTATAGCGGTGTGAATTCTGTTTGACCTGGGAAATTACAGTTTCATAAGTAGCTTCAACTCGCTGTCTGATATCCTTAGCCGAAAAATTATAAATAGGATCGATAGACACAACCGAATATCGTAATTGTCTCATTTCAGCATTAAAACTGGCAGGACCATCACCACAGCCAAGAATCTTAACATTTAGATCTGTCGCTGACAGATTAAACATTAACTTATATTCTTCTAATGTTCGACCCCAGGGAATAACTTCTTCTAATTTCATTTTCAAGATAGAGTAAAATAGAACAGTACTGTGATTTAGATAGGCTTAGATTATCGCAGATAATAGCCTCGCGTAATCTTCTTCGTAGAAATAGTCTTCTACCTTAATTTAAGGCGATTTATAACTACCTACTCTAATTTTTAATTGCCCTTGATCAGGATCTTTTGTAAATATAAATGCACCTTCCTCTTTCTCCCCACTAGAGAGAAAATCAATTTGCTGTTCTCCCGTTTCTTCGATGTTATTATTAATTTTTAATTCTGCTAATATTTGTACTGATTCAGCCGTTTCGTCACCTTGGTTTACTATTTCAAATGGAACATAATATTGCCCCTTACCTCTATAAATAGTTTCTTTTTGGGTGATATTTATTAGTGGTGGTCGTTGTTGATCATTAATACCTATATAGATAATTAAACCAATAATTCCCGACAAAATAGATGATGCAATCCCGAAAGTTACCCACTCCGCTGAAGTACGTTTTACTGGCTGTACTTCTTGTTGAGTATTATGTTCTGGTTCCTGAATTTCTGCCATATAGTCTATATTTTCAAATTTAATTTAATTTTATGAACACCTATATTTAGATAGGAATTATATTTGATTTATGAAAGACACATAGAGTAGTAACGGAGCATCTTCCGAATTTTGGTGCGTTAGGCTAAAGCCATAACATACCCTACATACACTTAAATTTTGTCAATATTTTTGCTACCCACCTAGTACAGCACGGCGTAAATAAACCAACCATTTAAAATAAGTGAAAAGCCTGTTTTATCGGCTTTATTTCTTAGGTTTCTCTCCGCAGTCGCTACAACGGGGGGTAAACGCGCTACTCTCTGCCTACTTACTTCTGACTTCATGTACTAGTTATATGGCTAATCTTCCTGCTGCACCACCAATACTTGCAGGTAATCCTAATAATAAAGTCTGTTCTAACCACATTGTCCAAGGGTCAGATATTGCAATTTTCTGGAAAAACCAAAGCATAAAGGCAGATGCAAGAAGTGAAATTAAGTATGCCATAATTGTTTCGCTCGATGGTCTTTGAAAAAGTCCTTGTTGTTGTCTACGTTTTTGCTGGTTAGAAAAGCCTGCTTGGAAAACTATGCTATAGGTTATCACTAAGGATGTTAGCACTATTAATAATAATGATTTAGGTGAAACTGATGCTGCTAACATAGTAACTTCATCGGTTGGAGCGATATTAGAAGCGATAACAGTGGCTCCAATTAAAGTGGTTCCAATATCGCTTAAGGTTGCATATAAATGATCTGATGAAGTGCTATGGGATTTTTTGTTATTTTCAGTATCATTTCTAGCATCAAAACTATCCTCACTGTTTCCTAGAAACTGATTTGCAAGCGCAACGCCAAATGTAAATGACATTCCTTCAAATATCACTTTTCCTATTGATTCTTTGAAGAAATTATCAAAAGTCACCTCCTGAAGTAACACCATCATAAATGCAGAACATAATATGCCAATAGCCATCGCTTCTACAGTATTAATTGCTGCTTCATACGGTCGGTTACTGCGGCTATATTTGCGAAATCCTTCAGTACGATTAATTAGATAAACAGCAATAAAAGTAAGTGCAATTGTAATAAGTAGCTTATATGGTTTTGCCTGGGAACCAATCCACCAAACTTCCATCGTGTAGAGTAGGGGAATTCCAAATAAAAACCCACCACAAGCACCGCGAATTAGATCATTTATTTCACGTAACCAAGCTTTGGATTTAGTTTTTGATTTAGGTTTATGGTGCGATTTGATCATCTTTAAGTAACAATCATAATTATTGAAGCATTTATTTAAGTGAACTCCTGTAACCTGACGTACACCGATTTTTCTGCCGTCATAAATTATTTTAGCTAACAGGCTAATCAATTGAGCAGTAAAATCTGGTGTTTTGGTTGTGTTCGACTATTAATGCTGACTCAGATTTTCCACCGCAGTAAAATTTTACAGTTAATAGCAGCGCATACAGAGTTTGTTGTAGTAAAGTTTTGAAAAGCATGTTTGCTTTTTGTTCTCTATGTTGGTTTGCGTAATGCACCCCCGCAAAAATCTTATTGAAACCTTTTCTAGCTTTATCCAGTTTGACGGCGATCGCTTCCAGTCGTGGGCGGTTGATGGTAAACTACGTCGCAGTATGCAAGGTGTGCTTACAAAGTCACCTGAAGATGGTGCTGAAAATATTTGGGCGATTTACTGGTATCGAATGTGGCTGTCTCGTGAGATTCCCGATTTAGCGAAGGGACATTTAAGTGCTTATTTGCAAGAATCTTGTTTTTGGAGTGCGAGTAAAACTGCGGGGACTTTTAGTAATACCCAGTATAAGCTACCCGATTGTTTTCAGATTGCGATCGCACAACTTAATCAGATACTGAAAAGCTTTAATCCAAATCAAGGTTCGACTCTCAAAAGCTATGCTAGCGCAATTTTTGGTACGGTAATTCGGGAAACCCTGCGTCAACGTCACGAAATTGATATTTGTACCACTTGGGGAATCTTACGGAAAGTTAGTCAAAAAAGACTAGTTGAAGCTTTAGAAGCTGCGGGTTTATCTGCTGATGCTGTGGAATCCCATGTGATTGCTTGGAATTGCTTCAAATTACTCTATTCACCAAATCCCAATAACACCACCCGCAAACTTAACCGTCCTGATGATTCTACATGGAATGCGATCGCACTCAGTTACAATTCCCAGACTAAAGCGACTGCAATTCCCCAAGAAATTGAAAATCTGTTGCTAAATGCTGCAAAAGCCACACGTCAGTATTTATATCCTACAGTGACATCTATCAATGCCACCGTAGGTAGTGGAGATACTTACGAAATTCTCGACAATATTCCCAGTAATGAACAAGAATCACTATTAACTGAAATTATCGCTGCTGAAGAACAAGAAAATCGCAATTCTCAACTAACAACAATGCAGCAAATCTTAATTGAGACGATTAATCAACTTGAACCCCAAGCACAGAAAATTCTCCAACTTTACTATGCTGAAGGAGAAATCCAACAAAATATTGCCAAAATCTTAGAAATTCCCCAATATACAGTTTCTCGTCGTCTTACCAAAGTTAGGGAAAACTTACTCAAAACTTTAATTCAATGGAGTCAACAACATCTGCATATTTCCGTTACTCCAGACCTACTCAAAAATACAAACGCGATTATGGAGGAATGGTTACAGGCTTATTATAGTGCTAAAAGATACGGAACCTCAAATAGTCTCTCCCCTTAATTTCTCTGAAATACTATTTTACAAAAAACTACTTTACAAAATACCTAATAATACAAATAATTAATTTTCCCCCACTCTCCCACTCCCTCACTCCCTTTCCCCATGAACCTACTCACCTTCACATCCCCAAATGATCTAATTTTAGAAATACCACCTACTGCCTTGAACCAAGCATGGACAAAAAGTCAAGTATTTTCTAATGCTAATTCGCGCTACCAAGCATATATGAATGAACTTTGCCTGAAAGCAATCTTACCTTGGTTACAGGAAGAATTTACACCTCAGGCAAAGGTTTCTAATAGCACTGCTTTACCCAGCATTTGGGAATTCATCAATGGAAGCACCATCGATTTAGATGGAACAAAAATTATTTTGGTTCCCCATGAAAGTATGGATTTATGTGAGTTACGTATCCCCCAAGAATGGGTAGATATCCCCTCACTAATTGGTGATTATTATTTGGGAGTAGAAATTCAACCCGAAGATGGATTTGTGAGAGTTTGGGGTTATTGCACTCATACGCAAATTAAAAATCAGGCTGTTTATGATTCACGCGATCGCACTTACGCTTTAGCTGCTGATTATATGACTATTGATATCAGCATTTTAGCTGTGGAGCGGGAGTTTTGTCAGCAATCCACCCGTGCAGCAATTAACCCCTTTCCCCCTTTACCAACAACCCAAGCGGAAAACCTAATTAACCGTCTCGGCAACCCAGAAATCATCTCACCTCGTTTAGAAATACCCTTTGCAATTTGGGGTGCTTTAATTTCCCATAGCGGCTGGAGACAACATTTATACAATCGTAGATTGGGACAACCAGAGCAATTTTCCGTGATTCAATGGTTACAAAATGGCGTATCTCAAGCTGCACAACAACTAGGTTGGGATAGTTTAAATTTGAACTTCAGTAGTGCTGGAGCCAGAAGCTTAGAAACGGCACAACCAATCACAGTAATTTCACGACAATTAACCATTGTCGGACAACTTTACGAACTGCGAATCATTCCCCAAATCGACGAAGAAGGAACAATTTGGAGATTTGAATTAAACCACACCATTCCCGGTGCATTTATTCCCAATGATTTCAAATTGCGACTTTTAACCGAAGATTTGCAGCCTTTCCCTGATAATGAAGATATTGCCACAAAAACATCTACACAACTCTGTGTGGAAGTTGTTTTAGAATCTGGAGAAGGAATAGTTTGGGAAATCGAACCCCTTCCCGAAAACTACACTAGTGAGATTCTGAGGTTTTAATCGTGGCAATCGTAGAGACGAGATACATCGCGTCTCTCATTATTTATTTGTATTCAACCAAAAAATAAACAACCATGACAAATCAAGGTGTAATTGGAATTGCCATCATTGGAACAGGATTTGGACAAAAAGTCCACATTCCCGGATTTCAAGCGCACCACCGCACAAAAGTTGTCGCTGTTTATCACCGGGATATTAACAAAGCCAAACAAATCGCCACTGCGAATCAGATTCCCCACAGTTGCGATAATCTAGATGATATTTTAAACTTACCTGAAGTCCAAGCAGTTAGCATTTCTACACCGCCATTTCTCCACTATGAAATTGCAAAACAAGTATTAGCAGCAGGGAAACATTTACTTTTAGAAAAACCTGTCACCTTAAACGTCAAAGAAGCTAAAGAACTTTACCAATTAGCCCAACAAAAAGGTGTAATTGCCACCGTCGATTTTGAATTTCGATATGTACCTGGATGGCAATTATTCTCACAGCTATTATCCCAGGAATATGTCGGCAAAAAACGCCTAATTAAAATTGATTGGTTAGGTGCTTCCCGTGCTGATGCTACTCGTCCTTGGAATTGGTATTCACAGCAATCACAGGGTGGAGGTGTCTTAGGTTCCTTAGGTTCCCATGCATTCGATTACATCAATTGGTTATTTGGTGCAGTTAATAAACTTAGCGCTCATTTTACTACGGCAATTCCCCAAAGACCAGATCCACAAACTGGAGAATTAAAAGTAGTAGATAGTGATGACACCTGCATGTTAATGTTGGAATTAGCCGATGGAACACCCTGCCAAGTTTCAATAAGTGCGGTAGTTCATGCACCACGTCCCCACTCCTTGGAAGTATATGGAGATGCAGGAACTTTAATTTTAGAAAGTGAAAACCAAAAAGATTATATTCACGGTTTCCGAGTTAAAGGAAGCAAAATTGGGCAACCTGTAGCTGAAATTGAAATTCCCCAGCATTTATTATTTCCCAAAAATTACAGCGATGGCAGAATTTCTGCATTCCTGAGAGTTGTAGATCAATGGATACAAGGAATAGATCAAGGTGAAGCGGTAATCCCATCATTAAAAGAAGGTGTTTATTCTCAGCTTTTAATGGATTTAGCTACTGAATCCCACCATAATTTTCGATGGGTTGATGTACCAAACTTAGAAGATTTTATTTTAATCCCCTAATAACTATAACCATAACATTGAGAGATAAAAAATCTCGCGTTGCTAAACTACCCCATGAATTGAAAATCTAGAAACGCAATACATTGCTATTGAAGAGCTAAATATTTAGGCGTTACACAATGCCGTTAATTCATCCCGCATTTATGCAACGCCTAAATTACTAAGGGATTATCGCGTAACGAACCGTAGTTAGTCAAAACTAGGTTCATCGCAATAATTAATTAAAGATACTTTTCTAGGGTATTAGCCAATGTAGTTTTGGGAACTGCACCAACTACCATATCAACCTTTTGCCCGTCTTTAAAAATCATCAAAGTGGGGATACTACGAATACCATACTGGCTAGCAACATTTGGGTTTTCATCTGTATTGATTTTAACTACTTTAATTTGCCCTTCATATTGAGATGCAATTTCATCTACGACAGGAGCTACCATGCGACATGGACCACACCAGGGTGCCCAAAAATCAACTAATACAGGTACTTCACTATCAATGACTTGTTCTTTAAAGCTGGAGTCCGTTACTTGTTCGGCTGCTGACATGGTATGAAACCTTTGGCTATGATGTTTTTGATTTTTGTGAAAATTCTACCACAGTAAAAACCATTGCTTTTGAATCGCGTACATACATTTATATTAAGCTTTAGAATGAATTCAGATTTAACATAAATTATAGTTGATACAAAAACTAATTATTTATTAGTAATTCTTAATAATGACTGTACCAAAATAGATTGTAAACCTCATTCATCATGAAAAGTAGAGTTTTATCATTGCTTAGACGCGTTCGCTCTTAGCGTTCCCGCTAGGATAGTGGCTTGTCGTTCCCCAAAGGGGTTGCCGTTCGCGTAGCGTCTCGAAGAGAAGGCTAGGCTAGCATAAGCCCTTAGGGCTCGCTAGGCCTACTTATGATCTTGAGTTACAAAATACGTTTCTCAAAATAAACAAGCCTTAATTCAAATATACAAGCATTTATCTACATTAATCCGATTCTTTTTCTTATAGGATCTATTTGGGATCTATTTCCTGACCAAACAGCCTATTATCAAACCTGGGAGTAACCCGGTAAATGTCCCCGTCCAGGCTTTAGCTGAAACAGCAAGAAGCCTCACGTTTCACCCGAATACTGTTGGCGAATTAAAAGGGGGTCTAACACATCGGTTCTAACCTGTATTAATTTCCTAGGTTTTTGTCCTTGGAAACTTAGATAGCGGGAACATTTGGGGTGTCTTTGCCTAGTACAGCATGGCGTAAATAAACCAACCATTTAAAATAAGCGAAAAGCCTGTTTTATCGGCTTTATTCCTTAGGTTCCTCTCCGCAGTCACTACAACGGGTGGTAGACGCGAAGAGGCACGCGCTGCTCTGTGCCTACTTACAGAAGCCGCACTTACACAAGTCACTCCGTGCCTACCGCGTCTACTTACTTCTGGCTTCATGTACTAGTGACTGCATAAGGAACCGCCCGAACAGTAGTCCGGGCGGAGTGTGGTGTGAGGAGTGAACGGAAACATACGTCTCCGCCATCTTCATTGTAGGCGAGATATAGGATTTTTCCAGCCATTCATTGATGAGTCTGGAAAAACTTCTCCTCAGAATCATCGTCAAACCGCTGCAACCTACTTGCCCATACCCAATTGTTGAGCCTTTTGGTAAACTTTACCTTCAGTGAGTAGAGAAGGAGCAATTACCACTTCAACTTGTTGCATTTCCTTGATATTTTTTGCTCCTAGGGTACCCATACTGGTTTTTAAGGAACCTAAAAGGTTATGTGTGCCATCATCCAAACCTGCTGGACCTCTGAGAATTTGTTCTACAGTACCTGTAGTACCCACATTAATGCGGGTACCACGAGGCAGAACAGGGCTAGGTGTTGCCATTCCCCAATGGAAACCGCGTCCAGGGGCTTCTGCTGCCCTAGCAAAGGGTGAACCAATCATCACACCATCGGCTCCACAAGCAATACATTTACAAATGTCACCACCTGTGATTAAGCCACCATCGGCAACAATTGGCACATATTTACCAGTTTCCCGGAAAAAGTCGTCACGGGCAGCGCTACAATCAGCGATCGCAGTCGCCTGCGGAACCCCTACACCCAACACACCTCGTGACGTACAAGCCGCACCAGGACCGATTCCCACCATTACTGCTGCTGCACCTGCCTTCATCAAGTTGAGGGTGACATCATAGGTGACACAGTTCCCCAAAATGACAGGCATGGGCATTTCTTCACAGAACTTAGCTAAATCTAGGGGGACAATAGACTCAGGTGATAGGTGTGCGGTTGATACCACCGTTGCTTGGATAAAAATCATATCAGCCCCAGCTTTGGCTATGACCCCACCAAACTTACTAGCAGCTGCTGGAGTTGCGCTAACTGCGGCAATTCCCCCTTGCTGCTTAATTTCTTGAATTCGCAGTTCTATTAGTTCTGGTTTTATGGGTTCAGCATATAATTCCTGCATCAAAGAAACAAATTCAGTTTTGCCAACAGCAGCGATGCGGTCTAAAATTGGCTCTGGGTTATCGTAACGGGTTTGGATTCCTTCAAGGTTCAAAACACCTAATGCGCCCAATTCCGATAGTCGCACTGCCATGCGAACATCGACAACACCATCCATGGCACTGGCAATAATAGGGATTTCCCGCTCAATATTGCCAATGCTCCATTTTGTATCCGCTAAACTTGGATCGAGTGTGCGATTACCGGGGACTAGAGCTATTTCGTCAATACCGTATGCTCTACGAGCCGTTTTTCCCCGCCCTATTTGAATATCCACGCTAGTAATGTTCCCAAATCTGTTTAAGCTAGGTTATCAAATTGTGGGTGTCTGTGGAGCGGTTTTTTTCTGGGGATGAAAATATTTAGGGTTTGGGTTAAATAAAATACAAGCGATATCCACGATGGTAAACTACGGACTTGACCGAAGAGGTGGAGGGGCAAAGGCAGGGCTTGCTCCCCCCGCTCCCTGCCCGTGGAGACGTGGAGCGGAGCGGAACATGGGTATCAAGCCCCGTCCTTCCAGGACGCTCTAGACTGATCGGAGTCTGAGCTTCCGTCCAATCCTCCCCTCTGCTAGAAAGCTCTCCTGCCTCCGGCAGTGACAACTAAGACAGTTGCTAAGGGAGAAACACACTAATTATTTGGTTGCCTAGCTCCATAAAAGCTAATATTGTTAACATAACTTCAGATTTCCCCCTCGACTTAAGCGCAGGGGTACAGGGGGAAAAGGTGCAGGGAGAAATAGAGAACTGAAATATTTTCTCCTCTAAAGCTCTTAAATAACTGACGGCAGTCTTCCTTCCCCCCTCTCCCTGCCCCGTGCCCCTTTTCTTCTTCTATGACTCCCTTGATTCAATCTGAAACCCTAGAACTACTAGAATGGTCGCGTCTTTGCCAACATTTGGCTAATTTTGCGGCGACAAAGCTAGGTGCGATCGCATCACGCAATTTACAGATTCCCACCTCCCAAGCCCAAAGTGAGAATTTGTTAGCGCAAACTCAAGAAATATATAAATTGGAAAGCCGTATTTCCCCTGGATTATCTTTTGAAGGAATTCAGGATATTGGGGATGCCATAGAAAGGGCGGCTTTACAAGGTATTTTGGCAGGTGAGGAACTCTTAGCTATTGCCACAACTTTGGCAGGTACACGGAACCTCAGACGTATTATCGACAACCAGGAAGATTTACCAATTTTATTGGACTTAGTTGCCGATTTACGGACGTACCCAGAAATCGAACAGGAAATCCACCGCTGTGTAGATGAGCGGGGACAAATCGCTGACAGAGCTAGCCAAAAACTGGGTGATATTCGGGCAGAACTACGTAAAAGCCGCAGCCAAATCATCCAAAAATTACAAAATATTCTCCAAGTTAAATCCAACGCTGTCCAAGAAAACGTCATTACTCAACGGGGAGATAGATACGTCATACCTGTCAAAGCATCTCACAAAGATGTCATTCACGGGATTGTCCATGACACCTCGACCAGTGGAGTCACCCTGTATATTGAGCCGAATTCAGTAGTACCCATGGGAAACCAACTCCGGCAACTGATTCGCAAAGAAGAAATCGAAGAAGAAGTAATTCGTCGTCAACTTACAGCACAAGTCGCCGACATCAAAGATGACTTAGAAAGACTACTAGCAATTGTCACCACGTTAGATTTAGCCACAGCCAAATCGAGGTATAGTTTTTGGCTCAAAGCAAATCCCCCCAGATTCGTTGACAGGGAAGCCAATGAAACTATTACCCTGAGAAAACTAAGGCATCCACTCCTCGAATGGCAACACCAACACGAACAGGGGCACGAAGTCATCCCCGTAGATTTGGTGATTCAGCCAGAAACTCGTGTAGTTACCATTACAGGACCAAACACTGGGGGCAAAACAGTAACATTAAAAACCCTAGCCCTAGCAGCCTTAATGGCAAAAGTGGGTTTATTTGTCCCAGCTAGGGAACCTGTAGAATTACCTTGGTTTGAACAAGTTTTAGCAGATATTGGTGACGAACAATCGTTACAGCAGAGTTTATCCACCTTTTCTGGACATATTCGCCGAATTAGTCGAATCTTGAACGCCATTACTGGTGATACTGTTACTCCATCCCTAGTTCTGCTCGATGAAGTCGGAGCCGGAACAGATCCAGTAGAAGGAAGCGCCTTAGCGATCGCATTATTGCACCACCTGGCTAACCACGTCCTTTTAACCATGGCAAGTACCCACTTCGGTGAACTCAAAGCCCTCAAATACCAAGATGAACGGTTTGAAAACGCCTCAGTAGAATTTGACGATGCCACCCTATCCCCCACCTACAAACTACTATGGGGAATTCCTGGGCGTTCCAACGCACTAGCGATCGCGCAACGGCTGGGATTGAGCGTGGATGTCATTGAAGCCGCCAAACAGCAAATGGGAGGCGCTAACGACGAAGTAAACGAAGTCATCGCCGGCTTAGAAGCCCAACGTCGTCGCCAAGAAACCAAAGCCAGCGAAGCCCAAAACCTCCTCCACCAAGCCGAAAAACTCTACAAAGAAGTCTCCGCCAAAGCCACAAACTTAGAAGAGCGAGAACAAGCCTTAAAAGCCTCCCAAGAAGTAGCAGTCCAAAACGCCATCGCCCAAGCAAAAGGGGAAATCGCCAAAGTTATCAAAGGCTTACAGAAAGGAAAACCCACCGCCCAGGAGGCACAACAAGCCACCAACACCCTCAACCAAATCTCCACCCAATTTATCCCCAAAGCCGCCCCCAAAGCCCCGATAGGGTTCATTCCCAAAACAGGCGATCGCATTCGCATCACCAAAATTGGTCAAACCGCCGAAGTTATTACCCCACCCAACAGTGACGGGGAACTCAACGTTCGTTTCGGCATCATGAAAATGACCGTTAAACTAGAAGACATCGAATCCTTAGACGGCAAAAAACCCGAACCCATCGCCAAACCCCAGAACCGCACCCCACCCCCACCAGTTACCCCACCACCCCCCGCCATTCGCACATCTCAAAACACCATAGATTTACGAGGCAAGAGAGTAGCCGACTCCGAAATCATCCTCGATCAAGCAATCTCCACCGCCGCAGGACAAATCTGGATCATCCACGGACATGGAACCGGGAAACTCCGCGAAGGCGTTCATGCCTACCTCAAACAACATCCCAGAATCAGCCACACCGAACCCGCAGCCCAGGCAGACGGAGGAACAGGAGTCACTATTGCCCATATTAAATAAGGGCAGGGAGCAGGGAGCAGGGAGCAGGGAGCAGGGAGCAGGGAGCAGGGAGCAGGGGGCAGGGAGCAGGGAGCAGGGAGCAGGGGGCAGGGAGCAGGGAGCAGGGAGCAGGGGGCAGGGAGCAGGGAGCAGGGAGCAGGGGGCAGGGAGCAGGGAGCAGGGAGCAGGGGGCAGGGGGAGAAAAATCTCCTCTCTTCTTTCTTCTCCTCTCTGCGTTCCTCCGCGCTTACCTCTGCGCCCCTTTGCGTTAAAAATTAATTCCTCTCCCCTACTCCCTGCCCCTTTTGCTCTTCTCTAAGCCGCCGCAGCTTCCTCATAAACAACAAAAGTCTTCTTCGTCGCCCCACAAATCGGACAACGCCAATCCTCCGGAATATCCGCAAACGCAGTTCCAGCAGCAATACCCGAATCAACATCACCCACCACCGGATCATAAATCATCGAACATTGCCGACAAATCCACTTCTGAGTCGCCGGATTTCCCGTTTGCATCTTCACAACAGGAGCAGTTCCATCCAAAGCCTTCAAAGCCTCACCATACTGCTGTGCGTGATGATTCTCAATATGTGTCAGCAAACCAAAATTGTGAGCAGCCTTGCGGAAAATTTGGGCATGTTCCCGTGATTCCTTCTCCTGCACCTCAAATTCCGCCACCGCACCATCATCCCTATCCCCTCTAGCTTGTTCCGCAAAACCGGGGTACATTACTTGGTATTCGTAGGTTTCCCCCTCAATTGCCAACTCTAAACAGCGAGACGCGATCGCTTTCTTCTCAGAATCTGTTAATTTCGTAGCATCTCCCACCACCAACTCCGGATGCATCAACCGAAAGTGAGCAAATGCATGTTCTGTTTCCTGATTTGCTGTTTCCCGGAATAACTTTGCCAAATCCGCCATTCCCAACTGTTTCACAACTTCCGAGAAAAATAAATACTTCCGATTCGCCATCGATTCACCACCGAAAGCATCTTCCAGATTCTTTGCAGTATTTGAGTTTTCCAAGTTCATAGTGTTTCCTCTCTAAGTTCTAATCAAATCATACTCGATATGACTTCGACTTAGCAAGTTTCTTGTCAAAAGAAGCATTGAGCAGAAGCAGGTAGAAATGAAAGCTGGGAGTTTGAGCGATGTGATTGAACGTATGGCACGAGAAAAGCTACCCAAAAATGGGTAGCAATGGGTAGCAATGGGTAACTTCGTCTAGAAAATACCGAAAAGTTATTTAGGAACGAGAATTTAATAACATACAATTTTGCTCGAATATGAAATGGTGCGTAACGTTCCGCTTAGGGACTTCCAATTTTAAAAATCCTCATGTGGTGCGGGCTTCTAGCCTGTTCCACCAATGCATCTATTGGGGAATTATTTTGTTGGAAGTCCCTTACACACCCTAGTTTTGCACTTTATTTAATCCACGTTCCTTATTTTTCACTCCGCTTCTTTACCAGTAGATGGTGCAGGTGCAGATTCCCGACTGCGACGCAACACACTCCGCAAACGACTACCACTATCTGAAGATTGATTTGATCTGTTAAACTCCCGTTTCTTTCTTCTAGTGGGTGCTTGTTGAGTTCGTTGGTAGTTTTCAGATGTCACCTGTACCCTTCTACGAGGTGTAACTTCAGAAGCATTATTTTCCGAACTTCTGCGACGCAAACGGCTACCAACAGAACTGTCTTCAGAACTTCTTTCCCTGCGTGTTGACTGTTGTGTTTCGTTATCATTCCTAGATACACTGGTTTCTGTACGTCTTCGTAAACGCTGATTTAATCTAGTGCTTCTTGATTCTTCGTTACCAGATGCAGTTTGACTAGATGATTCGGTATTTCTGCGTCTGCGTCTTGGTGTCTCTTGAGAATTACTAGAAGCAGCTGCTACTTGCCTTTGTCTTTCTCGTTCTTCTCGCTGCTGTTGCCTTTCCCGCACTTGACGGTTCCGACGAGAACCTTGAATTGAGTATTCGGTGGCAATATTAACCCCTTGTCTTCCAGCCTGAGAAGGCTTCAATTTCCAATTCTGTGCTTGTCGTAGATGTTCTTCATCCAACTCTCGATCTCCGCTGGAGCTAGCGAGACGAATATTAGTGATATTACCGTCTTTATCTGTATCAACAGCTACTTGTATCCTACCTTCAGCTTTGCGTCTTCTCGCACCTTCTGAGTATTTAACTTTACAGTCACTACATGCAGCTCTACCATCCGCAGAGCCACCTGAACCGCCATTATTTTCAGGCTTTTGTGTTGGTATCTTTGGTTCTGTTGGTGCAACGGCTATTTCCCGTTTACGACGTTCAGTTTTTCCTGTACCAGTTCCATTCCCTGAACCAAAGCCAACTCCGTTTCCGTTGCCTGTACCAGTTCCATTCCCTGAACCAAAACCAACTCCGTTTCCGTTGCCTGTACCAGTTCCATTCCCTGAACCAAAACCAGTTCCGTTTCCATTACCTGTACCAGTTCCATTTCCGTTACCAATCCCCGAACCAGTAGAGGAATTCCCGGTACCTCCAGATTCAGTAACAGTAGAACTATTCCCAGAAGTTGCTTGAATCACTCTAGAATCACGAAATTGTGAAAGTAGACCTCTCAAATTGTTGCTACTTTCTTGGTTATCAGTGGCAGGATTTACGGGGGTATTATTTACTACCTGTTTGGGTTCTTTAGAAGTTACAGGATCGTCTTTTTGAGGCTGAATTGATCTACTAGACTGACGTTGAGGATTTTCTGCTGGCTTTTGGGCTGGAGTAAATTTTTCGGGTGTAACAGGCTTTTCAATATTCTGGGGAATTGGTGCAGATAATTTGGGTGGAGTCTGAACAGCAATTTTCTGCTGTGATTGAACTTGGGAAGATATTTGTGTTGATGAACCACCTTCACTTCCTCCAGATGAACCACCTTCATTTCCACCTCCACCTGATGTTAAGACTTTGCTAGCGCCCAGCTTATTATCTTCTGGGATTGATGTTTCCTTGATTTCTGGTTCGACAAACGTTAATTCAACGGGTTTTTCATCTTCTATTTGAGGGTTTCTTACCCAAAAACTACCAACACCAACTGCCAGTACGACGATATGCAGCACCAGTGAACTGACTGTGCTACCAACCAAAAAAGTTTTCAGCGCTTTAACTTCTTTCTCTCGCTGCCCTATCGCAATACTGGAGAAACTCATAGAATTAATGCCATTTATTTTCACTTATTGCTTTTTTAGAATAAGACTTTCGCGTGTAAAAGTAAACTAGTCGAAAAATTTTATTTTCTCCCGGCAAGAAGACACTTCAACTAAGACACCTTGTCATACTTAGCTTTTGGTCACTTTTTTGGATGAACATCAGGGTGCTGAAATATAAAAATTCGTGTAATTGAGTCTAAATATGATTGACATGGAACTGAGTTTATTTTAATCTTTGTTGAAAACTAGTTTCATTATTCTGGGTTTTCCAATTATTCGGTTCAGCGGCAAATTCTTAGTGCTTGGGGGCAAAATATGGCTATAAGTAAGCTGTTTGCAGATGGCGGCGTGGTAATGTACCCCTTACTGGCTTTTAGTGTGGTTGCGATCGCATTAATCATTGAGCGGGTTAGTTTCTGGTATCGTATCAATACTCGCCAAAGTAAAGTTGCGCGGGAAGTATTGAATCTCTATCGTCTGGAGAATGTTGTTGGTGCGTTGGATAAACTGCAAAAAAATGTGGATTTGCCAATTGCACGGGTTTTCCTTTCGGCGTTAGAATTGGAAGAAGCGACTCCAGAGGAGTTTCGTCTAGCATTGGAAAGTGAGGCTCAAGCCGAAATTCCCATCCTCAAACGGTTCAATAATATATTTGAGACGATTATTTCTTTGGCACCGTTACTTGGTTTGTTAGGAACTGTCTTGGGTTTAATTGCCTCGTTTGAATCAATTGATTTGAGTAATGGTGCAGGTGCAGGTGCTGCGCGTGTTACTGGTGGTATCAGTGAAGCACTGGTTTCTACCGCATCAGGCTTGGTTGTGGCGATTTTTGTATTGATGTTTGCTAATACTTTTAGAGGATTTTACCAACGTCAGATCGCTTTTCTCCAAGAATATGGTGGACAGCTAGAATTACTATATCGTCGTCGTTACGAGCGTGGAGGAGAAAAATCTTATGCGGCTACCAGATGAACCAGATATTCCAGCGCAAATAAATATCGTACCGATGATTGATGTGATATTTGCGATTTTAACGTTTTTTATCATGTCAACTTTGTTTTTGACTCGGCAAGAGGGTTTACCTGTAAACTTGCCGAAAGCATCAACTTCTCAGCAATCCCAGGTTGCTACAAAAATCACTGTGACAGTAGATGCAGAGGGACAGGTTAGCTTGAATAAAAATCCGACTACGGTAGATGTGATAGCAGAACAGGTGCGGAGACTAATGGGTACGAATTCAGAAGCAGTGGTAATAATTAATGCTGATGAAGCCGTTGGACATGGTAAGGTTGTGGCGGTAATGGATCAAGTACGCCAAGTTGAAGGAGCTAAGTTAGCGATCGCTACTCAGAAATAATAGGCATTGGTAGAGATATGTCAAAGCAGCTTTGTGATTAGCTTCTAAGCTGCATTCTTCAATAATAAACTTAACTAGGAGTTGCTGAAAATCAGCCATGTGAATCTCATTACTGATATATTAATCAAAAATGTCGCCAAAGCTTTTAATTGTGTATTAGCACTAACATGCCAACCAGTAAAAAGCAAATATATCAACAAAGCTAATGAATAGAGGTGTAATAAAAACGGGATACTAAATAAGCCAATTATTGATGCACGAAAAGCAAAGTCAATAATTTTGTCAGGTTTTGAGATGTAGTTAAATTCCGATTCCTCTGAGGATATTGGCATTTCTTGGGAAATATCTTCATCTAATTCAACACTGGTTGCAGTTAAAATATCAACGGCATTTTCAACGTCACATTCCCTAACTTTCAGCTTAATCCAACCCACCATAATGGTATAATACCAAGCCACATCTGCTATATCAGCATTGATTACAAATGCTGGAATTCCTACCCCTTCTAATAACTGTTTTGAAAGTGCCGCTTCTACAGAGTTTGGAAAAGTTGCGATTGTGATTAATTTCTGATTCATGGAAATTTAGGAACTTAGAACTCAGTATATCTACAACTGTGTGTGATAAATTTCCTAGCACAACTGGTATTTATGACAAATTACAAGAATTTATCAACAAAATTATAAAATAATTAATAATCAGAAACATCATCAAATACTTACCCAACACTGTACACTCAAAATGAGTGCTCGATGCAGTGCAAAGGATATAAAAACCGTGAAAGTCAAAGCAGCTATCGCCTACCAAGCAGGTAAACCACTAACCATTGAAACTGTTGATTTAGCACCACCAAGAAGTCGGGAAGTGCTGGTAGAAATCAAAGCTAGCGGAGTTTGTCACACCGATGCTTATACCCTTTCTGGCAAAGATCCTGAAGGCTTGTTTCCAGCTATATTAGGACATGAAGGTGCTGGTGTTGTGGTGGAAGTGGGGAAAGATGTACGCTCTTTACGAGTAGGCGATCGCGTAATCCCACTATACACCCCTGAATGTCGTGAATGTGCATATTGCTTAAGCTTCAAAACTAATCTCTGCCAAGCAATTCGCGTTACCCAGGGTAGGGGTGTAATGCCTGATGGTACAAGTCGCTTTTCCCTAAATGGTGAGATGATTCACCACTACATGGGGACTTCAACCTTTGCCAACTACACCATATTACCAGAAATTGCCTTAGCCAAAATCCGTGATGATGCACCCTTTGAAAAGGTTTGTTATATCGGTTGCGGAGTGACAACAGGTATCGGTGCAGTCATTAATACTGCGAAAGTTGAACCCGGTGCTAACGTCGTTGTTTTCGGTTTGGGTGGAATCGGTTTAAATGTCATCCAAGCAGCCAAAATGGTAGGGGCAAATATGATTATTGGAGTGGATATTAACCCTGGGAAAAAAGTCTTGGCAGAAAAATTTGGTATGACACATTTTGTCAATCCCCAAGAAGTAGAAGGTGATTTGGTACCCTATTTAGTTGATTTGACTAAAGGTGGTGCCGATTACTCCTTTGAATGTATTGGGAATGTGAAATTGATGCGTCAAGCATTAGAATGTTGCCACAAAGGTTGGGGTCAAAGTATTATTATTGGGGTTGCAGCGGCAGGCGAAGAAATTAGCACTCGTCCATTTCAATTAGTTACAGGTAGAGTTTGGAAAGGATCTGCATTTGGTGGTGCTAGGGGACGTACTGATGTTCCGAAAATTGTCGATTGGTATATGGAGGGAAAAATCAATATTGATGATTTGATTACCCATGTAATGCCGATTGAAAAAATCAATGATGCTTTTGATTTAATGCATCGAGGTGAATCAATTCGGAGCGTTGTGACATTTTAAACCAAAGTAGAAATTTTATCCTCCGATTAAATTTTAAATTCTGCTTAATAATCACTATCAGACACACAGATTCCTTGACATTTAATCCCGTTTGTAGCTGTGCGCTGACAATGGGGACAGAGAATTTTTTCTTTTTCTGTCTCTAGGGTGATTTTTTTAGTGATGCTTGCTGGTAGTTTATCTTTGTTGCTTTGTAGATTCATAATTACAGAGTGAAAGTAACTTTTTGATAGTTTATTATAGAAATCCTACTTGAATCTTGCTGGGAAAGATTGGGATGTCTTTTCCACAATAAAAAAATGGATAATTATCTAATTGGAAGTCCCTAAATCCTTAGAGGACGCAATGGATCACGTCTCTACATTCATTTTTGTCACGCTATAATAAATATGATTACATATTCGCTTATTAACGTATCACCAAGACCCCAGATTATTTAGATAATTTAAATCATTCTTTAGTAACTTAATTTAATAGCTTTATTTGGGTGTTTAGAGGATTAACATACTTGCAAACTTGCTTGTCATTATAACAGCCAGAGAAGCATTTTAAACTATTTACACAGTTAGTTAAGCTTAACCGTTAAGAATTCCGACAATTTAGCTGATACCTATTCACTGTTTCCTGTTTACTGATTATATGGCTGCACAAATGGAAATTCACCTCATTGGTAAAAAAATAAAGCTTCCCTCCCTTTGGATGTTAGGCTTGTTAGCAGGCGGTTTGTTTGCGGCGGGTGCGATCGCAACTTACAGTTTTAGAGATCAAGGAATGCGTCAGGAAGAAATCGAACAACTGACAATTCCTGTTGATGCTAAAAATATTACTTTACGAATTACCGCTAGCGGCAAAGTTACACCAATTCAAAGTGTAAATATCAGCCCAAAAAACTCTGGTATAGTTACGCAATTATACGTAGAGCAGGGTGATAAGGTACAAAAGGGACAAATTATTGCCAGGATGAATAGTGATGATATTCAAGCCCGGATTCAGCAAGCAAAAGCCAATGTTGCCCAATCGCAAGCATTATTAAATCAAGCCCGTGCGGGAAATCGTCCCCAGGAAATTGCCCAAGTGCGATCGCGTTTAGCCCAAACTGAGGCACAATTGGCAGCAGCGCGTGCGGGAAATCGTCCCCAAGAAATTGCTCAAGCCCAAGCACAGGTTGATGCTGCACAGGCAAGGGCAATTTATACTAGTGAACAGGTAAAACGCTACCGCTACTTAGTTGAGCAAGGTGCGGAAAGGAAACAACTATTAGATCAAGCATTGAGCGAAGATAACGCTGCAAAAGCGAGTTTGCAGGAGGCTCAAAAAAGATTATCGCTACAAAAAAGCGGCACTCGTTCTGAGGAAATTGCTCAACTTCAGGCTGCTGTTGCTGAAGCAAGGGCATCTCTACAGCTATCGGAAAGTGGTTCCCGTCCCGAAGAAATTGCCCAACGTCTGGCTGCTTTGGCTGCTTCCCAAGCTCAACTTAGATCAGAATTAGTGACTTTAGAAGACTCAATTATTCGCGCTCCTTTTGCGGGTATTATTACTCAGAAATATGCAAATATCGGTGCCTTTGTTACGCCGACAACTTCCGCAAGTACTTCTGCCTCCGCAACATCAAGCTCACTTGTGGCATTGGTACGTGGTTTGGAAATATTGGCAAGTGTTCCGGAAGCTGATATCGGCAAAATTAAGGAAGGGCAGCAAGTTGAAATCCTCAGTGATGCTTATCCGGAAGAGGTTTTTAAAGGGCAGGTACGATTAATCGCCCCGGAAGCAGTGAAGGAAGAGGGGGTGACATTATTTCAGATACGTGTACAAATAACTACAGGTGAAGATAAATTGCGTTCAGGTTTGAACGTTGATTTGACATTTTTAGGTGATGATGTGGCAAATGCCTTATTAGTCCCCACAGTAGCAATTGTCACTGAGAAAGGGAATACTGGCGTGTTGATTCCCAATGCCCAGAATAAGCCACAATTTCGAGCTATTACCATTGGTTCGCAAATCAAAGATCAGACGCAGGTTGTAGGGGGAATTCAAAAAGGCGATCGCATTTTCTTGAATCCACCTCCTGAATATCAAATGCAGAAAGAAAAAGAAAAACAAGATCAATAAGGCAGTAGAGACGCGATATATCGCGTCTCTGTGGCACCTAAATTAAACTATCAAATTAAACTATGAACATTATTGAAAGTATGACAATGGCAGGGAAAACCCTGCTTTCCAATAGATTAC
The DNA here is from genome assembly GCF_000317435.1 of Calothrix sp. PCC 6303. Classification (NCBI taxonomy): domain Bacteria; kingdom Bacillati; phylum Cyanobacteriota; class Cyanophyceae; order Nostocales; family Calotrichaceae; genus Calothrix; species Calothrix sp. PCC 6303. Next base: position 6,353,775 of record NC_019751.1, read on the forward strand.
GTAGTGCCTTAACAATGCTGGGAATTGTGATTGGAAATGCCTCAGTAATTGCCATGATTGGTGTTGGTGAAGCTGGACAAAAATATGTTGCCAAGCAATTAGAATCCTTGGGACCAAACGTTTTATTTGTATTACCAGGGAACCAAGAAACCCAACAAATTTCCTTTGAAGTTCCCAAAAATTTAGTCCTCGCAGATGCAGATGCGATCGCATCTCAAGTTCCTACTATAGCAGGAGTGGCACCAGAGTTAAACCGTCGGCAAAGAGTTGCTTTTAAAAATCGTAATTCTGATGAAAACATCATTGGTACAACGCCAAGTTTCTTAATTGTACGTGATTTTGACACAGCAAAAGGACGCTTTTTCAGCGATGTTGATATGAAGCGTAGTAATCAAGTTGTGGTTTTAGGAAGTAAATTTGCCACCAAGTTTTTTGGTACAAATAATCCCATTGGACAACAAATACGCATTAAAGATTCAAGATTTGAAGTTATTGGTGTGTTGAGAGAAAAAGGTTCAAGTTTTGGTGCTGATTATGACAAGGTATTAGTCATCCCAATTACAACCTCTGCCAACCGTTTAATTGGGCGCAATTCACCCTATGGATTAGGTGTAGATTACATTGTAGCTTCGGCGCGTGATGCTAAAAGTGTAGACGGTGCGGTATTCCAAATCACTAATTTACTGCGTCTGCGTCATAAAATCAACGGAGAAGATGACTTTAGTATTCAAACACAAAAAGATGCATTAAAAACCGTTGGACAAATCACCTCTGCATTAACAATAATGTTAGCTGCAATTGCCGCAATTTCTTTGTTTGTTGGTGGGATTGGAATTATGAATATTATGCTGGTTTCTGTCACCGAACGCACCCATGAAATTGGTTTAAGGAAAGCCATTGGTGCAACCCAACAAGATATACTCCTACAATTTACCATTGAGGCTGTGATTGTGTCTGCTGCGGGTGGTTTAATTGGCGCTATCGTAGGTGTTTCCGGGGTTTTATTGGTGGCTGCATTGACACCTCTAGAAGCCGCTATTTCCCCGATTGCGATCGCATCTGCTGTAGGAATCTCTGGTGCCATAGGTTTGTTTTTTGGTGTTGTTCCTGCCCGTCGTGCCGCAAAACTTGACCCAATTGTGGCATTAAGAAGTGCTTAACACAATATGTCTTGCTTTTCTTATCTTTAATAATATCTAAAAATAATATCTAAAAATCAAGATTATGAATCAAGAACAAGCAATTAACTTAAATTCTTCTGCTACAGTTTTTAACTCCGCTACAAAGGAAGATGTAGAAGCTTCTCAAGTCCTAAACCCTAGCCATTTAAAACCAATCATTCGCTTAGAAAATATCTTTAAAATCTACGGAATTGGAGAAACAGAAGTTCGCGCTCTTAACGATGTCAACTTAATCATTGAAGAAGGCGAATATTGTGCAATTATGGGACCATCAGGTTCGGGAAAATCCACAGCCATGAATATTATTGGTTGTTTAGATCAACCAACTTCAGGACATTATTATTTAGATAGTCTTGATGTTGCTCAAATGGAAGATAAGCAACTTGCTCATATTCGGAATAAAAAGCTGGGATTTGTCTTCCAACAATTTCATTTATTGCAGCAATTAACAGCTTTAGAAAATGTCATGTTACCGATGGTTTATGCAAGTATTCCTAATAATGAACGTAAAGAAAGAGCAACCGAAGCATTAATAAAAGTTGGTTTAGAAAAACGGATGCACAATAAACCCAGTCAACTATCAGGAGGGCAACAACAACGAGTTGCGATCGCACGTTCAATTGTGAACCGTCCCGTGGTACTCTTAGCCGATGAACCTACAGGTGCGTTAGATTCCCGTACAACCCAAGAAGTCTTGGATATTTTTACCGAACTCAATAGTAGTGGTATCACTGTAGTCATGGTGACGCATGAACCTGAAGTAGCACGTCAAACCAGACGTATTGTTTGGTTCCGAGACGGGGAAGTTATCCATTCAAACCTCACACCAGCAGATTTAAATCAAGTTGCCATGTCATAAATAAAGCTGACTTTTTCCGAAAATCTCCATTTGTCTCTGTATTTATACTTGGGCGAGTCATTTTGATAGTTCGTTTTTATCAACTATTTACTGGAGATTTTATGAGTTTAAGAACAAAAGCAACAGCAGGATTATTGGCTTTGGGAACGTTGATGACTGGAATCCTACCAGCAATCGCTCGTCCAGCGACTGTGACGACTACAAGCAATCTGCGAACGGATGCGTCTTTGAGGGCACCTGTAGAGCAAATTTTGCCACCCAGTAGTAATATCGAAGTTCTGAATATTCGGGTGGGAAACGATGGCAATTACTGGTATTATGTACAACCCAAGGTGAAAGGAATACTCAGTGGTTGGATACGTAGTGATTTAGTCAGCTTTAATCCCAGCAACAAGCGTTATGCTACCTTAGCGGGTAGTCGTGGCAGTAAAATTAATGTACGTGCGGCTGCCACCTTAAACAGTAAAGCTATACACTATGGACTTGTGGGTGATTTGGTAACTGTTGAAGATTCCTACAAAGCACCTGGACAGTTTCGCTGGTATCGTGTCAGATTTCCCAGTAATGCTAGTGGTTGGGTGCGAGGAGATTTGCTATCGATATGGCAACAAGGATGCATTATTACCTGTCCAGAGCATTAAAAAACAAGTAATAAGTAATGAGTCGTTAGGCAGAGGACTTAAATCCACAAAGAAGGTGGGATAATTATCTAATTTTCTACTGTGGAATAGGCATCCCTGCCTGTGTTTTTAAGATACCTCCAATAGTGGTTTGTCAATCTGTAGTTTGATGAAACTAATTCCAGTCACCAAACCAAAAGCCATTAAACCCAGAATATAACTAAAAAATTGATATTTACCTATTAATATATCACGCATTTGCCAGTGGACTAAAATCGCTAATCCTCCACCCAAAATATTGATAAATATCCATAAAAATGAATAATTTATGTGATTTTTTAATAGTAAAAATTGGCTAATTCCAACGACAATACCAGGAACAATCATAATTTTTTCACCATAATTATAATTTCCGATGGCGATTCCTAAAGCTCCTTCTATGGCAAATCCTAATGTAGTAAGTAATATCCAGTATTTAATTTTATAACCACATTGCCAAAATACCCATGACTGCATAATTCCAGTTACTAAGCCAGTAGTTAAACCAAAAACTACTCCCCCTAGAATAATCCCTGTAGAGACATTTCTAATTGCAGCACCAAGAAGGAAACTCACGCACCAACCAGCAATTAAACCAATGACACCACCCAGGGTTACACCTGTGATAGTTGCTAATATCCAGTTGATTAAAAACAGCAATTTAACTAACTTGGAATTTTGGCTTTTTGGCGGCTGAGATATTATTGTTTCAGCGTGAGGACTACTTATTTGTGATTTGGCAAAACTATCTAAACTATCAAGTACCACTTGGCAATTTTGCGGACGTTGAATGGGTGCATGTGCCATCATTGAATCTAGAAGGATTGGCAATTGTGATACTTTATTCATATTTGGGACAAAGCTTTGCCATTTTAATTTAGTTTCGTCTGATTGATACGCATCTGGATCTTTTGTGGCTTCTTTCCCAGTTAAGAGATAAGCAAAAGTCATTCCTAATGCGAATAAGTCGGATTGGGGAATAGGTGAGTTATTAAATTGTTCTGGAGGTATGTAGGGTGAGTATGCAATTCCATCTGAACTTTTAGTTCTATTTACAGCAATAATATCTACTAATGCTAAATTTCCATCATCTTTGAGTAAAATATTCTGTGGATTAATTCGTAAATGTAAAATACTTTGCTGATGTAATAGTTGGAGAATATTTACAGATTCCTTTAACCATTTTAAAACTAAATATTCATCAACTGGATGATAATCCTGTTTGTACATATATTCATCTAAGGTAATTCCTGAGATTTTATCTATAATCAAACAGTGAAGAGGGGAAGTACTATTTCTAGGTAAATAGGTAAAATAACTATCTGTCGTGATTTGGGTAATACCTGGATGATCTATTATTTGCAAAGCTGTAACTATTTTTTGTAATAGTTCAATTTCGCCTGAATCCGTGATTGAGAAAACCTGAAGAATTTTGTGAGGTTTGCTTTGAGAATCTGCTATTTCCTGCGCTTCGTAAGTCCGACTATAGCCATCTTGTGATATTTGATTCAATACTCGATATTTTCCAGCAATGAGCAATTCTGAACCACAATTCGAGCAAAAAGTATTATTATCAGAATTCTGTGGTTTGTGACATTTATTATTAATACAAAGGTTCATTTGAATTGGATAAAATGAATTGAATATAAAAAGAGAGATGTTAATTTCAAAATATTTCCATTATTTCAGATTTTGTTTACGTAATTTCCATATTTTAAGTTACGATTATTTTAATTTTTGCTGGTTGAGTATCTGATATGGCAAATGACATGAAACGCGACTTTGCTAACCGCGAAGAATTAATATCATACCTTCGTGAACAATTTCCCCAAGCTGCTGAACGAGATGATCATATCAGTGAAATAGTTGGGGGACGTAAAGCAGCGGAAAAAACTTTGCAAAAAGTTGACCCCTCAAAGTATGGTAAAACTCGTAATTTCTTTAGTGGTGCGGTGACACGACTTTCACCTTATCTGCGCTATGGGATTTTCAGTTTGCGGGAAGTTCGTGATTTTTCTTTAGCTAAAGTCAACAACCGTGATGATGTCACTAAGCTGATTAATGAATTTGGTTGGCGTGACTATTGGCAAAGGCTATATTTCAAGTTAGGCGATCGCATATGGGAAAATCAAGAGGATTTTAAAACTGGATACAGCATTGGTGAGTATGTAGCAGAATTACCTGAAGATATCAAAGAAGGTACTACAGGTATGGTTTGTATGGATAGCTTTAGTGGTGATTTACGTACAACTGGCTACCTACACAACCATGCACGCATGTGGATGGCTGCTTATATTGTCCATTGGCGGCGGATTCGCTGGCAAACGGGAGCAAAATGGTTTCTCGAACACCTTTTAGATGGTGATCCGGCAAGTAATAATATGTCATGGCAGTGGGTAGCCAGTACCTTTAGCCACAAACCGTATTTTTTTAATCGAGAAAATTTGGAAAAATACACGGAAGGTATTTATTGTCAAGTATGTCCTTTGCGGGGGAAATGCGTCTTGGAGGGAAGTTATGAAGAAATTCAAGCCAAGCTATTTCCTAAAGGAGAATTTAGTAAATCTGGTGGCAAATCACGCTAAGGCTTTTAACCCACAAATTTGATTTTTTTTAACTTGTGTCTACACCGTAGCTTGCGGGTGGGGGAAATTTTGTTCCCTCCCCGCAAGCCTACCTCTGGACTATACGCTTAGGCAATGACAATTCGGCATTTCTGTTTGTGGAGGTATCTTACTGGGCATCAGGACGCAATCTCTCTCTCCAGGAGGAACCTGAAGATTGTGAAGAACCAGAACTATTGGATTTGCCACTACCATTATTTGTGGAAGAACCAGAAGAACGACGGGAACGAGATTCGGAGGAGGAATTAGAGTCTACACGACGACGAGAACGAGATTCTGAGGAAGAACTATTAGAATTGGATTCTTCGCTACGGGAACGGCGACTTCTGCGTCTTGGTGTTTCTTGGGTTTCTTCGCTGTTGCGTCTGCGTCTTCTAGATGAACGTTGTTCTGTGTTGCTATCAGAACTCGTTTCCTGGCGGTTTCTTCTGCGTCTTGGTGTTTCCTCACCATTGCCGTTATCTTTATTGTCTCTATCGGGAATTGCCCTGTTGACAACTCGCCTTCCTCTAACGGGTTCGGCTTTGATGCTGGCTTTTCTCCCTTCTAGTTTAGGTCGTTCGGGGAATTTTTCCACAGGCATACCCTTGACAGCTTTTGCCATGAATTGATTCCAGGTGTATGCAGCAGATGCGCTACTGCCGTAGGTGGGATTATTGTTATCGTTTCCTAACCAAACCCCGGTGACGAGTTGGGGAATGTAGCCAATAAACCACAAATCACGAGCTTCATCAGTTGTACCAGTCTTTCCAGCCACAGCGCGATCGCTTAATTGCGCGGGACTCCCTGTACCGTTCTGAACGACGTTCCTTAGCATCCAAGTCATGATTTTGGCGCTATCTTCATCTAGGGCGCGTTCGGGGGTAAAGTTGGCTTTCCAAACTTCTTCCCCTTGACGATTGACGACACGGGTAATTCCATGAACTTCGTTATGGATGCCTTGGGTGGCAAAGCTACCGTAGGCGCTAGTTATTTCTAAAAGGTTGACTTCTGAAGAACCTAGTGCTAGGGAATAGGTTGGTTTTAATTCTGATTTTATCCCCATTTTTTTAGCTAGCTGAATAATTGGATCAAATCCAACTTTCAACAAAATTCTGACGGCAACAATATTAATGGATTTGGTGATTGCAGTTCGTAAATCCATACTCCCCCGATAGCCTTCATCGAAGTTTTTCGGTTCGTAACCATCAACTATCAGGGGGGAATCTAAAAATTCTTGGTAGGGACTCATCCCGGTGGCGATAGCTGTAGCATAGACAAATCCTTTGAAGGTGGAACCGGGTTGTCGTTTTGCTTGGGTGGCGCGGTTAAATTGGTTTTTACCAAAGTCTTTACCACCCACCATGACTTTAATTTCGCCGCTACGGGGATCTACGGCAACTAAAGCGGCTTGTTTAAAGTTTTCCCAGCGTCCTTGATTTCGTAAGGTTTTGGCAACGGCATTTTCTGCTAGTTCTTGCCAAGCTGGGTTGATGGTTGTTTCTACTGTTAATCCCCCAGCTTCAATTACTTCTTGGGACACGTAGTTGGGTAGTTCTTTTTGGATAAAACTAGTGAAATAGGGTGCCACAACTTGCATCCGCTTCGGTTGACTTGCTGTGACGGTGAGGGGTTCGCTGATGGCTTCTTGCTTTTGTTCTGGGGTAATTACTCCATCTTCTAACATCCGCTGTAGCACTAAGTTACGGCGTTGTTTGGCGGCTTCTGGGTTCCTGTCGGGGGCGTAAACGCTGGGGGCTGGGGCTAATCCGGCGATGGTTGCCATCTGTGCCAAGGTTAATTCTTTGGCGGGTTTGCTGAAGTATGTTTCGGCAGCATCGGCAACTCCGTAGGCACCAGAACCTAAGTACACTAAATTTAAGTACCGTTCGAGAATCTTATCTTTGCTGAGTTCTCGCTCCATTTTCTGAGCAAGTCTGACTTCCCGCACCTTCCTTAGAAGTGTCTTTTCTTGCTTCAAAAATAGAATCCGCGCCAACTGCTGGGTAATGGTACTACCCCCCTCGACGAGGTTTTGCGATCGCAAGTTGTTGACAACTGCCCTAACGATTCCCTGTCCATCCACTCCATCATGCTTCAAAAATCTCCGATCCTCGGAAGCAATAAAGGCTTGTTTCAGCTTTTCGGGAATTTCATCGACACTCAGTTGCTCTCTGGTGGCTGGACCAGATTGCTGTAAAATTGTCCCATCTGCGGCTTTGATTGTCAGGGTTTGTTCCCGTGCGACACTATTTAATTGGCTGGAACTGGGTAAAGTTTTATCGATAGAGCTAATTGTGGATGTGACACCAACAAATCCACCAGTTAAAATTGCACCTGCCCAAAACCAATAGCGACGATACAAAGGTTTGGGACTACCAGGAAGTTTACTCAGGATTGCTGAAGGTACCTTCCCCACTCGATTGAGTAATTGTTTGGCTTTCCCTTGGGGAGGTTTTTCATCTTCTAATTCATCGGGTGATGCCTCACCTTCGGGAGTTTCTGCTGATGTTTTAGCATCCGTCAATTTTGTTGATTTATCCTTGAACCAGGAGGTAAATTTTATCACTTAAACCCCTCGCGCTCCTGCTGTTGTGAATTAACGTTTGTCAAAAGGCTTTGTAATCGCCACAATGGGACTATGACAGTGATATATCTCATAAATAATTAGACAAATTTACTGTTAAATCCTGGTTTTGACAAGAATTTTACAAATCTTTTGAGTAAATATAAATACATGAAGCTGTTAGTTAAGTCAGGATATTGATGGAGCGGGGATCGTAAATTCATTCTGGTCTTCATAAAGTTTTGTTATCTTAACTAACCTCCAAAATTCCTGGATTAACTTTTGAGTCATCTAGGTAAAATAATTGTTTGTTATAGACATAAAATATTCTAAATGGACAAAGAAATCAATAAGAGCGCCATCGCATTGGGAAGCAATTTAGGTAATTCACTGGAGATTTTGGAAAGTGCGATCGCTTCTTTAGTCGAAATACCGGGAATTAGGTTGAATCGAAAATCCAGTTGGTATCGTACCAAAGCTATTGGTCCCCCGCAACCTGACTATATAAATGGCTGTGTCATTTTGGAGGTAGAGATGACACCGGAGTTGTTGTTAGCAACTTTATTAAAAATAGAAACCGATTTTGGCAGAGTTAGACAAGAACGCTGGGGGGCAAGAACCCTAGATTTGGATATCCTATTGTATGCAGATAGAATTATAGATTTACCAACGCTACAGATACCCCATCCGCGCATGTGCGATCGCGCTTTTGTTTTGGTACCATTAAATGAAATTGCACCAGACTGGATTGTACCAGTTTCCGGATTTGCAATTAAAGACGTGATTAAAGCAGTAGATTGTTCTGATGTATCCCTTTTAATGGGAAACTAAATAATACCAACAACAATGCAGAGTAGCCATCGAAGAAACATGTTTTTGGTGCTAACCTGTTTGTTTTACGACTCAAATAACCCAAATATGCCATTAGGTAGAGAATTACCACAGTTATTAAAGCAACGCCTATTCTATAAGGGGCGTAAGTTCGATTTTGAAGTTAATCGTTTGCGTTTACCCAACCGTGTGGAAGGTGATTGGGAATGTATTCGTCACCCCGGTGGTGCTTTGGTTATACCCGTAACTAATGAGGGTAAATTAGTACTTGTACGCCAGTATCGCTTTGCAGTCGGTGGGAGAGTTTTGGAGTTCCCGGCTGGTACTATTGAACCAATGGAGGAACCTTTGGAAACTGTGAAGCGGGAAATTCAGGAGGAAACTGGGTTTAGTGCCAATAAATGGCAAAAGTTAGGGGAGTTTATTCTGGCACCTGGTTATTCTGATGAGATTATCTATGCTTTTCTCGCACAGGATTTGACGAAGTTGGAAATGCCTCCGCAACAAGATGATGATGAGGATATTGAGGTGCTTTGTTGGACTCCCCAGGAGTTGGAAAAGGCTATTTTGGAGGGACAACCTGTGGATGCTAAGTCTATTTCGAGTTTTTTCTTGGCACGTCCATTTTTAGGGTTGTAGGATTTTTAGGGTGTGGGGTTTTTGCCTGCACCCTTTAAATAAAATATTTTTTAACGCAGAGTTCGCAGAGGGAAGCGCAGAGAAACGCAGAGAAAGACGGAGGAATACAGAGAAAGACAGAGGGTGATTATGGATTGCTGGTTTTCGATTTTATTCCCATTCTTGAATTCCACTATTGCTGCTGCGAAATATTGAGTTGAGTTGTTCTTTTCTAGTCTCGAAGTTGGCGGCAATTGAGATTAAGGCTATCCCTAGGAGTAAACCAACTACCCATTTTAAGAAGGGGTAACGTAAACTGAATATTATTAGTTGATAAATGCTGGTGCCAAGGAAGGTTACGGTGCCAATGTACAAAAATGCCCGCACTCTCAATGCTAATCCGGCAAAGATACCGATTAAACTAAATATTCCTGGTATCCATGCTGAGTCTTGATGCAGGATTAGGGCATATCCACAGATTAAACTAGTTCCTAGTATTCTTAAAAGATGACGGTTTTCTTTCATCTGCGGTTGCTGAAGTGAGGGATCTATTTGAGCTATATATAATATTGATAAGCTGACGGTTGTGATGTACCATAAGCCATCTGTTAAGTTGAAGTCTCTGAAGCTGTTCCACAATGCCCAGTTAATTAGGGCAATGCTAATATAGGTGAAACGTATTTGCTGGTTTGCTTTGGCTATGAATAGATAAAAACCTGCAACTAATATTAAGGTGATGGAGTTAACTTCTAACCAGGTAGTATATAAAATCAACAAGGGAATGACGTATGCAGCGTTTCTCCAAGGTGTTTTTGACCATCCAAATCTCTGCCATGGTAAAATGTAGAGAATAAAGGCTCCAATACAAGCAATCGCTGCATTCCAAGGTAGTAACTGTTGAGTAAATATTCTACCAATTGCTATATCTTTGAGTAGGTAACTTACTACTCCTGCTTCCATTAATCCTAGGTAAACCCAAGTTTCGTCTGCAATATTTTTTTCTGAATGTCGTGCTTGAAATATGGCATAACGTGCTAAAAATAAACCTGTTCCTAATCCCACAAACCGATTAATTCCAATTGGTGCGAAGATTCCTGATACAAGTAAGAAACTACTCAATATCCAGTGACAATGTGCGATAATTTCAACTTCTGCGGTGGAAAGACGCAGGTAGGAAGTTAACCAGGGAGATAGCAAACGGTAAGCATACATGATAAATGCACCCAATGCTGACATGGCAATGAGTCCATCTCCATAAGCACCCCCACTGCTTTGTAACATGTGGTAGATTAAAGTTTCGTAGGCAGAAACAGAAATACCGACGATTCCGAGGAAAAGTATGGGTTTTAGTTCCCTACCTCTGCGTCCAACGGTAATCATTATTAATGCTACACCTAAGCTGAGTACTCCTGTGTAGTTGGTGAAGATATCCAGCCGCAAGATGACGCTGAAGATGCCGTAAATTAGCGGTAAAACATGGAAACTTTTGGGAAGTCTCTGTAAGCGGTGTTTGCGAAGCCAAAATTCCCCAACTACTTGTGTGGCTATGGCGAGAATGATATTAGCGATCGCTATTTTAACTCCAGACCTGCCACTAAAGGCTAAGGCTTCGGCAACTAATAATTCTAAGCTTAACCCTATGGCATAAAATCCCCGATTGGTGGGATATTTCCAGGTGCGAAACACAATTGCTGCGAGGGTGATAACTATGGCGAGTAAATATAAAGTCTCGGCTTTGGCAATACCTTGGTAAACTAAGACTGAGTGAATTGTCAATAAAAATAGCTCACCGATGCAGAGTGCAACTGCCCATTTGTTTAAAGCCTCAATATATATAGAGTTTTCTTCTCTATCGCTTTCCCTAGATACCAAAAATTGCCGAGTTAACCACAAACCCAAAACCATCATCGCCCCAATTACATGCCAAGCTGAAATTGAGAGGTTAAGAAACTCCCAGCAGCAAGCAGCAATGAAAGTCAAAATAAAACCAACGGTGATGACGGCAAATTCCAACTCATCCACATAGTTAGTATTTACCAACATCAAAGCAGCAGCAGTACCCAACCCAATTAAACGCACTTTATCTAAGGGAAAGGTGAGAAATTGCAAAACTCCCAAGGAAATAAAACTGCTAACGTAATTCAGTCTTCTTTTATTTGCTTCACCACGACTGGCAATCACTGTTAAAGTAATGGGTGTCACCAACCAAGCTAAATTCCAATTATCTTGGATGGGATAAGTAGATATATAACTAGATATATTACTTGGTGCGAGGGAAGCACCTTGTGTTTGATATCCCCACAACAAATAAAAACTGATAGTAGCTAATCCAAAACCAATATACCAAGCACTTTGTCGCCAAAATCCTTCCCCCACAGAGTACAACCATTCCCCCACCATCAAAGTTAAGAGGATGATTCCCCAATATTCCACCTGTAAAGTGGGAAAAACCCAGTTGATAAAAGAAAGTAGTGTGATAACTGCGGTGGTATGAAGAAAGAAAATAAACGACTGTGAAACCTGAAAATTCCGACCTTTATAGACAGTCGCCAACGTAAAACATGATAAAAATAGATTAAGCGATCGCGTTGCCGGATTAACTATACTAATTGTGGCAAGAAGTATCCCAAATCCTAAGTTAGTTTTTTCGCTAAATTTTGCTAATTTGCTTTCCCCTTGGTGGTGTAGTGTTTCTCCCAGCAAAACCATCACCAGTAAGAAGGGAAATAAACCCAAACTTAAAAACACCCAATTTTGATTTTGGGAATAAGTCACTTGATTTAAAAATTGTAGGATTTGTCCCTGAATTGGTAATGGTACTAATCGCCAAATTAACCAATTAGCTTGTAATCCAACAACAAAAATACCCAAATAATCAATAACTAAACTATATAACTGTAAGCGACGCAAACCAAACCACAATCCCAAACCACTCACAGCTAAAGCTTGCGCTGGTTGCGTTGTGATAGTCACCAACCAACCTAATAATAATAAAAACCCACCAATTAATTCCCAAGGAGGAGAAAAATCTGAGTTCACACCCTCCTCTGTTAACTTCTCCTGCTTCATTGCCAACCAAGCAATCAACCAACCACAAATTCCAATCGCTAACCCTAACTTACTAACATCAACACCAACAACAAATATTCCCCGCGACAATAATAAGACTAATGCGTAGATAATTATTGATATCGGTAAATTAATTCCTAATCTGGGATTTTGACGACGACTACCGAGAACACTTTGGGAAACACTCAAAAAACTCGTCCCCACCATCGCCACATATATACTAATTAAAGGGAAACTTCCTAAACTCCAACCCCAATGAAGAAATGATAATCCCAGAATATTTGCAAGACGCAAATTTTTTTTTTCTGAATTAGCTGCAAATACCAGACTTCCAGAAATCAAAATAGTGACACCCGTCAAAATCACCGCAGCAAAAGCAATCACCACCCAATTTAAAGGATTTTGCCACAACCTAAACCCATCCATTGCCCAAAAATTTACAGGTACCAACAACAGAGTTACAGTTAGTAAAGCTTGCGTTGTTAACTCCAAATTTTGTTGTTTAACAGTCCAAAAACTAATTCCCCAAAAACTCAAAGTATAACCAAACAAAATCCCATACTGTCCCGCAACCGGGAATCTTTCCCATTGAGTTGCAGCAAGTACCCCTGAAGATACCACCACCAAAAACATTCCCAGAAATAGCAACCAACGCACACTCAATTCAGCCACCAAAGATTGCAGCATTCCCGCAACCACCGGAACTTTTTTGGAAACTGGAGGTATTTCTTCTACCTCTGGTACTTCTGCCGAGAAAAACGGGATTGTGAGTTCCCCAAAAGGATCAGATTCAACTTCTTCCTGAATTGGCAGCTTACAAGTCAGACTTCCCTCACATATTTTCCTAACTTGAGAATCTGATATCAAACCCAGAGATAAAAGTTTATCCAACCCTGTCAGTAATTCTGGATGTATTGCAGGTAATAGTACACTAATTTTACGTTGCTGCTCGAAATCCGATGACATAATCGCAACCTGAAAACAAGATAATCAAATCATGCTCGCCATTACAGTATCTGAAAGTGCCAGATGTGACACTTCTTAGAGATGTTTTGTAACACCTAATTCAGCAACACGGATTTTGAGGCATAATCAAAATACTAGCCAAAAACTTATCATGATTTCCCAAACCTTAGAGCAACCTATCCCACTTCCAGAACAGCGATTTTTGTTACCTGGCTATTATTCATGGTCAGAATTTGAGACAATTGATGCTGTTGTTGGTGATTGCCGTAGTCTACGGATTACTTACTTGGATGGGTGCATCGAACTTATGACAGTTGGTGAAAAGCATGAAATGCTCAAAAAGGTACTGGCAATTCTGCTAGAAACCTATTTATTTGCAACAGGCATAAATTTTACACCTATAGGGAGTGGTACCCGTCGTTCAAAGGAAAAAGACGTTTCATTTGAACCAGATGAATCCTATTATATTGGCGAAAAGAAAGAGCATCCTGATTTAGCCATTGAAGTTAATATTACCAGCGGCAGCATCGATAAACTCCAGAAGTATCAGCGTTTGCAGATTACTGAAGTTTGGTTTTGGGAAGATTGCACCTTAGCTTTGTATCGACTCCGTGATGAAGGCTATGTCAAAGTCGATTCTAGTGAATTGTTGCCAGATTTGAATATAAGTCTCTTGATAGATTGTATTTTAAAACCATCAGTCATTGAAGCCAGACAAGAGTTTCTTAAAGGTATTTAACAACGAGATTGCCAGATTTCTGATCTCAATTAATTTTAACCGTCATCAACACCATCCCCATTAGCCAATATTCCCTACAATAACTGTGAACAAGAGGTAAAAGGTGTTTCAAACACTTTTAGTTATCGTCATCGGTTTTTTACCATCCTTATTCTCACTGTGGATGATTCGCAAAGCACAGAGGAAAACACGTATGCGTATTCGTCAAGCTGCTAATAACTTTTCCCGAATGCGAAGACTTGGATACTTGCAAGCATCAACAAACGATACTGCCGATTCACCGGATAGATTTTACCTTGATGGTGTTGGCTACATGATTGGTGATATTAGTTGTCAGTATAATGCTCGTTCTGGTTATATTCGCTGTGCAATTAATCCTAGTGGTCCCTGTGACAGTTGTCACTTCTATGAAGAACGTAATATTACTTATAGCTAAAGGCACAGTTAGTTATGTATAACTAAACTTTAGGTGTTTGTATGACAATCTATTGGAAGTAAGAGTTTTACTAAAGTGATGAAGAATAATTTTAAAAGCACTCCAAGGTGAACTATACAAACTGCCCAAAGCAGAAACAATCAAAAATCTCAGTTATTGTGTTCTTATATGTTTTGAAGTTGAGTAGACCTAATTAGATCATTGTCTAAATTAATTTCATTTTTCTATAATCTGAAAAACTCCAATCAATAGATAATATTATATGTTTGCTACTATTAAAACTGTAGTCTAAACATAATCATAGGAATAGTTGATTTCATGAAATACTACAAATGGTTTTGGAGTGTTGGATTAGGAGGCAAGTTTGATGATTGGGGAACTAGTACTTATTTTTTAGAAATAGGCACCAATACCTATACAAATAGACAAATTGAAGTTTATGAAAATGGAAATGTTCTATTTTATGATCGCAATCATAGTTGGGATGAATATGGAAGATTAAGTGATAAACCCAATCACGAAAATATGGATGAATTTGAAATTACTCAGGATGAGTTTGAAACAGTTTGGCATACGATGGTGCCAATTAATTTTCAGAGAGATATTTGAATATATGAACTCTTAATGAGTGATGAATAGAGAATACTGGAAGGAAAATTCTTTACCTGTAAAACTTTCAATCAAATCCAAATAGTTGTTTTATTTACAAGCTTTCAATTTGTAATTTCGACTCATAATTTTAATTTATATTTAAACATTTTTAAATTCCTATAAAAATTATACTACATCACATCTCCGATTATTTGCTTCTAGATTTTGTTTTTTTTACTAAACAGTGAGAGTTTTTTTAATCGATGGGAATAATATATATACAGTCCTCAGGAGTTAGCTTCAGAGGCTAAGTACTGGTTCTATGCTACAAAATATTACATGGGCAATGATTTAAAATAACAATTTTGGCACGGCTAATATTGGTTTAAGATCGTATTTATGTACTATCACGCAGGCTAAATTTAGCTGAATCTGAACATAAGTAATAAAACCAGTAGAATTACTAGGCATTTCATCAGTTACAGGGAGCATTGGATGTGAAACATAAACGGGATGATAATATAGAAAGTAATAGTTTCTTAAAATCAACGAGTACCTACTTAAAAGTTAAAATACCTATCTCAAATAATTATTATTTTGCAGATAATTTTTCAAACAATAATAAACATGCATTATTGGCAAGAAGTTTACTAAAAAAAGGAATAGAACAGCAAGAAGTCAGTCAGTTAATATTAGCAGTGATGAACTTACAAGAATCACTAACTTTGTTTCATGCTGATGGTGATTTACAAGGACAAGCTTTGGCGCTATGTTATCTAGCATTAGTAGCTAATAATTCAGATGATTATAAAAGTGTAATTTCTTATTCTCAACAATGTTTGTCTTTAGTGGAAATGACTTCAGATTTGAGACTGAAATTACAAATCCTCATAAATCTTGCTGATTCATATCATTATTTAGGTGATTTAGATCAGGCAATTATTTTTTTCAAACAAAGCTTAAAAATTGTTAAACAACAACAAAATAAATTTAATCAAATAGCAATTTTAAATAATCTTGGACTATTGTATAAAGCTTCTGGAAAGTTGAGACGAGCAATTGTCTTAAAAAGGGAGAGTTTAGCAATTGTTAGAGAAATTAAAGATCACTGTTTAGAAGTAAAAATTCTCAAAAATCTGGCAGATACTTGGTACGATTTTGGTGACTACCAAAAAGCGATCACACATTACGAAGAGTGGATGAAAATCTCAGATACATTAAACCACCCTCATCATGTCGTTGAGGTGATTATTCACTTAGGTCAAGCTAATCATAGTTTAGGAAATCATGGGAAAGCAATTAAGTATTATGAGAAGTGCTTAGAATTGGCACGGATGTTGAATGATTCTCGGATAGAAGAGCAAATTATTTTAAGCTTAAAGGCTGCTTTTACTGCTTTAGGTGATCATAGACAAGCAATGATGTATGAAGAAATGATGGGGGAAATTGCTTTCTAAAGTTATCAGTGAATGATCCTAATGGAGATTTTGCTGTTTCAGGCAAGAGATGACTTCAGAAGTTTCAATTTGGGGAAATTCTAAATAGAAGTCACTAACACTGAGAAAAACTTTAGGGGTTCCTAAGACTATGATTCGACATTGGGGTAGGGAATGATTAGCACGAAGCTTGTCCGATGTGGCTTGTTCAAGGTTAGTTGTAAGTCCTTCCCATTGCTGCTGTAACCATTGTACTGTCTCAATGGGGGCAACTGGAGTACATATCCAAATCTGAGATGGAGATAGTTCTCTCAATGCATTCACTGCAACCGCTATTGTCATCCCGGTGGCAATTCCATCATCAACTAGGATTAAAATTGCCCCTTTTGGCTGTACTGGGGGACAAAAAGGCAGTAACTCATTTGCTAGTTCTTGAGTTTGTGCGATCGCTAGTAAGCGTTGGGCTTCATTTTCCGTAGTTGCTGACTCTAAATTTAGTTTATTACTGCAAGCTTCCTGTTTTGAGTTTACAGTATTTTTGTCACCTCCACGCCACCACCAGCGTAAATTGTGCCGAGAATGTAGCTGCTTCGACTCCATCCACAACACATGTCCCGTTGATGTCACAGCACCGATAGCTAACTCCGGGTTTTTCGGGTGTCCGATCTTTTTAGCGATCGCCACAGTCAACGGACAACCAAGTAAACTAGCAATAGGTACCGCTACTTCTAACCCTCCCCGTGGTAAAGCATAAACAATTATCGGTGGTTGAGATTCACAACGAATAAATTCTTGAGTCAGGATTGCTTGAATCTTTTCAGCTAGTTTTTCACCAGCTTCCCTTCGATTTGCAAAAAATGGAGCATAATTCATAACTCCCCCTCAACATTAGGTTAGAGGTTATTACTTCGATCATGACCGATTTTGAGCTAATTAAACTGATAAAATCAATAAGTTAATAAATATCATCATTAACCAACTCCCTAGAGACGTTGCGGTGGAACGTCTTTCTTGATATCCATATATTCTGTAAATTCAAATACCAGATGCTTCCATCAACCATTCCATATCATGAACAATAGCGATCAACTTAGCCTCTTTACTACCGAAGAATCCAACATTAAATCGGATTCAAAATCACTTATTCCCACCGATGTCAAAATTCCAATTCCCCCTAAAACCTATACAGACATTAGCGAAATCGCAACACATTGTAACCAATGTTATCGTTGTGGATTGGGTGCAACCCGCACAAAAGCAGTAGTTGGACGCGGTAATCCCAAAGCCACAATTATGATTATTGGTGAAGCACCCGGTCAAAATGAAGACGAAACCGGATTACCATTTGTAGGACGTGCAGGAAAACTGTTAGAAAAAATCTTAGAATCAGTGCGACTTGATAGCGAAAAAGATGTATATATCGGCAATATTATCAAATGTCGTCCACCAAATAATCGAGTTCCCAGTTCCAAGGAAATCGCTGCATGTAAACCTTATATTTTTGAACAAATTCGCCTCGTCGATCCTAAAATCATCTTGTTGACAGGTGCAACCGCCGTCAAAGGTCTAATTGGCGACCAAGGAGCCATGAGTACTATTCGCGGTAAGTGGATAGAATGGGAAGGACGCTTATGTATGCCAATCTTCCACCCGTCTTATTTATTACGTAATCCTAGTCGTGAAGTTGATAAACCAAAATGGTTGATGTGGCAGGATATTCAAGTAGTGCGCGCCAAATTTGATGAAATTCAAAGTCAAGGATAGCAACCGTAGGGTGCGTTAGACGTGTTAGCATACATCATTTTAACGACAATCTAAATACGTCGTAACGCACCATTATGTCTCAAATAATCAAATCCTTGAGTAGCAGTAACACACGGGTACATCCCAGTTTTTATTTCGCGGCTAAAGAATAACTTTGTCATTGCGTAGTTTACGAACCGAAGTTTGGAGGAACGACGTTGCTTGCATCCCGCAGGGTAATATCGCATCTCTGGATAATTATGTGTTGCAAACATTCTTTTAATTGGTATTAGCATTTAATGTTTGTAGCGTGGTTTGAAATATTCTTACTGACTTACAATGAGTAACCCATTATTAATAATTTCAATTAGCTTCAACTCTATATTTTTATTAACCGCAATTATTTTAATTATTCAAAAAGGAGGCTTGAGGTATTTATCCAATAGGCTATTTAATATCATCAATCATCAAAAAAACGCTATTGATTCCAATAATCCCCCCTACTACATTCATAAACAGAGTCAATACAAAATCTTACCTTGTAAACCTACTGACATTATATTTCTAGGTGATAGTATCACTGATGAAGGTGAATGGGCAGAATTATTTGAAAATCCTCACATCAAGAATCGAGGTATCTCTGGTGACACAACTGAACGGATTTTAAGACGTTTAGATTCAATATTGGCAGGACAACCAAAACAAATTTTTTTAATGGTAGGTATCAATGATTTAATCATGGCGAATAAATCCGTTGCAGCTACCGTGATAGATTATCGCCAGATTCTGGAGAGATTTCATAATTACATACCGGACACCAAAGTTTATATTCAAAGTGTTTTACCAGTAAATAATCATGTATATCTTTACTGGCAGCAAAACCAACTTATAACTGATTTAAATATGCAGTTAAAGGACTTAGCTAAAGATTTTTCCTATAATTATATTGATATTTTTAGTCACCTTGTGGATTCACAGCAACAATTAGATGTAAAATATACCTCTGATGGGTTGCACCTAAACGGTGACGCATACCAAGTTTGGCAGAATGTGATCAACTTGCAATTTATATAAACTTTTTAAATTAATCAAAAGTTTTATCCAAATCCGACTTTATTTTGTAATACTTAATTTCTATTGCTCTTTGATTTTTGATAAAACACTGCTTTATGTCCGATTTACCAGCTTTGAATACTGAAACTATTTGGGCAATCATTAACGATCAGGTTGATGATCATACCGTTAATCAGCTAGTTTGGCATTATCTAGGCTATCGAACTACTGCAACCAGTGAATGGGATCTAACTCAGGTAGTACCAGAATGGCGCGATGAATATCCAGAACCACCCAATTTTTTAGAAAGTCGTCCCGCAACGATGAAGTTAACTCGTTCTATACCTCAACAAAATAAACAGTTGCTCAAAGAAAAACTGGGATTTAAAGGTTATAAAATTGGTGAATTTGGACCAAGACAAACTCGTAGGGCAACCGCTGCAAATTGGTTATTAAATTACATGCAACTCAGTGGTAATTTGCCTGATTAATATTTGTCTGGTGCCACTAATTTCATGGATGAAAATGTTCTGATATAGTCCATACACTTGGGAGACGTAAAATTTTACTTCTCCCTCTACATTTAACTCAGTTTGGTGGGTTTAATTCCCCGGCTTCTATCAACCAGCAAGTGTTATGGCGGGGTCTGAATCCCTTTTACAAAACATACTGATTACCGATTACTCATTACTGATTTTTTAATACCTTTCCACCCCTTTAATTTCTTCAAACTTTTTCCCATCCACGTTCATGTTCCTAGCAGCTTCTCCACAGGTACGGGGTGTAGGGAAAATCTTGGTGGGGTTTGCCAAACCTTTAGGATTGAAAACTTCTCGCACCCATAGCATAGTTTCTAAATCGGCTTCACTAAACATATCCGCCATATAACAGCGTTTTTCGGCACCAATACCATGTTCACCAGAAATACTACCACCAACCCGTACACACAACTTGAGAATTTCCCCACCCACTTCTTCAACTTTTTCTAGTTCCCCAGGGATGGAGTTGTTGTATAGAATCAGCGGATGTAAATTACCATCACCTGCATGGAAAACATTGGCAATTTTGTAGCCAGATTCTTGACTTAATTTTTCTATTTCTTTAAGAACATAAGGTAATTGGGTTCTAGGTATTACACCATCTTGAACATAGTAATCTGGACTCATGTGTCCAGCTGCGGCAAAAGCCGCTTTTCTACCTTTCCACAATTTTAAACGGGTTTCGACATCACTCGCTGATGTCACAGCACGCGCACCATTTTGCTGACAAATTTCAATTACTCGCTTCTTGTTTGCGGCAACTTCTACTTCCAACCCATCGATTTCTACTAGCAAAATTGCTGTGGCATCACGGGGATAACAATTGGTTTTCACCACATCTTCCACTGCGTTGATGCTGAGGTTATCCATCATTTCCATTCCTCCAGGAATAATCCCCGCACTGATGATGTCGGAAACTGTTGCCCCTGCGGCTTCAACGCTGGTAAAGTCTGCTAACAATACACAAATAGATTCAGCGCTTTTGATAATTCGCAAAGTAATTTCTGTGGCAATTCCCAAAGTACCTTCTGAACCGACAAAAATCCCTGTTAAATCGTAACCTGGCATTTCAGGGATTTCTCCACCTAAATCAATGATGTCTCCTTCTGCTGTGACGACTTTTAAACCCAAAACGTGGTTTGTGGTGACACCATATTTTAAGCAATGTACTCCACCCGAATTTTCGGCTACGTTGCCGCCAATAGAACAAATAATTTGGCTGGAAGGATCGGGAGCGTAGTAAAATCCGGCACCACTAACTGTTTGTGTGACCCAACTATTAATTACTCCCGGCTGCACTAATACACGTTGATTGTCGTAATCTATGTCTAGTATTTGCCGCATCATTGAAGTGACTATAAGCACACAATCATCTACGGGTAAAGCACCGCCTGATAAACCAGTACCCGAACCCCGCGCAATAAAAGGAACATCATACTTGTTACAAATTTTTACCGCTGCTGCAACTTGTTCGGTGGTGCGAGGAAGTACAGCTAAACAGGGACGGTGGCGATAACTGCTTAAACCATCGCATTCGTAGGTAATTAGTTCTTCTCGGCGCTGGATAACGTTTTTAGTCCCAAGTGCGGCTTCCATCTCTTTGATGATGGGTTTCCAGTTGCGCTGTTGTGGTTTTTCTAGGGTAAGCATGGGTTGGGGAGGCAGGAGTTGGGGGAGTGAGGGAGTGGGAGAAAGACTTATTGTCAGTCTTATTTGATATTGATTATTTTGTTATTGTGTTTCAAAATGACTATTGGCTAATAGCTAGCAGCTAACCACTCCTTCTATTATCTATGCTTGGCGACAAATTCCAAACACTGAAGTGTAAGCGTGTAAAAATGTGCTTCCTCCCACTGGTCCAATTTCCCCACCGCAGAAAAATCCACTGAGGGGGATATTTTGGAAATATTCTTGGAAAAGACTGGAGTCGAAGTTGGGTTTCCCGTAAAGTCCGGTACCACGTCCAATACAAGAGAACATCAATGCAGCGACTGCACCTTGCTGGGGATTGTGTTCATTTTGATAGCGTTGTAGGAGTAATTCGAGGTCTTCTGCGGAGGTCTGGGCATCCCGGACGTGGAATTGAAGTCTTTGTCCAGGACGAATGCGATCGCCGATTGCGATCGCGCCTGCTGTAGGATCAACTCCTAGGATGCTACGAATTAAAAAGTCGCCTGGTTGTAGTTCCTGTTTAAATTCATCCATCGCTACACCCACAAATAACCAGTTTTGTGCTAGGGTCTTCTCAGTTTCGCTCAAACTTGCCACTAAATCACGTAAAACACCCAAAGGAATTTGCTGATCTAGCTCAAAAATCACATTGCGATCGCTTTTGGTAACTTGAAGCGGTTTCCCAATCGGACGACATCCTTGTGCAACAATTGTCTCTAAAATAATATTGCCACTTAAAGCTACTCCCAACACGCCATCACGATATAGGCGATCGTTACAAAATAAGGCAATCTTGCTATCAAAGCCGCTCCCACTAGCTTGTCCACCAAGTGTTACAGATTTGGGATAGGCAAAGTCAAGACCTTGTAACAAATTGTTGGCACCTGATGAGAATGAAGCGGAAAACAGCAGAAAGTGTGGTGTTGGAGATGCTGGAACTCCAATTAAATCAATCCAAGCATCGGGAGAACTATCTAAATCTGGTAATTCATCATCGGTGAGGTGAAATGTCTCTAAATAAACCCCCGGTAAATGTGCCAAAGTTAAACTGAGGGCTGGTGTGGATTCTAATTCCTCGGCTTTGCCGAAATTATTTGTACCTATAATTCCACCACCACTACAACCAATTAATACTGGAACCGACAATTTTTCGGCGAGTAATGGCAGCAAGCGTGAATACTCACTGGCAAATGCAGACGAAATAAACACCAGCCCTAAATCTGCACTCTTTTTAAGGGAAGAAGTAGCAGACTCCACAACCTCGTTGACGGCTGCTTCTAGAGATGGACGGGTTGATATGGCATGAGCCCACTGCATTTGGTCTGTCATCAGTTATACACTCGTGATTTGAGGAAAATAGTAGTAGTCCTGGTAGTTTGCAATTTTTTTTTAGTTAGTATCTATGGGACTCATATTTGATTTATGAAACACACTTAGGGTGTGTTATCACGAAGTGTAACGCACCGTCTTCCGGATTTTGGTGCGTTAGCCTAAAGCCATAACACACCCTACACATACTTAAATTTTTTGGATAATCAAATCCGATTCCTATAATATATCTACGAAATCAGAGGAAGTCTCCACGAAGAAAGGCTAGTTATCTCTAACATCCTACTTCGCTATTTCCCCAACAGATTAAGGAGATAACTTACGCTAATATTTGATATTAAAATATTATATAGTTTTGTTCTAGTTTATTGAGCGCCGGACTCAATTATAAAGAAATCACAACAAACAGGCTTTTTGGCACGAATCTACTACATATAATTAAGCATAGAGAAATAATACCTACGAACCCAAAAATATTCGGTAGAATGATAAGCATGTAGAGTAAAACGCCATTATCTTTTGACTCTCTGCCAGTATTCACAAAAAAGATAGAAATACAGCAATGACTAACAACATTCAAGACCAGATTCAGGAAGAAGTACAACAAGCCCGTACTGTCTGCGACGTTAGTGGAACCAATTCTGCCGAATGCGCCGCAGCTTGGGATGCAGTCGAAGAACTACAAGCTGAAGCTTCTCATCAACGTCAAGCAAAACAAAAAAATTCCCTAGAACGCTATTGTGACGATAACCCAGAAGCGGATGAGTGCAAAATTTACGAAGACTAAAGAATTAACTTCAAAGTTCGCTTTTTCCAGCTTACTCCGCTGGTGAGGTACTGGGATGTCATTCCTGCTGTGCTAAACCCTAAGCAATGACGATAAAAACTAAATTAGTCTTAGATCCCAGACCAGACATGTAACATGTATATTTAGCCCCGGACTTCTAGTCTGAGGGCTTTTTGCTAAATAATCTCATATCATGATGTGTAATCCATCACTTGAGATTGTTATTTCACCATTATCTAATCTGAAAAAATATGGAAAATGAAGTTTGGTTTCGCCCATTAGTCTGGATAGACTATCGATTGGCAGTATTATTTACGGTGCTTTTGCCACTGGCTTTATTTATTTGGTCTTTTGTCAAGCAAGTTGAAGTGGTACAACGCTTGTTAAGTATTTACTGGCGAGTTGCCAGTTTACTCGCCATCACTAACTATTTAATGATTGCCCAATATCCAGTTAGTTTTATTACTAGTTTGATGGGGTTAATTTTGATCCCAATTTCATTGTGGTTTTGGGTGGATTTGAATGACGAAATTGAATATCAGCCAGATAGCCGACTGAAACTAGCTTTCACATCATGGCGTTGGGCAGCGACATTCTATTGTATTGTGAATGCGATCGCGTCTTTGCCTTTCTTAGGTTGTGCTTTTTCTGAAACTTCCCTCAAATCTTCCTACTGTGGAGTTTGGTTTGAACCACCATTACTGTTCAAAAGTTATTTACACAACAATACCAAACCAGCTTTTCTCGGCGGATTGGCAATTATCGGTTTAATTATTTACGTCCTTTGCCTTTGTTACTTCGTCATTGTGAAACTTGGTAAACAAGGACGTTCCGCGATTCAGTAATCAGGAAACAGGTAAAATTAAGGCAGATTTGAAACTTGACGTATAAGTGTAATTACTAAGTACTTCAGAACTATGGGCGATTCAATTTGCAAGCGACTGGAACAATACACAATTAAAAAACAGCAGGAAGTCTTAATAGTCAATGTAGAAATTGAGGGTGAGGAAGATCAAATCGCCATATTCAAGGGTTTTTCTAGTTCTTTGATGCGTCCAACTAATTTTGATCCAGATGTCCCCATATTTTCAGATGATGCTGTAATTATCAGTATTGATCGGGTTGCAAGCCCCTATAACCCAGATGCAGTAAAGTATTTACAACAGGGCTTGTCTTGGGAGAGTATGCGATCGCTATTGTCAGAAATGGGCTTGTAAGCATGTAACTTTTTTTCTCCTTGAAAATCTGATGACAGTTAAATTGCTTACGAAGTGCAAATATATGTTAACTTATTATGAATAATCATAAATAAGCAAAATAAATCTATTCTTTCACTAGCCACTCTAGGGTAAATTTTTCTTCTTAACGCCATTCTTCAACAAAGCGAGTCCACACATACACCAAGGTTGCCTTTGTTGATGGTTACTTACTTTTCTATTAACGACATTACAGGAAGTCTCGCCCCACAAGGGTGAGGTCTCTCTAAACCCAATCTAGCGAAGAATGGCGCTGTCTAAGATTGGAAAGCAACGGTTCAACGTTATTTAGCGTTACATTCACACTCTCTCCATCATGAACACAGCGGTGACTCTACTTACACAGGAAGCGCCTCAAAACTCAGAGTCCGTGGGGCGACTCAAAACTCAAATTATTGTCATTCTCGATTTCGGTTCACAGTATTCGGAACTAATTGCCCGCCGAATTCGTGAAACTCAAGTCTACTCGGAAGTCCTTTCCTATCGCACCACTGCTGAACAACTTCGTCAACTGAATCCCAAAGGAATTATCCTTTCCGGTGGTCCTAGCTCAGTGTATGACGAACGGGCACCTCAATGCGATCCCAAGATTTGGGAGTTAGGAATCCCAGTTTTGGGAGTGTGTTATGGAATGCAATTGATGGTACAGCAATTAGGAGGAGTGGTATCACAGGCTAAACGCGGTGAGTACGGCAAAGCCTCATTACACATCGATGATTCTACAGACTTACTGATGAATGTCGAAAATGGAACAACAATGTGGATGAGTCACGGTGATTCAGTGACAGAAATGCCCGCAGGTTTCGAGTTACTGGCACATACAGAAAATACACCCTGTGCTGCCATTGCCAATCACCAAAACAAACACTATGGTGTGCAATTCCATCCCGAAGTAGTTCATTCTTTGGGGGGTTTTGAATTAATTCGTAGCTTTGTTTATGACATTTGCCATTGTGAACCAACTTGGACAACCGAAGCTTTTGTTGAAGACGCAATCCGTGATATCCGCGCGAAAGTTGGAGACAAACGGGTTCTACTGGCATTATCTGGGGGAGTAGATTCTTCCACCTTGGCATTTTTGCTATACAAAGCAATTGGAGAACAGCTAACTTGCGTATTCATCGATCAAGGGTTTATGCGGAAGTTGGAACCAGAAAGACTGGTGAAGCTATTCTGTGAACAATTCCATATCCCAGTTGAATATGTTAACGCACGCGATCGCTTTATTGGTGCATTAGCCGGAATTAGTGATCCAGAAGAGAAACGTCGCATCATTGGACATGAATTCATCCGTGAATTTGAAGACGCATCCCGACGACTTGGACCATTTGATTATTTGGCACAGGGAACCCTATATCCAGATGTCATCGAATCGGCTGATACCAACGTCGATCCCAAAAGTGGAGAGCGAGTAGCAGTTAAAATTAAGAGTCATCATAACGTTGGTGGTTTACCCAAAGACCTACGTTTCAAACTCGTTGAACCGTTACGCAAACTATTCAAAGACGAAGTTCGTAAAGTCGGTCGTTCCATCGGCTTACCAGAGGAAATTGTCCAACGTCATCCCTTCCCCGGACCAGGTTTAGCAATTAGGATTCTTGGTGAAGTAGATGCTCAGAAGTTAGATATTTTACGAGATGCCGACTTAATTGTCCGGCAGGAAATCAACCAAAAAGGCTTATATCACGACTACTGGCAAGCTTTCGCTGTCTTACTTCCAATTCGTAGCGTTGGTGTCATGGGAGACCAACGAACCTACGCTTATCCCATAGTCCTGCGAATTGTCACCAGCGAAGATGGAATGACAGCAGACTGGGCAAGGGTTCCCTATGATGTGTTGGAAACAATTTCTAACAGAATTGTCAACGAAGTCAAAGGGGTCAACCGCGTTGTTTATGACATTACCTCCAAGCCACCTGGAACCATCGAGTGGGAATAGAAGTTAGTCGCTAGAATTGCCAGCCTACACTATTGATTATGAATAGTGTAGGCTCCTATTTAAAGAAATATACCAAATAGCTGACAAACAGCCCTAAGATTGTTTTTCTAATTCAGCTTTCATTCGAGACAAAGTTAAATTCATTTGATCGAACATCTGCTGGGGAGTAATATTAAACTGACCCAGATGAGTCTTCATCTGCTCCATAGTCATTTGTGCCATAAAATCTTCCGATAGCTCAAATCGCTTCATAAAAATGCGATAACGATCCATCATTGCTTCCATCTGCTCAATAAACAGCACTTTGCCCTCTCGGTCAAATTTGCCGTAACTATTGCCCAGCTTAATTAGGGCTTGATAACTGTCAAACAATTGCTTTGCTTCTTGCTGAATAATATCAGAGTCAAAAAATCCCATATTAATCTCACTCGGCGCTGGTCAAGGTAGTCAGTCGCCTGAATATTTTTGCTTCTTATCTTATTTTAGTTTAGGGGAGCTATCTAGGGAAGAAGTGGGGGAGGAAGTACGGTTTTTTACCGCGATTTCAACACTTGACCATTTAAAGCTAAATATCTAAAAAAGATGAATTCCCCAGAAGGCTGAATTAATTTGTTAGCTTTGTTAATATTACTGTCTGAAGGTTAAAACTTCACATAACTCTAAATTTATTTCACATTATGTTTAATAATCAGCACAAGAGTCGAAGTGTTGCTGCTGTGTTAGCATTTGCTGGTACGGTTACAATTTCCGGGTTACATAAATTTTACCTAGGGCAACCTTTTTGGGGAGTCTTATATGTATTACTTTCCTGGACACCGATTCCCAAGGTAGCGAGTGCAATTGAAGGGGTTTGGTTTTTGGCACAGGATGAAGATGCTTTTAATCGTAATTTTAATTTGGGCAAGTCGGTGTTAAAAGCTTCTCAGGTTGCAGGTAAAGAAGTAAGTGCAGTTGCCGATGCAATGCGAGAGTTAGATTTACTACGTCAGGATGGGTTAATTTCTGAGTATGAGTTTGAACAAAAGCGCCGTCAGTTACTAGATCAGATATGAATCAAGATTGGCTTTCACTGCGACTTAATCCTCGTTTACAGCGACTGCGTGCCAAAATTAGTACAGACCCCTATTATCGTTTTCAGTCCGCAGAGGAAATAGCGATCGCACTCTCCCTAGGAATCCGCATTGATGTTAATCAAGCCACAGTAGATGATTGGTTGCGTTTACCAGGATTATCAATTCATCAAGCCCGATTGCTATCACAGCTTGCCCAATCTGGTGTTAAATTTTATTGTATTGAAGATGTTGCCGCAGCTTTGGGTGTAACAGCAGCAAGATTAGAACCACTTAAGCAAATATTGAATTTTAGTTATTACGATGAAGAAATATTGGAAATTTCTCCACAGCTAATTAATCCCAATACTGCCACTGTTGAAATGTTGGGCAATATTCCCTTTATTAGTATTCATTTAGCAGAAACAATTATCAAAAACCGTCTAGAAGATGGTAAATATAAGAATATTATTGATTTTCAAAGTAGATTAAATTTATCTGGAGAAACTTTAGCCCAGTTAATGCATTATTTGAAATTTTAACGGGTAGCTTTTTCAAGAAGTTGATTTAAAAATCTTGATCTGACGTTATTTAAAACTTCTCATCAAGCGGAGAAAACTGGTTTCTTCAGTTAAACCTCATCCATTATGAAAAGTAGAGTTTTGTGATTGGGATGTAAGGTAGACGCAAAGCGGCTTCACTCCTGCGGAGAAGCAAGCTACGCAGAGTATCATAAGCCCCTAGGGCTGGCTACGCCTACTCACAATCTGGAGTCATAAACTATGGTTCTCAAAATAGACGAAGTTTAGAATACGAAATATTTTTGTACTGATTCGACAGAATACAGGTTTCAGTCGTTAGTCGCTACCCACCTTGATAATTCTAAATTTTACCAATACGATTAAAGGGAAAAAACCTAAATACTGCTCTACCAATAATATTTTCAGTTGGTAAAAATCCCCAATAACGGGAGTCGTTGCTGTCGTTGCGATTATCTCCCATCACAAAAAACTGATTTTCGGGGACTTGAGTTTGATTGTATAGCTGCTCAGGTCTGGGAATGATGTAGTTATCTTTAATGTAGTTTTCCTGTAATTCTTTACCATTAAGATAAACTTTGTTATTTTCTATATTAATCTTGTCACCGGGCTGACCAATAATCCGTTTAATGAAGGCTTGATCTTTGGGATATCCCCGTTTCTGGAGTTCTGGAGGGGGATTAAAGACAACGATATCACCAAAATGGGGTGAATGAAGTCGATATGAGACCTTCTCAACTACCAACCTGTCACCCACCTCTAGGGTTGGTACCATCGATTCTGAAGGTATGTAACGGGGTTCAGCAATTAATGTCCGAATTAAGAATGCCAGTATCAGCGCAACTGCTACTAAGCTGAGATTTTCACGTAGGCTATGCCAAATTTTTGATGAGGGTGAAGTTTCTTTGACATTTTCATTCTGAGGTGTCATAAAAGCTAAATAATTTACTGAGAAATTTTGATGATTATTTTCAGGCTTTCGCAGCACCTGTGAATAATAAAAACATGATATTATTTTTCGCCAACAAAAACGGTAAAGGCTTTGATACCTTTACCGTATTCAGAACTTGATATCAATGTAATCTAAGTTCTAATTATGATTCGACTCCTGGTGTTAATAGTTCTCGACGTTCACCAGGACGGACAATTACTGCTCCATTCTCGTCGATATCAACTACGGCAATGTCACCGTCTTTGACTCTACCAGAAAGGATTTCCTCAGCTAAACTGTCTTCTAACAGGCGCATAATCGCTCGACGCAGGGGTCTAGCACCATAACTGGGACTGTAACCTTCCTGAATCAAACGGTCTTTGAAGCTGTCGCTGACTTCCAAGGTAATACCTTTTTCGGTAAGACGACCAAAGACTTCTTTGAGCATGATGTCGGCGATTTCGGTAACTTCGGCTTTGTTCAACTGACGGAAGACGATGATTTCATCCAGACGGTTGAGGAACTCAGGACGGAAGTAGTTCTTCAGTTCTTCGTTCACCAAGAATTTAATCCGGTTGTACTGAGAATCTGTTTGATCTTCAGCAAACTCGAATCCGATACCACCACCACCTTTTTCAATGACTTTAGAACCGATGTTGGAGGTCAAGATGAGTAAGGTGTTTTTGAAGTCTACTGTGCGACCTTTGGCATCCGTAAGTCTACCGTCTTCTAGGATTTGCAGTAGCATATTGAATACATCAGGGTGAGCTTTTTCGATTTCGTCGAAAAGCACTACTGTGTATGGTCTACGGCGTACTGCTTCCGTTAGCTGACCACCTTCGTTGTATCCTACATAACCTGGAGGTGAACCAATCAATTTACTGACTGTGTGACGCTCCATGTACTCAGACATGTCCAGGCGAATCATAGCTTCTTCGGAACCGAAGAAGTAGGAGGCTAAGGATTTTGCCAATTCAGTTTTACCTACCCCGGTTGGACCAGAGAAGATAAAGCTGGCGATGGGTCGGTTAGGATTCTTCAAGCCAACACGAGCGCGACGGATGGCTCGTGAGACTGCTTTAACTGCGTCTTCCTGACCGATCAAGCGCTGGTGTAGGGTGTCTTCCATGTGTAACAGCTTTTCCGATTCGGATTCGGTTAGCTTGTTGACGGGGACACCTGTCCAGGAAGCCACGATGTGAGCGATGTCTTCCTCAGTAACTACTGGTTCTTCACCTTCGTTACCTTTGGCGTTGGTTTTGTTTTGCGCGATGGTGCGAATTTCGGCTTTAATTTCCATTTCGCGATCGCGCAATTCTCCGGCACGGTCAAAGTCTTGACTGCGAACTGCGTCATCTTTTTCTTTGAGGATTTGACGTAGTTCTTTGTCTAGTTCTTTGGCAGCGGGGGGTAATTGGGAGTTAATTAAACGTACCCGCGAACCAGCTTCATCAACTAAGTCGATGGCTTTATCGGGGAGAAAACGGTCTGATATATAGCGGTCTGATAACTTCGCTGCGGCAACTAAAGCTTCGTCTGATATCTTCAGCTTGTGGTGTTGCTCATAGCGATCGCGCAAACCATATAAAATTTCAATGGTTTCGTCTACTGAAGGTTCACCCACCATTACTGGTTGGAAACGGCGTTCCAAAGCAGCATCACGTTCGATGTGCTTGCGGTATTCATCCAGGGTGGTGGCACCAATACATTGCAATTCACCCCGTGCCAAGGCAGGCTTGAGGATATTTGCCGCATCGATTGCACCCTCGGCTGCACCCGCACCAATTAAGGTATGTACCTCGTCTATAACTAAAATTACATTTCCCGCCTGACGAATCTCATCCATGATTTTCTTCAGACGTTCTTCAAATTCACCTCGGTATTTGGTTCCAGCTACTAGCAAACCAATGTCGAGAGTGACGACACGCTTATCTTCGAGGATGTCAGGGATATCCTTGGTGGAAATCCGGGTTGCTAGTCCTTCTGCTATGGCAGTTTTACCAACACCTGGTTCACCAATCAATACTGGGTTGTTTTTGGTACGACGACCCAATATCTGAATTACCCGCTCAATCTCTTTGGCACGTCCCACTACTGGGTCGAGCTTGCCGTCAATTGCCATTTGGGTCAAATTCGAGCCGAATTCGTCCAAAGTGGGGGTTTTGGTGCGGCTAGAAGGACCACCCTGTGTCACTTCTGCTGTTTCACCTAACATCCTGATTACCTGGGTTCTGACCTTCGATAGGTCAACACCTAAGTTTTCTAGCACTCTGGCTGCTACGCCTTCACCCTCACGGATTAAGCCTAACAACAAGTGTTCGGTGCCGATGTAATTGTGTCCCAACTGGCGAGCTTCTTCCAAAGAGAGTTCTAGAACTCGCTTTGCCCGTGGCGTAAACGGAATTTCCACGGCAACAAAGCCTGAACCTCTACCGATAATTTTCTCAACTTCAATGCGGGCATCTTTGAGATTGACACCCATTGATTTGAGAACCTTAGCCGCCACACCGGTACCTTCGCCGATTAGACCCAAGAGGATCTGCTCGGTACCGACGAAATTGTGCCCAAGACGGCGAGCCTCTTCTTGAGCGAGCATGATCACCTTAATGGCTTTTTCTGTGAAGCGTTCAAACATATGGCAGTTTTCCCATCACCTGCGTCGTCGTGCCGGTACGCTGATTTTAGCACAGCGTAACGAAACTGATGCCCGTATAAAGATATAGACATCTTAAACGCTTCAATCCAGTTATGGGATGAATGCGAAAATTATTTATTATTTTTCTTTTTTTGTGTGTAGTGAGGAGCTTGACTCTAACAGCCTGTTTGGGTTGGAAACAGCGCAAAATGGTTCTTGTTGAGGCTTTGCTAAATTTACAATCCCAAGGAAAAATATTTAACACATTTTCCTTGGTTAGTCAAGATTAAATTGAACATTATGATTATTTTGTATGGATTATGGAAATTAAGATTTAATTAACTGAACAGTAAAATTTGTTAAATTTCGACACAAGATAAAGAATCTTTAAAGAGGTAACGGAAAACAAAAGTTTATGCTATTCAGGAATCGGGTGAATTTCCTGAAGAAGCATAAAACCTCTAGGAAGACTGATTGTTGTTTCCCAATTCAGGAATTTGCCAGCCGGATAGACGTAAGCGATCGCATACTAGAGTTTGCCATTGTGCGAGGGTGGTTTGGAATTTGGGGTATTGGATGTCTCCCAGCCACAGAATAAGGGCATCTTCCCCATTATCTTGGTAATAGCGTCGTCGTCTACCAGCAGTTTTGAAACCAAACTTGGTGTAAAGGGAAATAGCTTCCACATTAGAAACCCTAACTTCAAGAGTGGCTCGTTCCAAACCGCGATCGCAAGCTGTACTCAACAGGTAAAATAGCATCGCTTGACCTAATCCTTGCCCTTGGAACTGGGGATCAACTGCCACAATAGTGATATGTGCTTCTTCTAAAATTGACCAAAAACACCCCATAGCCAAAAGTTTAAGCTCAGAGCCAGCACAATACAAGCCAAGTAGATCACTATTTGGGCTACCAAGTTCCCGTTGATACCCTTCTAAAGTCCATAAACCACCGAAACAGGCTTGATCTAATTCTAGAACTGCACCCAGGTGTTGTTCTGTCAATGACTGAATTTCTAAATTTACTGTGTTCACACGTACTTGAAGAAGTTACAATGCCTCGATAGACTGGAAAATGTGGCATTTTTTAAACCCTAGAATTAAATCCAGGTTTGAAGGTAGTGTATACCAAATTTTAGTCAGGTAGATTATCGATCAAGATAAAAATTGCTTTCGATATTCAGTTAACTAACCAAGAAAACCCATCTCAGCGAAACTTCAAATTTATCAATTTGGAGCGTAGTAGATTAAAAAAAACAGTTAACATGCGATGGTTCAGCTAGGGCTTTAGTGGGACTATAAACAAGTTACTATTTTTTTGCTGACCGGAAGAGGCAGGGGGAAAAAGTCCTATCAAGATCTACGTGGAGCGGAACATCACAGCTAGCTACGTCCTTATAGGACATTTATACAGGGCAAACGATATATCCTCCATCCCAATGATCTGTCCCCTGCTCACTTTTCGCTTGTTGACCAACTTAATACATTTCTCGGACTTGCCAACTACCTATAATTTTAGCTAAGGACAAGATTAAATCGTTATGGTATCGACTCACCCAGTAGGGGTTCAAAATTCTGGTAAAAAGTATTTACCTCAATCCCCAATTGATCATCCAGGGATTTCCCCAAATCAATCGTTGTTACCTTTGACAGCACAAGTCAACAGCAGCGACCATTTAGAAATTGGTGGTTGTGATGTCAAACAATTGGTTGAGCAATTTGGCTCACCGCTGTATATTCTTGATGAAGAAACCCTGCGTACTGCATGTCGTCAATACCGCGATAGTTTGAAGCTGTACTACCCAGGAGAATCTCAGGTATTGTATGCATCTAAAGCTTGGAGTTGTTTAGCTGTTTGCGCGATCGCATCTAGCGAAGGATTGGGTATTGATGTTGTTTCTGGTGGGGAACTACACACAGCACTCACCGCAGGAGTAGACCCAGATAAAATCTATTTACATGGCAATAACAAATCTACCGAAGAATTGACATTTGCCATCGATTCCAACTGTACCATTGTTGTTGATAACTGGTATGAATTGGAAACCTTGGTAAAACTAGGTAGTGCAGCAAAACCTGTGAGAATCATGTTGCGTCTCACTCCAGGAATCGAATGTCATACCCATGAATATATTCGCACGGGACATTTAGATAGTAAATTTGGGTTTCATCCTGAACAACTTGCAGAAGTCTTCGCTTTCGTAAGTCAGCAAGATACTCTCAATTGTATTGGAGTTCATGCTCACATCGGTTCCCAAATTTTTGAGCGTCAACCCCACCGAGATTTAGCAGCAGTAATGGTGCAGTGGTTAAGCTTGGCAAAGAACCACGGATTAGATATTAGCGAATTAAATGTTGGTGGTGGATTGGGAATTAGATACACCGAATCGGATGATCCCCCAAGCATTGAAGAGTGGGTAAAACCAATTTGCGAAGTAATTAAAACTGCATGTGAGCAGGAAAATATTCCTTTGCCGAAGCTACTTTGTGAGCCAGGACGCTCTTTAATTGCCACATCTTGTGTAACTGCTTATACAATAGGCTCATCTAAAGAAATTCCTGGAATTCGTACTTATATCACCATTGATGGGGGAATGTCAGATAATCCCCGTCCAATTACTTATCAATCTGTGTATCGTGCAGTACTAGCTAATAAAATGTCTGCCTCAGCCACAGAAACCGTCACAGTCGCTGGGAAGCATTGCGAATCAGGAGATATCTTGATAAAAAATGCCCAACTTCCCAAAACTCAACCGGGGGATATTCTCGTTGTTAATGCAACTGGCGCATACAATTACAGTATGTCCTCAAATTATAATCGTTTGGCTCGTCCCGCAGCAGTCTTAGTTCGCAATGGCGAAGCAAATTTAATTTTACGTCGTGAGAATTATCAGGATTTGATTCGACAAGACTGTATTCCTGAAAGATTAAAGAAATAGTCAGGAAACATAACTCAGAAGTCAGAATAATTGGCAATTTTGCGGATCTGAAAATAACGAGCTAGTTAAGGAAAATTAAAAACTTAATAAAATCTACGGTATTTTCTCCCAATAACTGACAACTGATAACTGATAACTGACCTACTATTGACAATTAATTGTGAAGATTGAATCCAGATGTCATGGGAGATTGGTGGAAGCAATGGCTGATAACCTTCGGACAGTCGCACTCCTTGCTGCTGAAGACTCTGGATGTTGCATTGGTGTTAGCACTGATATATGTCATGCTAGTTCTGATCAATGAGCGGCGAACACTGTGGATGGTGCGGGGTTTTATCGTTCTGATGCTTGCCTCCGCACTGAGTCATCAGTGGGGGCTAGAATTGTTAAATTTTGTACTGGAGAAATTGGTCATTGGCTGTGCAGTGGCAATGGCAGTTGCCCTTCAGTCGGAATTTCGCAAATTTTTAGAACGCTTAGGTCGCGGAGAGTTGCGCCAGTTATTCCAGCCTGCTAATTTGGCGCTACCGAAGTCAGATAGTGTAATTGATGAAATTGTCGAAGCAGTAAAAGAACTGTCAAAAAACCGGATTGGCGCGTTATTAATTGTAGAAACTACTGGTGCCATTGATGAGCGGGATTTTTCCGTACCTGGTGTCAAGCTGAATGCGGAAGTTTCTAAGGAACTAATCCAAACTATTTTTCAGCCGAAGACATTGTTACACGACGGTGCTACATTAATACGTGGCTCGCGGATCGTGGCATCAGGTATAATTTTGCCGCTTTCGGGACGCACAGCCTCGCGCCAGTTGGGAACACGCCATCGGGCGGCGATGGGTATTACTGAGCGGGTCGAAAACTGCATTTGTGTGGTTGTTTCGGAAGAGACAGGTTCTATTTCTCTCGCAGAAAGGGGAATCTTAAATAGACCACTCACTATTGTGAAGCTAAAAGAAGGTTTGGAGGATATATTGTCACCAACAGTTGATCGGGAAGCTGTAGCACCTGGTTTACTGAGTTTGGGAAAAACAATTATTACCCGTGTAGTTTCTTTTATTTCACGTTTACTCGGACTACCATCGACCGCATCTCGAGATAAAAAATGACAGCACAAACAGCTAAACTGCGAGTTTTACCTCCCGATTTAAAACCAGAATATTTACCCAAACACGTTGCGGTAATTTGTGATGGTAATGGTCGGTGGGCAAAACGTCGCGGATTACCCAGAATTATGGGTCATAAACAGGGTGTAGAAGCGCTGAAAGCTGCGCTTCGCACCTGTAATGATTGGGGAATTTCAGCCCTCACAGCCTATGCTTTTTCGACGGAGAACTGGAAACGACCTCAAGAAGAAGTTGATTTTTTGATGAGTTTGTTTCAAGTGGTTTTGCGTCAAGAGTTACGGGAGATGATTAAGGAAAATGTGCGAATTAAATTTGCTGGTGACTTAGAGGCACTACCTTCTTCCTTGCAAAAGCAAATTTATGCGGCGATGGAGGAGACAAAAGATAATCCAGGGATTCAATTTACGGTGGCGACAAATTATGGTGGACGGCAGGAGATACTGTCTGCTTGTCGCGCGATCGCATCTCAGGTAGAACAGGGATTATTGAAAGCCGACGAAATCGACGAAGATGTTTTTGAACGTCATCTTTACACTGTGGGTGTGAGCGATCCAGATTTATTGATTCGTACCAGCGGCGAGATGCGGATTAGTAATTTTTTACTGTGGCAAATTGCTTACACAGAAATTTATGTTACGGATACACTGTGGCCCGATTTCGACCGCGACGAATTCCACCGCGCTCTGTCATCTTATCAACAACGCGATCGCCGATTTGGAAAAATCTAGAAAAATCTAGCTGCTACTGGAGAGCAAGGGTAAATAGGATTTCTCCCCTCTGCTCCCCGCTCCCTGCCCCAAGTCCTTTTTTTGCAGTCGGTTATGGTCCGGAAAATACTGCTTCTTCAATATCTTGACGACTTAGTGAATATTTAAACGAACGTTGGATATCTTGTTTTCCTTCTCCAACTCCAATATACCTGACTGTTATTTGCTCAATATCTAACCACAGTTCGGCTTGCCAGGTACCATAAGATAAGTGCCAGCAATGCAGTTGCTGCTCGTCTTGCTTGCAACCTCTTTCCTGTAGCCATTGTTCTATTTGTGGCAAAGTATGGTTGTATAACGGTGTTTCTACTGGCAGAAGAGACATAAGCAAGTTTAATTTTCAAATCTGAGCAACATTAATAATATTAATACTTATGTAGAAGATAGGAAGGAATCCTAGGAACTTCACTCAAGGTTTGAGTTAAGTGTTAATAATTTATATGACAAATTGTAGCTTTTATTGTTAATTATTCCTAGCGGAAAATAATCAATCGCTATCAATAATAGTAATTTACTGTTGTGAAATAGATTGAAGTTACTTGTTGGCTAAGTGGCGAGAGTGCAGTATCACCACGGATCAAGCCAATAGCGATCGCTAACAGCAAACAACCTATAATTGTCGCTGCCATGATAAATAGGGCAAAAACTTCCCCTTCGGAAAGTGGTCTATCTGTAGGATCGAGATAAGCTGACTTGCTTAAGTTCCGAGAATCAGAAACTGGTTGATTAAGATCAGTAGGAACCTGAATGACTTTGAAGCGCGAATAACCAATTTTGATGTCGTAATTAAGACGACGTTCCGGATTACTCAGGGTTGCGTAAGCCTCATTAATTTCCTGAAACTTAACTGTGGCAATAGCAGTAGGTAAAGTTGTAGTATCAGGATGATAATTTTTACTTAGTTCTCGATAAGCATGGCGAATATCTATCACTGATGCCCAAGGATTTAATCCTAGCAAGGAGTAATAGTTGGGTTGGTTTCCGGGTAAAGCTTTTCCGTTTTCATTCACGGTTGTTTGATTGATTTTGCATTCAAACTTCTTGATTATTCTAAGGCTTTTTTGTAGTTTTAAACAAGAATTTCAAGGTTTCTGCTAAAAGTAAAACCCTTGCAGAGAAATATTCTGCAAGGGTTTGTATTAGTTAACTGATAAGTGATGACTGTTCACTGATTAGATATCCAAATCAAGCATGTTAAGTTTAGAACCATAGGTTTCAATAAACTCCCTTCGTGGTGCGACGCGATCGCCCATTAGAATGGTGAAGATGCGATCAGCTTCCGCAGCATCTTCAATTTCCACCCGTTTTAAGGTACGTCTTTCAGGATTCATGGTGGTATCCCAAAGCTGCTGGGGCATCATTTCCCCTAAACCTTTGAATCGTTGGATGGTATAGTTGGCATTATCAGGAAACTCGGAAATTTTTTGTTGAAGTTCCCGGTCACTGTAACAATATTGGTGATTGCGTCCCCGTTCCAACTTATAAAGTGGTGGACAAGCTATATAAATATAACCTTGCTCAACTAAAGCCCGTTGGTAACGATAGAAGAAAGTTAACAACAACGTCCGAATGTGTGCTCCATCTACGTCCGCGTCTGTCATGATAACGATGCGGTGGTAACGTAGTTGGGTAGCATCAAATTCATCACCCCGCACACCCAAACCTAAAGCGGTAATTAGGGATTGGATTTCATTATTTTTGTAGATTTTCGAGTCGTCGGTTTTTTCGATGTTAAGAATTTTACCACGTAGGGGGAGAATGGCTTGGAAGCGTCTATCCCTTCCCTGCTTTGCACTTCCGCCTGCGGAATCGCCTTCGACTAAGTATATTTCCGACTCTGCGGGGTCGCGGGTACTACAATCAGCTAGCTTACCGGGTAGAGGTGAAGATTCTAGTACGGATTTCCGACGGACTAATTCTCTGGCATGACGGGCAGCTTCGGCGGCTTTAAAGGCTTGAATTGCCTTATCTAAGATAGAATCAGCGACACCGGGGTGGAATTCTAAGTATTCAGTTAGAACCTCTCCAACTAAAGTATCAACAATCCCCCTAACTTCTGTGTTCCCCAGCTTAGTTTTAGTTTGTCCTTCAAACTCTGGATCTGGGACTTTGACAGAAATTACAGCCGTCAAACCTTCGCGGACATGTTCCCCACTGAGATTTGATTCATTCTCTTTTATCTTATTGCGCTTGCGCGCGATCGCATTCATCGTCCGAGTCAATACTGTCTTCAATCCTTCGAGGTGGGTACCACCATCCACCGTCCGGATGTTATTGGCAAAACCTAAAACGTTATCTGAGTAGGCATCGCTACACCACTGTAAAGCAACTTCTACTTGAACATTATGGCGTTCACCTTGAACATAGATAATTTCCTCATGCTGCGCTTGCTTATCCGCATTCATGTAAGCAACATACTCACGAATTCCACCCTTATATTCATAGGTTTCCAACCTGGGTGTATCGCTTTTGAGGAGTTCGAGACGATTATCTGCGAAGGTGATTCTGACACCTGCATTTAAGTAAGCTAATTCCCGTAGCCGACTCGATAAAGTTGTGTAGTCAAATTCAGTTCCCGTCGTAAAAATTGTATCGTCCGGCTTGAACTTGATCGCAGTTCCTGTACGTGCTTCTTTATAGGGTTGATTTTTAAGTTCAGCTTGAGCAACACCACGCTCGTAACGTTGAGTATATACCTTTTTGTCACGCCAAATGGTGACATCTAGCCATTCTGATAAACCATTAACCACGGAAACACCAACACCGTGGAGTCCTCCCGATACCTTATAACTACCACCACCAAACTTGCCCCCAGCACCCAATACTGTTAAAACAGTTTCCAGGGCAGATTTTCCGGTTTTTGTGTGAGTATCAACCGGAATACCGCGACCATCATCTTTTACTCCACAAGAACCATCGGGGTTAAGCTCAACATCGACATGAGTACAGTAACCTGCTAATGCTTCATCTATGGAGTTGTCTACTACTTCATATACTAGGTGGTGAAGTCCCCTAGGTCCAGTGGAACCGATGTACATCCCTGGACGTTTGCGAACGTGTTCCAGACCTTCCAGAACCTGTATCTGTTCGGCACCGTAATCGGTCGTCATGAAAATTCTCCTGAATCGTGGGGGCAATATTGCCCGAAGTCAAAACACTCGAAAATTCTAACACAAAAGCCTTGGTGACAACCGTAGGGGTGTCTGATGAGTTTTTTTAATGGGGGTGTGTATGGGGAAGATTTATGTTTCAATTCTTGAATGGTTGGGAGTGGGGATGAATATAAAGAGTTTTAACGCAGAGGGACGCGGAGGGAAGCGCAGAGAAATGCGAAGAGAGAAATGCGAAGAGAGAAATGCAAAGAGAGAAATATGGAAAGTGTGATGTCTATGGCTTGATTGGGTTAAAGCACTAATTGTAGGCTAGTGTCAACTATAACAGGGAGAAATGCTAAATGCCTGTGACTAATGTACAACCGCAACTCAAACGAGAGTTAGGGGTTTTTGGTGCAACTTTGATGGGTTTGGGTTCCATTGTTGGGACGGGTGTATTTGTTAGTATTGGGATTGCTGCGGGAATTACTGGCTCTTCGGTGGTTTTGGCGGTGATAATTGCTGCTTTGGTGGCTACCTGTAATGGGCTGAATAGTGCCCAGTTGGCGGCTAGTCATCCTGTGAGTGGTGGTAGCTATGAATATGGTTACAAGTATCTAAATCCTGCTTTGGGGTTTACTGCTGGTTGGATGTTCTTGGTGGCAAAAACTGCCTCAGCGGCAACGGCAGCGTTAGGTTTTGCTGGTTATTTTGTTAATATTACAGGCTTAAATAGCAATTTAGTTGTTCCGATTGCCTTGGTGACAGTG
Source organism: Calothrix sp. PCC 6303 (assembly GCF_000317435.1). Classification (NCBI taxonomy): domain Bacteria; kingdom Bacillati; phylum Cyanobacteriota; class Cyanophyceae; order Nostocales; family Calotrichaceae; genus Calothrix; species Calothrix sp. PCC 6303. The sequence continues at coordinate 6,394,491 of NC_019751.1, forward strand.
GCAATCATAACCATAATTGTATTGAGTGGTGTGCGTCGTTCTAATTTTGCTAACACCGTCATTGTGGCAATTACCTTGATATCTTTGGGATTTTTGATTCTTTTGTGTGTTCCCCCTGTCACCCAAGTCGGAATTAACAACTTTACGCCATTTTTTACAGGTTCTCCCCAAGATTTCCTCCAAGCAACCGCTTTAATGTTTGTTGCTTATACCGGATATGGACGAATTGCCACCATGGGAGAAGAAGCGCGATCGCCTAAACGAACTATCCCTATTGCTATGGTAGTCTGTTTATTAATTACCATGTTTATCTACATCACAATTGCAACCGTAACAATTGGGGCTGTAGGTGCAGATATCCTAGGGAAAGCAGCGCCAGCACCCCTAGAAACAGTAGCCAGAATCTTAGGTGGCTCAGGTAGTGCTGGAGTACTAGCGGCAGGTGCCATGACAGCAATGCTAGGAGTATTACTCAACCTCATATTAGGCTTATCCCGCGTTCTTTTAGCCATGGGGAGACGCAAAGACGCACCGAAAATCTTCGCCAAACTCAATCAAAAACAAACAACCCCCTATTATTCAGTACTATTCACCGGGAGTGCGATCGCATTCCTGGTATTCTTAGGTAACGTCAAAACAACCTGGTCATTTAGCGCCTTCAGCGTCCTCATATATTACGCCATCACCAACCTAGCAGCAGCCAAACTCAACTCCAAACAAAGACTCTACCCGAAATGGGTGGCATGGTTTGGCATCACATCCTGCATCTTCCTCGCATTCTGGGTAGAAACAGCAATTTGGCAAACAGGACTAAGTTTAATCATCATCGGATTAATTTGGCACAAACTGAGACAAAAGTAGAGAGCAGGGGAGGCAGGGGAGATAGGGAGGCAGGGGGAGATTAATGATTTCTCAACCAAGGCGATGGATTATTAATCATATTTACCAAACCGGACAAAACTTGGTTGTAATTTGCATAAACTTCTCTTCCTGCTTCTACACTCATGTAGTTGCATTTAACAGCAAATTCAATCCAAGTTTGAGTTTCAGCGGCTTCAGCCTCACAATCATTGAGTTTAGCAATAAAAGCTGCTTTGTAACGCCGTTTTCTCCATGCTTCGGCTAAATTAGCACAGACAGATCGTGAGGATCTGCGAATTTGGTCAGTTAACGAATATCTTTCCTCGACAGGGAACTTCTTTGATAACTCAAAAATTTCCATTGCTGTCTCAAAGGCAATTTTGTAAATTCCCAAATCTTTATGGTGTTTAATTACTTCTCTATTCATTTTTTTGCCTTCCCTACCCCCCCTGCTTCCCCTGCTTCCCCTGCCTCCCCTGCCTCCCCTACCTCCCTACCTCCCCTGCCTCCCTGCCTCCTCATCCCCGCATCACCGCATCCAACAACTTCCCAGCACCAAAGCGAATCACATCAGTACAGGGCAACCCCGTCTCCACCTCCACCTGATTCACAGCTTCCCTAGCTTCCTCCTCCCCTAAATTACCCGTATTTAAAGCGATACCAACCACCGGAACCTTCGCAAATGCCCCCGCCCCAGCAGCAACCATTTCATACATCTTCACGACCTCAGCAAGTGGCGGAATTGGCACCCCTTCCAGTACCTCCGTTTGTCCAGCCCGATGCACCAAAATCATCTGTGTGGGTTGAGAACCCCGTATCAAAGGTAACGTCGCCGTTGAACCTGGATGCAACAAAGATCCCTGTCCTTCAATTTGTAAAATATCGTTGTTTTTCCCAAATCGCACCACCATCTGTTCCACCGCACCCGCTGCATAATCTACCCGAATCGCATCCAAGGGAATACCATCCCCTTCCAACATGATTCCGGTTTGTCCAGTTGCCAGAAACTTAGAACGCCATCCCCGTAACTTGGAAGCGTGGTGTAATTCCAAACTAGTAGACATTTTTCCCACAGACATATCAGTTCCCACCGTCAACACTCTTCGACAGCTAAGATGACGGGCAATTCCTGAAGCTACACCCAAGTTTGGGGGTTCTTTGCGGACATCCCAAATTAATTGCCCTGGTTTCAAAAGTGACTTTAATTCGGGTATATTTGCTAAGGGAGTATGCAAGCCATTGACAATTGACATCCCTGCTTGGATAGCATCCTTTAATTCATGCCAATAATCATCAGGTAAAGTTCCACCCTTGGGTGCAATCCCTATTACCAAAACTTCTGGGTTATATCTTAAAGCTTCTGCGACTGAACCAACTATGGGTATATCTCGTTTAATCCCAGTCAACTCGGTTAAAGATTGACCAACACATTCTCGATCTATGGCAGTGACAACCTGCGATTCACTATAGCGTAAGATGGACAAACCCGTTTTTCCGAGTCTTTCTTTGATTCCACCATGCAATAAAACTGCAACCTTTTGATTAAGCGCTAAACGCACGATATTTTACTCCCAACCCTGGTAAATCATTTGGAAATATTCGTCCCTCATGCAGGATAGCACCGCAAAAAGGATCATCAAGTAGATTTAAATGGCTGTCTAAATCAAGATAATCTGCCAGTGGTGATAATTGCGCGGCTGCGGTATTCACCAAGGTACTATCAGAATAGCAGCCAAACATCACCTGTAAATTTAAAGTGCGTGCTATTGAAATCATTCGCATGGCTTCAGTTAAGCCGCCAGATTTCATTAGTTTAATATTAATCCCATCGATACTATCCGCTAATTTGGGAATATCCATGCTGGTAAAGCAACTTTCATCAACGAATATGGGGAGAGGTTGCTGTTGTTTTAATTGGAGTAACTCAATTTCATTGCCTTTAGCTAAAGGTTGTTCCAGATATTTCACACCTTGTTGTGCCAACCACTTTCCCATCACCACAGCATCAGCTAGATTCCAACCACCGTTTGCATCAATAAATATTTCTTGTTTAGGGGCTTCTTCCTGTACCGCCAAAAACATCTGTTGATCGGCTATAATTCCTTCTGGAGAACCTAATTTCACCTTTAACACTCGAATATCAGCATACTCTAGCCATTTCCGCACCCGAATTTTCGCAGCTTCTGGGGTACTAATACCTATTGTTACAGACGTGGACGCGATCGCATTCCGATTTAAACCCCACATTTTCCATAGGGGTAAATTCACACTTTTTCCCAACCAATCATACAAAGCCACATCAATTGCTGCCCGTACTGCTGATGGCACCTTGTTTTGCAGTAAAATCTGTTCAATTTCTTGACGTTGGTAAGGGTTAAATACCTCCAACATTGGGATAACTTGCGATAGCGAATTCTGAATCATCTCCGTCGTTTGGAGATTTCCCGCAGCACGAAACGGTGTCGCTTCACCCCATCCCTCAATTCCATCCTCGATTATCTTTACCCAAACATTTGTGCTTTGTGCTGTTGTACCATAACTAATTGTGAGAGGAAAGCGTTTATTAACAGTAAAAGTTTCAAATTGGATTTGCATTTTCTCGCTACGATTTGGTGATATTACATCTTACTAGTACATGCTGCTTACCAAGTTGAAGATATTCAACAAGAAGAAAAAGTTGTAAATAAATTTTTAAAAGAACTATAGGACTCCTATTTGATTTTTGAAAAACCAAGCTACCTAGATGCTTGCCCTATAAAGGTTTGCTTCTCAGTATACTTAGCAAGATTCAAGTAGGATTCCTATAGATTTAGAACTCGTGTGGTATAAACATCTTACTTCTACAGGTTCAAGAACAAAATTATCGCCCTTAAAATTTTCTAACCTTGCGCGGGAAAAGTTACCATCTCAAAATTACATGAGTTCATTACTTCATAAATATTTCAGCGAAAAATACCAAACACATTATATGCTAGATGATTATATAATATTGGCAAGAAAACCTGATAATGTTACCGAGTAATTCCATCAAAGAAAACTCCCATATCTGGCATGGAAAGCTAAATTTAATTTACGCTAAACGTCAAAATAAAACTCAATTAATTCATGCTCATCATCAAGCACCATTAAATATTCAACGCCCATTTTATCCTGAAGGTGAGGAAATTTGCCATAGTGTGGCTTTGCATACTGCTGGGGGAGTTGTGGGGGGAGACAAGTTATCCTACGATGTTCATTTGCAAGACAACTCTCAAGCTTTAATTACAACGGCAGCAGCTAGTAAGATTTATCGCAGCAATGGATATCAAGCAAAACAAGATATTAAAATCAAACTAGATAGTAATAGTTATTTAGAATGGTTGCCGCAGGAAACAATTATTTTTAATGATGCGGAGTACTCCCAAAAGTTGCGAGTTGAAGTAGGAGAAAATGCCACATTTATGGGTTGGGAAATCACACGTTTTGGACGCAGTGCCAGAGGAGAAAAATTTACTGCGGGAGAATTTCGCAGTTATACCGAAATTTGGCATTTAGGTAAACCCCTGTGGATTGATAGACAGTGGGTACCTGGTTGTGAGGAAGTTTTTCACAGTCATCATGGTTTGGGGGGGAATGCGATCGCTGGTACGCTAATATGGTTGAAAAATCCGGTTTCTTCAGAAATCATCACCCAAGTTAGGAATTTATGGCAGGGTAAGGGTGAAGTTGGGGTGACTCGCTTGGAACATGGATTTTTGTGTAGATATCGTGGTTCTGGATCATCAGAAGTGCGAAACTGGTTTACTGATGTGTGGCAATTATTGCGGATGTCATATTTGCATCGAGTCGCCTGTATACCAAGAGTTTGGCAAATTTAAAATAAGTTAAACCAAAGGAGTCAAAAATGCAACTTACTCCCCAAGAAAAGGATAAGTTATTGATATTTACAGCGGGAATGGTGGCAGAAAGACGTAAAGCTAGGGGTTTAAAATTGAATTATCCCGAAGCAGTGGCATATATTTCTGCTGCAATTTTAGAAGGTGCAAGAGATGGTAGAACAGTGGCAGATTTAATGAGTTATGGAACTACACTTTTGACAGAGGATGATGTCATGGAGGGAGTATCATCTATGGTTCAGGAAGTTCAAGTAGAGGCAACTTTTCTTGATGGAACTAAGTTAGTTACAGTTCATAATCCAATTAAATAAAATTGTCAAATTATCTAAATAAATATAAAAATATGATCCCAGGTGAAATCATTCCCACAGCAGGTGAAGTAGAATTAAATGCAGGATCTAAAACAGTTAAATTGCAAGTCGCAAATACTGGAGATAGACCCATTCAAATAGGTTCACACTTTCATTTTTTTGAAGTTAACACAGCTTTACATTTTGAAAGAGCAAAAGCGCGAGGAATGCGACTTGATATCCCGGCAGGAACTGCTGTCAGATTTGAACCAGGTGATGAAAAGGAAGTGATCCTAGTTCCTTTGCGAGGAACTCGTCAAGTGTATGGTTTTAATGCTTTAATTAATGGTGCTTTAGCAGAAGTTACAGAGGAAAAGTGAAAATCTGGTCAAAAAACGACCCCTGCTAATTGCAAATCCTGCAAATCTAATCCCTGCAAATTAGCACCAGTAAAGTTAGCACCATGCAAATTAGTCCCAGCGAAGTTAGCACCAGATAAAACTGTCCATCTTAAGTCAGCATCACTCAAATCAGCTTCGGCAAAATTTACTCGTAATAAATATCCATGATGGAGGTGAGCTTTCCTTAAATTTGCGCGACAAAGGTTAGCTTGATAGAGATATGATCCCTGCATTTCGGCTTCGTATAAATTAGCAACACTCAAATCAGCTTCAATTAAATTGACTTCAACTAAGTTCGCAAAAGCCAAATTTGCCCGGTTTAATTTCGCTTCACCTAAATCACTACCCCTTAAATCTGCATTAACCAAGTTCACCGCAATTAAATTGCCTGCAAAAATAATGGCATTCCTCGAATTTACCCCACTCAAATCTGCACCAATAAGATTAGCCCGACTCATGTCAGCTTTTGTCAATTCAGCTTGCCTTAATTTTGTGAAACTCAAATTAGTTGCAACCAGGTTTGCCTGAACTAAATTTACTCCATCTAAACATGCTCCACTTAAATTAGTGCCACTCAAGTTGACTTCTGTGAGTAAAGCATCACTCAAGTTTGCCTGACTCAAATCAAAACCTGCCAAATTCTCACCCTGCAAACATACTCCACTCAAATTTGGCTCAATCTGGGGATGATTTTGCCGCCACTCCATCCAGATTGCTGCACCTGATTTTAATAAAGCTAAATGCTCTCGATTTGCCATTACCTACTCCTGACGACCACCAAGGCTATTTGAGCGACCAGAAACACTTTCAATTGCGGCTTCTGCCCCTGCTGCCCCTGCGATAATGTCCCGTTCGTATCCCCCTAAGTACAACCGCCCAAAACTTCCCACAGCCTGTACTTCAAGGATATTTATTGATGCTGCTTTCTCCGCTTCATTGGCTGCTAATGCGGCATAAGCAGCGGGTTCTACTTCCAATACGTATAAAGTTTGTCCCGCTAATAATAATTGTCCTCGACGGGTACGGTTGATTAATTGAGCTTGATATGCATCAATATTGCGGATAATTTGGTTAGAAATTACGCGAGGTTTGAGACATTCATCTTTTTTTACTCCCAAGGTTTGCAGAATTGCTTGTCCTGCTGCCCGTGTTTCTCCTTGGGAAGCAGAGTGTATTTCCAATAAACCATAAAGCCGTTCCACTATTTGCACTCCCGGACGTACAGAAGCTGATTTGAGGGCAACGTCGGTAATTTTATTAATTTCTATTCCTGGAGAAATTTCAATCCACAAAGATGTATCCCCCGGTAATGGTAAAAAACCTTGGGCTACAGTCCCTATGTATGCTGCATGTTGAGGTTGCAGACTATCGAGAAATACGAAACTCCGTAGCTCTATTCCCAAGGCTTTATTCTCCGATCATCAGGATAAGATTTTCTGTTGCGATAAGTAACATTAAACTACGTTTTGTTTCGTTTTAATCATTTTTTCAGAAGCCTCAGAAGCCAGAGGCAAAATTGACTCCAAAACACCTCTACTGCCCACTGCCTACCGCCTTCTTCAAAGGTGTTGTATAATAACTAACCCCTCGCACTATATATACTCCATAAAAAAACCCGGAATTACCGGGTTCTTAGTAGCTTGTAATGCAAGCCCAAAAACGTTATCGACATTAACCACCTAGGCTACGCCAGTCAACCAACACATCTTCGATGACGATAGATTTGTTGTAGATTTGCAAGATAATTAGGAGGAAAACGAAGAATAACCCCATAAAAACTCCCATTAAGGGTGTTGTACCCCAGCCGGGAGCAACTTTACCGTATTCAGAATTTAAAGGTCTGAGAATATCTCCCAACCGTGTCCGTTGTGCCATAGTTCACCTAAGATTGCTTAAGATTAGTTGCCAAAGCTTTTTTTAATCTTCTGTAATATTCTATAAGAATAGCACTCATAATCTATACTTCACCATGGAACCCGCAACAGTTCTTAGCATTTCCGTCGCATCAGTCGTCGTCGTCGTGACTGTAGTGTCCATCTACACTTCGTTTGGTCCTCCAAGCAAGGTATTGGATGATCCGTTTGAAGACCATGAAGACTAGGTAGAATAGGGCTCGGCTATTGACTGTGTAATTTTTCTCGACTAAAATTTGGCGCAATTGTATCTGTGACAAAAAAATTGCATTAATAAACATCAAGAAAATTGCACTAAAGTCAACAGCCCAGCATCAGTCTACTACTGGAAAAAACCAAAAAAAGCCAGGTAAAGGTCAGGGAGTATGTCAAAAATCACCTGATGCTAACATCTGAATGAGACGTGGCATACTGGGGTCAAATCCGCCAAAATCCCAGGACATCTCGTCTTTTGGATCGACTAATGTGTGGTTGTAAGGTGTCAAAGTGACATATACAGCTTTCACATTTGGATTTACCTTGCGGCGATATTCTGCCAATGCTTGGGAAGGATGTTTAGAACCTGCCCAACTTTCGGAATCTGTCCAAAAGCAAACAACATCAGCTTTAAATTTGTTTTCCAGCATCCAATCGTAGGCAACTGATGCATCTGTACCGCCAAAGTTGTGTTTTTGAGTTTTTTCTGTAGCTGAACGGAAACTATCTTTAGCTGTGATTCCTAAGTCGATGAACTTGGTGGAAAAACCGCGAATTTCGTAGTTTTTCTCAGCTTTGGCTGTGGCTAATGCCATCGCTGCGGCAATTTCACAGCAAGTTAAACCCATATCACTAACTAAGCTGCCCATCGAACCGGAGATATCAACCGCGTGCATAAAGACTTTGTTGGTTGGTGCCACAGCATCAAAGGACAATTCTACTGTTTTGTCGAGAATATCCACAATTCTGGGTACAGGTTTCCAAGTCTTTTTACTCCGTCCCAAACTACCACCAGATTGATAGGTTTTTAAGGCTTTGAGGACATCAATGGGATGAATCCTGGCTTTTCGCAAATATTCCCGGTTGTGGAGAACTGCTTCTAACCGATCCAAATTTGCTGGTTCGTCACCACGCAAAACACCCAATTCTGTCAAAGATCCCAAATTCCGCAACATTGCCCCAATTGGCATCTCTTCAAACAATAACTGCCAAGCAGCATTGTCCATTTTGCCCACAGGTGCCGCCATTTCATGGGTTAAGCGTCCTTGGCGAATCGCTTCGTGAGTTTGCTCAGGATTCCGCTTTAACCATTCATACCACCAAATTTGAGCCATTGCCTCACTAGGAATCTGGCTTGGTAGTTCATTCCAACCTTTAACTACCCAGTGATAGAGTAATTGGTGATCTTCGCTAGATGGTTTGGCGTGAAACAACCGCAATGCATCCCGGTGGGAAAAACCTTGACGTTGTTGATACTTCAAAAGTTGGTATGCCAAACCTTTGACATCTTCCCGCGCTAACCAGTTTCTACCCACTTCGCGGATGACTTTACCAAAACCCCGCATGGATTTGGTGTAGCTTAACCACTCATAGAAATGGCTGCCAGTGCGGACAACTTGGGGAAATATCTCCATAAATGCCGCTTTCGCTTCTGGTGCTTCACCCATCGACAACAACACCAAAGCTAAAATCGGCGCACTATTATTAATTGCCCGTCCATCGCTAGCATAGAGAATCTCATCAGCAACCCGCCGGGGATTTTGTGCGATCGCATTCTTAATAGTATCCACAAAATCCGTGGTTAATTCGCGTTTGCCTGCATAGTAAGTGCTTTGCGCTGTGCCAATCAGCAAACAGCGACGCACCATTTGCCAAATATCCCCAGCAAACATATATCCACCACTACGTCCCTGAACCATCTCTGATTCACGTCCAGGAATCGGTTGGCTTTGGGGTGTATTTTTGGGATTTTTAGTGAAAAAGTTGTAATTCATGTATTACATTCCCAGCCCTCACGGGCAAAAAGCGGAAACTTGGCGGGGGCTAAGTCTACGACACACTTCGTTACGCCTCCGTCAACGTTTCCAAGAACAGGTGGCAGGACGGGATTTGCACCCGCGACCTCTCGAGTTGGAATTTCGATAACCCTCAATTTTTCGGTCTTTGCAGACAAGGATTTAACCAAGGGGTTTAGCGCTCTACTACTGAGCTACCTGCCACGTATAGGATAAAATTCAAATCTCAAATTAATTGGGTGGCAAGGCAGGACTCGAACCTGCGACCCACGGCTTAAAAAGGCGATAACCCTCATTCTTCGGTCTTTGCAGACAAGGGACGAAAAAGGATGTTTACGTTGCTCTACCAACTGAGCTACTTGCCACATAAAGTATGAAATTAAAATCTCAAACTGTACTCAAAATGCTTCAAAATTAGTATTTGCTAATAGCCCAGATGATAATTGGTGTGAAGGGTAGGAGTTGAACCTACGAATAACGGAACTTCCGATAACCCTCAATTCGGCGGTCTTTGCAGACAAGTTTGTGAACAAGGGAAATTGGGCTTTCGCCCACCCGCCGCTTTACCACTTAGCTACCTCCACGCACTCAATTATGCTAACTAATTTGACATTTTCCTAAAGTATTTTTACTGAAGTTTGAGCAAACAGCAAAGCAGGATTTGAACCTGCATTTCCAGGTGGTTTAATCAAGGACATGGCTTGTTTGTAAATTAACGATAACCCTTGATAGGTCGTCCCTTACAGGAAAGGTGGGCGTTCTAGCTTTTGAACCATTCGCTGCTTGTATTACAAATGTAGTATATGTATTTTGAAGTGTCAAGGGGTTGTAGAGAATATTTTATTTGTCACCTTGAAGGTTTTTATTTTGCCAGACTTCTAACAATTTCGAGAAATACTGATAATACGGGTGGAGGGTTATTTGATTTCCAAGCAATGCCTAATCCTGCAATCGGTGCTTCCGGAATCAATTGACGATAAATAACCCCGGTTCGTTGGAAGTTTCTGACATGGGATGGTAACAACGAAATCCCCATTCCCGCAGCCACAAACCCCAACATCACCTGCATTTCCCTCGCTGCACAGACTACATTGGGACGTAAACCAGCACCTTGATAAATATCAAAAATCTGTTCGTGTAATCCGCAACCTCGATCACGGGATGCTAAGATTAACGGCTCATTCGCAAGTGATGCGATCGCTATTTCTGATTGTGCAGCTAAAGGGTGGTTTTCTGGTAAAGCTAATACTAGGGGTTCTTGCAGCAAGATTTCCACCTCTAAGCTTGCGTCGGTGATAGGTGGAATCACAAAACCCACATCCAGATTATTTTCAGCGATGGCAATGACTTGTTGACTTGTTTCCATTGGTTGCATAATCACCTCTACACCCGGAAAGCGATCGCGGAATGCTTTAATAGCAAGTGGTATCACATCGTATACCGATGATCCTTGAAATCCCACGGTTAACTGACCAATTTCTCCACGACTAGCTCTTTGCAGTACACGTATCCCTTGATCAAAACGAGCTAAAATTTGCTCAACTTCTATAACAAAAACTTGACCGAGTGCAGTTAATTTTATTTGACGGTGGTTACGTTCAAATAGTATAATGCAAAGCTCTTTTTCGAGATTTTGGATCTGACGACTGAGGGACGGTTGGGTAATATTTAATCTTTCTGCTGCACGACCAAAATTTAATTCCTCTGCTACCGCTAAAAAATATCTCAAGTGACGCAATTCAATATTTTGATGATTTTGATTCATGCTTAAAAACTATCGATTACTAGCAAAGAAAGTATTGGACTAGAAAACAGGCATTATTCTAGAGTATTAAAGAATGTGGTAAATGCTGAATATAGTTTTTAGGGTACAAGGTCAAAAAGATGGTAAAAGTTCTACATATTGATACTAGTCCCAGAGGGGAACGTTCTCACTCACGCAATTTAGCCAGTGAATTTGTAGCAAATTGGAAAAATTCTTATCTAGACTCCACAATTACCTACCGAGATATCGGACACCAAATTATCCCCCCTGTCAGCGAAACCTGGATAGCAGCAGCATTTTCTTCCCCAGACACCCACACACCAGAATTAACCACAGCATTGCAACTTTCCAACGAATTAATTGACGAGTTGGTTGAATGCGATCGCTATATTTTTAGCGTGCCGATGTACAATTTTGGCATTCCCGCAAATTTTAAAGCATATATTGACCAGGTTTGTCGGGTTGGACGCACTTTCGTGGTTAATCAACAAGGTGCTTATGAGGGATTATTAACTGGTAAAAAAATGTTAGTAATTACTGCCAGAGGTGGTAGTTTTCCTGCGGGAACACCTGCGGCAAATTATGATTTTCAAGAACCTTATATTCGCACAGTTTTTGGCTTAATGGGTGTAACTGATATTGCTTTTGTTAATGCCGAAAATTTAGCAATGAAAGGTGAAGTGCGGGAGCAGTCTTTGCAACAAGCTAAGGAAAAATTAGCACAATTAATTACAGATTGGCATTAAATGCAGCAAGTTAAATTTCCATCTGTTTTCGCAATATTTTTCCTAACCAGTATAGTGATGGGTTTCACAGTTAATCCATCACTTGCAGATACCAACAATGAATTTAATCCAGTTACTTCCGTCAGTCAGTTAAAAGATATTCAACCCACCGACTGGGCATTTCAAGCATTACAATCTTTGGTGGAAAGATACGGTGTAATTGCTGGATATTCTGATGGAACTTTTCGAGGAAAAAATCCTATTACTCGCTATGAGTTTGCAGCAGGTTTAAATGCTGCTTTAAGTAGGATTAATGAATTAATTAGTACAGGTCAAGAAAATTTAGTTTCACAGGAAGATTTAACTACATTACAACGTTTGCAAACCGAATTTGCCGATTAATTAGCCACATTACGCACCAGAATTGATGTATTAGAAACCCGCAACGCAGAAATTGCAGCAAATCAGTTTTCCACCACTACCAAATTAACGGGACAGGTGATAATGGCTGTAAATTCGGGTGAATTTGCTGGAGACAAAATCATTGCTCCTAGAGGTGCAGTAATTAGTCAAAATCACCCCAATTCAACTTTTATTTACCGCACAAGTTTGGATTTTAATAGTAGCTTTAAAGGTTCAGACTTACTCAAAATTCGCTTAGTTACTGGAAGTGATGGGGCAAATGATAGTGCTACAGGCTTTCTCGAACCAAATTTTGGTAGTGTTTTAGATTATTCAGTTCAAGGACGAAATAATCAAATTAGTCTAGCTCGTTTATATTACACCTTTGCCCCAAATCCAGATTTAAAAGTCACGATTGGACCTGCATTAGTTGCGCCAGATTTTGTTGACAAAAATCGCTATGCTAATGTTAGTTTTAGGGATTTTTCTACCCAAGCTTTTGCGAACAACTTTATTTTATTACCGAGAGCCGGAGGTGGAGGTGCTGTAATAGACTGGCATCCCAAAGGCAGTTCAATTAAACTACGAGCCGCATATATAGCTGGAGATGCAACCAATCAACTACCCGATAATCAACGCTTAATTGGTGGTGGAGGTTCTCAAGATATTCGACTATTTCCGAATGCTGGAGGTGGTGCAGATGGGGATTTATTTGGAGATCCTTATCAAGGTTTTGCAGAGTTAGAATATTCCCCTAGCAAAGCTGTGAATATGCGTTTGCAATATAGTGGCGGAAAAATATTTGGAAGCACCTTTCAAGGAGTTGGTGTCAATTTTGACTATGCTTTGAATTTACAAATTGGTGTATTTGGTCGCTACGGTTATGCCAGTTATCCAAATACTAGTTTAGGTGACATTCATCCTCATTATTGGATGACAGGATTTAGCTTACAAGATTTGTTTGTTAAAGGAAGTATTTTGGGAGTTGCAATTGGTCAACCATTTATAGAAAGTGCGGTGGGAAATAGCACGCAAACTAATTATGAAATTTTTTATAACTTACCCGTGAATGACAATATTCGCGTCACTCCATTACTCCAAATTGTCACAAATCCCAGCAATCAAGCTGATAACGGCAGGATTATTAGTGGGACATTGCGGACAGTATTTTCATTTTAAATTAGGTTGACCAGTGATTCATTTAAAATCAAAATGTATTCGCAAAGGAAAATTACATGACCATTAGACTTGACCTCAAACCAGAAACAGAAGCTAGATTAATTGCTCAAGCTTCGGCACAAGGAATATCAGTAGAGCAATACCTACAATCATTAATCGAAAATAATTTTTTGCAAATTGATGGACAACATCGTATTCCCAAAACGGAAACTACTGAGGATTGGGTGAATTTGCTAGAACAATTTTGCAACAATCCAGCTTTGGCAAATGTACCACCTTTGTCAGATGAAGCAATTAGCCGCGAAAGTATTTATCAGGAACGGGAAGATAGCCAGCTATGAACTATTTGGTAGATACCAATTTTCTGCTGCGTTTAGCTCAAAACACTAGCCCTTTCCAGCAATACACTCGTAATGCTTACTCAAGCTTGCGAGCGCAAGGTGAAGTCTTAATGATTGTGCCACAAAATCTGGTTGAATTTTGGGCAGTTGCAACAAGACCCATAAATGTTAATGGATTAGGTTTGTCGATTGAACTAGCATCTCAAGAATTATCCCAGATGAAACAGCTATTTCGGCTCCAACTTGATACCGAGAAATCTTGATGATCTGGGAGCAACTTGTTGTCAAATATCAAGTAAAAGGTAAACAAGTACATGATACGCGATTAGTGGCGGCGATGATTGCTCATCAAATTACCCATCTACTGACTTTTAACACCGATGATTTCAAACGCTTTACAGAGATTACAGTAATCGAACCACGGGATATTTCTACCATCTAAAATTAATGCTTAAATCCAATCCCAACTCAATTTTTACTAAAGTCACCCTATTAGTAATTAGCACCCTCACAGTCATGTCAGGTGCGACCATCGCCCCATCCTTACCCGCGATGCGGGAACATTTTAGTAACGTTCCTAATGCAGATTATTTAGTCAGATTAGCCCTAACTTTACCTGCATTATTTATTGCATTAGGTGCGCCATTAGTTGGGATTATTATTGATAAACTTGGACGTAAACCCTTATTAATTATCGCTTTAATTATCTACGGAATTGCCGGAAGTTCCGGTTTAGTTCTCAATAGTTTGAACTTCATTTTAGTTGGTAGGGCATTACTGGGAATTAGTGTAGCTGGAATTATGACCACCGCTACAACCCTAATTGCAGATTACTACATTGGGGCAGTAAGGGCGCAATTTTTAGGATTACAAGCCGCATTTATGGGTTTGGGAGGTGTGTTTTTCCTCTCCTTTGGTGGTTTTATTGCTGATATCAATTGGCGTTATCCCTTCGGTATTTACTCATTTTCGTTGCTGCTGGTTCCCTGTGCGGTATTTTTCCTGACAGAACCAGAACGCAACCAAGCAATAAACCCAAATCAAGGAATAGTTTCAGAGACTCCCCAGAGTTTGCCCGTGAACTTAGTAATTATCACTTATGGAATTGGTATATTAACCCAGATTGTATTTTATTTAATTCCCGTCCAACTACCTTTTTATCTGAAACAACTATTCAGTGCTGGTGCGTCTCAAAGTGGACTTGCGATCGCACTCGCAACTTTGTTCTCTGCTATGGCTTCTTTGTTATACAGACAAATCAAGGCAAAACTCAGCTTTACCGCTATTTACGGCATTGCTTTCCTAAATATGGGGATTGGTTACTGCTTCATTAGTTTGGGAACAGCCTATCCAGTAGTATTGTTAGGGTTAGCTGTGGCAGGTTCTGGTTTAGGCTTATTAATGCCAAATATGAATTTTTGCTTGACTTCCGTTACACCTGATGCAATGCGAGGGAAAATTTTAAGCGGGGTGACAACATCACTATTTTTAGGACAGTTTCTCTCACCGTTATTGAGTCAACCTATAAGTAGCAGATTGGGTTTAGCCACCACCTACGCATCTGCAGGAGGATTTATGTTAGTTTTGGCTGCGATCGCGTTAGTTACTTTGTGGAAATGGCGTTAATTTCCCAAACGTATTTACGACATATTTCGCAGACAGCTTGTGCATCTCCACCCATACCTACAAATCGATTTATCCCCACTTAATAATATAATCATCATATTAATTGGGTTATTATTGTGAGTTTTGATAATGTCTGTAAAGTGCTGGCAGAAAAATATCCAGCAGATTTTGTTAGGTGGTTAATTGCTGAAGAATCTACCAATGTTAAGGTATTAAAAACTGAGTTAAGTTTAGAACCAATTCGTGCAGATTCTGTGACTTTTCTACAAACCGCTAATCAGATTTTGCATATTGAATTTCAGACTTTAACACAGTCAAATCCAGCGATTCCTTTCCGAATGCTGGATTATTCTGTGAGGTTAAAACGTCAATACAAGTGTCCAGTTGTACAGGTTGTAATATTTTTGCAGCAGACGGATGATGAAATTGCTTTTACTGAAGAATATGTGGATGATACAACTAGACATCGCTATCGTGCAGTAAGAATGTGGGAGCAAGATTCCAGCTTATTTTTGAGTAATTCGGCATTGTTACCGTTAGCACCTTTGTGTCGAACTGATTCTCCACGAGATTTATTATCGCAGGTTGCTCAGGAAGTCGCTAAAATTTCAGATAGGGAGACAAGGCAAAATACGGCAGCATATATTGAGATTTTAGCAGGTTTGCGGTTTGAGAAGGGTTTGATTCGTCAGTTATTAAGTGAGGATATTATGCAAGAATCGGTTATTTATCAGGATATTTTGCAGAAAGGTGAGGAACGTACAATCATACGTCAGCTTAATCGACGTTTTGGTGAAATAGATTTGTCATTAATTGATCAGATTAAACTGTTACCTATTGAAAAACTAGATACTTTGGCAGAAGCGTTACTAGATTTTTCAGCTTTATCTGATTTAGTTGCTTGGCTTGAGCAAAATACGAGCATTTAAGTAATCGTAGGGAAAATGTTGGGTTACGACGCATTGAAGATTATTCATTAAATTTACAGATGCTTATGCGTCTTCACCCATATCTACGAATCGATGTGATCGCACTAATCAATGCGATCCTAACAATTCAGCTTTACAAGTCTAGACGATCAAAAATAGCTGGTACACACGCCCAACCTCCACCAAAGTCATGGTACTTTCCCTCCCCTAAACCTACTGTTCCAGGAAGGTGTCCTTCGGGGGCATTAATTTCAAAAGTCAGGTCTGTGTAGTTGAGCCATTTTGCAAATACATTGTTTAGGTTTTGTTCTTTTAATCCGAACTTTTTATTAATGTCTTCTGAAAATTCTACTATACTCTTCCCTATAGGTGATTTATACGTCCGCCAACCAACCCGATCGCCAAACTTAGTGTAGTCTTGATCTACACTTTCCCAAATGCGCTTTTGCACACTAAAACCAAAGCGTCCATGACTGTATTTCACCCATAGTCCGTCAATAGTGCGTAATTCAGCGATAGGAAAGTTGTTGATAGACCCAAAATCAAGCCAGTCTTCTTTTTCTCTTCCAACGACTTTGAGCATCACGACTAGAGTTTCTCGATCTGCTTTTTTCCACTCTCCAGCTTTGAGTAAATCACACAACTGTGCATAGTTTATACCCTTCTCATAACTGACATCATCATTCTCCTGATTTGCTTTTGTCGTGGTTGTTTGAGTATATTGTCGTTCTTCTTGTTGTTTCTGGTACTCTGCTTGTTTTGCTGTTAAAATTAATGCTTCAATTCTCTCTACATCTTCATCCTTCAGTCCTAATGATTGTTGAAAATGTTTTACCCCATTGCGGACATATTCATCCAATGGATACTTTGCTTTAATTGCTTTTGTCAATTCCTGCTCATAATACCGCAGGCTATTTTCATATTCTTCTTTTTCTTGTTGTTTTTGTATCTGAAGCTGTTTTCGATATTCTGCTTGTTTACCAGATGTAACTTCTAACTCAATTGATGCGACATCTTCATCCGTAAGACCTAAAACATCCTGTTGATAATCTTTTAGCATCTTAAGAGTATGTTCATCGAGTGGATATTTTTGCTCAACTATCTCCAAAAAAGTTTGTTTGTAGGTTTCCAAGTTTAAAAACCGTCTGCGTAAAGGTTCTAAGACTTCACTTTCGATTTGTCCAGCTTTTTCATCTGGAATTCCAAGCATTTTCCGTTTGGGTTTTAAAATTAAGTAGGAAAGTTTACTAAGTTCACCATTTTGGGCATATTGTTCAACCAGCTTGCGATACTCTGCCTCTGGATTCTTTGGCGCATTGGCTAGTAAAATATTAAACCCTTCTTTATCCAGAATAATCTCTGGCATCATCTTAGGCTTTACAGCTTGAACTTTTGCCTTAGCGTAAGCGTGTAGTTCCTGTGTATGAATATTACCATCGTTGTCTGTGTCTGCTGCACCTGTCTCAATTCCCTCAACTAAATACTGAGTGTAGAGGGAAAGTGTTGAACCTTCTTGTTCAAATGACGTTTGAGTTGCACTTGAAGATGTGAGAACAACTCGCCCCTCCGCGCCTAGCTGCTTTTTGATATCGACACCGACACTTTTTGTCCGCCAACCTTGACGGAACGAACCACTGTAGCAAGTATCCAAAATCAAAACTTGCCGTTTAGCATAGCAATTATTTGATTGTCCTTGAATAAAACTTGCGTCTACAGCAGTAGCTTCAAAATCGTCTTTAGCTGTATTTTTAGTAGCTAAATATAGATGCTCTTGATCATTAGTAATACCATGACCAGAGAAAAAGAATAATACTAAATCATCTTTAGAAGCTCCTTTAAACAGCTTTTGAATTGCCTGTCGCATAGCGATCGCATCGGGATTCAGCAGTCGTTTAACCTGCTCAAAACCTCCCAGGTTGGGGTTTTGCAAAACTCGTTCCATAGCTTCCACATCATTGAGTGCAGATGACAGGGGAGGAATACCTTCACCGTACTCACTGACTCCAATCAGCAGCGCTATCTTAGCCATTACCGCCACCCATTGCTGCTAATAGGTCTTTGGCTATTCTTTCAGCTTCTAGTAGTTCTTGTCGGCTTTTAGCTTCGATGTTGACTTCTTTATCGCCAAGTTTGACACTAATTTTCATCGGTTTGTCACCCAAGCGATCGCCCAAAAAGCTTAAAAACCCTTTGATATTTTTTATACTTACCTCAGCCGTCAGCACTCCGATTAAAGTCGCAAATCCTGGCTTGCTTCCTGCTTCTGGGTTCAAATCTTCGGCACGATCGGCTTTTTCCACCTCATCCAGTTCCCGAATTTCCCGCAGCAGCTTAGTTGCCATTTTTTGCCGTCTCTCATCATCCAACTCTGGATCATCAATGGCAAAGGTAAATTTAATCGTGGGTTCGCCTGTCATCGTCCACTCCAACGTTCCGTAATATACGCAGTTATAATATACACATTAAAATTCTACAATTCCGGTCAGGAAAAAGATAGTCTTCATGGGAAGCTTGGCAAAAATGACTTTTGCCAAGAAATGTTTCGGCAAATTTACAAACGATACAAATTTTTGCCTGACTTTTTGCCAAGATGATATGATTTCCCAATATTTCCCACCACAATCACTGGGTAATAGTCGGCATGAGTGAAAAAACTATCGAAGGCAACGGCAAAGCATTCCTGCTGCTGATTTTGCCTGTTTCGTTTCTGGCTATTTTCCTGGCTTCTACCTGGCGCGTTTGGCTAGGTGTGTTTTTGCTGATACTAGGGTTTAATTTTTGGCAACGCTACCAATGGCGGCAGTGGTGTTTAGGAGTTAACCCAACTTTCCATCAGCTAATTCAGAAAAACCAGGGTAGTATAACGCCAATGGATTTGGCGGCTGTCGGTAATTTCTCCGGAGATAGGGCAAAGTACTATCTCAATACGAAAGCGAATGAATTTGGTGCCAATATTCGGACTACGAATGATGGTAATCAAACCTACTATTTTATGAATGCCACTATTTTGGGTGGGATTTTGGATAGTAGTGAACCACAGTTGGAATTGCCTGCTGCGAGTGTTAAAAGTAGGATGCCGTTACTAACTCCACCCGCAAAAACAACTAAGGTTGTAGAGGCAAAACCAGAGTTGGTGACGGATGTTGAAGATGATTCTGTAGAAGTTGTTGATACCACCGAAGAGGGTGAAACATTACTACCGATGCATCATTCAGAATCGACATTAGCAGAGCAGTTGGTGTTTGGTTCGTTGATTCAATCGGAGTTAGCAAAGCGATTGAATGTATATTCCAGTACCGTGTTTAAGCGACGGGATGATGCGGATTTTCCGGAGTGGAGTAAAAACCGCGACCCGGATGGTGTTTCTTGGAGGTATGATCGCAAAACGAGGGAATTTTTCCCGGTTGAGGAGTCGGAATCAGTAAACAGTTAACTGGTCACTGTTAACTATTTTTAGATTGATCTAGTTTTAATAGACTTTGGGCGGTTAGTTATTAGCTAAAAGCTAAGAGCTAAATGCTAACAGCCCTCAACTATTTCCAATTCCAATGGCTTGGGAAATAGATGTTAATCCTTGAGTTTCTAGCTTAGTTACCAAGCCTTGGAGGATGTGACGAATCATCCAAGGTCCTTCATAGAGCCATCCTGTATAAATTTGGACTAAGCTAGCTCCGGCGGTAATTTTTTCCCAGGCATGTTCTGGGGTGAAGATGCCACCAACCCCAATGATGGGGATTTTTCGTTGTGTTTGTTGATGAATATAGCGGATGATTTCGGTGGAGCGATCGCGTACTGGCGCTCCGCTGATTCCTCCGGCTTCTTCTTGGGGTGGTTTTCCAGTTTTGGCAATGGTTTGAGTGATTAGGTTGTCGCGGCGAATCGTCGTGTTTGTGGCGATTATTCCCGCTAAGTTGTAATTAGTGGCTAAGTTGATAATTTCGGATATTGCCTCCCATTCTAAATCGGGGGCTATCTTGACAAATATTGGTTTTTGTGATGTGTTTTCCTGTTGTAATGCTGCCAAGATTAAACCAAGGGACGCGGAATCTTGAAGCGATCGCAGTCCGGGTGTATTGGGCGAAGATACGTTCACAACAAAGTATTCTCCACAATCTTTCAGTAGTCGGAAGCTGTTCCAGTAGTCTTCAGCAGCGGCTTCCAGGGGTGTAATTTTAGATTTTCCCAGGTTGATACCAATAGGTATGGGTAAATCCAAATTTTGCCGTAATTCTGTTAGCCTCGCTGCCATGGTTTCGGCACCTAAATTATTAAACCCCATTCTATTCAAAGCAGCCGAATCTAAGGGTAAGCGGAATAATCGTGGTGATGGGTTGCCCGGTTGGGGATGAAATGTGACGGTTCCCAGTTCGGCAAAGCCAAAACCCAAACTGCCCCAAACGGGCGCGGCAATACCATCTTTATCGAATCCCGCAGCTAAACCCACAGGGTTAGGAAAATGTGAATTAAATAAATTTTGCTGCAAACGTTGATCTTTAAAACACAGCGATTTTTGGAGACTTTGATTAATCCAGTGGTTTCCTGGATGGTGAATCGTATCTCCCAACCAACTCAAACTCCGAATTGTTGAGGTATGTAAAGATTCCGGATCAGCTTTAATTAAATCAAATAGAAGGGGGCGGATAGCGGTTTGATAAATATCCAAGGGTAGTGAGTGTTGAGTAGTGAGTTGAATTACAATCTTTGCTATTTAACTTAGACGAATAATTTGGGCATCTTAGATTATAGAAGCAAATTATATTTAATCAATAAATTAGGCGATCGCCAAATGGGGCAGCAACAGAAACCGATAGCCACCGAGCAAAATATTGTTTCCTTAGGACGGGTGCTTCAGAGTCTTCGGGAAGAGGATAATGTTGACGCTCTGATTGAGACGATTATTACTTATATTAAAGACCAATTTGACTATAAGTTAATTTGGGTAGCACTCTATGATCCCCTCAGCCATATTTTAACTGGTAAGGGGGGTTTACCTTCTGGAAGAGATAGCTCTTATCTCCGGCAAAAACTGGTTTTGAGTCCTGGAGACTTGTTAGAACAAGTTGTGATTGAACAGATTCCCGTTGGTGTTGCAGATTTACAGATCGAAACTCGAATAGAGGGATGGCAGGAAGTAGCCAAAAAGCTGCAAATTCAGGGAACAATTATTTTACCAATTCGCTACAAAGACCGCTGTCTCGGCTTGTTGATGTTGGGTTCTACCCGTTGGGGTTATTTGCTGCCAAGCGATGCTAAAGCCAGACTGACGATGATTTTGGGCGAGATGGCAGGAACCCTCCACCAGTATGAGTTGTGTAATCAACAAAAGCAGACTAAAAGGATGGAGGAGCCAATATTGCAATTATTGGGACAATTGCAGTCGGCAAATAGTCTAGAACAACGCTTAGAGTCAGTTGTGAAGGTGGCACATGATTTTATTAAGCCTTCCCATACACATATTTACTGGTTTGAGCGGGAAGGAAGATACTTTTGGCGAAGATTTAGTAGTCAAAGAAAGGGCAAAAATCATGAAAATAGTCCAAATCAGCTTTCTGTTGAGGATTTGAGCGATTTTTATTACTCCTTGTCGGTGAATGAGGTGGTTGCCATTGGCAATGGACAAAGTTCTCTCAAAAGTCAATTTACTGCCCAATTGTTGGAAAAATTGAAAGTGCAAACCACTAGCGTCGCGCAAGCTTCGCTCATGGCTGCCCCCATTATCTGGCAAAAGGATCTCCTTGGTTTTATCGCTGTGGAAGCCAGTGAAGCCAGGATTTGGCAAGATACAGATAAAAGATTTATTCAAGCTGTAGCAGGTTTGATTTCGTTGGTGGCACCAACAGCCGAAATGGATGCGACAGTACAACAAATCCGCGCTGATTCGGAATTAACTAGCCAAGTGGCACAAGGCATTTATGGTAATAGCAATTTTGAGGAAGTTTTGCGCGATTGTGGCACAAAAATGCTATCAAGATTGCGGGCAACACGTTTTCTTCTACTGCATCGAAGTCCAGAGGAAAACAAGTATCAACTTTTACGTCAATACCAAATTCCTAACCGTCGTTCCCTTTCCATGGAGTTAGAAGAGCTACGGGAAGTTGATTTACTATTAATGCAACATACCAAAGAAGCCGTTGCCATCGAAAATATTAATGAAGATTTACGCTTCTTTAACTGGCGATTATCCTTGTCTACAGCCAAAGTGCGATCGCTCATGGTTTGTAACTGTGTTCCTGGTGTAGCACCAAACTCATTAGTAGTGATTATCTCAGACAGCGATCGCGCCTGGACTACAGAAGAGAAAAAACTTACACAAATTGTCGCTCAACAAGTTGGAGTAATTACCCGTCAGTGGGAACTCCACGCTGACAACGCGCAACAGCAAGAAATTATGCAAACTTTCCAAAATTCTTTAAGGATTTTAGAACAAGCACAGATTGCGGAAACTGATTTTCTGGACACTTCATCTGACTTAGCCAAAAATCAGCAGTTAGAAGTTATTTCATTAAAACAAATTGCCTCACTTTTAGACAGTCCCTTTGTTGTTTTGTTGTCTTGGATGCCTGGTGAAGAATATGCCAAAATCATTCCCGGTGTTATTGATAACAATAAATTCGCCTTTGATCTTGAGGCAAAAATAGCAATTAAAACCGAAGCTTTAATTCAGTGGACATTAGATACAACCAGGATTTCCAAATTTGAATTCAGTGATATCCCGGAAGAAACTAAAAAATGGTTACACGGAGTTGAATTTGGTCAAATTTTGGTGATGGTACTACGCACCGACCCTAATTACGAACCTACAGGATTAGTAATAATCGCCGACCATTTACAGCGCAACTGGTCAGAACAAAGCCTAATTGCCGCAGAAACCCTGATTTGTCAGTTAGCCTGGTCACGTCGTCAAAAACAAGTCACTCAATTACTATTAGCCAACCGTCAACAACTACGCCAATTAAACTGGTATAAACATAGACGCTGGGAAGAAAACCAACGTATCAACACAGCTTTGCTGAACCAAATTACTGATATTGGGATTCCCAGTAACGATTTATCGCAAATGCGCTACCAGCAATTAATTCGCCAACTGGTACAAAATAATCAGTCAGTTGCAGAAGTATTTACCCAAGAGCAATGGCAGTTACAAATAAATCATGAGCAAACTCCAATTGCTGGTATTCTGAAGCGATCGCTTGAACGAGTTGATGCTCTAATTAAACAACATAAACTATGGGTGGGAATACATGGTTTGGGGCAAACCTCCGAAGATTACAATATTGATCAAGCTGATTCCCTATTATCTCAAACTGCTTTAACTGTTGCCGGAGATTTTAGTAAAATTGAACTAGTAATCAATGAACTATTAATTTCAGCTTGTCAGCGTTCAGTTAGACATGGAAGAGTAGATATTTGGTGTCGTCGTTTAGATGAGCGAACGACTTCCGTCGCCCAAGCTTCGCTTGAATTATCAATTACTGATAATGGCAATATAGATTTAAAATTGCTAACAGAACTCTACGAGCATATACCCAAGGACTTACTGGCTGTTTCTAGCCTAGATCAACCCCCAGGTATAAATCTCTCAGTTTGTCAAAACCTAATCAAACAACAAGCAGGAGAACTCAATTTTTACCAACTACCAGATGGTCGCATTGTAAGTCGTCTATTATTACCTTTAGGAACTAGCAACTTAACTTATTAGATAAACAGTAAATTATTTAACTAATCACTTATTCGCCAACTTTTTCTAGCAAAACACAACTAACAGAAATATCCCGAAAAAGCCATAATGTATATCGAAGAGAATCAAACCATTTAAAAGGTTGATACATCGGTAAAAGAATTCTCATTAACATGATCAATAAGTATATTTTAGGTGCAATATTAGTTGACTCAAGTAAATAACCTCCTGCAACAATTTCTCCATTGACGATTTTTAAACTTGGAAAAAGATTACTTAATTCCTTGACATTAGGTCGGAACATTGTATCTATAGGATCGCGGTGATAGGGATATTGATAAGGAACCGTGACGAAAATATAACCATTGTCAGGAATAATCGAACTAAGAATTTTGCATATTTCCTCTCTGTTTGTAACGTGTTCCAACAGGTTAGAACACAACACAGATCTAATATTGAGTTCTGCAAGTTCCTGTAAAAAAAATGTATCGCATAAATCCCCAACTAAATCAACTCCTATATCCGGCTTCATATCAACATGAATTACAGAGTATCCTTTTTGTCTGGCTGGTTTGAATAATAGCTCATCAATCCAGGGCTGTTCTGATTTTCTAAACTTGTAGTTTGAACTACCAATATTAAGCATGGGGAATACACTGTTTGGCTGGAGAGAATAAATAACCTCTGCCAACCACATAGCTTCTTCTCTAAACATAATGATTTGATGTGCTGTAATTAGACTAGATAAATTTACCACTTGTCGTGGTTATAAGTTACACCTAGTACAGGGTTTCACACAATAAAATTTGCCGTCGAAGCTGGTCAAATGTTTGAATTCTGACGGCTAGTAGTAAGGGAATTGCTAAGTATCTGCCGCTTTTTCGACTTCTGTTGACTGTTGCGATCGCTTGTCGTAAAAAATTACTAAGAAATACTTTCCAATAAAGATTAAGAATAGGCTACAGGAAAAAGTAAACCATTTCCGCCTGTAGCCTATTACTTATGACTCTTGCTTCAGCGCTGCTGTTGTCTTCTTTTTATCCAATTTCAAAATCAGTACACCTAGAGGCGGCAAGCACAGATCTATAGAATACTCACGATTATGCATCGACCAGTTATCAGTCCACTTCCCGCCTAAGTTACCCATGTTACTGCCGCCATATTTGCGAGCATCACTATTAAATAACTCTGTGTAAAAACCCATTTCCGGAACACCAATCCGGTAATGGGAGTGGGGTTGAGGGGTGAAATTGCAAACGGTAATCACAAAATCATTACTATCTTTGTCACGACGAATAAAAGAAGCAACACTATGGCGATTGTCAGTACAATCAATCCACTCAAACCCTTCCTCAGCAAAATCCTGGGAATATAAGGCTGGTTCAGAGCGATAGAGATGATTTAAATCTTGGAAAAACTGCTTTAATTGCTGATGAGCTTCATACTGCAATAGCTTCCAATCTAAATCACTCCAAACATTCCACTCACTCCACTGCCCAAATTCCATACTCATAAACATGGTTTTTTTGCCAGGGTGAGCAAACATGTAGCTAAATAAGCAGCGAGTATTGGCGAACTTTTGCCACCTATCCCCCGGCATTTTACCGATGATATTACTCTTTCCATGTACCACCTCATCGTGGGAAAGCGCCAGCATGAAGTTCTCGCTGTGGTGATACCACATGCTAAAGGTAATATTATTTTGGTGGAACTGACGGAACCAGGGATCCATGCTGAAATAATCCAACATATCGTGCATCCAACCCATGTTCCATTTTAAATTGAAACCTAAACCACCAACGTATGTGGGCCAAGATACCATGGGCCAAGATGTAGATTCTTCGGCAACGGAAATTGCACCAGGAAAGTAACTAAAAATCAGGTGGTTTGTTTGACGGAGGAAATCGGCAGCTTCAATATTTTCTCTACCACCATACTGATTAGTTACCCATTCGCCATCTTTACGGCAGTAATCAAGGTATAGCATCGATGCCACAGCATCAACACGAATCCCATCAATGTGGTACTTATCTAGCCAAAATAAAGCATTAGCAACGAGGAAATTCCTAACTTCGTTGCGAGAATAGTTAAATACTAATGTACCCCATTCTTTGTGTTCACCTTTGCGGGGGTCTGCATGTTCATAAAGGTGTGTTCCATCAAAAAATGCTAAACCATGCCCATCCTTGGGAAAATGACCGGGAACCCAATCGATAATTACACCAATATCATTGGAATGACATTGATCCACAAAATACATAAAATCTTCAGGGGTACCGAATCGGGAAGTGGGGGCATAATACCCGCTGACTTGATAACCCCAGGAACCATCAAATGGGTGTTCGGAGATGGGTAGAAGTTCTATGTGGGTGTATCCTAACTCTTTGACGTAGGGAATTAATCTTTCAGCTAGTTCGCGGTACGTAAGAAAGCGCGCACCGGGGTTAAGTTCTGACACTGTAACCACTGGGGATAATTCGCCGTTGGGGAGTTTAGCAGGCTCACTACTGGCAGCATGTAACCAAGAACCGATATGTACCTCATACACCGAAATTGGTTGGTTGAGAGGTTCGGTGTGACGGCGTTTTTCCATCCAGTTGGCATCATTCCACTTGTAGGTGTTGAGATCCGTGACGATTGATGCGGTTTTGGGGCGAGGTTCTTGTTGAAAGCCGTGGGGATCGGTTTTTTCGTAAATATGTCCTTCGTTATTCTTAATTTCGTATTTGTAGTGTGTTCCAACGGTAAGTTCGGGGATGAAGAGTTCCCAAACACCTGTAGAACCTCGGCGCATTTGATGCTTGCGTCCGTCCCAAAGGTTGAAATCCCCTAGAACTGAGATATTCCGAGCGCTGGGTGCCCACACGGCAAAATACACGCCTTTAACACCATCGACTTCGCTGAGGTGTGCCCCCAGCTTTTCATAGATCCGATGGTGATTACCTTCAGAAAATAAGTGTAAATCGAATTCTGTTAAGTTGGGCGAACGGAAGGAATATGGATCATAGACAACAAGCTCGTGATCGCCTTCTTTGATCCGTAGTTGATAGTTTGTTAATTTTGGGTTTTCAATGATGCATTCAAAAAAGTGAGGGTCATGAACCGTCTGCATGGGGTATTCTTTTCGTTCTTCGGGCAAAACGACCCAAACTTCGGTGGCATTTGGTAGATAAGCTCGCACAGCCCAGACATTTTTGCCATTTTGCTCTACTAAGTGAGAACCTAGAATTTCAAAAGGGTCGTGATGTTGGTTCCAGATGATGCGGTTAACCTGTTCTGGTGCAATTGTGGTCATAGACATGCAGCTACCTACGTAGGGTAAATTTGTTCGGTTAATCTACTTTGTTATATCTATATATATTCTTTACACTTATTTGCAATTTTGTCGCTATCTAAGTTACTAAGAGCACAAAGGGATTGGGAAAACCTTTCTAAGGGGCAGGGAGCAGGGAGCAGGGAGCAGGGAGCAGGGGGAGCAGGGAGCAGGGGGCAGGGAGCGGAACATGGGTATCAAGCCTCGTCCGTCCAATCCTCTACCCCTTGCTAGAAAGCTCCCCTGGCTCTGGCATTGACTTTATTCATGCAGTATCGTTAGTCTCAAGCTCGCTGTTTAGGGGATATCCTGCCGGACACCTGAATGAAAAGCCTAAAAATTGAAGAAGGGGAAAATTTGAATTAACCCTTTTCGTAAACGTAGTAAAAATATATTTTCCCGAATTTTGGGATCCAGTTTGGGAGGGGGGGCAATTTGGAGATTAGCTTGAAGTTCGGCATATTTGGCAGCGGTTAGGGGCTTGCCGTCGATAGGCGATCGCGCTGCTGTGATCATCTCTGTTCTGAGGATCTCTTCGGGTATATCTTCAGGTGGTGGAAGTGATAATACTGGTTTACTAGCATGAATCAGCAATTCTAGTGAAATTACTGTGATGACATTGACCAAGCCTAAAAATAGGTACTTATGGAATCTCATTTCTTATTTCGTTCCTTTCCCCAGAAAGTTAAAAACCTGGTAAGTTGCGTAATCACTACCAGGCTTTAACTTGTACTCAAGAACAAACTACACAGAGCAATGACTAATTGTTAGTCATTTACCTTAGCTTTATAGTGCTATTCAAGACTAAATCGGGCTACTGTAGGCAAATTTGAACGTTAGTTCAGTCAGCACACTAATAGGGATTTTGACTAATCTGCACTATCTATTCACTCAGATACTGATTTCTCAGAGAGTAAATTAAGGTGATTTGGTAGGTGTGGCTTTAGTTGTAGTCGTAGTTGTACTCGATTTAGTTGTTGAAACCGAAGTAGGTGTAGCTCCAGAAGTGCTTGTTTCAGTGGGCTCTGGGGCTGATGTTGTGGTTGAGGTTGAGGTTGAGGTGCCAGAGGGGGTCTCACTAGCGTTTTCACATGCTCCCAAGGTGGTAGCCAAGCCTAATAATAGTACAGTACCAAGAACTTTAATTTTCATAACTCCTCTTTCACCAATTGCGGCAAATACAAATTTTAGCCTGTTCAATAAGATACCCTATTTGTTGATTTTTTTAAATTTTTTTTCAATTTTAGATCGTAATGACGTTGATATATTATTTCGACTTATGGAATGCATTGTTTGCTATAGCTACTTTTATGTTCCCATGTAGATGGATGACATAGCTATTTTGTGTGGCAGCCTAATTATAACTATTACAGTGGATACAAGTATTTAACTAGGTTATCATACCAAAAACTGTGGCAGATATCAGATATCTTATACATCCATTAGAAAATGCGATCGCAATTACTCAGCTATGACTAATATTCGTAAATCCGATGCTTCGACAACTGGTGGTTGGTTCCCTCGCAAACGCCGTCAACGTCGTGAACTGGTTCAGAACGCTTTAGCAACTTCTTCTACATCTGTAGGCAAAAAAACCCTAGCATCAACTTCACTAACAAGGTCTGAAACAGCTTCTCAGAATAAGGCAGAACTCAGCCAACCTCGAAAGAAACGTAACTCAGCGATTCCAACTGGCTCAAAAAAAGATTCGGCAACTGATATTTCTGTGATGCCTGGTTCTGAAGCTATGCCATTGTGGCTGCTTCGTTTGTCTGTTTGTCAACGTAATACTTCAATTGTGACATTTATTTGCGTTGCTGCCACACTCTTAGTTTATGGTTGGTCTGTCTACTCTCAACAGTTGTGGAGTCAGTCTTATCAGAAATTGCAAAATCTCCAGCGTCAAGAACGGCAATTGACAGTTACTAATGGTGTTCTTAAAAGTAAAATGGCTGCTGATGCTGAAAAAAATAATAACGGGCTAACCTCAATAACTCCCCAAAGAACAATTTTTCTTACTCCCACACCGGGGAATCAAAATCAGTTACCCCAAAATTTGCCACCTGATCCACAAGTCCAGTCTCCAAATTCGACCTCACCTGGATATTAACTGAAAATGCAGATGGGCAGGGGGTTTCCAGCATCAAGGAATAATTGGTCAGGTTCCAACCAGGTAGTATATAGTTTAATGTTCACTAACACTTGTTCTGCTTAGAGCCTGTTTATAAAATAATTATTAAAGCGTAGGGTGCGTAGGGTTCCTTGCGGCATCCAAGAAAAGCTTCAAGCGTAATGCACCAAATAATCGGTGCGTTACGGCTCAAAAAATTCGATGGACAACCCGAAGTAGTTATTAAGCCGTAACACACCCTACTTAATATTTTATTAATAAACACCCTCTTAAATAAACTTTCAACAAAATAAAACAGCACCCACGATTTAGCACTCAGCGCAATGCAAAAATTCTTACGCAAGTTTAGTCTGACAAACTTATTGAAACCAAAACGACGTTCCCGTGGTAATTCTTGGGGGAAGATGCGACAATCTAATGATGGAGCTACTTCAAAGAGTTCGCTAAATTCTTCTGCCAAAATAGCGACGCGGGAATCTAAAGACGTGGCGCTAAAATCTTCAAATACTGCTTTAAAGGAATCACCAAAGCTGAAGTCGCGTCTGTTGACTGTTTGGGTTTTGTTAATTTTTGCTGGAATCGGTTTGGGTGTTAATCTTTATAGATTACAAATCCTGGATGGACAAAAGTTAACACAAAGAGCGCGTAATCAGCAGATGGTGAATTTACGTCCTCAGACTCCTCGCCGTTTGGTTGTTGATCGTAATCGGGAGGTGTTGGCTGTTGATCGTCCGGCTTATACTTTGTCTGTGCATCCAAAACAGTTTGATAAGTCTAACTCAGAGATGGCTCAGTTGTTGGGGACAATTTTGGATCAAGATGCTGGGGAATTGGAAGAGAAATTCAATGCCAAGAAAAGTGGAATTGTCCTGAGCAAAAATTTAGCGGAAGAAACTGCGGATAGAATTCTCGGATTGGGTTTGAATGGTATAGAAGCAACAAAAAAATATTCTCGGTTTTATCCACAACAAGATTTAGCCTCGGAAGTGGTAGGTTATGTAAATGTTGACCGTCGAGGTCAAGCAGGGGTGGAATATAGCCAGGAGAAGCTATTGGAACGGGTCATGCAAGGGATGCGAATGAGTCGCACTGGCAAAGGGGCAATGATGTCTAACCATGCTCCAGATGGATTTATTAATCATGATGATTTTCAATTATTATTAACTATTGATAATCGCTTGCAAAGAGCGGCAAGATATGAGTTAAAACGGCAAATCCGTCGTTATGGTGCCAAACGTGGTGCAGTAATTGTGATGGATGCCTATGATGGCTCTTTGCTAGCTGTGGTTTCCCAACCGACTTACAACTCTAATAGTTATTCAAAATCTGATATTTCACTGTTTAAAAATTGGACTGTGGCTGATTTATACGAACCAGGTTCAACATTCAAACCGTTGAATGTAGCGATCGCATTGGAAACAGGAGCCATTAAACCCGATGATGTCTTTAATGATTCAGGTGTGATCAAGATTAGCGATCGCACAATCAATAACTCGGAAAATAAGCGTTACGGAAGGATTAATATTGCCCAAATCTTACAATATTCTAGCAATATTGGCATGGTGCAAATTAGTCAAAGGATGCGACCCAATGTTTATTATGGTTGGTTAGAACGTTTGGGATTGGGACAAAAATTAGAAACCGATTTACCTTTTGCTGTTGCTAGTCAACTTAAATCCCAAGACGAATTTATCTCCACACCAGTGGAACCTGCAACAACTTCCTTTGGACAGGGTTTTTCCCTTACACCTCTGCAACTAGTACAGATGATGGGATCCTTAGCAAATGGAGGCAAACTAGTGACACCTCATGTAGTCAAAGGTTTGGTAGATAGCAATGGACAAATGCACTACTCTCCCAATCGTTCCCAAGCTAGACAGATTTTTTCCCCCTTAACTACCCAAAGGGTTGTGGAGATGATGGAAACTGTAGTTGCAGCAGATGGTACTGGGAAAGCCGCACAAATTCCCGGATATCGCATTGCGGGGAAAACAGGTACCGCTCAAAAAGCCAGCGGTGGAGTCTATATCAAAGGCGCTCGTATCACCAGCTTTGTCGGTATACTTCCTGTGGAATCCCCCCGCTACGTGGTTTTAGCTATCGTCGATGAACCCAAAGGTGAAAACTCCTATGGTGGGACAGTTGCTGCACCAATCGCTAAATCGGTGATGGAAGCATTAATTACAACTGAACAAATTCCTCCTAGTGGGCAGAGGTGACAGGGAGTAGGGGAGTAGGGGAGTAGGGGAGCAGTGGAGGCAGGGGAGGCAGGGGAGGCAGGGGAGGCAGGGGAGGCAGGGGAAGTAAGGGAGGCAGAGGAGGCAGGGAAAGTAGGGGAAGTAGGGGGAGCAGGGGAAGTAAGGGAGGCAGGGGAGGCAGGGGAAGTAAGGGAGGCAGGGGAGGCAGGGGAAGCAGGGGAGGCAGAGGAGGCAGGGGAAGTAGGGGAAGTAGGGGGAGCAGGGGAGGCAGAGGAGGCAGGGGAAGTAGGGGAAGTAGGGGGAGCAGGGGAAGTAAGGGAGGCAGGGGAAGTAAGGGAAGTAGGGGAGTGGGTGAACACTCCAAGTTCAGATGTAGGTTTGAGCTAGTAGCCAACAGCTAACAGCCAGCTATTCTATAATCTGGTTAAAGCCAGTGTGTTATATAACCAGCGGAGAGAATTATTCTGATGTTGCATGTTTTACGAGCTTGTTTGGTAGCAGGAAGTATTTGCATAATTCACGCGATCGCATTTTCTCCTTTGACATCTGCCAAACTATTTAACAGTCCCATAGATCAATTACCAGTATCTGAGCGTGTCAGCCTCAAAAATGGTAATTCACTCGTCACAGGTGGACAGGGGAAATACACTGCCAGAGTTTTAGTGACAGCCTCACCAAATACAGCTTGGGATGTTCTCACTGATTATGTAAATTTATCTAAGTTTGTGCCCAACATGATTTCTAGTCAGATAATATCTACAAACGGAAATAAAAAAATAGTTGAACAAATAGATAAACGCCAAGTATTTGTCACCACAATTAAATCTCGTGTACGTTTAGCAATTACTGAGACGGCAAAAAGCCGTATTGATTTTCAGACAATTGGCGGAGACTCACAAGGTATAGAAAGTATGGTGGGATATTGGAAAATTGAACCAGTTGCACCCTATTCTGGAGCCAAAAGTAATCAGGTTTTAATTACTCAAGTTGTGGAAGTAAAACCAAAATCTGGAACCCCCAAAGGCATATTCTATGATGTCTTTAAAAACTCTTTAGATAAAACAATGAAAGCCACTAAAAAAGAAGTGAGTAGACGCAATCAGTCGGTAAGTTTACCAGGTGAAAAACAAGGTTAGTCTGACTTTAAACTGTTTTTAAAGCAAACAGGGTATGTGTTGGACGGGGTTGAAATCCCCTTTCAACACAATCGCTATCCTGGGGTACAGCTTTTTACCCCCCTGATTGCTACAGAAACGGAACAATTTCCGCATTTCCTCAACAATTCTCGGTAATGCTCTGATATGATATTTTGCGAGTATTTTTATTTACTCGTACCAGAGAGTTATCATATAGCATAAAATACTACATCTTGAAATGCGGAATGTGGGTTACAAATCAGTGAGATGGCATATTTAAACAGAAGATAATCTTTTTGATACGAGTCCTAAATTCAGGGTATTTTTTATAAAAAATAGGATTTGCTAGCAGCAGAGCTTACTATATTGTCAAAATCGATGGTTGGTGCGTGACACTACAAACCCTAATTTACGCAACATGATTTATCAAAGTGTCACACACCCTACGGGTAATAAGATATCACATAACCTAGGGATATAAATTTACCAGAAAATGGATTTACCAATTATTTATCATCCTGATTATGTGACAGAACTGCCAGAAGGTCATCGTTTCCCGATGGCAAAATTTAGCTTACTCTATGATTTGTTATTAGCAGATGGTGTTGCCAAGTCTGAGCAATTTTATCAACCGACGATTCCGCAACAAGATTTAATTGAGTTGATTCACACACCAGAATATGTGAATGCTTATTGTCAAGGAACCCTAGATGAGAAAGCACAGCGGAGAATTGGTTTACCTTGGAGTCGGGGACTTGTGAACCGGACTTGCACTGCGGTTGGTGGGACAATTTTGACTGCTCAAAAGGCTTTAGAATGTGGTTTAGCTTGTAATACTGCTGGTGGTACACATCATGCATTCCCAGATTATGGATCGGGTTTTTGTATTTTCAACGATTTAGCGATCGCATGTCGAGTTTTACAAAGACAGCATCTAGCAAAAAGGATTTTGATTGTAGATTTGGATGTCCATCAAGGTGATGGTACAGCCTTTATTTTCCAAGATGATGACAGTGTTTTCACCTTTTCGATGCACTGTGAAGTTAATTTTCCCGGAACTAAGCAAAAAAGCGATTTAGATGTACCTTTACCTGTGGGGATGGAAGATGATGCTTATTTGCAAACTTTAGCTAGTTATCTCCCAGATTTACTATCTCAAGTTAAGCCGGATATTGTGCTTTATGATGCTGGTGTAGATCCCCATATTGGCGATAAACTCGGTAAACTGGCTTTAACTGATAGTGGTATATTTCGCCGGGAAATGCAAGTTTTGAGTACCTGTGTGAGTCAAGGTTATCCTGTTGCTTGTGTGATTGGTGGGGGGTATGCGGATGACATGAAATCTTTGGTGTATCGTCATTCTCTGTTGCATCGGGCTGCGAGTGAGGTTTATCAACAGCTTTAGGAACCCCACCCCCTAACCCTCCCCGCTAGCCTACGGTGTACACACAAGTCTTTTCGGGTTGCCTCCCAAGCTTTTCGATCCCCCAACCCCCTTAAAAAGGGGGCAAATGTCTTTCAAAGTCCCCCTTAAAAAGGGGGATTTAGGCGGATCTACGACGATTTTGATTTTGTACAGAGATGTGTGTACACCGTAGCCTCGCTAGCGGGGAGGGTTAGGGTGGGGTTATTCTGTAGATAGCTTTAATACTCATAAATAGTGTAATATTGGGTAAATTTGCTTAAAAATACGGAAAATAGCAAATTAAATCTGTATCCAGTGTGAACAGTAACCTTTACTTGCTCTGTTATGCCCCAGGACTTCTCTGGAAAAAATCTTCAAGGTCGCTCCTTTAAAGGTCAAGATCTGACGGGGGCAAACTTTAGCTATGCATATATTCGAGATGCGAATTTTACTAACGTCAATTTACGAGGTGCGAATTTTACTAACGCCATTTTGCGAGGGGCAAACTTTAGCCACGCCAAAGCTGGACTACAACGCCGTTCGGTGATTGGGTTAGTATTAGTTTCATGGCTAATGTCAGCAATGTCAGGGATATTTTCAGGATATGCTGGTTATTTTGTATCATTTGTTTCTGAAATCGGTTTCTACAATTTCTACACAGGTCTTACCTGGCTAATTGTGCTAACAATCTTTTGGATTATCACTATCCGTCAAGGTTTATTAGCAGGTTTGGGAGCCATCGCCTTAGCCTCAACCGGAGCCATCGCCATCGCCATCGCCATCGCCTCAACCGGAAGCATCGCCATCGCCATCGCCTCAACCGGAAACATCGTCATCGCCATCACCTCAACCGGAGCCATCGCCATCACCGGAGTCTTAGCCTCTGCCGTCGCGGTCGCCTTAGCCTTAGCCTGTGCCTCTGCCATCGCTGTTGCTGTCACTATCGCATTAGCCTCTGCCGTCGCTACTGCTGTCGCTGCCACATCAGCCTCTACGTCTGCCGCCGTCGTCGCCATCGCCTTAGCCGAAGCCTTCTCACTACTTAGTGCTTATGTTGGGTGGCGTGCTTTAGAGGGAGATCCAAAACACGCTTGGATACGCTCCTTTGCTATCGCTTTCGCTAGCACAGGCGGCACCAATTTTCATAGTGCTGATTTAACTGATGCTGATTTCACTCAAGCCACCCTGAAAAACACTGATTTGAGCAAAGCAAATCTGACGCGCACTCGGTTTTATGAGTCAAAAAAACTTGACTTTGCCAGAGTGGACGACACAATATTGGTTGATACCAATGTTGTGACTTTACTTGTCAGCGGTAATGGTAGAGGTCAATCATACGTTGGTGCTAATCTCAGAGGTGCAAATCTGATGGGCGCAAACCTCAAAGACGCTAACCTAAAACAAGCAGATATCATTGCCGCCACTTTTCAAGGAGCCTGTTTAGAGTCAGCAAATCTAACTTTAACTCAGGCAATTGACACCGATTTCACTAGCGCTCAAATGACTGGTGCTTGTGTGGAAGCTTGGAATATTGAAAGCACAACTAAGCTTGATGATGTCGATTGTCGATATGTTTATCTTTTAGAATATCCCAAACCGAAAACTGATGACCGCGAACGCCGTCCCAGTAGTGGAGAATTTAAAGCGGGAGAATTTACCAAACTATTTGAAGAGGTTTTAAATACTGTTGATTTAATTTTCCGTGATGGTGTTGACTGGAAAGCTTTTTTAGCTGCTTTCCAAAAGGTGCAAGTGGAAAATGAAGATAGTGAATTAGCTATTCAAAGTATTGAAAATAAAGGTGATGGGGTGGTTGTTGTCAAGGTGAGTGTACCCCCAGATGCCAATAAGGAAAAGATTCATAGCGATTTTAATCAAAATTATTCCCTAGCGCTGCAAGCAGTAGAAGCAAAATACAAAGCATTATTACAAGCTAAAGATGAGCAAATAGAAGAACATCGGCAAAAATATACAGATATGAAAGAGATTACCAGCTTGTTGGCGAGTAAATCTATAAATGTTCAAGTTGAAAGCAAATTGGAGAATAAAAATATGACTAATAGTAATGATTCCAGCCGTAAAGTTGAAATTGGTAGCGTCGGCAGAGATTTTAATGCCAGTGGGCAAGCTTTGAATTTAGGTGAGATTGATATTAGTGGCACCGTGACTAATGCTATTAATGAGTTACCACCTGCAACCCAAGCTGATAAACCGGGAATTAAAGAGTTATTAAAACAGCTACAAACAGCAATTGAGGAGGATGATAACTTAACCGCGAAAAATAAAGAGAAGGCACTCAAGCAAGTTAAAGCTTTAGCGGAAGCCTCACAAAATCCTCAACAGGAAGAAAAGCAAGATTTAGCAGGTGATGCGATTACGATGCTCAAAGGTTTAGTCACTGGTTTACCTGGTGCAGCAAAGTTGGTTGAGGATGTTAATAATCTTTTACCGTTGATTTCGGGTTGTTTGGGTTTAGGGTAATGTTTTATTAGAATATATACAAAGAGAGACGCGATATATCGCGTCTCTACAAGGTTTTGGGCTTTATTTGTATGCTTTATAATACTTGAAATCTCCTGTATTAATTTTTGTCTCCGTCTGGTATATTCCCCTTTGTCTAGGAGGCACTGTAATCTAACTATATCTAACCTAATATCTAAAACCTTATTAATTAATCCTATGGCAAATGTTCGTTTAGAAAAGATCCAACGTCGATTTAACAACGTCACAGCGGTAGAAGATATCAGCTTTGAAATCCCTGATGGGGAATTTTGGGTGTTGGTGGGACCATCAGGATGTGGAAAATCGACTATTTTGCGGACGATTGCCGGATTAGACAATGCTACATCAGGCAACTTGTACATAGGCGATCGCTTAATGAATGAAATCCCTGCAAGACAAAGGGATGTGGCAATGGTGTTCCAAAATTATGCCCTATATCCCCACATGTCGGTTGCCGAAAATATTGCTTTTGGCTTGAAAATGCGGAAAACTGATGCTGCTACCATCAAACAACGGGTGATGGAGGTTGCTCGCTCATTATCATTAGACCATTTACTTGATCGCAAGCCAAAACAACTATCGGGAGGACAGCAGCAAAGGGTAGCATTAGGAAGAGCGATCGCACGACAAGCACAAGTGTTTCTTTTGGATGAACCGTTATCTAATCTTGATGCTCAACTTCGTGATGACACAAGGGCAGAGTTGAAGCAATTACATCATAACTTGCGTAATACTACGGTGTACGTCACCCATGATCAAGTAGAAGCGATGACCCTAGCTGACCAAATAGTGGTTTTAGATCGGGGAAGAATCCAGCAAATTGGAGATCCACAAACTATCTACAATCAACCGATTAATCGGATGGTGGCGACATTTATTGGTAATCCTCCGATGAATATATTACCAGTTAAAATAGTTGGTGATAATTTTGACATTTTGGGGCAGACTTTACCCATACCCAACCCGATTAAAAGCCAGCTAAATCTAGCAACCGGGAAACAACTAGATTTAGGAATTCGTCCCGAACACACCAAAATTAGTAGCGATTCCCCTTCACTCACTGTTGAAGTCAAAGTAGTTGAACCCCTAGGAAGGGAAACCCTAATTCGTGCAGGTATACCCAATTTCAGCACAATCATCAACATCCAAGCAAACGCGGATATCCGTCCCCAACCTGGTGAACTATTGCCATTACAGTTAGATTTAGCTCATATCTGCATCTTTGATACTGCCACAGGTGAGAAATTGTACCCTCTAGCATCACAAAAGTAGATTACACCATAAAAACCTTATCGATTGAACCAAGCCTGTAGGTCATTCATACTGGTAAAATCTGAGTAGCCGACATTAACTTCGTACACCAGAACAAACCTGTTCAATTATCCCATTCTTTAGCAACAGCCAATTTTGAACTTCCCGATTTACATTTTCATCTTTGCAGCAACCTTAGATTTTTTAATTGGCGATCCTGTATCATGGTTGCATCCTGTACAGGTGATGGGATGGTTTATTTCTAAGTTGAGTCAGTTAGCTCTCAAATTCTGCCACAATCGTTTTAGTCAAAGATTTGCTGGAGTTGTAATTGGTGTCACCCTCATCTTGGGTAGTGGTGTTGTTGCTGGTTTAATTATTCACTTTGTTACAGCTATTCATCCGTTAGTAGGGATGATATTTCAAATCATTATGCTATCTAGCTGTTTCGCTTTAGGAAGTTTGACAAATGCGGCAAAATCTGTATTAAATTCTTTGGCAACAGGTGATATTGAACAAACCCGCTCTATTTTAAGTGGATATGTGGGTCGAGATACAGCAAACCTAACTGAAGCAGAAATATTACGTGCTGTTTTAGAAACAGTTGCCGAAAATGCTACCGATGGGGTGATGGCTCCTTTATTTTATGCCATCGTCGGTGGATTTATTCCTTTTATTGGTGCTCTTCCCTTCGCATTTGCTTACAAAGCTAGTAGTACCCTAGATTCAATGATTGGCTACAAAACCGAACCATACATCCATATTGGTTGGTTTAGCGCTCGATTTGAAGATTATTTTACTTGGATTCCCTGCCGCTTTGCAATTATTACCCTAGCTTTGATTTCTGCTAAACCTGGGGAAGTTTGGCGAATTTGTCGGCGTGATGCACCCCAAGATCCTAGCCCAAATTCTGGTTGGAGTGAATCTGCCTATGCAGCGGTATTAGGTGTGCAAATGGGGGGTGTCAACTCATATCAGGGAATTACCAAATATAAGCCATTATTAGGAGATAGTATCTATCCCATCAAAGCACAAACCATTTACAAAGCATTACAACTTACCCGTAATAGCTTTTTGTTGTGGTTAGGGGTTTCTATTGTGATAGCGATCGCACTATCTCATGCAAGCTAACCTATTCAACAAAAGATGATAAATAAAATAGTAGGAAATAAAAATAACCTCTAATTTATAACCCGGAACTAGATAAATATATAGTATAACTATTAACTTAGGCTTATCAGTATATGAACGGCTCAACTAAAGTTGTTACAATTCTCTCTTCAGAAGAAATCCGACGTACAGTCACCCGTCTTGCCTCGCAAAT
Organism: Calothrix sp. PCC 6303; assembly: GCF_000317435.1. NCBI lineage: Bacteria > Bacillati > Cyanobacteriota > Cyanophyceae > Nostocales > Calotrichaceae > Calothrix > Calothrix sp. PCC 6303. The sequence continues at coordinate 6,433,727 of NC_019751.1, forward strand.
TATTGAACGGACAAGAGATTTATCACAACTTGTTCTCCTCGGTATTCATACTAGAGGAGTTCCCCTAGCGGAACTTTTAGCGCGTCAAATCGAAATATTGGAAGGGATATCGGTACCACTTGGGGCAATTGATATCACCTTTTATCGTGATGATTTGGATAAAATTGGTATCCGTACACCCGCGAAAACGGAAATCCCCTTCGACTTAACCGGGAAAATAGTTGTATTAGTCGATGATGTAATTTTTAAAGGTCGAACAATCCGTGCTGCACTTAATGCAGTCCATGATTATGGTAGACCAGAAGTCATACGTTTAGCTGTATTAGTTGATCGAGGACATCGTGAAGTTCCCATTCACCCTGATTTTATCGGCAAACAACTACCAACAGCAAAAGAGGAAATTGTCAAGGTTTTTTTACAGGATTTTGATGGACGTGATGCAGTGGAATTAATCGGCGATTAAAATTAAGAAGATAAACGAAATTTATGCCCAAGAAAATTAGAGAATTAAAAAGCTTACTGCTACAAGCAGGATTTGGTTATACACCAGCAAAAGGTAGTCATAGCAAATGGATACACCCAAAATTAGCTAAATCTATTATTATTTCTGGGAAAGATGGAGACGATGCGAAAACATATTTGGAAAAGCAAGTCAATGAAGCACTACAAGAATTAAGTAGACTTGAATCAGAAGAAGGAGAAGTTGAGGAATGAAATATACAATCGTGATTCAATGGTCAGATGAAGATAATTGCTATGTCGCTTCTCTACCCGAATTCATTAATGTTTATCAACCATGTACTCATGGTGACACTTATGAAGAAGCGATAAAAAATGCTCAAGAGGTTCTAGAAATGTTGATTGAGTCATCCTTAGAAAACGGTGAACCTTTACCAGAACCTCAAACTATACGGAAGTCAGCAAAAGCTGCATAAAATTCGACTCAAAGTTCAAATACCTGAGATTTATGAATCAGTATCCCTACCAACCCGCCTGTCGGATTCTTTTTTCAAATTGGTATAATTAGGCTGATTTAAATATCTGGTTTCCACTGACTGGGTACCACTATCAACGCAAAATAAGGGACATCATCAGGGTTAACTTCATTTATAGGCACAATGCGCTGTTTACTCGTTGTTGCCCTTTCTATATACTTGGCACGTTCAGCTAATCCCAATTGCTGTAAAACTTCGTAAACCTTCGGAAAGTGCTTTCCTAATTTAATAATAACTGCGGCATCGGCAACTGCTAGTTTTTCTGCCAATACTTCCGCACTAAGTATGGAAGATAACACCATAAAAACATCGTTGCGATAGGTTAATGGCACTCCTAATGCTGATGCACTAGCCATTACAGAAGATACGCCTGGTACAACTTCAGTGTGGAATCGCGGAGATAGGCGATTGTAAATATACATGAAAGTGCCGAAGAAAAATGGATCTCCTTCGCATAACACCACCACATCTTTCCCTGATACTAAATATTCGGCGATTTTTTCGGCTGCTGCATCATAATAAGGTTGGGAAGATTGTTCCAATTTGAAGGGCAACAACATCGGTATTTCTATCTGATTCCCTGTGAGATACTGGGCAATAATCGATCTTGCTAAAGGTGGTTTATTTTCTGACATTGGGTAAGCTACCACTGGTGCAGCCTGTAACAATCGTAAACCTTTAATGGTTAACAATTCTGGATCGCCAGGACCAATGCCAATACCATAGAGATTACCGGGTGAATTAGACATTATATCTCCTCTTCCTTTGCCAAAGCATTCACAGCGGCAGCTGCGATCGCACTTCCTCCCCGTCGCCCATGTAAAGTAATAAAGGGTATACCTCTACTATTTGCGGCTAGGGCTGTTTTTGATTCTGCTGCACCCACAAACCCTACTGGAAATCCTAAAATTACTGCTGGTTTTACAGCACCAGCATCGAGCATTTCTAACAAGTAAAATAAGGCTGTGGGTGCATTCCCAATTGTGACTATTGCCCCTTCTAAATGAGGATGCCACAATTCTAAGGCTGCGGCAGAACGGGTATTCCCGATACGTTTTGCTAAATCTGGAACTTCTAAATCATTTAGGGTACAAATTATCGGGTTGGTTGTGGGTAAACGTTTGCGGGTGATACCTGCGGCTACCATTTGGGCATCACATAATACTGGTTTTCCAGCTTTTAATGCTTCCCTAGCGACTTTCACAGCATTACTTGAAGCTTCAATATCATCAACAATATCAATCATCCCACATGTGTGAATTAGTCGCACAACCACAGTTGCTAAATCACTGGAAAATTTTGTTAAGTTAGCTTCGGCGCGAATAGTTGCAAAGGAGCGACGGTAAATTTCATTACCATCATGGATATATTCTAACATTAATCTTTCACTTCTTTAAAAATAGATGTTAAGAGATGATCAATATTAAATAACTTTTGTAATGTAGGGATTTCGTAGTGATTGACGAAATTTACAAATGTTTCTTGCAAATCTTGGCGTTTTTCTTGATATATTTGCAATATTTTCAAAACCACTGCTGATATTTCTGTAGATGGTAAATTACGATATATTTCTCTGCCAAAGTTTGTTTCTAAATCCCCAATGTAGAGATTATAACCTTCAGTTCTTAATCCATTTTTCTCAATAGTTGCTCCTAAAAGTGTGATATCACTTTTACCATGATAAGCACAAGATTTGGAACAACTAGTTAAATGAATTTTACAAGGAAGATCTAAGGAAATACGGCTAGTCAAATATTCAGCTAAGATAGTTGCCATCGCTTTTGTATCTGTAATTCCAGCTTTACAACCTTGATTCCCAGTGCAGGCAACTATTCCCGATTGGGGACTGCTGGCAGATATCTGTAAACCTATGTTTGCTATCTCAGATTTAACTTTGAAAATATTTTGATTTTCAATATCAGGAATTAAAATATTTTGCCAAGGAGTCAAGCGTAATGTTTTATTTCCATATACATCTGCAATCTCTCCAAGCTTTTGTAGATTAGAAGTGGAAATTTTACCTAAATTTATCGCAATTCCTATGTAAGATAAATTTAGCTGTTTCTGTTGATGAATATCCAAATGATGATGCTTATTTTCCCGTTCATCAAACTGAATATTTGTTCTTTTTAAAACAAAAGGTAATTCAGATTTCACTAATTCTAAATACTTTTCTGTCCCCAGATTTTTGACAACTTCTAAAAATCTTGGCTTAGACGATGTATGAATATTCACCTGCATTAAGTAAACCTTAATCAAAGCTACAATCACAGGTAAGCATTGTTGCTGGTGAATAACAATATTTGTAGAATTCCCTAACAATAACCGTAAATAGATTTCACCATCTAAGTCCCGTACTGCGACAAATTTAATATCATTGGGTTGCTGGTAAATTGCTACTGTGCCACTACCATCAAATCCCACACTAAATTTTGCCGATAATCTTTGTAATTCCGGATGAGAACAAATATAATTATCTAGTTCCCGCACTAAAGGAAGAGTATTAATTAACTCCTCCACATCAATTCCCGCAGTTGGACTTGCCATAATGTTGCGGATATGATCGATTTCGGGAATTACTGCTGCTAACCCAACTTGCTGTAAACTAGTTACAGCTGTAGAGGGAATTTCTCTGACTCCACGAATTTGCAAGTTAGCACGATTCGTTAAATATACATTTGCATCACCAAAATTTTTAGCTAAGTCAATAATTGCACTTAACTGTAAAGTGTTAATTATGCCTCCAGGAATTCTAACCCTGATGATATTTCCATCACGGGCAGGTGTTTGGTAAAAAATACCCGGGCATTTTGGTGTGTCAAAAAGTGATTGATTAACTGAAATTTCTGGAGGGAAATTAACCGATGAGGTTTTAATCGAAGCCGACAATAGACAACTCCTTCCCTATGCAACGTAGGAAATTGATAGGATGCTGCTGATGTTGGCATTCTGACTTACCAGATTCTAAGTTGATTTTAACCATAAGTTGACAACGAACTCAACAAGCGATCGCTATTCATCTTTATGGCTATTATTTCAGTGTTCATAGGCTTCGGCAAAGCAGCGAAAAGCCACACTAAATTTAGAATCTAAAATGGTTTACAGTTGCGGCACAGTCCCGGAGTTTCACCGGAGTTTCCCAATCATAAGCTTATGCAATATATCATGAGTTTGGTATCTAAATTTTAAATTCTAATTTTTTTTATCTATTTGGAATAATCCCCATCTAGTAACTAGCTACATTTTTGCATCACCTGATAATTTTGAGTTTCTTCACTATTACTAGCAGGAAACCACAAAAAAGTGGATGAATTAGGGGGATTAGTTGAGCTAAGATGACAGAAGTATTTTACGACATCAGTAATTCCCAAGCTGTTTTTCTATTACTTTGAACTTCAACTGCCATGGGAATAGCTTCTTCTCCATCAGGTGGAGTAAACCAGAATTTTAGATTAGAACCTTCAACAACTATTTCACCCTCAATAGTTTGAATATAGAGTTTACCTTGATAAACACTCAAAATATTATTGTTTTTTGATTGTGGTGCTTGTCTGGTGTCATTACCTCCAACTGTTGAGTAGGAATTACTGGAATTACTAGTATTGTCTTTAGCAATAAAAGTTTCTCCTAAATCCAAATCCTGACTCAGACTTTGCGCTGGTGGTTCTCCGACTTTCTTACTTGCCCAAATTATGCGCTGGTTAACTGTGAAAACTAATTCATCAGAGGAGGTCGTAATGTAGACATCTTCCTGATTGAATACCATGCTTCTGACAGCTTGCCACTTATTATTTATAAATATTTGTAAACCTTTTTCGATCACCACATCGCTACGCTTTTTGTGGGTTTGGAATCGCCAAATTCTCCATAAATTTACGACTTCACCATAGTTGACTTTAAAGCCATCGGGAACTGGTTGATACTCATAACGCATCAATCCTCCCTCTTCTTTCCCTAGTGGAATCACAGAATTTTCAATCAACAGTCTATTAAGCAATTCCCAGTAGTCAGATTCTTTACGTATAAAGAAAACCTTTGAGTTATCTGTATTTTTAACCTTTGCTAATAAAATTCCTTTCTTTGAAAGTAGTTGAATCGTATCTGAAAGCGGCTCAACACGGAGATTGTGATTGTAATATAATTTGATCTCGCCTTGTATAAATTGCCTGACTAACTCAATATCATCTAATAAATTCATAATTCTCCCTGGTGCGATAAATACTCTTGCAGGACTCCTGCAAAGATGACTTATAGAAGTCACCCCTCAGCATGTTAAGGCTTTTGTTTGAGTCCTAAGTCTCAGCGTGAAAGCTAATATTAGGTACTCAAAATCCTGCTTTGCCATAACTCCTACTCAAGTCTTAATCTTGAAACACTTCAATTTTGAGCAGTTGTCAATATTTTGCATCAATCTCAGTAACTTATATTTCTAGTTTTATTCTATATATCCGGATACATGAAAGCAACAAATGAAACTAGGTGGACAGTATTAACACTGATACAAAACATTTATTTTGTTTAGCCCAAACAAAATCTTCTGCTGATACCGTTATAACTTGTACTAGGAAGATCTTCGATTTAATTAGTGATTAAATAAGATAAAGATTTGAGATTTCAAAGCCGGAATCATCTTAATCTGCACAATAGATAACTTTTTATTATTTTTACCTCTAGTGTGCTACGGAAATTCCTTGATACCCACGTATAATCTGTGTGGATAAAGTAGTGTAAGAGACTTCCAAATAAAAACATATCCTAAAATTTATTGTGGTGCAGGCATCCTGCCTGCTACTAATGCAAGAACGTAGAAGTAAACTACGCAATGACATTGTGTAATTAATTTTGATTGGTTACTTATTCCTGATGGGAAGCGTAAATACTGGCTTTGAGGTTTAAGTCTAATTAATCGCAAAAAAATGGGCAGTGTATAACTACCCATCCTTTTCAATTCATTTTTAGTTGACTTAAGTTAGTGACTTAAACCCAATTCTAGGAAAGCCATTCTAAAACAGCTTCTTCCTTAGTATTGGTATTGCGTGATGGGGTTTCGCGTTCAAACTTCATGTGAATTGAACGAGTTTGTTCACCATCTGCTGCAACTGCCATAATTGGGTAATCAATCAAGCCGTCTTGGAATGACATCTGGAAGCGGAAAGTACCATCTGGATTGAGTTTGATGGGACGACCTCCAATAGTTACGTTTGCATCTGGTTCAGTAGCACCATATACAATCAATTCTGCATCAGCAATTAACCAGAATTTGCGAGGACGCATTGGTACATCACCAGAGAAACCAGCACCCGACATCCCAACACCCGACATGTTTAAGCCAGATGTAGTGGGAACTGCCCACATACCAACACCACTGGGGAATATGTAAGAACTGATTGCTTGTTCCGGTGATGTCACACCAGGTACTTGGTGCATAGAACCAAACAAGGAACCAGCAACACGCATTGCTTCGGCTGATTCAGTCATCCCGAAGATTTGATCGTAGATTGCATTGCCAGTGTTGCCCGCAGCGCTATCGGATGTGGATGTAGCAAACTTCTTCGCTGGAGGTACAAGTTCGTATAAAGTTTTACCCCGTAAATCATCTTCAAAGTCTACGGTGATAAATACATCTTCAATCCAATCGGAAGGATAGACAGGAGGAACATGAACGCGGGCAGAGCGTGCCAGAACTAACCAGCGTCCATCAGCACAGCGATAGCCAATATCAATCACGTAGTCTCTGTCACTGACAGGAATTGGTAAATACCACTCTCTTGCCAATTCGTCGCTGGGGTATTCTTGAATGCTGTGGGGGCTTTGGTGATCTAAATTGATGTCAGTGACATCATAAATTCTGAGGGCTAATTGTTGTCCACCGTTGCGTCGTAGCTCTTCTTTATGCTCGTTAGGAATGTCCCAATAGGTGTAAGCCCATTGAGGATCACGAGGCATTAATACAATGCGGCTTTCGCCATATCCACCTGGTAAATCTGCCAGAAATTCATCTACATCTGAAAGATTACCGCCATTGCGATCTACTTGTCCTAACTCGAATTTTGCTGCTTCCACGACTTCTTGAGCCTCCAGTACACGAGATTGAGTGAGAGAGGGTTTGTTACGTTCAACTTCTAAAATTGAAGCTAATAACTGCGATTTACGCATCCGACTGTAACGTGAGACACCATAGGCACTTGCAACTTTACGCAGTTGTCGCAATGTCATTTCATCTAATGGTGGGCGTTCTTTTGCCATGATTTTTGAACTCCGGTTATTTTGTATGTAATTTTCTCTTAATTTCCCCTGATTAATAACTAAAAATTAATTTGATTAACCCCCCAGATGAGTTTTTCCCAATTTGCTGTTTAAATTTTCAGCTTCTTAATTAAATATTTTTCTGATCTAAGCACTATTGAAGATTTCTTCAATTTTGCTTCGGTCAATAAATGTTTTGTTTGGGATCGGTAAGGAAGGAGTTCTTTGTAACTGAATATTAACCAGAGACCCCCCACTGGGATCAAGGGGTTCAGGGTGCTATTTTCAATCTTTCTACGAATTTACAGGCTATCTGGGATCTTCATTGTTAAGGAATCATGACATTCTAAGGTTCTGAGGGTTGAGAATAGTGTGAATTGTTAAAGAATTCTGACGTATAAATGCTTATTAAATATTTATACTTAGATATTTGCTAAAATTATACTATTTATTACTAGTAAGCATAGCCAAAAATAATAGAGAGATATCGTACCCGTATCTCTCTATAGAACTGAAAATACCTCTAATTTAAGCTATTTTTAGGCGATTAGATTTGAGAAAGGACTATAAGATGAAACTGTCTTAATCAGATCGGGGATCGCATGGACAGTATTAAATCATACCTCTGTTTGCTTTTCTAGCCTATGTCCAATATCTCGACGGTAGTACATCCCTTCAAATTGAATTTGAGCAATACTCTTATAAGCTTGGGCTAGGGCTTGTTTAAAGTCTTTACCTATTCCAGTGATATTTAAAACCCGTCCACCATCGGTGAGAAGTTGAGAGGATTCTAACTTGGTTCCGGCATGGAATATATAGCTTGCGGGATGTGAGTCATTCCCGTCTTTGGTTTGTGCCTCGGAAATACCTGTAATTACTTTTCCTTTGACGTAATCCCCCGGGTACCCCCCTGAAGCGGCGACTACTGTAGCTGCTGCCCCATCTTTCCATTTTATCGGTGGCATTTCTGAGAGTTTTTGCTGCGCGCAAGCAATTAATAAATCTACCAAAGGGGTATCCAGTAAAGGTAAAATTACCTGAGTTTCGGGATCACCAAAACGACAATTAAATTCCAAGACGCTGAAATTTCCATCTGGTAATACCATTAACCCGGCATATAGCACCCCACGATAGTCTATACCCCGTTTGTTGAAAGTAGCGATCGCACTTTCTAAAACTTCCTTTTGTACCCTTGACATCATCTCTTCTGTGGCAATTGGTGCAGGTGCATAAGCCCCCATCCCTCCAGTATTATCTCCTGTATCACCTTCGCCAATGCGTTTATGATCTTGGGCTGGTAATAAAGGACGAATTGTCACCCCGTCGGTTAAAGCTAAAACAGATACTTCCTGTCCTGGTAAATACTCTTCAATGACGATAAAGTTCCCAGCACTCCCAAACTGTCCGCCAAAAATTGCCTCAATTGCTGCCTCAGCTTGTTCCAAGGTTTCCGCGATAATTACACCTTTGCCTGCGGCTAAACCATCAGCCTTAAGCACAATTGGGATTCCCTCTGCTTTTACGTATGATTTAGCGGCTAATCCCTCAGTAAATACCGCAGATTTAGCTGTGGGAATCCCCGCTTCCTGCATAAAAGCCTTTGCCCAAGCCTTACTAGCTTCAATTTGTGCGCCCATGCGATTGGGACCAAAAACCATCAATCCTTTCGCTTGGAGGTAGTCAGTGATACCATGAGCTAAGGGAACTTCTGGTCCCACGACTACCAAAGAAATTCCTTCCTTTGCCGCTAGCTGACTTATTCCAGCAAAATCATCAACTGCCAAAGGGACATTTTCACAAGCTGGTAAAGTTGCTGTTCCCCCATTTCCAGGGGTACAAAAGATTTTTTCTACATCCTTGGATTGCAATAACTTCCAAGCTATGGCATGTTCTCGCCCACCATTCCCAACAAGTAAAATTTTCACTACCCTTGCTCCATTTCCCATGCAATCCAATATTTTTTCACCAATTGGGTTACAGATGCAAGTTTTCTCGCAATTGTAAATTATAAACTTTGTGGGTAATAACTTAAACGACAATATCTCCGACTTCATTTAAGAAGTCGGAGATATAAACTTATGAATTGAAGGGGAAATTACTTTTTCTTCCCACTTGCTTTTGTTGTTTTCGCAGCTTTTTTCGCAGCTTTTTCAGCTTCAATAGCTGCTAATTTTGCGGCTTCTTTTTCTTCTTCAATTTTGCTGAGATAGTAATGGTAATCGCCTAAATAAACGCGGAATTCACCATCCCGAATTTCCACAATTTTGTTGGCTACTTGTGAGATAAAATAACGGTCGTGGGAAACAACTATCACACTACCATCATAGTTTTGAAGGGCGCTTTCTAACATTTCCTTAGCGGGAATATCTAAGTGGTTTGTTGGCTCATCTAGAATCAGTAAATTAGCTGGACGTAAGAGCATTTTTGCTAATGCTAAACGAGCTTTTTCTCCACCACTAAGGGGAGCAACATTTTTAAAAACAGTGTCACCGCTAAATAAAAATTTACCTAATAGTGTACGAACTTCTTCATTACTCCAGTCTGGCATCTCATCATGGATGGTATCCATAACTGACTTATTCAAATCTAAGGCTTCAGCTTGGTTCTGTTCAAAGTATCCAGGAATCACATTATGATCGCCTAATTTAACAATTCCTTCTGTAGGCTGTTCCATGCCAGTAATTAGGCGTAGAAGTGTTGATTTGCCAGCACCATTAGGACCAAGAAAGGCAATTCTATCACCCCTTTCAATTAATAAGTCTGCACCTAAAAATAGGACTTTATCATCATAAATGTGGGTTAGATTTTTTATTTCCACTACTTCCCTACCACTACGAGGTGCAGGAGGAAATTGGAAATGTAATGTTCTAACACTACTTGTAGGTGCTTCGATGCGCTCAATTTTATCTAACTGTTTCTCACGGCTTTTTGCTTGGGTACTGCGAGTTGCACTAGCGCGGAATCTATCGACAAATGTTTGTTGTTTTTCGATTTCTTTTTGCTGACGTTCAAAAGCACTCATCTGTGCAGATTGATTTTCCGCTTTTTGTTGTAAATATGCGGAATAATTCCCTAAATAAGTACTGGAAACACCGCGTTCAGTTTCCACAATTTGGGTACAAAGACGATCTAAGAATTCCCGGTCATGGGAAACTATGATCATTGGGGTAGTGAGTTTCTTGAGATATCCTTCCAGCCACTCAATGGTTTCCAAATCCAAGTGGTTTGTCGGTTCATCCAGTAGCAATAAGTCGGGATTCTGGAGCAAAATTTTCCCTAAACCCATCCGCATTTGCCAACCACCGCTAAATGCACTCACCAAGCGATCGCTATCTTCCAGAACAAACCCCATTTCGGGTAAAATTTTCCCAATCCGTGCATCTAAGCCATAACCATCCAAGCCTTCAAACTGCCGTTGTAACTTATCTAGCTTATTAATTAATTTGTCCAACTCATCGGGTGTTGCGGTTTCCATGTCGCGCTGCACCTGCAACAAACCCATCTGTACTTCGTTTGCTTCCTTAAATACAGTCCAAAACTCTTCGCTGACTGTACGTGTGGGATCAACTTCAAATTCTTGGTTAAGATAGGCAATATTTAAGCTAGAAGGACGAATAATCTCCCCCGCAGTCGGTTCAATCTCCCCGGCAATAATTTTTAATTGGGTGGATTTTCCCGCACCATTAACCCCTACCAAGCCAATGCGATCGCCTGACTTAACTTCCCAGTTTACATCCTTGAGAACTTCTCCTGTTGGGTAAATCTTACTAATATGTTCGAGTCGCAGCATTGGTTATCTCCGGGGTAGGAAGTTGGTTAAAGGGATCTAGATTGATGCCGAGTTAATCTTAACAAAATTTAACCACAAATATGTGCTCAACATACATCAAGTAGGAAAATTAATTGGAAGTTATATTTTTGGGGATCTTGACTGCTGCTACAGTGGTGAGTTGTAGGGTGTGGATATAGAAAATCCAATAAGTAAAAATACTATCCCGGAAAGGTTTCAAACTAGCTTCAGCCGAATAACTAACTACTCTGTAAGTTCAAAGAACGGGGACTTCATAGTATTTATTCTCCCCAAAAAATTATTTTGAGTAAAGTATGAGACTTAATTTGCATTTTCTGGGATATTAAAATGTATTTTTGTTTCTCTATTTATAATTCTCAATTCTTGGCTAATCTCTAATTTTTCACAAATACACATAGCAATACCTTTTTCATAATATGCGGCTTCATTAATAAAGACTGGATAAACAATTGATTTCTCTTCATGTAAAATTTCTTCACCTTCTAAGGTGACAAAAATTGGTTTACCAGGATATAGAGGTTCATAATCTCTAAATTGTAAATTCGGGTGAACCATTGCTTGAATTTCGCCAGATGGATTTCTCGGATAATCAATACTATGGGTAACTTGATAAATAACTGGAATATTTTCGACTTTTGGCTCTTTTTCTTGATTACAAGCTTCTAAATAATCTAGAATTAAATAAATAAGTTTTTCAGTTTCTTGAAACAATCTAGCATCTAATATGTTTTGGGCAATCGCACCAACTTCTACGGTGCAGCCAAATTCACTAATAGAATCTAGATGGGAATTCTCTGTATCACCAATTAAAGAGCAAAGTATTTTAATCTCCGGCATCATTGATTGTAAGTAAGCAGCAAAGTCTATATAGTGAGACTCTAAGCCTCTTAAAATAACCGTCAAACCCATATTAGAAGTGGTAGTATGCAAATCCACTATAAAGTCCGCTTCTAAACTACCTCCACTACCGAAAATTTGAGATATTTCCAAAGCACGCTTTGCTTCGTAAGTCGATAAAGCTGGATTTGCTAAATCTTGTTTGAGAAAACACCGATTTAAATCAGTATCGAAATATCGCTTTCCAATCTCAAAAGCTTTAGGATTAGCCATAAATGTCACTGTTTCAAAACTTGAACGTTGAATTAAGCTGGGTAAATTTTCAAACTTCTTAATTAAGTAAATACCCGTTAATTCATTTCCATGGGTTCCACCTGCGATCGCAACTCGCCTAATTTGATTTAAGCTCATAGTTATTAATTATTGATTTAGATTGCATCTAGTAAATTAACTAACCTTTACCATATACGGCAGAATAGGTATTGGGTTGAGTTTGCGATCGCTTTATTGAGCGAAAGGTACATTAGCTTACTTATTCATTGCAGTATCGTTTCTGTAAGTTTAGTCAGTGACTCTAAAACTTGAGTTAGCAGAACTAATTAAATGTCGTTACAGCCTGAATATTAGCAGATTCTAATCGCCATGCGATCGATTACTAAAATTTTTCTCAATCAAGTATATGCAGTATTTATACGGAATGCTTCTATGTATTCGCTAACTACAATAATGTAGTTAGGTTTTGCGCGAATAGAAGCATAGTCAATAAAATTGAGGTTCCTTGAAGTGCTTGTTTTTTTTATTCACGGTGTTGCTACAAAAGATGCAGGCTACTCAAGACGGTTAGAAACTCTCATCAAAGAAGATTTGAACCGTCGCAATGTGCCTTTTCCAATTTTTTATGCCAGCTTTTGGGGTAATACTTTCAAACGGACAGGTCAATTGTGGAATTGCATTCATGAAGATTTGAAGGATCTAAAGAAAAGTCATCCCGCAGTTAAGGTTCCAGATGTTTTTCGTTATCAAGAATTTAGGGAAGATTTTATTTCAGAATTTTTTGGCGATGTACTAACATACTTTAATACTGAGCGTGGAAAGGATATTCGAGAGAGTATTTGCGGTCAATTAAAAAAGTTTATTAGTTTTCATCCAGAAGATGATGGAATTCATCTTGTGACTCACTCATTAGGTAGCGTTATGCTATGGGATATTTTGTTTTCTGATAGATTCACTCCTGACGATCCAGCTTTTGAGATACGTAAACTTCTCAATCTCAAAGAAGGTTCTAGTAGCTATCAGGGGAAAGACTTGAAAAGTATTACAACAATGGGTTCACCAATTCTATTTTTTAACTTAATGCTTGATATTAAACCCTGTAAAATCAAAGAATTTACAGAAAAATATCAAAAAAATTCTATTAGATGGATCAATATTATTCATTCATCAGATATTATCGCATACCCATTACAAGCAAGTTTAGAAACAAAATCGTTATCAAATTTATTCTTCAGAGATAAGTATATTTGTGCTGATGCAAATTGGCTAGAAAGAGGAGCGCTCACTATGGGACAAGCTCATACAGCAATGGCTGTAAGTGTTGTTGATGGTCATACTTCTTACTGGGGTAGTCCTGGTACAGCGCGTTTAGTTTCAGCAAATTTGGTGGGAGACTGTACTGCTATTGACTCTGCCAAAATAGATACTTTGTAAGTACAACTCTTGTCGAACAAAATTAATCTTTCCTATTATTTTCTTTTATCTTTTGTATTATTTAAGAACATATACTAGTCGTTCTATCCTGCAAGCGATCGCTTTCTGCCTAGATAGCTTGTAATATCAATAAATTGGGTATGAATATGACTACAAGTTGATTTTTCAACCTCAGTCCCAAGCTATTATTAAGATAAAATGAGAACTAGTTGATACAACGATGTCAAAGACTTTCAAAGCTTGGTTGAGAGGAAGCCGTTTAGAGTGGATTGATGAAGCACCTCAATCTGGAGAGCAAATGCTCCAGATTGAGGTGACGTTTATTGATGAGCAAGCATTCTCAGAAGTCAAAACACGGGGACAGAGGATGGCTGAGATATTGGAAAATCTTGCTGCGACTAAAACCCTGAATTATGTCGATCCGGTTTCTTGGCAGGAAGAAACCCGCCAAGAACGCTCACTGCCAGGACGGTAAAACGTGCTTCTTGACAGCAACATTATTAAGTAGTTAAACACAATTAATTACACAGTATTAAGGCATGAAACCCTTGTCAAAACTAGATCCTTGTGTGTAAATAATTCTGCGCGATTACTTATTTACTCTGCCCAAGCAGAACACTCTAAGTTGAGAAAACTGGTCGCAGACCATTCACCTGCGGTATCATCTCTCAGTTATCTTGAAGTATTGGGATATCATCTACTGACTGAACAGTCGCGTCAGTATTTTGAGGAATTTTTCCAAATTGCTCAAGTTTTACCAATATCGCAAGACGTGTTAGCTCAAGCAGTAGCTCTGAGACAGCAGAAACGGATGACTCTAGGTGATGCGATTATTGCCGGAACTGCACTGGTGTATAAGTTGACATTGATAACCAGGAATACAGATGATTTTCGTTGGATTGCCGAGCTTAAACTTTTTAATCCATTTGAGGCTGATTTCTGAGAATTATATATTTTCAGCCTCAGTCAAGAATTAAATTTATCAGGGATGTGCTGGCAGAGCGATCGCTTTTAGGGTTCGTGGGAATATCGCATTCATCCCCAAAGCCCTATTTTACTTAATTACTCGTCGCCAGTTCCGCCAAACGATCCTGCTGATCTTGAGAAATACAAGATTGGATAATATTTTCAATATCCCCTTCTAATGCTGGATTGAGGGAAAAGTTGATATTGATCCGATGGTCTGTAACGCGGTTATCTTTGTAGTTGTATGTCCGTATTTTCTCCGAGCGCGAACCTGTACCCACCTGCAAACGGCGTGCTGAAGTAATCGCCTCTTGCTGTTCTCTGAGTTTCATTTCATACAACTTAGCGCGGAGGATTTGCATAGCCCGCTCTTTGTTTTGTAACTGGCTGCGTTCTTCAGTACAAAAAATTCTGATTCCGGTCGGTTTGTGAATTAAGTCGGCGGCTGTTTCCACTTTGTTGACGTTTTGTCCACCTGCACCACCAGAACGGGCGGTTTTCATTTCGATGTCTTTGGGGTCAATATGAATTTCCACCTCATCAACTTCCGGCATGATTGCCACGGTGGCAGTAGATGTATGTACTCTTCCCCCAGCTTCAGTTACAGGTACCCGTTGAACCCGATGTACTCCGGCTTCAAATTTGAGCTTACTATATACGCTGTCGCCTTGAATTTCTAAAATTGCTTCTTTAAAACCACCCATTTCCGCCAGTGATTCACTGACTAATTTGACCCGCCAATTTTGGGTATCAGCGTAGCGAGAATACATCCGCACCAAATCACCCGCCCAAATACTGGCTTCATCTCCACCAGTTCCGGCGCGGATTTCCAGCATGATGTTTTTATCATCGTTGGGGTCGCGGGGTAATAATAAAATTGTTAAACGATTTTCTAACTCAGTAATTTTCTGCTCAAGTTCTTGAACTTCCGACGACGCAATTTCATACATTTCTTGGTCGCCTTGAGCTTCTTTTAATACCTCACGAGCGCCAATTATTTCTTCTTGGGCAATTTTCCAATTTTCGTAGGTATCGACAACTTCTTCTAATGATGAGCGCGATTTAGCGATTTTTTGATACTCATCTGGATCTTTAGCAGTATCAGGATCGCCTAGACGACGGGTTAACTCATGAAAAGTTTGTTCGGCAGATTTGAGTTTCTCCAGCAGGTATTGTTCAGCCATGACAGTGCAATGCTCCTTAAAAAATAATAACTCGGCTCGGCAAAGTACACAAAAGCGACCCGGCAGCAAGTGCGGGGTCGTTCAAAGCAGAGCCAAGTCGCTACTTTTGCTCGTCGCTAGCAGCTGATTGGTCAAACATGCCGTATTTCCGCATGAAGCGCTCGACACGACCTTCGGTATCAATCATCTTCTGGGTTCCGGTATAAAAGGGGTGGTTTCCAGACCAAACATCTACATGTAATTCGGGTTTGGTGGAGCCGACTGTCATCACAACTTGTCCGTTGCAGATGACTTTTGCTTCTGGATACCACTTAGGATGAATATCTGGTTTTGCCATGGTTCCTATTGTGGTTACTGAGATTTTAATTATAACTGCTGCTTGAGTGTGGAAAACAGGGAATAGGGATAATATTGTTTCCCCAAAGCCCAATTTACCGTTTGGAGTACTGAGGAGCTTTACGAGCTTTATGTAAACCGTATTTCTTCCGCTCTTTTGCTCGTGGGTCACGAGTTAGATAGCCTTCGGTTTTGAGTGGGGGACGGTTGCCAGGATCGAGTTGGCAAAGGGCGCGGGCAACTCCAAGGCGAATAGCGTCAGATTGTCCAGTTAAACCGCCACCTTCGGCGATGACAAGGATGTCATAGTCATTTTCCATTCCCAAGGTTTCTAAAGGTGCTTTAATAGCTCCGAGATAACCTGTATTGAATTGGAAATAGAGTTCTCCGTCTTTTTTGTTGACGAGGAGTTTCCCGCTTCCAGGGACTAAACGGACACGAGCGATCGCTCTTTTGCGGCGACCCGTACCAAAGTACATAGCGCGTCCGGCATTTTCAGTTGCTTGCATGAATCTTATGCTCCAGGAATTGTGTTAACTACAAGTTCTTTGGGCTGTTGTGCCGCGTGGGGATGGGTTGGTCCAGCGTAGACTTTGAGTTTGGTAAATAACTGTCTGCCGAGGCTGTTTTTGGGTAACATCCCTTTGACTGCTTGTTCGATGATGCGCTCTGGTAAACGGGCTTGGAGTTTAGCAAAGGTTTCGGTTTTCATCCCGCCGGGACGACCTGAGTGACGGCGGTACAGTTTTTGGGTACGTTTTTTACCTGTAACTGTGATTTTCTCAGCGTTGACGATGATTACAAAGTCGCCTGTATCGAGGTGGGGTGTATATTCGGGTTTATTTTTTCCTCGTAAAATCATGGCGATTTCGGTAGCGAGGCGACCGAGACGTTGGTCGGCGGCATCGATAACATACCAATCCTGATTTGGATTTTGGGCGGGTGGAAGATAGGTTTTTTGGGCTGACATTTTCTGAATGTGTCCTTGATTTTGGATAGCTATTAGCTATTAGCTGTAATCGTTAACTGGTTACTGTTAACTGATAACTGGTTTTGGTTGTGTATCAAACCAAACTTCTGGAGGAAAGGGAAAATCGGGATAGCCGACTCGCAAAAGACATAAGCCGTGGGCGGGTGCAGCGTATCTGACATCTTCTCGACGTTGTTCTTTCCACAGTTGGGTGAAATTAGCGATCGCTCTTGAGCCGGAACCTACTTCTACCAGCATCCCTACCAACAACCGCACCATGCCGTACAAAAATCCATCTGCTTGAATTTCAATATGAATAAACGCTCCTTCGCGGTAACATTCGGCGGCTTGAATCTCGACCCATGAATGAACACGTTTGGAGTTTGAGCGACGAAAGGCTGCGAGGTGATGTTTTCCTATGAGTGGCTTGAGGGCGGTTTGGATGAGTGTTTCATCCAGGGGTGCCAGATAATAGTGCCAACAGGAGGAACGAACAAATAGGTTAGGTTTTTCCTCTGTATATAGGCTGTAGCGGTAACGCCGATATGCCGCACTAAACCGGGCGTGCCAATTGCTATCCACTGCTGCTGAAGCCTTGATTAATATATCTTTTGGCAGGCGGCTGTTGAGAATCGTTGCCCATTTCTGGGGTGGGACGACGCTGGTGACATCAAAGTGGGCGACTTGGGCGGCGGCATGGACTCCGCTGTCGGTACGACCAGCACCATGTAGGTTGACTGGGTATCCGATGAATTGTGCGATCGCGTTTTCAATTTCGGCTTGTACGCTGCGATGTTGTGGTTGTCGCTGCCACCCATGGAAGTTGGTTCCTATGTATTGGATTACTAAGGCAATTCGCTGGGTTGGTGTGGACGCATCACTATCTAGCATACAATTTATGATTTGGAATCTCTTCTCGATATATCTACTGATATTTTTCGATTTAATTCCAAATTACCTCACTAAACTAATTCAATGATTGCCATTTCGGCGTTATCACCACGGCGGGGCATGGTGTGCCGAATCCGGGTGTAACCGCCTTGACGGTCGGAATAACGGGAAGGAACTTGTTCAAATAGAGCATGAACAAGTTGTTTGTCAAATATGTAACCCATTGCTTGACGACGGGCGGAAAGGGAACCGTCTTTAGCGAGAGTAATCATTTTTTCTACTTCTGGACGTACCGCTTTTGCCCGAATTAGGGTGGTGGTGATCTGTCCATGACGGATGATTTCAGTGGTTAGCGATCGCAACAGGGCGCGACGCTGGTCAGCAGGTTTGCTTAATTTCGCAACTCGACAACGGTGACGCATAATAGGTTTATTTCAATTTTAAATTTGACTTTTAGCACTAATTGTGCTTAGAAGATCTTTCATTCGGTAGAGTAATACCCAAGCGTCGCTGTAGGGCTTCCACTACTTCCTCGGCAGACTTTTGTCCAAAGTTCTTGATTTCTAACAAGTCTTCTTGGGTGTAGTCCAACAAGTCAGCCACAGAATTAACCTGTGCCCGTTTCAAGCAGTTGTAAGCACGTACAGAAAGCTGTAATTCCTCGATGGGAATTTGAGCGGTAGGATCTAAATCCTCGGCAATACCTGTATCCTGCTCGGTATATGTGAAATCCTTCAATGGATTAAACAAATCTACCAGAATATTCGCAGCCGAAGATAGCGCTTCTTGGGGGCTAAGGCTACCATTTGTCCAAATTTCCAATAATAATCGATCTCTGGGTAAACCAGATTCACTACGAGTTTCCTCAACGCTGTAGTTGACTTTGCGAACTGGCATGAATACGGAGTCAATTTGCAGGAAGTCTAGGGATGTGGCTTCCTCACGTCCCCGTTCAACGGTACGATAGCCTTTTCCTCGCTCAATTCTAAATTCCATCTCAAATTTTGCCCCTTCAGCTAAGGTGGCAACATATTGAGTAGGATCAATTAATTCAACTTCGCTGGGCAAATCAAAGTGTGCTGATGTAACGTTAGCTGGTCCATTTACCAGTAACCTACCAATTTGGGGTTGGGCAGAATAGCTTTTGAGGATGATTTCTTTCATCCGCATCATGATTTCCAGTACGTCTTCACGCACTCCCGGAACTGTAGCAAATTCGTGGGAAACACCAGCAATTCGCAATGCTGTGACTGCTGTTCCTTCTAAGTTGGAAAGTAATACCCGTCTGAGGGCATTACCAACTGTTGTTCCTTGTCCCCTTTCTAGCGGTTCTAAGATAAACTTACTGTAGTGACTTCGACTCTCTTCTGTACTTGACTCTACACATTCAATTTGAAATTGCGCCACGGAGTAGCCTCCCTTATTTTTAGGTTCTACTAGCAGAAAGGTGATTGTTTTTAAAATTTCTCTAATGCCCTAATAGCTTAAAGGTCGATCAAACTGCGTATTTCAATGACGGTAGAGTTTGATTCCCAGCAAGCACAGTGGGGGCAATGCAAATTAATTTGGGGTGAGTTTTGGATTAACTTTGGGTGGCAATGAAGCTGTTAAGTTTGTTGGGTTCAGTTGTGAATTAGCTCTGTGCTAGAATCCAACTCCTGAAAACGAATTAGCTTCACATTCACCCATTGATCACAATTACCACTAACGCTGACTACGGAAAATGGCAGAAGTATTAGCTTTAAATATCTCGAAATTGTCATTCATTTTTTTGAATTTTAAAATGGCTTTTTCTCGACTCCAACTTCTATTCCATTCCCCGGTAGAGCCTCTCTAAACTCGGCGGCGCTTTGGTGGACGGCAACCGTTGTGGGGAATTGGTGTAATGTCCCGAATCAGGGTGATTTCTAATCCTGCGCCTTGTAGTGCTCTGATTGCGGTTTCCCGTCCGGCACCGGGTCCACTAACCATGACTTCAATTTGACGCATTCCTTGATCCATTGCTCTGCGGGCTGCGCTTTCAGCAGCGGTTTGGGCGGCGAAGGGTGTTCCTTTTTTCGCGCCTTTAAAACCGCTAGATCCTGCACTTGCCCAAGAAATAACATCGCCGTTTTGGTCAGCAATAGTGACGATGCTGTTGTTGAAGGTAGATTGAATATAAGCAATTCCATTGGGGACGTTGCGTTTTGCTTTCTTACTACCGGATTTTTTTGTCGGTTGTCGCGCCATATTCCTGTGTTTGAATGAATGTAAAATTTGCCGATTACAGGCAATAAGAATTTATTTACCTGGTGCTTTTTTCTTTCCAGCGACGGTTTGTCTTCTACCGCGTCGAGTTCTGGCGTTGGTGCGAGTTCGTTGTCCGCGAACTGGTAAACCCATGCGGTGACGACGACCTCGGTAGGAACCAATGTCCACCAGGCGCTTGATGTTCATGGCTTCCCAACGTCGCAAATCACCTTCAATTTGGTAATTGCTTTCGATTTCAGCACGCAGGGCTGTAACATCGGTGTCGCTCAATTCTTTGACGCGGGTATCAGGGTTGACACCTGTTGCTTTGAGAATCGCTTGTGAGCGTGATAGACCAATTCCGTAAATATATGTAAGACCGATTTCTACGCGTTTATCACGCGGAAGGTCTACTCCGGCAATCCGTGCCACAGTCAGTATCTCCCTTTGTTTTGTTCGGCTGTAAACTTTGGTTAGTAGTTGGCGAAAAATATTTCTTTTTCGACTTCAAGATTTGAGTCAATGGGGAAAATGGTGTTTTTCCTATCCTTGACGTTGTTTGTGTTTGGGGTTAACGCAAATCACCATCACACGACCGCGACGCTTGATTACGTTGCACTTTTCACAAATTCGTTTGACCGAGGCTCTAACTTTCATGCCTTTTCTGACTGACTCCAAACAGTAAATTATAGCATTTTTACGAAAAAATATTCAGTTTAATTTTTGGATCATACCCAATAGAGGTGTTATTGTGGTAAAATCTTCTACATTACTTACTTTTTCCGCAGACGGTACGTGATTCGACCTTTGGTGAGGTCATAGGGAGTAAGTTCAACTTTGACGCGATCGCCGGGTAAAATCTTGATATAGTTACGGCGAATCTTTCCCGAAATATGTGCCAGCACGTTAAATCCATTATCCAAGTCAACGCGAAACATCGCGTTAGGCAAGGATTCTGTGACTGTGCCTTCCATCTCAATTAGGTCTTGTTTAGACAACTTGCTTTTTCCTCAACTCAACATTTGCTTGTTTACTTGCCCAACTGCTCTTGAGTGCAAGTAAACATGATTTGTGAAATATATCAACTGTTTATTAATATATCTTAATTAAAAAGTAAAGGCATTTTGGGTAGGAGTTAGTACGAATTAGGTGTAACTCCTCAACTTCCCATTTTGTGCTTTTAATCCAAAGTATTTTCAGGTGTGATACTCGTGGTTTTGGCTTTGCTCTACTATGTAGGGAGTGCTAAGAGTGGCTCATACAACACTCCTACGGAACGATTACGCTAAGCGATCGCATTCTTCAACGCGCTAGTGACTTCTTCTTGAGACTGATTACCATTGACTACCACCAATCGATTTTTGGCTCCATAATGATTAATCAGAGGCTCGGTTTCGGAACGATAAACTTCAAGTCTGCGCCGAATCACATCTTCAGCATCGTCTTTACGTCCTCGCTCCAGTAAACGTCCCACCACCACATCATCCGGGACATCTAGATTTACAACCCTTTCACCTTGCTGCTGAATACTTTCTAGCAAGCTTTCCAAAAATTCAGCCTGTTTAACAGTGCGGGGAAAACCGTCTAAAATCCACCCCTCACTACAATCGGCTTGAGTCAGACGTTCCTTGACCATATCTTGCACAAGTTGGTCAGGAACAAGTTCACCTTTGTCCATATAGCTTTGAGCTTTAATACCCAAAGGTGTCTGTTCTTGTAAGGCTTGACGGAGAATATCACCCGTTGAAATATGTGGGATTTGCCAATGGTCAGCCAGTGTTTTTGCTTGTGTTCCTTTGCCAGCACCCGGTGGTCCCAAGAAGATAAGTCGCGTCACTATTGTTTCACCATTCCTTCATAGCGCTGAGATATTAGATAGGTTTGGATCTGCTTTGACGTATCAATTGCCACACCTACTAAAATCAGTAATGAGGTTGCACCCAATCCTCTAAAAGTAGGGATTCCCAATGCTTGCTCAATTCCAGTCGGAATGATGGCAATTAAACCCAAGAACACCGCACCCAATAAAGTTAACCGATTTAAAACTCGCTCAATATACTCACTTGTGGTTTTACCAGGACGAATCCCAGGAATACTAGCTCCCATTTTCTTTAGGTTTTGTGATACATCCACTGGGTTAACAATCAGTGATGAGTAAAAATAGCTAAAGAAGACAATTGCCACCAATTGAACCAAGGAGTAGAACCAAGAGCCAGAACGACCTGGTGACAGGTAGTTAGCGACAAAATTGGCTACGTCTTGATTTTTACTAAATTGGGAGACGAATTGAGGTAAGCTGAGGATTGCCTGAGCGAAAATGATGGGCATTACTCCACCTTGGTTAAGGCGCAAAGGTAGGAAACTGCGTTGCTCTGCCAATACGCGGCGACCCACTTGGCGACGAGCGGAGATAATGGGAATTCGGCGCATCCCTTCTTGAACAAACACGATCCCAACAGTAGTTAGTAAGAATAATAGTACTAAGACGATTACTCGACCAACAGCTTCTCGGTTTCCAGTTTCCACAAAAGATATAGTATCTCCTAGAGTTTTGGGCAATGAGGCGACGATGTTGAGGAAAATCAACAAAGATGCACCATTACCGATACCTCGTTCGGTTATAACTTCCGAAGCCCACATGACAAACATTGATCCTGCCACCAGTGCGATCGCTGTTTGAGCTACAAATAGTGGTCCAAAATTGTAAGCGTATGGTTTCAACCAAAATCCCGCAATGAAGACACTTTGCAGAATCGCCCAGCCAAAGGAAACATAGCGCGTATATTGAGAAAGTTTTCGCCTTCCGGCTTCACCTTCATTTTTTTGTAAGTTTTCTAAAGATGGTATTGCCGCAGTCAGCAATTGAATAATGATCGAGGCATTGATGTAAGGTAGAATACCCAGAGCAAAAATGCCCAGAGCAGACAAACCACCACCCGAAAAAATATCCAAAAAGCTTAATATTTGGCTATTTTTCGCCACAGCATCAGCAAATGCTAGGCGATCGATGTTAGGAATCGGAATATGAATACCCATGCGAATCAGCATGAGAATACCGACTGTAACAAGCAGCCGACCCCGAAGTCCGGCTGCTTGCGCCATTTGCATAAAAGTATCTTGAGCGCTTTGAGGCTTGTCTCGATTCATCATAGGAGGCTACCTAAATTGTGAGTGAGGCGCATGGCTGGAGTTAACATGCCCTATGAGTTGATGCTCACGCTGCAACTTCACAACTCCCACCAGCCGCCTCAATTTTGCTACGAGCTGAACCTGTAAATGCTGCTGCCTTCACATTGAGGGCAACAGACAATTCCCCATTTCCCAAAATCTTTAATAGTCCCCGATTACTACCAGTCAAAATACCAGCGGCTTCTAAGGATGCTAATGTTACTTCTGAATTTGCAGGGAGTCCAGCGAGTTTCTCTACATTAATCGTAATGTAATTTACCCGATTAACGAGGGGAAAGCCTTTTAACTTCGGTAAACGGCGATATAAAGGTTGTTGACCACCTTCAAAACCGGGTCTTGTCCCACCACCGGAGCGGGAATTTTGACCACGCATACCCAGACCGCAACTAGCGCCTTGTCCGGCAGCTATACCCCGACCGACTCTGCGACCGCGTTTCTTTGAGCCTTTTTGGGGCTTGGCATCATTTAGTCTCATGACAGGTACATTTTATAACGCTTATATAGACAATTTAGTCCTACTGAGCGTAGAGACTTTCAATGGGAACGCCTCGGTCTTCAGCTACTTCCGCAAAAGTACGGAGTGTGGAGAGGGCGTTAACTGCCGCTCTGGCGTTGTTGAGGGGATTATTCGAGCCAAGTTGTTTAGCGAGAATATTCCGAACTCCTGCCAATTCGAGCACTGTGCGAACAGCACCCCCAGCGATTACACCAGTACCAGGAGAAGCTGGACGCATCAAGACTTTCGCGCCGCCACCTGTACCGTTAATGGGGTGAGGGATGGAGTTAGCTTTGGTCATGGGCACATCAATCAGGTGTTTTTTGCCATCAGCCACACCTTTTTTTACAGCACCAATTACATCAGATGCTTTACCCACACCAACACCAACTTGACCACGTTCATTACCAACTACTACGATCGCTCGGAAGCTGAGTTTTTTACCACCCTTAACTACCTTGCTGACGCGGCGGATTTGGATTACCCGTTCTTGCCAAGTGGTTTCTTCTTTTTTAGTGCGGTTAGTTTTTTTACGACCACCAGTTGCCATAATTAATTCCTGAATTTTTCCTCAAGGGTCAGCAGCCATATTATATTTATTTCTAAAATTTCGGCTTTTGACAAATTTCTAGAATTCCAAACCAGCTTCACGGGCTGCATCCGCCAGTGCTTTGATACGACCGTGGTATAGGTTTCCACCTCGGTCAAACACAACTTTAGTGATTCCAGCCGCAAGCGATCGCGCTGCAATCAATTTACCTACTTCGGTGGAAGCTTCACAATTTGCCCCGGAGGAAAGTTTTGTTTTTAAATCTTTCTCTAAGGTTGATGCTGCTGCCAAAGTGCAATGTTGTGTATCATCAATCACCTGAGCATAAATATGCTCGTTGGAACGAAATACAGCTAAACGTGGACGTTCTGCTGAACCATCGACTTTGCCACGAACACGTTTGTGGCGACGAACTTTTGATTCTCTGCGAGTAAGCTTCATATCTATTTCTTACCACTCTTACCAGTCTTACCAGCTTTACGTCTGACGACTTCGCCAGCGTAACGAATACCTTTACCTTTGTAAGGTTCAGGGGGACGAACTGCGCGAATTTGAGCAGCAGTATTGCCGACAATTTCTTTGTCGTAACCGCTGACAATAACATTAGTGTTATTTTCAACAGCAAACTGGACACCATCAGGCGGGGGAATTTGCACTTGATGGCTATAGCCCATATTCAAAACCAGGTTACGACCTTGAACGGCTGCCCGATAACCAACCCCTTGAATTTCTAAGCGGCGTTGGAAGCCAGTGGAAACACCTTCCACCATGTTTGATATTAAGGTACGGAATAAACCGTGCAATTGGCGTGATGAACGGGAGTCGTCAATGGGAGAAACTGTTAGAATCTCACCTTCTTGGGTCAGGACAATGTTCGCTGGTAAATCCCGCGAAAGTTCTCCTTTAGGTCCTTTGACTTGAACATTGCTGCCGTTAATTGTCACTTGTACCTTGGCTGGTACTGTAATTGGACGTTTGCCAATTCGAGACATAAATTAATCTATCCTTTGTCTTGTTACGAGTGTCTAGACGCAAAGCGCCTTCCCGTTATGTTGTGATGAGTTGGTGAGTCGATTAACTTCTCACTCCTCCTCTGAACTTTTAACTGGATTTACCAAACGTAGCAAAGGACTTCTCCACCAACATTCTGACGACGCGCTTCGCGGTCGGTCATGATGCCGCTAGATGTGGAGATAATCGCAATCCCGATTCCACCTAAAACTCTTGGTAGATCTTTTCGGTTTGAGTAAACACGCAAACCGGGTTTACTGACCCGCTTTAGGGCGGTAATCAGGGGTTGACGATTTTTGCCTTTGTACTTGAGGGAAATTACCAAGTTTTTCTTAACGCCCTCACCTGCTTCCTCGAATTCACCAATGAAGCCCTCTTCCCGCAGCACTCTCGCAATACTGCGAGTCATTTTTGTTGCAGGCACTTCTGTTGTTTGGTGCCGCGCCATATTGGCATTGCGGATGCGCGTCAGCATATCTGCAATTGTGTCGTTTGCCGCCATCGTTCCCTCTTTAGATGAACTTATTGATCGCGAAAGGGCATTCCCATTTCTTTTAGTAAAGCGCGACCTTCTTCGTCGTTTTTGGCTGTGGTAATGATGGAAATATCCATCCCACGGATTTGGTCAATCTTGTCGTACTCGACTTCTGGGAAAATCAGCTGTTCTCGAACGCCCAGCGTATAGTTGCCGCGTCCATCGAAACTTTTGGGACTGATACCACGGAAGTCACGAATTCTGGGTAACGAAAGATTGATCAGTCTGTCAAGAAAGTTGTACATCCGGTCGCCGCGTAGAGTAACCATGATTCCTACGGGCATACCTTGACGGATTTTGAAGCCAGCGATCGCCTTCTTTGCTCTGGTCACTACTGGTTTTTGACCTGTGATTAAAGCAACTTCGTTGATCGAAGCTTCGAGTGCCTTGGCATTGGATGCTGCTTCGCCCAACCCCCGGTTCACTGTAATCTTGATTACCTTTGGTACTTGGTGAACATTGCTGTACTCAAACTGTTTGATCAGTTTAGGAGCAATTGTTTCTTGATATACCGTTTTGAGTCTAATCGCCATATGTTGTTTCCCTTAATGTCCCTGGTCTTTGTCAGGGAATAAAGATTTGAGATTACCCGAAAAGTTACCTTTTGGAGCTTAAGGTTTAGTATGGATGGATTGGTTCTGAGATTAAATACTAGTAATCACAAATACCAATTTTGGTAGTTATAAGTAGTCTATAACTACTTATCCAAGATTTCCCCAGTTTTTTTCAACATTCTCACTTTCTTTCCTTCCGCAGTAAAAGTGTAGCAGACACGGCTGGCTACATTTTGCTTGGTGGAATAAAGCATGACGTTGGAACTGTGGATGGGATATTCCTGGGTAACAATTTGCCCAGATTCTCCCTCTGCTTGGGGTTTAACGTGCTTAGTTTTCAAATTTACGCCTTTGACAATGACTTTGCTGTCTTGGGGAAGGGCTTTGATAATTTCCCCAATTTTGCCTTTGTCTTTGCCTGCGATAATTTGAACGGTATCCCCAGTTTTGATATGCATTTTATAAAACTTGGGTTTATCCTTCTTACCTGTCATTACAGCACCTCCGGTGCCAGCGACACAATTTTAGTGAAACTTTTTTCGCGTAATTCCCGTGCCACAGGACCGAAGACCCTGGTTCCTTTGGGATTACCATCTTTGTTGATGATTACGGCGGCGTTATCATCAAAGCGGATGCTCATACCGCTATCACGACGAATGGTGTGGCGGGTGCGAACAATCACAGCCTCCACTACATCCGATTTTTTTACTGCCATGTTGGGAATAGCATCTTTGACTACCGCGATTATGCGATCGCCTATGAAGCCATAACGGCTATTTCCAGCACCTAACACACGGATACACATTAATTTGCGTGCGCCGCTGTTGTCTGCAACATTCAGGTAGGATTGAGGTTGAATCACAATTACTCTCCCTATGGTTGCTAGTTTCCTAACAACACGTTTACGTAAACATACTTAGTTGGTGATGATCTCTAAAACTTGCCAGCGTTTGGTTTTGCTCAGAGGACGAGTCTCTTGAATGCGGACGCGATCGCCTATCTTACATTTGTTATCTTCGTCGTGTGCTTTATATCGCTGAGTTTTGACAACAATCTTCCCATATCTGGGGTGAGGAGCGCGGTTTTGAACAGCGACAACAACTGTTTTTTGCATTTTGTCGCTGACAACTACTCCCATTCGTTCTTTAACTGCCATAAGCTCCTAATTTAATTAGAGTTATCAGTTATGAGTTACGAGTTAGAAGTTTCCAGCTGAATTACAACTTACACTTTTCACCCTTAATTCCTAACTCCTGCTTCTTACTTCTAACCTTCTGTAGCTACTTTCCGCTTTCTTTCACCCTCAACCGTCAGCAATTGTGCCAAGCGGTGACGAGCGTGTCGAAATTGGTGCGATTTATCTAACTGTCGAGTAGCTTTTTGTAACCGGAGTTGAAAAAGCTGCTTTTTCAGAGCGAGAACCTCTTCAGCTAGCTGTTCGTCGCTTAGTTCTCGTGCGTCTGCAATTTTAGAAAGCGACATAAACTACTCCTGCTCTTGCGGCTCGATTTCGGCGCGGGAAATAAACTTAGTTTTGATGGGTAACTTAAAAGCCGCTAAACGCATGGCTTCGCGGGCTATTTCTTCAGTCACGCCAGCGATTTCAAATAAAATCCGTCCTGGTTTAACCACAGCTACCCAAAACTCTGGGGAACCTTTACCGGAACCCATCCGTGTTTCGGCTGGGCGCATGGTGATGGGTTTATCTGGGAAAATCCGAATCCAAATTTTACCACCCCGGCGGATATAACGAGTCATTGCTCGACGGGAAGCTTCGATTTGGCGGGAGGTAATCCATGATGGTTCTTGTGCTTGGAGAGCAAAATCACCAAAATTTAAGGTGCTACCACGGCTAGCTAGCCCTTTCATCCGTCCCCGCTGTTGTTTGCGGAATTTAGTTCTTCTTGGACTTAACATGTCTTTAATACCAAATGGTTTTGGCGAAGGTATTTTTGGATTGATTTTGGGTTGAAGAACTAAAATCTAAAATCTAAAACCCTACCTATCCTTCGTTAGAACGGTCTTCAAATTGCTGGCGACGACGTTGCTGGTTGCGACGACGAGGTTCGCGTTCGCGGGTTGCTGGTGCTGCTTCTATTTCTTGCCCAGGAATAATTTCACCTTTGAATACCCATACTTTGATACCAAGGATTCCGTAAACGGTTTTGGCGGTGCAGTAGGAGTAATCGATGTCAGCACGTAAGGTGTGTAGAGGAACTCTACCCTCACGAGTCCACTCTGTTCGGGCAATTTCTGCACCGTTTAAGCGACCGCTGACTTGAATTTTAATCCCTTGAATTCCAGCGCGTTGAGCGCGTTGGATGGCTTGACGCACAACTCGACGGAAGGAAACCCGACGTTCTAGTTGTTGAGCAATGTACTCAGCAATCAAGAAAGCATTGGCATCAACTTTTTGAACTTCAACAACGTTGATGCGGATTTGGCGCGTGCCACCTAAAAGTTGTTGTAGTCCTGTGCGTAATGATTCAATTCCTTGACCACCACGCCCCACGACAACCCCAGGTCTTGCTGTTTGCACTTCTAGATCAATTTGATCTGCTTTGCGCTCAATTTTGACTTGACAAATTCCGGCGTTATTCTGAGCGTATCTACCGAGTTTTTCATCGATGTATTTACGCAGTTTATAGTCTTCTTGGAGAAGTTCTGGATAACGGCTAGGAGATGCGAACCAACGTGATTGGTGTTCTTGAGTAATCCCGAGGCGGAAACCTACTGGATGTATCTTTTGTCCCACAAATTATTCCTCTAAAAATTTCTTGCTGTAGGAGTAATTTTTATCTAATTACACTTATTTCACCGTTGCCCCAGCAGCCACAGCAAGGGTGATGTGACATGTTGGTTTACGAATTTGGTAGGCTCGACCTTGTGCTCTCGGCTGGAAGCGTTTGAGGACAGGACCTTGGTCGGCGTATGCCTGGGTAATGACTAGTTCTGCCCGATCCATGCCTGCATTATGTTCAGCATTTGCAGCCGCACTCCGCAAAAGTTTGAGGATGGGGTCGCAAGAGCGATAGGGCATAAATTCTAGCAGTATCAGGGCTTCGCGGTAAGTACGACCGCGAATTTGGTCGAGGACACGTCTCACTTTGTAGGGTGACATGCTTATGTAGCGAGCGATCGCTTTAACTTCAACAGTATCAGTTGCCATTTTTTTCTCCTAAAAATTCTAGATTCCAGATTTTTAAGTTGAATCCAAAATCTAAAATTCTATCTACCTGCTTTTTTATCGCTTTTGGCATGACCACGATAGGTACGAGTGGGAGCAAATTCTCCTAACTTGTGTCCTACCATTTGCTCACTAACAAAGACGGGAACATGTTGACGACCGTTGTGAACGGCAATTGTATGTCCTACCATCTGAGGCAAAATTGTCGATGCTCTCGACCAAGTTTTAATAACTTCTTTTTTGCTGTTAGCGTTGAGCCTTTCTATTTTCTTGAGCAGATGATCCGCAACGAAGGGACCTTTTTTCAGTGAACGACCCATAACAATTTAGTCTTTGAGGTTTGAGTTTTATGGAAGCTTAAAGTTGGTAGTTCTGAATTTTGAGTTGTTGTACAAAATGTAAATTAACTCAACATACAGCACTTCAAACGCAACTTTTTATGATTCACGTCCGCCACGACCGCGTTTAGAAGATTTCCGACGGCGGCGAACAATTAGTTTGCTGCTGGCTTTCTTCTTCTTACGGGTCTTCATACCCAAGGTTGGCTTACCCCAAGGTGTTACAGGACCGGAGCGACCAATTGGTGCCCGACCTTCACCACCACCATGGGGGTGATCCACTGGGTTCATGACGCTTCCTCTAACTTTGGGACGGCGACCTTTCCAACGGTTGCGTCCAGCTTTACCAGCACTCAAGTTACGATGATCTGTATTACCGACTTGTCCAATGGTGGCGTAACACTCGCGGCGAATCATCCGTACTTCCCCTGAGGGTAGTTTGATGGTGACATAATCACCTTCTTTAGCGACGACTTGAGCAGCTGCACCTGCGGCGCGGACGATTTGAGCGCCTTTGCCTGCTGTCAATTCGACGTTATGGATGGTGGTACCTAAAGGAATGTTTGCTAACGGTAAAGCGTTACCAATTTCGATTGGTGAGTCAGGTCCAGCAATGATGATTTCGCCAACTTTCAATGTGTTGGGATGGATGATGTAGCGCTTTTCGCCGTCTGTGTAATATAAGAGGGCAATGCGGGCGTTACGGTTGGGGTCGTACTCAATTGCCGCAACTTTTGCCGGGATATTCCGTTTGTCGCGTTTGAAGTCGATGATGCGGTACAACTGCTTGTGACCGCCACCACGACGACGACTGGTAATTACCCCACGGTTGTTACGACCTTTGGGACGATGGATGGAGATTGTCAGAGACTTTTCTGGTTCACTTTTGGTGATTTCCGCAAAGTCGGAGACGGTTACTTGACGAGTGCTGGGGGTGTAGGGACGATAAGAACGAGTACCCATAATCTTAGTTTAAAAGTTGAGAGTTAGAAGTCAGGAGTTAGGAGTTTAGTACCAGTTAGGAGTTAGGAATTGAGGTTCTTTAGGTCGCTTAATTCCTAATTCTTCGCTCTTGGCTCCTAACTTTTTTAAACATCTGGGAAGAGAGCTTGGCGAATCTTGTCTTCGTCCCCAGCTGCCACTGTGATAATGGCTCGTTTGTATTGAGGTCTGTAACCGACGAATTTGCCAACTCGACGTTTTTTACGTGGGGGGTTGGCGGTGTTGACTTTTACTACCTTGACGCTAAATAGGTCTTGGATAGCTGCTTTGATTTCTGTTTTGCTGGCTTTGGGAGAGACTTCAAATGTGTATTTGTTCTGCTCCATGAGGACAGTCGCTTTCTCGGTGACGATGGGGCGACGGACTAAATCTACTAAGTCACGGGGGTCGAGTTTATGCACCAAAGACCTCCTGAATTTTGTCGATGGCTGATGCGGTGACAATTATTTTTTCGGCATGGAGTATGTCGTAAATGTTGATGGTATTTGCAGAAAAGACCTTGACATTTGCGATATTTCGTGCTGATAAATATAGGTTTTGGTTGTTCTCGCAATATATTAGCAAGACTCTCTTATCTGGCTCTGCACCCCAACGCGCGATCGCATTCACCAATTCTTTGGTTTTGGGGCGTTGCAGTTGAGAACCAAAATCCTCAACGATGATCATGTCATCAATGCGGCTAGCAAATGCTGTCCGTAATGCCAAACGTCGCTCTTTGCGGTTCATTTGGATGCTGAAGTCACGGGGTTTGGGTCCAAAGATGACACCACCACCACGCCATAGGGGTGAACGAATCGAACCCGCACGGGCACGACCAGTTCCTTTTTGTCGCCACGGTTTGCGACCACCACCACGTACCTCAGAGCGGGTCTTGGTGCTGGCGTTTCCTTGACGAGCATTGCTCATTTGACGCATTAGCGCCCGGTGCACTATATGCGATGCTGATTCTTCTTTGGCAACTTTTAGCTCGAAGGTTTTTTGTCCGACCTGCTCACCTTGCCAGTTTTTAACTACACACTCAAACATTTTTGTGTCCTTTAGTCTGGTAGAGACGCTAAGTTATGCGCCTGTACTTCTGTCAGTTTTTCTAGGTTTTGTCGTTTCTGACAGTCCTACTTTTGCCTGCCAACAAGGTTTGCAGGGACAACATTAACTAAGGCTCCAGGTTTGCCAGGAATGGCTCCCTTTATTAGCAATAAGTTACGTTCTGTATCGACGCGTATAACGGTTAATTTTTTAATAGTGACGCTGGTACCACCGAGTCTTCCTGCCATCCGCTTACCAGGATAAACACGACCAGGGGTTGTACCTGCACCGATGGAACCGGGTTCTCTGTGGTTTTTGGAACCGTGAGACATTGGTCCACGACCAAAGTTATTCCGCTTTTGGTTCCCTGCAAATCCTTTACCGATGCTGGTACCAGCTACGTCTACGATTTGACCTGCACTAAATATATCTGCCGTAATCAGTTGACCTAAAGAATACTCATCCGCGTTGTCGATGCGATATTCCAGTAAGTGACGCAATGCTGGGGCAGATGATTTTGCCAGATGTCCCAACTTGGGCTTGCTTAGAGCCTTTGGCTTCACTTCACGATAGCCTACTTGAATGGCAGAGTAACCGTCGGTCTGTTTTGTTTTGACTTGTGTAACAGTGCATGGTCCCGCTTGGACGACTGTGACAGGAATAGCTACTCCTGCTTCGTCGAAAATTTGGGTCATGCCCAGTTTGGTGCCGAGAATACCTACAGACACAGTTACTGGTTCTCCTTATTTACTTATCTTTTTAGTTAATTCAGGCGTATGGAGACATTTTAATCTCCATTCAGATTGTTAAACCTGAATGGTATATGAATCTGTTGGCGATGATTCACTCTGCTACCATGACACCCAATTCTACTTCCCATCCGGAAAGTAAAACTGTTGGATTTTTGCAAGGCTGTAAAGCTCTATGCTTTGTGCAACGATTCTACTTGTTAAGCGATCGCTTTGGCACTTCTGCACTAGCAGGACTTAGATGGCAACCATCCAGTATCCCTTGAGTGAAACTTAATGTCATGCTCTAAACCAACCAACATTAATATCCTGTCTCAACTTCATCAAATACCCCTAACTATTGCTTGGGGCTTTGCCTGCTTTACAAGGCTAAACGAGTGAATAAATCCAGCTCATACCTAGCCGAATTTTCCTATGCTCAGAAACCAACGCTCTGCGTTTTGCTCCCAGGCTTACTTAGTGTATCAGTCTCTGGTTAACTTCGGCTAGTTAATTCCGAACAAAACCAAACACTAAATCACTAATGGTCTATTAACTACCTGGCACTGTATACCAGTTAGCATATTCCTTAAGCTTTGGTCACAATCTAACAATATAGATCATTGATGAATTTTTGTCTACATGTTATGTCTATAGGTAAATCTATATTTTTCTATGTGGTGCTGCATCTGCGAGCAAATGGTAAGGTGTAATCTTTGAGTTCTTCTGAGGGTTCATCAAAATCATCAGACAGTGCGATCGCGTTTATCGTCCATGCCTTGAAAATATTCAGAAAACTACTATATTTATCATCCGTTAACACTGATCAGTATTTGGTAATTTATACATACCAGTTATTTTTTGCAATTATCATCAGGATTAAATAATTGAGTTTCCCGATTACTGGTGAATAATAGAGATATCAAAGTGGGATAGGAAAACAAAACATATGGCATTGATTACCACTGGTAGAGGTTTCATTCGTGATTTGGAAAAACATGGCGCACTTGGCGTTTATGTTCCCTTAGAGGGGGGAATGGAAGGACGCTACCGTCGGCGTTTACGAGCTTATGGCTATACTGCTGTGAATCTGACTGCCCGTGGCTTGGGTGATGTGGCTGCTTATTTGACGCGGATTCATGGGGTAAGACCTCCGCACTTAGGAAAAAAAGGAACAACTGCTGGTGCTGCGGTGGGTGATGTGTATTACATTCCACCAATTTTGACTTATCATTTGGAAAATCTACCGCCAAAGTCGAAGGGTTTGGTGTTGTGGATTATTGAGGGGTATGTGTTGTCAGATCAGGAAATTGAGTTTTTGATGGCACTACCCAGTATGGAACCCAGGGTAAAAGTGGTAATTGAGCGAGGAGGCGATCGCGTTTTCAGTTGGAAGCCACTAGAAAAGACTTTAGCGATACCTACGGTGGTAAACTACGCGTAAGTTAACTCTAACCGAATTATCGTTATTTTTCTTTCCATAAGATGGGGACGCGACATTTCTACAGTTCGCGTCCCCATTTGACATACATAAAAAGTCAAATACGTCAACTTTTGACTGATTTAGTTTCTCGATGTCCCAAAACCACAACTTCCAGCGGCAACAGTACCTCCTTTCCAGGAAAAGCTCTCTGATGGGGGAATTATTTGATTAATTCTGTTGTTTCCTGGGATTCCTGGTAATTCAACTTCGATTTTTCCAGAGGAAAAAGTTGTAACCGGGACATATCCTGGTGGTTGTAAAAAGAATCGTCTGGGATTAGTCTCCATCTCGATTTTATCGGCTAAAGCAAAACTACCAATTTGATTATTATCAAGTGATAAACATACTTGCCCGGTACTAGGAATACTGCGATCTTCAATTAGTAAATCTGCGGCTGTTTTTTTATCAATTAAATCTTTTTGTGGTTGAGTATTATTCTCAGTCACGATGTTATTTTTGACAACTATAGATGTTTGAGAATCGTTATTTGTAATCGTAATTCCATTTCCTCGATTATTTGTAACTGTATTGGATTCAATCAATGCTTTTATTTGAGAATTCCTATCGGCATTGAAAATAATTCCTTCGGAGTTGTTGCTTATTTTATTATTGCTAATAACTAAGTTTGTTTGAGAGCTTTCAGAGAAATCAACCCAAATTCCTGGCTGTGTGTAAGTAGCGGTGTTATTAGCAATAGTATTTTCCGTAATATTTATGTTGATATTGTTAGCACTAACAAAACTAGAAATACCACCTCGGTTGCCAGAAACATTATTATTGGAAATATTCAGGCTTCCTTGAGTATTTTCAAATAGGCTGGTTGATATTGCGTCTGCTTCCAGGTAGTCTGGATATTTGTATGACGGGAAAATTGCCGGACGTACAACATACTCCTGATACAGTTTTCCATTATCTAAGATTTGATTATTGGTAATATTAGTTGTAAATTTTGTATTGCCTCCGAATTCTATATCAATAGCTTCTTTGGCAGAATCTTGAATAGTATTGTTATTAATATTTAAATTAATATCCCCAACATTATTTGTGATTAAAATTCCACTGTAATACCTTACATAGGGAGTTGAGTATATAGTGACTTGTTCATAGCCATTACTTTGAAGCTGATTTTGACTAATATCAACTTTTCCTATTACATCTGTAAGTTTGATGCCTTCTAGCTGGGAATTACTAATTAAGTTGTTTTCAATTGAAATATTTCGGATGTTACTACCTTGAATTCCGGCACCAGAGGCATTACTAATGGCAAATCCATTTAATTTGGTATTGTTTCCCATAGTGACAGTACCAGTAATACTTGGTTTAATTCCAGAGCCTGAACCAGGTAGCTGAATTTTCCCAAAGGAAGTGTCAATAAATTGAGGTGAAGCATTGGAAATTATTGCAACACCATCAGGAATTGTAAAACCAGGAATACCTGGATTTTCACCTTGACGAACGTAGATAGTATCATTGCTTTTGGCAATATTTAAAGCTTGAGAAACAGTACTAAAAGGAGATTCAAAAGAGCCATTACTGTTACCTAAACCTAAATTCACATGGACAAATTGTAGTGGTTCTCCTGTAGCAGTGTTAGTTGCCAAGACCGTATCTTTGATTAACCGATTTTTAACCGTTATACTGCTAATGC
The DNA here is from genome assembly GCF_000317435.1 of Calothrix sp. PCC 6303. Taxonomy (NCBI): domain Bacteria; kingdom Bacillati; phylum Cyanobacteriota; class Cyanophyceae; order Nostocales; family Calotrichaceae; genus Calothrix; species Calothrix sp. PCC 6303. The sequence continues at coordinate 6,469,646 of NC_019751.1, forward strand.
GATCGCTTGATTCACTGATGCGGGATAAAATATCAGACTCTCGCTTTTTCTTTCCTCTAGCTGTACCGGGAAAACTAATTCCCAAATTCAAAATCACTCTAGTATCAAATTGTGGATCACTTTGCAATGTTAATCCCGCAACAAGAGTATCATTAGGACGGACAACAAGTCTTCCCCTCACACCAACAAAGCCAGGTACATTTTCCCCTGTGTAGTAGTATACTCCTGCATATCCCCGTAATGATCCATTTCCTAAAGATGCTAACTTAGTTCCTAATTCTGCATCTAAACCAGTTAAAGCTTGTTGAACTTGGCTAACTTTATCTAAAGCTAAGAAATTCCCTTGAAAGTTAGATGTTCCTGTTAAGGTTTCGGTTAATAAATTCCGGGAATTTCCAATGGGAAAATAGAAATTGGTGCGAAAATCAATTTTTTCTCCCAAGCTTTCAAAACCTGCACCCAACTGATTAAATACTGCGTCTCCAGTATTGCGAGTATCATATGAAATATAGCTACCAATAATCTGTTTTTTGTTGTCGCTCAAAAAACGGTGTCCGAATAATAGATTTCCACCTAAAGCACCATTTTCTGTAGATGATAATAACTTTCCTTCTAAATAAGTCAGGTTATTTCCAGGTGTTTGAAAAAGCGGAAAAAATCCTTCAAAACTGAAAAAAGGATCACTTCCTGCATTTTCAGTTGTATAGTTAGTGCTGGCACGGGGCTTGACGGATTCATAAGTTTGGGCATTTACAGCAGAAATATGCATCAGTACTAGGCTCGTAGAGGCGATTGCCGCGACAGATGCGAACATTTTTATATCTGAGAAGGTCATAGATATTTATGAGTTAGGGTTCATCGAAAGCTAAGTAAATGCCCTAAGATATGATTAAAGTTATTATACACACATCAATTCTTTCGTCTAGTGTTGGAGAAAAATTTTTGAGTATTAATTTTGTTGTCAACTCACAAACTACAAACTAAATTGCAGGCAATTAGTCAAAATAATCGGCATACTGATAGAAAGGTAGATTTAGACCACTCACTTTTACCAAGGCGTGAATTAAACTAAACAAAGATGAGACGCAGACCTAATTCTAGACAGACAACTCCTTCTAAACCCTCGGCTTTCCAATCCCCGATGTTTAATTTCACCACCATCGCCATTTTGGGAGGGGTGCTGGTTTTGGGAATTGGGATTGGGATTGCTTTTAGTTCGACAACTACATTAACCTCATCAAACGTCGCTTCGCGGGAATTTATTGACTTGAAAGCGCCAAATCCAGAGATTTGTGTGCAATATGGTGCCAGTGCGATGGTGATGGATGCTAGGTTATTTGTGACTCTTAACCCTTTCAATGTCTATGTTTCTCAGCCTTCCATGCGTCCTGGTTGCGTGTTGCGACAAAATAACTGGGCGATTTTAGAACAGAAAAAGTTGATTACTTCTGAACAGGTGAGGGATTGTAAAAACCGCTTGAATACTTTTGGTTTTACTGGCAATTTGGATAATGAGAAGCCGGATATTAGATGTGTGTATCAAAATGAAGCGGCTCAGAATTTGTTCTTGAATCAACCGGGTGCAGTGGCACCACAGCAGGAAACAGAAAGATTTTAGGATGTTTTATTAGGTGTATTATGGTTTTCGTAATGCACCTAAAAACCGATTTGCAACGATTGCAGCTTGAGTGCGATCGCGTAAGTCTAAACGATTTAAAATTCGGGTGACATGGTTTTTAACGGTTTTTTCTGTAATAAATAAAGCTTCGCCAATTTCGCGGTTACTAGCACCTGCAACAATTAATTCTAGTATTTCAATTTCTCTCGGTGTTAATTCCTCCCATCCTGGAGGTGGAGAGCCTGCTGTATCTGGAATTTGACCCATGACGTTAACAAGTCCCGGTCCCAATTGAATGTAGCCTTTATTAGCTGCACGGATAGATTGGGCTAATTCCTCAGATGGAGTATCCTTCAGTAGGTATCCAACAGCACCGTAGCGTAAAGTTTGAGCAATATAATGTTGTTCGGCAAAGGTAGTCAAAATCAAGACTTTTGTCGTGGGAAACCGCGCTGCAATCTCCTTGGTTGCTGCCATACCATCCATCACTGGCATTCTCACATCCATCAGTACCACATCCGGCTGCAAAGATGCAATTAAAGTCAAAGCAACTTGTCCATTTTCAGCTTCTCCCACCACTTCTAAATCAGCTTCCAGCTTGAGTAAAGCTTTCAGTCCCCGACGAATTAAACTTTCATCATCAACCAGTAATAAACGAATCATAAGCAACTAGGAAAAAGGGAAATCTGCGATTACTTGACATCCTGTATTTGGTGCAGTGACGACTTGGAAATTACCTTTTAGAGTTAAAGATGTAAGTCTTTCGCGCATACTCTCCAAGCCAAAACCTGTTGTATTTTGTTCTAAGTCAAAACCTTTACCATTATCACTGACAATCAACCGCAATTCATTTATAGCTAGATTTTGGGTAATTTGGATAGTGACTTCGGTTGCTTCTGCATGTTTGCAAATATTAGTGAGAGCTTCTTGAACAATTCTGTAAATAGCTACTTGAATCTCATTTTTAACTGGTTGTAGTAGCTCTATTTCTAATTTTGGTGAAATATTATTGGAACGCCGAAAATCTTCTGCTAAAGAAAAAATAGCATCTGCAAGTGATAGTTCGGCGATTGGATTCACTCGCAAAGTTGTAATCGATTGTCGCACTTCTTGGAGAGCATTGGAACCTAGTTTTTTTGCATCTCTGAGAAACTCTGTAGCTTCCGCAGGATCAGATTGCCAAAGTTTTAAAGCTGCTTCTAAATGTAAGTTTAAAATAGTTAAAGCATGTCCTACAGAATCATGAATTTCGCGGGCAATTCGGTTACGTTCTTGGACGGTTGCTAATTCTTCAACTTTCATGGCATATTCTCGTAGTTGGGCATTGGCAACACTAAGCTCTTGGCGACTTTGAGATTCTTGGAGCAAAGCATTTACAGCCATCTGAATAAAAATTGTGCCTAAACCTAAAATCAATGTAGAAATTACTAATAAAACTCCTAATTGTTCGCGGATTGCGAAAGGATTAATTATCTCTGCAATTTGAAGTCGATATACTTGTGTTAACAAAGATAAAATCACAGCTAAACCATTAATAACTGTGCAAATTTCTCCTGTAAATATCAAACAGTTACGAATTACGATAACAGTATAAAGTAGAGGAACTAAAAGAACTCCTCCCAGCATTGAAGCCAATATTAATAAGCCAAATTCTAGACTCGTATATAAAACTTGATTTAATCGCCTATTAATTGGTAACTTCAAACCCATAACTGCAAATATCACCAAACAGAATATATTCAGCAGCGGTATTCTTGGTAATCGTGAAGCAAAGTCGAATAAAGAAGCAAAAACTTCACTAGAAACGACAATACTCACCAAAATGCACTCTAGATATAGTAGAAAGCGCAGAGGATACTTGCGATTTTGAATTAAAGGAATCATTTCAAAGCTTGCTGACAACTAAATCAAGATAGCTTATTCAACACCACTATTAGTAGGGACTAAAGTCCCAAGGTAATTGAGGACTAATGCCTCATGTCCTAGAAGTGTATCCCAGCTTATTCTGTAAACATCGAACACAGCCGAAAGGAACAACAGAAGATGAATAACAAGCTGGTTTCAATCTTGACAGGGGCAATAGTTTTAGCAACTCCTTTCACAAGTACAGTTGCTCAAGCAGAAACTTCACAATTAACACAATTATTCCCAGTTTTATCAGGAATTGAACTGACTCAAACACAAACAACACAACTCCAACAATTAACCCAGGATACTTTTCCTAAAATCCAAGCTGTTCTCACCGAGGAACAAAAAATTCAATTTCAAGCAGGATTACAGGAGGGAAAACCAGTGAGAGTAACTTTATCTTCCCTCAACCTTTCCACTCAACAACAAAAGCAGTTACGAGGTATCTTTCAATCAACCAAAAGCCAAATTCGGAAAACCCTAACAGCACAGCAACAACGGCAAATTATGCAAAATTTTTGGTCGTTGCAACAACAAGCTCAATAAACTGACTCTTTTTCACTCAATTAAGTAAATTAACTACACACAAAGGTCAAAATTATGAAATCTTTACTCAGTCTTTCTTTACTCGGATTAGTTCTCGTTACAACTTCCCTCCCTGCTGCTGCAAAGGAAGTAGTTAGTCCCAAGGGTAGTACAGCAAGTGGAAATGTAATTGTATTACCAAATTCCCAAGGTGGTTATACCGGAAGTGGGAATGGAACAGCTACAGGTGTTAACGGTGGTAACGCTAACGGACAATTCAAGTTCAAAACCAATGGTCAAGGAAGTGCTAATTACAACGGTAGTGGTTCAGTAACAACTCAAAGTGGTACCACCTATACAGGAAGCACTACTGGTAGTGCTAATTACAATCAGACTTCTGGTTATAGCGGTCAAAATACCACAACTGTCAACGATCAAACCTACAGTACTAGTACTCAAAATGGTGCAACTACAGTGACATCTCCCACTAGTTCACGCACTTTTACTCGTCCACGCTAATGTGAATTCGACGAAACATCTTCCTGATTTGTGCTGTGCAAAAATCGTCCCTCCCCTACTAAGCTACGGTGTACGCACAGCACAAGTATCGAATTTCCTAGATTTTCTATAACCCCACGCTCGTCTAAGGGAGGGATAAAATAAAGTCCAAAAGTAGGGTGTGTAAGCGGAGCGTAACGCACCATTTCATATTCGAGCAAAATCTGGCTTTGTGAAAATTAAACAACTAATTTACTCATCGTTTCAACATCATATTTAAGTTATGAATTTCAGCAATATAGCTTTAAAATTTTTGCCTTTATTCTTGATTTTGATTTTAACTGAAGCATTCCTGATTGTTGGATGGAAAAAGCAAAAATATCCTTGGCAAGAAAGTTTAGTTTCCCTGAGTGTTGCAATTGGACACCATGCTAGTCAAATGATTCCAACTAGTGCTTTGATGATATTTGCTTGGCATCATCGCATTTCAACTATTTCTATAGATTCCTGGTGGAATGTATTTTTATTGTTTATTTGCTTAGAGTTTGCCTACTACTGGTACCATCGCGCATCTCATCGAATTCGTTGGTTTTGGGCTAGTCATTCTGTGCATCATTCACCTGAAAAGTTTAATTTTTCCGCAGCTTACCGATTAGGTTGGACAGGGGGAATATCTGGTAGTTCTTTATTTTTTGTTCCGCTTGCTTGGCTGGGTTTTGAACCATTAGCAATTGTCACGGGAATGGCGCTAAATTTAACTTATCAATTTTGGATTCATACAGAGTTAATTCCAAAATTGGGTTTCTTGGAGTTAATTTTTAATACTCCATCACATCATCGAGTTCATCATGCTGCTAATTCAGAATATATTGATCGCAATTACGGAGGTGTTTTAATTATCTTTGACCGTTTGTTTGGAACTTATGCCGAGGAGAAAGTAGAGATTCCAGTAATTTATGGGTTAACTTATCCAATTAAGTCAAACAATCCATTTAAAATAGCTTTATATGAATGGATCAAAATCATTAAAGATGTAATTGGTGCTGATTCTTGGCAAGAAGGTTGTTGTTATTTGTTTGCACCTCCCAATTGGAAAAAATTGAATAGTAGTTGCAGTTTGCCCACAGCTATCGGGAATAATCATACTTATCTGGAACAGGGCGAATAGGAATTTTTTCTCCCCATTTGTATAGACATCGAGCATCATTTTCAGGTTCACAGGGAATGACCCAATAAATATGATGAAGTTCTAAACCAATATCACCATTTTGCACCCAAGCTTGCAATAGTACGCCACCAAGGTACTCTTTCGCAAGATGCGATCGCAATATTGAACAAGCTTCGGAATCTCGTATGGGTATCGATTGATCATCTTGCCAATTATAAAGTCTCGCTTCGTCTGCATCTAGCCATAATATTCCCGAAACCAAAAATACCTCATTGGTTTGGATGTTCCAATTAGTCAGTTCTTGGACTGTTAAGGTTATAGTCATGCATGAGGCTATAGAGGTTTTCAGTGATATCGCTATTTACTTAAAACGGTTAAAATTCAACTAAACCTCGTCTATTTTGAGAACCTGGAATTTCTACCCTGCGGGTAAGCGCGTTAGCGATTTCTGTAAGTAGCCGCTTTGCGACTCAACGTCTACCTTACGAAGACGCAAGCTATACAATGACAAAACTCCACCTTTGATGATGGACGAGGTTTATTTATCTCAAACCTAACGCTGATTTGGAATAGTTTGTCCCCACTCAATGACTCCAGAGTTGGAATTATTTACAGGGTTATTATTAGCTGGAAAACTTGGGGGTGGTGCATTGATAAAACCACCTGATGGGTTAGGAAAATTAGCTGGTGGGAGTTGGTTATTTCCAGGTAATCCTGGGGAATTGTTGGGTGTGAGTGGGGGAACAGTTACGGTGGGTTGTTGATTCCCGTAAGAATTGGGGACAGAGTAGGGAGGAAGGTTGTTATTTGAATTAGGGATTTGTGGGTAGTTATTATTTGGTTGAGGTGGATAAATTGGTGGTTGGTTATTAGTTGGAAATTGAGGGGAGTAAATGGGTGGTTGATTATTAGTCGGAGGTTGAGGTGAGTAAATGGGTGGTTGATTGTTAGTTGGAAGTTGAGGTGAGTAAATGGGTGGTTGATTATTGGGTGGAAGTTGCGGTAAGTTATTAGCTGGAAATTGGGGCGAGGAAATTGGTAGTGGGTTATTGTTAGGTAACTGTTGTGGATAATTAGCTGGGGATTGGGGAAAGTTGTTAGGGTATGGATTTATTGGGGCAGAGTAATTACCAGGAAAGATTCGTAATGCCCAATGGTTGGGTTTTTGCCAGGGAACTTGTTGGAATTGCACTAATTTTGGATCAAAGTTTGTTCCTGGTGCTAAGTCCATGACAATGCGGGTTACATTTGCATTGAGTTGAGAAAGACGGACTCTTTGAATTGTACCAGAGTAGTTTTGTTGGGTAGAAAGTCTACCTAGTTTGGTGTTGGGCAAATCTACAACTAAGCGCGGTGGTTGGGAAAGGTAAAAATATTTTGGTTGACTAGGACTTGAAAGGGTAAATTCTAGTTGGTTATATTCAGGAAAAAATTGCCATTCTTCTAGTTGAATATTGGCTAAATTGGCTATGCTAGCACTTTGGAGAGCCAAGATAGTTGTAATGGTGAATAAACTCATACTGAAAATAAGTTTCCACCAACGGTGAAGTTGTTTTTGACTAAATTTTGCGTTCATTTGTTTCTATTTAGACAGTTAGATAACAGCCATTGAATAAATTCAACTGGAAATCGTTATTTAGTATACATCCATGTAGTCAATGTCACGTAATTTAGTTACCTTCCCCTAATTTTGGTGGACTATAGGTTTTATTTTTGTAATGTTACACAAAATGCAAAGCTGGTACGGGGAAATTTATTCACTGTTAGTCTAAACTCCAGTTAATAGTCATTTCCCCTTCAAACTATTTACGGATCTGATTTTTGCTGGGATGGGAGTAGGGATAGTTTTTTTACAGAGAATTTTAGCAGGAATATTTTCCTGAAGGTTAGTCAACAATTCATTTGTTGATTCTCAAATTTACCTGTAAGTAGTGGGGATATTTCAAGCGACTTTCACCATGGGCGGTGACAATTTTAAATAATACAATTAGTGAGGCGATAGCGATCGCATAAAAAATCAAGCAGTTAATTTTGTGCATATTCGCTGGTGACTAGAGGCTACTTACCAACATCAGCACAAGCTGGCACCCCATGACGAGAAAGCGGTGTAACATTAGATGCATCTGCAACTAAATATAATTCTCCATCGGCACCCCTCGCCAGAGCTTGAGCCTCAACAATTCTATCAGGTACATGCTTTTGAACCATCAAATTATCTGCAATTGGATTAACTCTATCAGTTAAATTACTGGCACCTAAAGTCGCCAGAGGCATAAAATCACTACCACCCTGCATTAAATTTAGGGGATTGGTTGGTAAAGTACCTTGCTTCCCAGTAATGACAAATCTCCCTAAAGGCTTTCTACCCAGACCGCATAGTTGCCCAAGTTGATCACTTTGATCTTGTAAACCCTTGGGTAATTCAATAATACCTTTGGTAGGGTCAACATCGGGTTGACGGATCGAAACTTGTCCCTGTACTCCAAGTTCCGAACTAGCTGTTATATCACTTTGATTTGTTGGCTTGGGACGTGCTTCAATACCAAAGATATTTTCAGCTTGAATATTGACATTACCACCATTACCTGTAAACGCATTTGCTGTGATGTCACTATCTTCCTTGGGTACAGCAACTATGAATGGTGCATCAATATTGATGTTTCCACCATTCCCCCCTGCTTTTTCTGTACCAGCATTGGTGGAAATTTTGCTGTTGTTACGTAACAGCAAAAAATCATCTAACTTGAAATTGATATTCCCACCATCAGCATCAGCAACGGATTCAGATTTAATTGAACTTTGATTTTTCAGGGTGATTCGATTAGCATCAATTTTAATGTTTCCCGCAGCCGCTCGACTAAATTCTGAACCAGCTAATATGTTTGCACCCTCGTTTAGAGATAAAGATCCAGCCTTGATATCAATATTGCCCCCATTACCAAAGGTATTTGGCAATCTTCCGCTTTTACTAGCACTACTAATAATCCGAACATTAGATCCTGTCAGGGAGATGGTATTAGCATCTATAAATATGTTGCCCGCATCACCTTGTCCCTGAGTTCTGGTATTAATTTCTTGATATCCAGAAATAGATAAGTTTCCAGTTTTAATGGTGATATTGCCCCCTTTTCCAACCGCTTCTGGTTCAACTTGGGTAAAAGCCCCACCACTATAGTCCCTGATATCACTTTTGAATGTAACACTATCTCGCGCATCAATAATAATATTGCCTCCATTGCCACGAGCTTCAGTATCAGCACGTAAATTAGCACCAATATCTAGTAGCAACGAACCTGTTGTAATTCGGATATCTCCTCCATTTCCGATTCCACCAACACCCCCACCATTCGGTTCACAGGCACAAGTGACTTCAGTAAACATATCAGAGCCTTTGAGTAACTCTACTGTGTCTCGTGCTTCAATGACGATGCTACCTGAATTACCTGTTCCGGCTGTACTGGCATTGATCTGGGAACTATCTAATGTCAAAGTGCCAGTTTTAATTACAACACCACCACTATCACCGACACCACCAAAATTAACACTGCTAGCGAAGATGGTTCCCGAAGCATCAAAGTTATTTCTACCAAGATTTAGATCCCCTACTCCTGTTAAAGAAACTTTGGCACTGGCTTCAATGAATATCCTTCCAGAATTTCCTGTTCCTGCGACACTGGATAAAATTCGGGCTTCATCGCTGGCAAATAACGAACCAGTTTTGATATATATGCCTCCAGTATTACCTACTGCACCAGAGCCAACATTATTAACAATTCGGCTAAAGCCTTTTCCCGAGAGAGAAACAGTATCACGGGCTGTAATTTCTATTTTTCCAGCATTTCCATTGGCTAAAGTAATGCTATTAATTTGTGCGCCATTGCGAATATTCAAAGTTCCAGTATCAATAGATATATTACCTGCCGTTCCTTTTCCGTTCCTATTTAATTGAGCAAAAAATCCCCCATTCCCTCCATTTAATTCTACAGATTCAGAAGCATTAACTATTATATTGCCTGTGTTTCCATTACCAAAATGAAGAGTTCCAATCTGTGAACCATCGTTAACATTCAAACGTTGAGCATTTATGGTGATATTTCCAGCATTTCCTATCGCCCCAGAATCGAGGTAGTTAAAAATTCGGCTATTATTGTCAATTGTTGCAACACCTTGAGCATCAAGTTTAATATCACCAGCTTGAGTATTCACAGACCCCAAACCACCTAAAATGCCAGCTTGGATGGAACTATTGTTGATATTAATATCTTTGCCGACAATATTAATATTTCCACCACCTCCAGCAGTCACTATTAATCCTGCTTCATCTGTTAAAGAGATATTTGCTCTTTCTAATTCACTGGGAATTTTAAAGCTCAAACTCTCGCCATTTCGATTCAGTTCTACAATTCCATTACCTTTGACTCCAGCAATATCAATATTGCCGCCAAAAGCAACTAATCCACCACCACTAATATTGACATCTCCACCAACTAACAACAAACTTTTACCATCTGCTACTCGTAAGCCGAAAGTATCAAATGAATTTGTTGGGTCTTTTCCTGATGAGGCTGTAGAATTATTCTGAATCGCTGCACTCTGATTGAGTTGATTAAACCACAATACAGAAGGGTTGATTGTCAATAATGGTGGGGCTTCGGGATTTGTCGCGTTAAATACTCCCTGATTGCCAAACTTTAGTCCGTTTGCAGTTGTTCCAACAAAGGAACCTTGAATGTCTAAACTGGCATTTTTGCCAAATAATATGCCATTGGGATTAATTAAAAATAAATTGGCAGCCCCATCAACGCCTAATGTCCCAAAGATATTTGATGGATCTTTACCTGTAACTCGCGTCAGTATATTTATAACTCCAGAAGGATTGGTAAAATAGACTCTTTGTCCATCATTGATATTAAACTGACTAAAACTATGGAAAAGATTGCTTTCTCTAGTTGCACCACCGCTGATTTTATCTGCATTCAAACCATTGATTACAACGTTAGAATCAATTTGTGAAGATTCTTTTCCTAACGTGTTATCCGGAGTAATTTGTGCTTCACCTATTGTACTGGTAAGTGTTACTAAGCTAGATAAAAAAAGGTTTGCAAGTAAAAATTCTATTCTTTTCATCAGCTAACCTCTGAAGATGTAAAATACTTACGATTATGGTTAGATATATCATTATTTGTGCCACAGGTGAGGGATTTATATCGCGCAAGCTTCGTGCGACTGTAGAACTTAGGCAATAGTAATCAGCAAACCCTACATACTTTGAGTAGATGCCTAGAATATAATTGATAGCATGGCAATAATGAGATTGGAGCGATATGACTAATCTACAGATTCAAACCGAACCGATGTCGATGACGGTAGATATCTCCTCTCTCATGACATTACCGCAGATGAGTGACGAGCAATTTCATGAATTTTGTCATCGCAATGCCAATCTGCGGATCGAACGGAATGCTAATGGTGAAGTAATTGTTATGCCTCCAGCTTTTTCGGACACTGGAAATCGTAATTTTAAAGTTGCTGTACAACTGGGAATTTGGGCAGAGGGGGACGGTACTGGTGAAGGCTTCGATTCTAGTGCAGGGTTTACACTACCGAATGGAGCAATGCGCGCTCCCGATGCATCCTGGATTAAACTCGATCGCTGGAATGCTCTTACCGAGAAGCAAAAAGCCTCGTTTGCACCGATATGCCCCGATTTTGTGGTGGAATTGCGATCGACTAGCGACACGCTCAAAAGTTTGCAGACAAAAATGCAGGAATATATCGAAAATGGTGCGAGCTTGGGATTATTAATCGACAGGCAAAGTCAGACGGTGTATTGTTATCGAGCGGATGGTTCGGTTGCCGTTTTAAATCAACCCGAACAGGTGATTTGCGATCCAGAACTACCAGGTTTTGCGTTGCAAATGGCTAAAATTTGGTAGATTGAGTAATAATTAGTTTTCAAGCGTCAGTTATGTTGGGTTACGACGTGAATTAAGATTACATTACTTACGCGATTGTCACAATGGGAAGGTTGGTGCGTGACACCAAAAGCCTTATTTTTCGTTTTAAATTGATTTAAGTGTCACACACCCTATGAGAAAAAATGTGCTAGAGGGATATCATGCGTCTCCACCCAATCTACAATTTACTACAATAAATTATTGTTTGCCTGTCATATTAAATTTACCATCTGGCATCATCGTGCCATATAAAAAAGCTTCCTTAAAAATAGCCCCATTTATATTGGCTAAATATAAGGTAGCTTGTTGTAAAATGGCTCCAGTTAAATCAGCATTTAGAAGATTGGCTCTTGCTAATGAAGCTTGATTTAATTCCGCTTTTACTAATTTAGCTTGTGTCAAGTTGGCATCTTGAAGAATAGCATTGTGAAGTTGTGCTTTGGTTAAATTTGCTCTTGCTAAATTTGCTCTTTCCAAATTAGAAGATAAAAGTTTTGCTTCCATAAGATTAGCATCTTGAAGGTCTGCTTCTGATAAAATAGACACGAAAATAACACTTTTCCGTAAGTTAGCTCCCCGAAGATTTGCTCTTGTAAGTGCAGTTCCGGACAAATATGCATTTGATAAGTTTGCTCCTTCGAGATTTGCTTTATATAAAAATGCTTGACTAAGTTTTGCCCCTTGAAGATTTGCTTTCTCAAGATTAGCTTCTCCAAGAAAAGTTCCAGACAAATCAGCATTTGATAAGTTTGCTCCTTCGAGATTAGCACGACCTAGCAGTGCATAATTAAGTATAGCTCCTTGAAGATTTGCTCCTTGAAGATTTGCCTTTGAAAGTTTAGCTCCATACAAATCTGCATTCGATAAATCGCAACTAGGACAACTATTTGTATTCAATAACTGTTTTACATGCTCAGGGTTAGCGGCAGATACAGGTAGAGAAAATAATAAACTAGCAAAAAAGGAAAAAGAGCAGCTAAAGTAAACTTTCTGCACAATCATTAAACCTGTAATTATTAAATTATTAAAAACCTAATATTTAAAAATCAATTTTCATCAAATCACATAATTATTTAATAACTTTGAACAGATAAAAATATAATCATTGACACTTTAACGTAGGTTGGATGGAGTGTAGCTTACTTCTCGGAAGATAACGCAACTCAGCATTTTAATTTTGATATTTATAGTAGTTGAAAATTTGTTAGTTTTGATTACACAATACCATTATTTCCGATTATCCCAATATTTCTGTGCTGTGGTGGGAACAAATCTGAGTAACTGGGTATCACCCAAATCTAAAATTGTTTGAGGATGGGATGGCTGAATATTTAAAGCTGTAATAATCCTTTCGCCGATGGTACGGGCTAAAAGTGGGGGTACAGCATTACCAACCTGGCGAAAACCGTGCCATTTGGTTTGATGGAAGCGAAACCAATCGGGGAAGGAGTGTAATCTGGCAGCTTCTCTAACTGTGATGACTCTGGGAAATGTAGGATGAATGGGACGGGGTGATGTGTGTCTACCTCGTTGTTTGTCGGTACCTGCACGTAATGTGTGGGAAAAACCATCTAGTTTAAGACGACGTAAACGGCTGATGGGGTCTAGTTCTCCCTGGGGTGTTTCGAGAAAGCGAGTTTTTGAGCTTTCTTCGTGCTGAGTTTGCATGGAACTGGTTAAGATTTGGGGGTTCCAATAACGGGGGTATTGGAAGGTTGTGAGGTTTGGGAGGGGGAAATTGCAGCGGAGAAATTGAATGTAGGGTGTGGTTTTTTGATTGATGATTTGGAGTTGACTTTCTGTCAATAGTACTTCGTCACTATTAATAAGTTGGGGAATAGTGTCAATGTCGGGTAAATCCGAAATTGCATCACGGACTGTGGTTTGTAGTGGAGAAGCTTTGATGGGGAAGGGAATATCAAAGCCTTGGGGGTTGCTGCTGCCAACTAAAAATAATCGCTGCCGTTTTTGAGGTACGCTAAAATCAGCAGCATTAAGAACTGTTTGCCGCACGTTGTAACCAGCATTTTCAAATGCGTTCTCTAGCTGCAATAGGGTTTTTTTATATTTCCCGGTGGTAATTCCTGGAACGTTTTCCATGACGAAGTACTTGGGACGCAGTTCTAATACTAGTCGGCAGAAGTGAAATATCAAATTGTTGCGGATGTCTTCTAAATCACGTTTCCCCATCAGTGAAAACCCCTGGCAAGGTGGTCCACCGAACACTAAATCTATTTTTTTATTCCATTTTTGGCAAGCTTTCGAGTCATGTTGATGATATTTTCGCCAACTTTTATCTGCTGCTTGAAGAATCATCTTCCCTGTAACGTCGGCAATATCAGAACAAAGGGTTTCTGTGAGGGGAAAGTTGAAGGCATGGGTTGAAGCATGTATTGGATCATACTCAACTGCCACTAAAATATCAAATCCAGCCTGTTCCATTCCCAATGAAAAACCACCTGCACCAGCGAATAAATCAATGGCAACGGGACGATTTGAGCTTGAAGATGTGTGATTTAGCAAAGGAATCAGTAAACAGTTATCAGGGAACAGGGAAAAGTTATTGCTGGTGGGTGATACAGTATCCACACTTATCTTGAAAATGAGGATTTCTTGCAGTTTCACATGACTTAGAAACAGTTCCTTTTCATTTAGAGGTAAGAATTTCTTTTGCTGCGCGATCGCATACTCCATTTTCCCCTAATGCTTGGCGCATTTCTCGATAATCTGCCTGAATTTTTTGTTTGCGTTCAGGATTTAAGAGTAACTCCATCGCTGCTTGGGTGAGATTTTCGGGGGTGGCTGTTTCTTGGATAAATTCTGGGACGATGGGTTGCATCATTACCAAGTTGGGTGGGGAAGCAAAGGGCAATGATAATTGCAGAATGTTTTGGGCTATCCAGTAGGATAACTTACTCAGCTTGTATAAAACAACTTGGGGAACGTTGAGTAATGCTAATTCTAAGTTGACTGTGCCACATTTGGTAATTGCTAAATCGGCGGCTGCAAGGACATCTTTATTTTGACCGGAGACAATTGTGGCATTGAGATTATATGCTTGGATCGATTGCGCGATCGCATCCCGGAATTTGTCCAGTGATAATGGTATCCAAAAATGTACCTGGGGTAATTTTAGTTGGATTTCTTTGGCTGTGGCGAAAATAGTTGGTAATAAAAAATTTAATTCCTGTTGCCGAGAAGCAGGTAACAATGCTACACAAATATCACCTTCTCCAATGCCCAAATTAGCCCGCGCTGCCTCTCTGGTTGGGAATTCGCTGATTCTATCAATCAATGGATGCCCCACCCAAGTCACGTTTGCCCCATGTTCGCGGTAATATCTAGCTTCTTCGGGGAATATTGCCAGTAATTTATCACTAACTTTGACAACTTCTCTTGTAGTTTGACTGGTGATGATTTTTAGTGAAGCTGCCCAAGCTTGGGGGGCAATGTAATAAAATATTGGGGTTTCAGGTAAATGGCGACGGATGAATTTAGCGATCGCTAAATTAGGTCCCATATAATCAATCAGTACCACTGCATCTGGTGGATTTTGTTTCAAAAAAGCAAAAGCTTGGTGTTGCAACTTGTATGTTGGCACCACATAGGGCAACACCTCCAAGAGTCCCAAAGAACCAATTCCCGCAGTATTACCCAACAGAGTTGCCCCTGCTACTGCCATTTGTTCACCACCTAAGGCTACAATCTCTAACTCCCTGTTGGCTATTGCAGCTTGACGTTTCAGCGCCGTCACTAACAATGAACCCTGTAAATCACCAGAAACTTCACCTGTACTAATAAATATCCGCATTGGGATTTTTAACTTTAGACTTTACACCACTTTTAACTTTATTGAAACCCAATAGGCTTTCACAAGCAAATTTTGTTTGGAGCACAAATAACTCTTTCACTTGGTTCAAAACTATAATTATTCATACTATTGAGGCTAAGTTTAGCTGAATTGTGGATTTTAAATTAGCTCCAAAATCCACAATTCAAAATTAAACAGACTCGTCATTTTTGCTGGTAGCTTTACCACCTCTACCTGGAATTAATCCCCGTCTTCCTGGCATTTGCGATAATAACAAGAAGCGACGTAGGTGTAGCAGTTCTTCAGTATCTCCCAAGAGTTCTAAATTTTCTAAAGCGTCTTTAAAAGTTAATTCTGAACGATAAAGAAAACGAAAAGCTTTTTTGAGAGTTTGTAATTGAGCATTTGTAAAACCAGCCCGTTTAAGTCCGATTAAATTTAATGCCCTTATCCGTGATGGATTGCCTTCCACTGTCATAAATGGAGGCACATCTCGGTCAATTCTGGTCATTCCTCCCACCATGGCATGTCTGCCGATGTGGACAAATTGGTGAACTCCCAAAACCCCACTCAATCTAGCTTTTGCTTCAATATGCACATGACCTGCTAACGCCACAGAGTTAGCAATAATTACGGAGTCTTCTAATATACAGTTATGACCGACGTGAACATATGCCATTAATAAGTTCCCGTCGCCAATTTCGGTAGCTTCACCTGCCCCGGTAGCACGGTTGATGGTGACATACTCCCGAATTGAATTATCGTTACCGATTTTGACCCAACTCAGTTCCCCCGCATATTTGAGGTCTTGAGGTTCAGTACCAATTACGGCACCAGGAAAAATTCGGTTTCTTGAACCAATTTCGGTTAAACCATCCAGTACCACATGGGCACCAATCACAGTTTCTGAACCTACTTTTACATGCCCTCCTATCACAGCATAGGCTCCGACTTGCACTGTTGGATGGAGTTCCGCGTTGGGATGAATTACAGCTGTTGGATGAATAAGCGTCTTCAAGGGTGCATCTCCAGAAGAGTCTAGTGCTAAGTTTTATTCGGTAAACATCTGGCAAAAAATAGTAATTCGGGTAGCAGGAGTTAGAAATCAGATGATCTTGTCTTCTGAATCCTTTTCCCTAACCAAAATTGATTTTTTTCATCTGTCTATTTAATCAGTAGCCAAAAGTGTCGGGTTAACAACACAGCGTGTGAGGGCAGTGTGAAAATTGAGAAATTTTACAGATTTTACAATATTCTTGAGATGAATCCATTTTACTGGTATATTTTCCCAAGTTATAGTTAGGGTACCCGGTATTAGTACCCAAACCTATTAGTAAATATTTCAGACTACTAGTGAAAACATTAATTCGCCTTCACAAGCGAGTTGACCATCGACCTCGGCGCGACCTTGCATCTTACCGAATCGACGTTGTTTCACCCATAACAGTTCCACGGTCATAATTAACTGATCACCTGGAACAACTTGGCGGCGAAAACGAACTTTATCTATACCCGCAAATAGAAACATTCCACCTTCTAATTGTGGAACTTGCGTCATTACAACGCCTCCTACTTGTGCCATAGCTTCTACAATTAGTACACCGGGCATAATCGGTTTTCCGGGAAAATGCCCCTGGAAGTGAGGTTCATTAAAGGTAACGTTCTTAATGCCAGTTGCGCTTTTTCCTGGGACGAAATCAATAATTTTATCCACCAGGGCAAAGGGATAGCGGTGTGGTAGCAGCTTTTGAATTTCTTCAATGTTGAAGGTCTTTTTCACTTCGGTTGGCTGCAAAGAGTTACTTTCAGATTCGGACACTTTCGCGGTATTAACTTCGGTGACAGTTGACATCGGCACTCTGTGAAATTTGGATTTGTTATTTGTGATTCTTTATTTGGGATTGTTGATTTGAGGATGCTAGTAGTTCAAATTGTCAACAAATTAACTAATGACTAAAGTCATGTTTTTTGACTTTTTGACTTCCAGATGGCTGCACTAGTCAAATAATCCAAAATCTAAAATCTTTTGAGCTAATTGAACATGTAGGTTGTGACTAGCTTTGTAAGCTAAAAAATGAGTTTGGGGAAAAACTCCCAATAAACTCAAATCTCCTACTAGATCCAAAATTTTATGACGTACTGGCTCATTTGCATACCTCAGGGGTGGGTTTAGCCATCCTGCTGATCCACAAACGAGTGCATTATCTAAACTACCACCTTTAATTAACCCAGATCGCTGTAAGTGTTCGATTTGATGCTGCAACCCAAATGTTCGGGCTGGGGCAATTTCGCTGATGAATGTTTCACAAGTTCTTTCTGATGGGCTACCTAGCGAGAAACTGTACCATTGATTACCAATTGCTGGCAGATCGAAGTCGATGCCGTAGCTAAAGCGGGTTTCGTTTGCGGGCATTGCACAAACAAAGGCATCATCTTGGCGAACCCAAATTGGTTCCTGAATAACTGGAATATGGGGTAATTTGTCTGTGGTTTGTGCTAATAGCCCAACAGATTGAATACTTTCTACCCAGAGTTTTGCTGAACCATCTAGCAGGGGAATTTCTGCCCCATCAATTTCAATGCGGGCATTATCCACACCCATCACTGCTAAAGTCGCCAGCAAATGCTCTACAGTGCGGACGCAAGCCTCTTCTTTTCCCAATTGTGTAGAAAGTAAGGTTTGGTTCACCGCAGCCACTTGGGCGGGGATAATTGGAGCATTTGGTAAATCAACTCGGACGAAATAGCGTCCGCTGCCTGGGGCTGCGGGTAAGATGCGAATCTGGGTAATATTACCGCTATGAAGTCCAATTCCCCTTTGGATGACTTCAGCGGCGATGGTATGCTGATGCATGTTTTTATTGATTTGTCAAATTTGAAACTTGGCTGATATAGCAGTGGACATCTCGGCTAGGACATAGATATTTATCTAAAAGGGAACAGGTAAATGTCCTAATAAAATGGCTACAGCTATATTTTAGAATCTTTCCCCAATACCGAAGTTGATGCGGCTATCACCTTCATCGCTAATGCCGTAGTCGATGCGGATTGGTCCGAGGGGAGATTGTACCCGTACACCTAAACCGTAGCCATAACCTGTGCCACTTTTATTGAGTACGTCGGCAGGTCGGGTGCTGGTTCCTAGGTCGCTACCAACGTCGAAGAATAATGCCCCACTGACAACCGAGAATACAGGGAAGCGGTATTCTACTGATGCTTGAACGTAACTGCGTCCACTTCCCAATGCACCTTCTTCGTAGCCGCGTACAGAGTTACTACCACCGATGGAAAATGCTTCATATGGTGGTAAGTCTCCGAGAATTGTTCCGGCTTGAACGTTAAAGGCTAGGGATTGGGGTCCTTTGGTAAAGTTGGTAAATTTGACGGGGAAATATTGGCTGTAGCTACCACGGACACGGGTTAAAAAGATATTTCCTAAGCCGACGGGAACAGATTGATCAACACCGATACGGAGGAAAGATCCTTTTGTGGGTTGGAGAGAATTATTTCGGCGATCGCGTGATGCGCCAAGTTGTACTAATAATAAATCGTCTTTACCTTCTCCCGAAGCGCTCAAATCAACTTCTTTGTTGGGATCTTTGTTGACTCTACCTACTTTGCGAACATCACCATCAGAATCTAAGGTTGATACTCTTTGGTACTGTAATCCTGCTGAGGCTACCCATTCTGAGCTTTTGAAGGGGTCTTTGGAAAGGGGGCGAGTAAAGGTGACTCCACCACCTGTACGGGTGACGCGGGGTCTATCTCCGTCTTCGTCTGGTCTGCTGGGATCGAATGTTTCGATGTTGTCGTCTTTGCCGTCAAAAATTAGGGAAATTGATCTTCTGCGGAAGGCATTGACGGTGTAAGAAGTGCGGTAGGGATCTCCAGCAATCCAGGGATCTGTAAACCGGACATCAAAGAGTAGTTCCCTAGTACCAACTTGAAATTCTGTACCTAATTTCTGGTTTCTGCCACCCAGGTTTTGCTCTTGGTAGCTAATGGTACCAAATAACCCGCTGGAGGAACTGATACCTGCACCTGCGGCGATGGAACCGCTGTTACGTTCAACTACGTTAACCACAACGTCAACTTTGCTGGGGTCACTTGCCGGATCAAGTGAGACGTTGACATCTTCAAATAATCCCAAGCCGAATACTCGCTGTAAGTCCCGTTGGATGATGTTCCTATTAAAGGTTTTTCCAGGTTTGAGTTCTAATTCACGAGTAATAATATAATTGCGTGTGCGTCCGCGAATTGGATCGCCTTTCTCGTTGGTTTCTTGCCCATCTTTATTGCGGAAACGGACGCGAATATTTTCCACTACACCTTCGGCAATTTGCAGGTTGACAACGCCGTTTTCGCTAACTTGTGGGGCACCAATGATGTTTGCTAGGACATAACCTTGGTCTTGATAACGTTTGGTTAGTTGTTTGATGCCTTCTTGTAATTCTTTTAGGTTGAGGATTCTACCATATTGAGATTTAAATATTTCATCAACCTCTTTGGCAGGTAGAACTGAAGGGATATCACTACCTGGGTTGGCTTGAATTTGAACTTTGGTTAAAACTGGGTTGGCTGCCACAACAAAGCTGACTCGTACTCCTAAAGGTGTATCTTCGGGTGTGGCTTGAACGTTGGAAAAGAAGCCTGTGGCAAAAATAGCGTTGATGTCTTCCTGAAGTTGGGATTTTGTGGTGGTTCTCCCTGCTTGGGTACGGATAACTCGGTAAACTTCCTGTTCTAATTCTGGTGCTAGTTGTCCTGATTGGGGCTTAACTACCACTTCAGAAACTAAAACGCGAGGTTCTGCGGCGTTATTTTCTGGGGCTGCTTGATTTGGTTGTCCAAAATTTATATCTGGCTGGGTTGGTTGCCCTGTAGGGCTATTTGGCGCGGGTACAGTATTTGGTTGTTGTTCTATTGCTGGTGGATTTTCCGGAACTGGTTCTGGGAGAGGAACAGGGGCAGGAGTTTGACTGATAATGGGTTTTTGTTGAGTCCCTGTAGTGGGTGTTTGCCCTGTAACTGTAACCACGGTTCCCAATTTTTTTAATAAGGATTGATTGGGTTTGTTTGTGGTGTTGAGGGGGGAAATGGATACAGATGGCTTGAGTAAAGCGGCTTGGTTTAGTTTATTTGCCGTTTTTTCCCAATTGCTTGGTACTACTACGGGTGTTTTGAGACTATCAGCTTGATTTACTGTCGGAACAATAATTTGCTGTGATGTTTTTTCCAATCCTGAATCAGTGACAGGTGCTGTCACTTTTTCCTGTGGCTGATCTATTACTGAAGTGGTGACTTCAGGATTTATCTGTTCTTGAGAAGTTTGAGCATTTACACTCAACGAACTGCCTAGGGGGGCTGTAATTGCCACCATTGTCGCCAAAACCGGAGATAAGCGCATTTTATTTAAATTCCTCTTCACGTCCACACACCGTCACAAAGTAGTTATTTAGTCATTAGCTAATAGTCTTTGGTCAATAGTCAAGAGTCAAGGCTGTTTTTGGATTTGTTTGTCCTCGCTATTAGACTATTAACAATAGCGCAGCATGGTGGAAACTTGCTCTTAAAGCTGTCAGATTCAGTTTTCTTTCTTTGCTGCTGGCTTTGAAGTAGTTGACTACTATCTTCCGACTATTGCTGATTTTCCACCGCTTTTAACACCCGTTGTAAAACCTCTTGGTAGGCATCTTCCACGTTGCCTAAGTCTTTACGAAAGCGATCTTTATCCAATACGCGGCGATTGGAATCGTCTTGAGTGGAAATGTCCCACAAACGGCAGGTATCTGGGCTAATCTCATCTGCTAGTAGTATCTGTTGTTGCGAGTCCATGCCAAACTCTAGCTTAAAGTCCACCAAAGTTATGTCACATTGCCGAAAAAACCCAATGAGAAATTGGTTGATTTGCAATGCTAGATGAGTAATTGCTTCCACTTGTTCCGGTGTGGCTAGTTCTAGGAGTGTAATGCGATCGCTTGTTAAGAGCGGGTCGCCTAATTCGTCCTTTTTATAGTAAAAGTCTACTAGGGGAACTTTTAAAACTGTGCCAAGTGCTAATCCTGTTTGCTGACATAGACTGCCTGCTGCAATATTCCTGACTACTACCTCTAGGGGTACTATTTTTACTGCTCGCACTAGCATTTGATTTGGCGATACACTGTTTATATAGTGTGTTTTTACACCAACTTTTTCTAATTCTGCAAATAATTTGGCAGAAATAATGCAATTAATAACTCCTTTTCCGGTGATGGTTCCCTTTTTTTGAGCGTTGAAGGCAGTTGCATCGTCTTTAAAATCAGCCAGTAGAATATCAGGATCTTCCGTAGAGTAGATAACTTTGGCTTTACCTTCGTATAACTTTTTATTCACAGACATAGTGGAGAATTGGTTTTTGAGCTTTTAGCTTAATTATTTTATCTTTAACTTATCAACCTTTATACTATTGAATCTTAACTGATAAGGTTTGACCCACTCTTGGTATGATACTTATCTAATTCTGTATTTGAAGTTACAGTATTAGATAAATTGATAATTCAATTCCCTATTTTAAATATCAGTTTTTTTGCGGTTGTGTTAGTTAAGTTCGTTGAGGCAAAATAAGTATATACTAATACAATTATATTTGTCTTTTTGGCGAGAATGTATATATTCAGTATAATAGGTGATAATAATTATCAATTGTTACTTACCAGAAGACCGGATTTTTAATGATGGGAGGATAAATTTAATCAGTGGACAAAAGAAAAATGGAAAAGGACGATTTTCTTTATCCTCGTAGTCGTTACTACGGTCAAGTTAAGCCAGAAAATTTGGTTTTTAACGCCAATCTCCAAGAGTTTGCTCAGAAAATAAGTTTTATTTGTAATCTAGAAACTTCTGGCAAGCTGTCTCCCGAAGATGCTTATGAGCAAATCAAAAGCTTGTGGAAGCAATTGAAACAAGCAAGAAAGCAACTTAAAGTTGGCGAGAATTTATTCCAGAGTGAGGGGGATAGCCCAGAATAACCCATCGGCAGCGAGTTAGAACATTGCGTTGCAATTTTAATAAGTAAGTATTGATACAGTTCCCTATTTCCTACATTTGTCATTATTTCTGACTTGTTGTCCATACTCCATCCCAAGAGGCAAATGGGGGTTTATGTAAGTAGTTTGCGGCGCGTTCGATGTGAATTTTTACAGCGTAGTCTTGAGGACGAATTTTCCTTGCGGCTTCAAAACAATCAATTGCCGTGGCAAAATCCCGTGATGAGTAAGCATCCCTCCCAGCATGATAATGTGAAATAAATTCTTGGGTATTGGCATCTGGTGGTGTAGTGCGATCGCTAATTAATTCATAGATATTCACAGCTTGGTGTTTCCCTTTGACGCGGATTTTATCTAGCTGTCTTGCCCAAATGCGATCGCTGCACAAATTGTAAGTAAATTCGCTTAAAATAATATCACAACCATATTCTTTAGTTATACCTTCTAGGCGAGAACTCAAATTTACCCCATCCCCAATAACTGTATAGTCCATCCGCTTATGGGAACCAATATTCCCAGAAACCACTTCCCCAGAACTTAAACCAATACCAATATTAATCGAAGGTTGTTGCTCAATGATACGGCGTTGATTAAATTCTTCGAGACGTTTTCGCATTTCTAAAGCTGCTTGGACAGATTTCCAAGCGTGGTTTTCCGTAAGCGGTAAAGGTGCCCCAAATACAGCCATTAGTGCATCACCAATAAATTTATCTAGGGTACCTTCGTGGTTGAAAACTGCTTCCACCATCGTTTCAAAATATTGATTTAGCAGCGAAACCACTTCAGCAGCACCAAGATTTTCCGTAAGTGTCGTGTATCCGCGAATATCGGAAAATAGAATGGTGACATCTTTTCGTTCCCCCACCATTAATGCATCCTCCCCCAATTCCATCACCTGTTCGGCAACATGGGGAGTGAGATAGCGATACATGGTGGTTTTCATGCGTTTTTCGCGGCTGATATCTTCCAATACCACCAGTCCCCCCCGTACACCTCCTTCTGGGTTAGTTAGGGGGTTGACAGTGAGATTGATGCTACGTTCAATTTGCTGGATCTGGTTAGCACTCAGTAGCTGAGACTGGGGGGTGAGTGGTTGATTCCAAGGAATAAAGACTTGGGGAGTAGTGCGTTCACGAAGTGTCTCCGTTGCGTTAGCTTCCCGCAGGGTAGGAGAATCGCCAAGTGTTTCCGGAGTGGATTTGCGGACTGCTAAAATCGAGTGATAATTCTGACTTATAGAGTCTTTATCCTGGCTAGAAATATCTGGAATTCGGTATATTCCTACAGTTAAATTTTGTTCAGGAACATAATGTTTAGCTCCGGTTTTTAAACTATCTTGTAAGCGCATTTGTAAGTTTTCGATTGGCACTATATCCCAAACAAAACGGTTGAGGATATGATGCTCCCAAAATAGTTTATTACTTTTACCTATGCCTTCGCATAGGTTACAGCCTAATAGTTCTAAAGCAGCATCATTAATTGTGACAATTTTGCCTTCCATGTTGGTGGAGATTACTGCATCAGAAAGGCTTTGTAAAATATCTTTTTGATACTGCTTTTCCAGTAGAACACTTTCAAATAAACGAGCATTTTCCAAAGCAATTCCAGCTTGGATATTAAAGGCTCGCATAAATTCTTCATCGGAAGCCGTAAAACTTCCCTTTTGCTTATTAATTAACTGTGTGACTCCAATTAATTCATTTGCTGAATTAAACACAGGTAAACACAAAATGTTTCGTGTAAAGTATCCGGTTTTTTGGTCAGTTGTCGGGTCAAAACGTGGATCTTTGTAAGCATCATTTATATTCAAAGCTTCTCCAGTGGAAGCCACATAACCAACAATTCCCTTATTAGAAGGAATGCTGATTTCCATCACAGTTTCGTCATCTGCTGCCGCTACTTTTGTCCATAATTCGTTCATCTCTTTACGATGCAAAAATAGCGTACTACGATCAGCTTGCATCAAAATTCTGGCTTGTTCCATTACAATTTGCAAAGTTACTTCTAAATCCAAACTTTGCCCCAGAGTTTGGGTTGCCCGCAAAAGTGCAGTAACACCTCGCTGATTTCGCGCTGCCACATAAAAAGATTGACAGCTTTCTAAAATTATGCCAATTGCTGTTGCAAAGTCACGAAATCTATCTTCATCTTCGCTACTAAAAGCTGTATCACCTGTTTTATTTGCCAACTGAACAACGGCAACAACCTGATTTTTACTACTCATCACAGGCATACATAAAATATTATGAATTTTGTAGCCCATTTGCCGTTCTAATTCTGGGCTAAATAAAGGATGAGTTGATATTTCTGCTATGTTTAAACATGTCCCTGTGCTGGCGACGTGACCTGGTATTCCCACCGTCATGGGTGTGCGAATTTCTAAATTTTTATGGACATGATCTTGAGGGACTTTTGACCAGAGTTGTCCCTTATCATTATCAACCAAAAAAATCGTTGTGTGTTCTGCTTGGAGTATTTGACCAATTTTCGATGTGATTGCTTCCAGTACCTTTTCTAGCATGGTTTCTAGGGCTTCGTTATTGAGTAAATCAATTGCCCGTAGAAATTGCTCAAATTCGGCAGTAATAAAATCGAGTAAGCAAGCAAATTCATTCACAGAAATGTCTTGAACTCGGTGCAGTAGGGGATTAGCCAGGTTTACTTGTGTGAGTTCAGTTAATGTAGCCAAGACGCTACCAGCGTTGGGAAGTGTCATGGGTGTTTTTGGGTTAGGGATTCTATATATGTTTAAGATTTGGGATTTAGAGTTGAATGTGTCCCATTCCAATACTGAATTTATGGGCACGACTAAATCTTTCTACTGAAATCCCTAACCAATTTTAGTAGCATATGCAGCAATTGCTACATATTAATTGCGATCGCTTAAAATCTAAACACTCCGATTCATGTTTAGGTGAGATGTCACTTAATCTAGTGAAATATCGCACTTTTGGGTATTTGTATAAGTTTAGAAAATGTTTTGGCTCAATTAAGATTTAAATAACTAAAGTTTAATATGTTAAGATGTCAGGAAATTTTAACATATAGAAAAATTGATCTACGGATTGACGGTAGTTTCAGGATGCTATATTCTGATACTCACGGGAGGCGTATAACTTTTATTATTGCCTAGTCTGAAAGTATTATTTTGACGTTGTTTTTTTTGTCGGCAAATAAGCCAAGAATTAATTTTGTAATGTAAACATCGATTTGAGCTTTGATTACGGTTGACAATTTTCAGAATCGTTTTTTTCATTTTCACTATGCTGTACTAATAGTCTGTCAATTTTATTTTGACAGACTACTAGTACAGGTCGGCTTAAATCCCCGAGTGAAACTTGAATAACTATTAACTGATTTCACGCTGCAACTTTTGTGGATTGCGAGTAGATAACTTGCTGATAATAACTGTGTAATTGACGGGTAGCTGCTGCCCATCCCCAACGTTCCGCTTCATTTCGAGCATTTTGGCGGATGGCTTCTCGTTCTTCGGTTTCTGCTAAGAGTCGTAGTGTGGCAGCTATAGCACCTGCATCGTCAGCTTGCGGGTCAAATAAATAACCATTGACTCCATCAGTGACAATATCGGGAATTCCTCCGGAATTTGCCGCTACCACTGGACACCCTGCTGCCATTGCTTCTAAAAGTACCAATCCCAGGGTTTCGGTGCGGGATGGGAAAATAAATGCATCAACACTGGCAAATGCCGAACCTAATTCCACCCCTTTGAGATAACCGACAAAAAATGTGTTGGTACCTGCAAAGTGTTTTTCTAAAGCTTGGCGGTGGGGTCCATCGCCTACTAATGCTAATCTGGCGTTGGGAATTGCTGTGAGAATAGGCTTGATGCGTTCAATTTCCTTTTCTGCTGAGAGTCGCCCAACATAAAGTAATAATGGGTTATCAGGGTGGTTTTGGGAAAGACGCGATCGCATTTCCAAACTAACCCTACTGGGATGGAATGTTTCGGTATCTACCCCCCGTTGCCACAAATCTACTCGTTCAATTCCATGTGCTGTTAATTCATTGCACATTGCTGTGGAGGTACACAAATTCAATGCAGCTTGGTTATGTGCTGTTTTGAGTAATTCCCAAAGCAAGCCTTCTAAAGCGGCTAAACCGTAATGTTGTAGATATTGTGGTAGATGTGTGTGATATGAAGCGATGAGGGGAACATGGTGTAACTTGGCATGAATTATCCCCGATACACCTAAGACTGCTGGGTTAACTACATGGATAATATCAGGTCGAAACCGCTCTAAAGCTTCACCAATGGAAGGACGGGGTAAAGCTAACTTTAATTCTGGATACAGTGGTAGTGGAAAACCTGACACACCATAGATTTTTGCTCCTTTATACTCGGTCATTCCACCTTCAGGACAAACAACTAATACCTGGTTTCCTTGACGTTGAAGGTGATCGACGGTGTGGCTTAAACGGGTCACAATTCCATCTACCTTGGGCAAAAAGGTTTCTGTAAAAAGAGCAATTCTCATAAATCAGTTATCAGTTATCAGTTATTAGTTATCAGCTATTAGTTTTAGCCGAAGTATGCTCAAAAAAAATCGCTAGTTGTAGTGGAGGCTGTATTCAGTTATTAGTTGCCAATTAGATTCAGGTTTTCCGTCATATCCTGAAAATCAAAGTTGGGATGGAGAGGAATGGGAAAACGCGGATTTTCCCACTCTCAACTCCTTGTTTTTTTAGCGATGCCAAGTGACCTTTGGCAGAATTTCTTTACCATCGATGCGGCTTTGATACTTCACAGCGAAGTTCAACAGCGAATCAAGTAAAGAATCAGATAAATAGTGAGGTTGTAAACCTAAATCTAACAACTTGGTATTTTTGGCATTGAAATAATGTTCTTCTTTTTCAATCCGAGGATTTTCCAAATTGTTGATGTCTACATTTAAGCCGATAGCGTTACCAGCTTTTTTCACCATTCCCGCCAAATCACCGATGCTAAAGAGTTCGGTAAATTGGTTAAATACACGAAATTCCCCGGCTTCGGCTGGGTTAGCGATCGCTATTTCAATACAACGTACAGTATCTCGAATATCCAAGAAACCTCTTGTTTGTCCACCTTTACCATAAACAGTCAAAGGATGTCCCACCGCTGCTTGAATACAAAAACGATTTAATGCCGTGCCAAACACACCATCATAGTCGAGACGATTAATTAACATCTCATCCATTCCGGTTTCTTCGGTCAACACCCCATAAACAATGCCCTGATTCAAATCTGTAGCCCGCAAGCCCCACATTTTACAGGCAAAGTGAATATTATGGCTGTCATGAACCTTACTGAGGTGATACATCGAACCGGGCTGTTTCGGATACGGTAAAGTATCTTTACGTCCGTTGTGTTCGATGGTGATATATCCTTCCTCAATATCAATGTTTGGCGTACCATATTCGCCCATTGTTCCCAACTTCACCAGATGGCAATCCGGGAAATCCTCCTTCATCGCATAAAGTAGATTCAGCGTCCCCACAACATTATTGACCTGCGTCAATACCGCATGTTCGCGGTCAATCATCGAAAACGGTGCCGAACGTTGTTCACCGAAATGGATAATTGATGTTGGTTCAAACTTGTTCAGCGCTGCTTTCAGAAACTCGTAATTGTTAATATCGCCAATAAAAAGGTCGATAGTCTTACCAGTTAAATCTTTCCAGCGCTGGAGGCGTTGCTGAATCGAGGCGATGGGAGTCAGGGTTGCAACACCCAATTCATTATCCCAGTGCCGACGCACCAAACTGTCTAAAATTGCTACTTCGTAACCTCGATTAGAGAGGTATAGAGCGGTTGCCCAACCGCAATAGCCATCGCCACCAATAACCAGGACTTTCATTTTTACCTGTTTTTACTCGCTGATAGCTAAATCTACCAGGTTTGTGTCCCCTCTAAACCACTATTTAGCCAGATTGTGGAGAACTTTTGTAGATAGTTAAGCACAAATTAAGGAATGTTTATAAATACCGGAGTCCTAATTTTGAGTCACAAAGCATTAAATCTAACACTGAGTGGCAAAATTCAAATCACAGTTTTTATCCTCTAAATAGCTTTCTCAATATTGATTTACGTGAAATTAAATATCGATCACGACTCAGGACTTTTAACTTTATATTCTTGGGCTATGTAATAAAACAAACGATAATATTTGGCAAAATTTTGGCTATTGCAACGTCCTTGCCAATAATAT
Organism: Calothrix sp. PCC 6303; assembly: GCF_000317435.1. NCBI lineage: Bacteria > Bacillati > Cyanobacteriota > Cyanophyceae > Nostocales > Calotrichaceae > Calothrix > Calothrix sp. PCC 6303. Next base: position 6,498,362 of record NC_019751.1, read on the forward strand.
TTTATTTGTCCTTGGCTCAAGGTCAGAGTCATTAAAATTCTTTGTGATGTGACTTCCACCAGTAGTGTCCCTTTAATTCCCTGTTTGGTCTGGAAATTCGGCTTAATGGCTTGTTTTAAGTTTTGTTTACCTCCTTGCAACTCAGATGCTAAAAAACTTCCAGCCCATCCTCGAATTTCAACTTCCGGGTGTTGTGGTGAAATAAAACCGATACCATCATTATTTTCGGGTACAGAGAGAGATTGCCAATTTTCTGGGTAAAGAAATTCAAACTCATAACGGGAATTACTATAGGTTTTCCATCCCACTCTCGAAAAGTTCGGCATACATCCCCATAGTGTCATCGATAGCAAACCAACTGCGAAGCAGATGCGGAGGTACACCCTGTTTCTATCCCCATACCCATAATTTACGCCACTCGTCATTATTGTTCCTGATCTAGTTACGTTGAAATATAAACCACACCTAAATAAATTATGAATATTAATCAACTTCACAGTTGGTCATTAACTACCCAAGAAGCAAAAGCAGTTCAACAAAACCTCAGAAACCTAGTCATTAACCAAGATCAGTTTATCGAACCGATTCAATATGTGGCGGGGGTGGATATGGGTTTTACAGAGGATGGTAAAGTTAGCCGCGCTGCGGTAGCTGTGCTGAGTTTTCCAGATTTACAACTGGTGGAAACTAGTATTGCTTATCGTCCCACCGAATTTCCCTATATTCCTGGTTTTCTGTCGTTTCGGGAAATTCCAGCGCTGTTAGATGCTTTACAAAAGATTAAAACTACACCAGATATGATTTTGTGTGATGGTCAAGGGACGGCACATCCTCGAAGATTTGGCATTGCTTGCCATTTAGGTTTACTCGTGGATATACCGACTATTGGTGTAGCTAAATCTTGGTTTATTGGTCAACATGATGCTTTGGCTGATACTAAAGGGAGTTGGCAACCTTTGACAGATAAAGGTGAAACTATTGGTGCAGTCTTACGAACACGCAGTGGTGTGAAACCAGTTTATGTTTCTCCTGGTCATCGAATCAGTTTAGCTACTGCCATTGAATACACTTTAAACTGCACTACTAAGTACCGACTACCAGAAACTACACGCATTGCAGACAAATTAGCTTCTTCAAGGTAAAGTAGGCATTATTTAGCTTAGTCCTGGCTTGGTTCTTTAAGTTTGTTCTAAATTCTTGAAAATAGTTGTAAGCATTTGCGTAATCGTGTTAGGAATCACATAGAACCGAATTGAAGTTATTTTACGTAGGAGTTAGCGAGTCAGAAAGATGAATGCACTAACTTTACAGTGGCATGATGATGGTAAAAACTATACTCAGACAATCTACGAGAATCAATCAGCTAAAAATCTCGGTACCGTTCGTATTGGTAGGGATCCAGTTAGATGTGATATTGTTCTGAGCCATCCTACTGTATCCGGTTTACATATTGAAATATTTTTTAACTTGCAACAGCATAGCTTCATGGTGCGGAACTTGCGATCGCAAAACCCTCCCCTTATAGACGGACAGCGACTAGTTCATGGAGAACTTCAACTACATGCAGGCAGTGTTATTTTTTTGGGACAAGTGCAACTTCTGGTGATATCTGTTCCCGAAGAAAGTAATGTGGCTGCAACTGTTTTGGCATCTCCTCAACAGCAACCTCATCGCCATCATCAACAGCAACCTCCTCAACAGCAACCTCGTCAGCCACTCAACCTTCAGGGAAACTACGGACTAGAATGTCCTAATTGTCACCGAATATCCCCACCCAAGTATTTAGATGTTGGTTGTCCTTGGTGCGGAACTTCCTTAGCTGCGGCTGTTAGCGTTTTAGTTTCTCCCAAAAACTGAAAATTATAACAGGAGATATCAAATAACAACCAAAGTTGCTTTTCGGCATCTTTAAATTTACATATATAATTTCTGTTTTTTTATTAACTTTTAATTCTCTAATTTTTGACTCTTAATTAATCAGTAATGAACAATAATACCGAAATAAAATTGAGTTGGGAAGACCCAACAACAGGCGAAAGAAGAGAACCACAATTAGCTCCTCCAATTACCTTTGGACGAGAATTTGCCAGGATGCCTGCGGAAAAAAATGGGCAGCGTGTCGCCAGAATGTTATTAAATAGTAGCGAAGTTTCTCGCTATCATGCCTTAATTGAATGGCAAGGTGAGCAATTAGTTGTAGTCGATCAAAACAGTGTAAATCGGGTTTTTGTCAATGGTCAAGAACAACTACAAACAGTATTAACAAGTGGGGATAATATTCAAATTGGTCCCTATATAATTACTGTAACTTTTAATGTTGCTGTTCCTGGAGTTGCCAATCCTCCTATTGCTAGATCGAATTCTGATTCAACAATTCAATTTAACCCCCATACCAATCTCCCCGACCCAAATTGGCGGGCAGCACAACCTGCAACCCCTTTAGGGAATGCCTTTCCCCCACCAATATTTAATAATGTCCAGGTTGGAGTAAACTCCCTCCATGCCACCGGATTACCTGTAAATGAGTGTGATTTTCTCGCTGTGGGAGCGGGTTTAGGTAGTTTTATTTGGGTGGATTTACTGAGAATCAGCGGTGTAAAAACTGATAAAATTATCGCACTAGGTTTAGAAGCAGCACCATATGCTCGGTATAAACGGCTTTGTTTAAATTCCCAAATTCCTTTACACGAGAGATTGCGCTCCAATTCTGACTCCTGCCCTGATAATATTTGGGGTTATCCAAGTTATGCTTTGCGTGAAGCTTGGCATGATTTTGGCAAAGGTGATTTTAATCAGGCATTTCGCTATTTGTGGCAAGTATTTAGTGAACCAACCTTCGCAGAAACCTATACCCCCCGTGCGGGAAATGTATTTGACTCCATCGATCGGGAAGCGCAGCGGATCGAGTGGGATAGAATTTACCGTTATGGGAGAGTAAGGGGGATTCGCAAAACTGATGATGGTCGCTATTGCGTTGCTTACTCCAAAGGACAGGGAGATCATGCTTTTATAGTTGCCCGATATTTGCATATAGCTACTGGTTATCCGGCAATTAAGTTTTTAGATGATTTGCAAGCATATCGAGAAAAATATAACGATAAAACCTCAGTTGTAAATGCTTATGAAGGGCATGACCATGTGTATGAGCAATTGGAACGACGGGGTGGTAAAATATTGATTCGGGGAAGGGGAATTGTAGCCTCACGGATTGTGCAGAGATTGTACGAAGCTCGGAAAAAGAACCCAAATATTACCGTTCTGCATTTAATGCGATCGCCTAAACCCCAGGGCAACAAATTTGGTAAGGCTCAACGGGTAGTCAAAAATCACTACGAATTTCAACCTTTCAACTGGCCCAAAGCTTGTTGGGGCGGTGAACTTCGGGGAATGCTAGAATCAGCTAGCCCCGATGAACGTCAACGCTTACTTGCTGACTGGGGAGGAACCACCACCGCAGATCGCCAAGATTGGCAAAAAATCACCGAACAGGCTTTAAAGGAAGGATGGTACAGCATCCAATTTGGTGAAGTCAAGCAGGTGGAACGAGATTCCCAAGGCAGAACCATCACCCACATTGAAGAAAAGGGTTTTGGACAAATGATCCTGGATGCAGATTTTATCGTTGATGCCACTGGATTAGATGCTAAGGTTTCAACTAATCCGCTGTTGGATGATTTAGTTAGACATTACGGTTTGCCCCTCAATTCCATCGGACGTTTGGCAGTCGCCAATAACTTTGAATTGACAGAAATGCGTAATGATAAAGGTAAAGCTTATGCTGCTGGGGCTATTACTTTTGGTGGTCCTTACGCTGCCGTTGATAGTTTCCTAGGGCTGCAATATGCTTGTTTAGTAGCTGTGGATGGACTGGCGGCGGCTAGGGCACCTGGTGTAAAAAAAATGCGAATGCTTAGATCATTTGGACAGTGGTGGAAATGGGTATTCAATAAACCACCTTGTTAAATCAGTTATCAGCAAGCTTCCCTGTTCACTGTTCCCTTTTTTCACGAATGTATTCCACTGTACATGACTATTGATAGTACTTCCCGCAATAATGAAAATGCAATCACCTCACATTACTTAATGACATTACCAACGGCTCGATTGACAACCGAGCCGCTTATTTATTAAACATTTTGGGAATCCTCAACCTTTCCCCTTAGACTAGTAATTTCAAGAGCATCGTCTGAGAACAAAAAAGAAAGGCTGGGGTAAGTTTTTAAAATCCATAATTCCGAACACAGTGTTTTCATCTACTTTGCGAAAAGAGTCATTAATTGGTAGGTAATCGTATACCATAGTGGCACTAACCTTACCTCGATATTCCATCATTCGCAGTCTGGCTTGACTTTTTTCGGTTTTTAGGAAGGAATTAGTCAGCATCAGCAAAGGTTTGAGAGAGTCATTTTTGAGTATTGGCAACTTCAAAACCCAGTTCATTGCCGTGGGATTGGGTGCAACCTTAAAAATGTTTCCCTGAGAATCCAAAAATAACAAAGGGTGTACATTCTCAGGATCGATAAATTCTTTCCCATACCAATTAGATGTCTCTAATAAACCATCCATTGGGTGATTTGTATCAATTCCAGAGCCTTGCCAGCGACCGATCATAAAGTCTAAACTTACAGCCTCAAGAGTGTCAAACAATTGTAAAGCCGTTTCGGTTGTGGTTTTACCAGCCTCAAGAATCAACTGGTAATTTTCTAATGTTTCCATTTTTCGCCTTGATTGTTCTTTGATATATTTTCATCCAAATATCTATTTTCTCACCCCAATATAGGAAAATAGTATATAAGTATATAGATTTTTGTCGAAATATAAAGATATTCTGTTTAATATGACAACATTTTTAACACATGCAGCGATGCAGGTATCTGAGGTACCAAAGCTTAAACAAACTCAACCTTTGAAGATTGTTGCCTTGGGAGATAGTTTGATTTATGGGTTTGGTGATCCTGATGGTGGTGGTTGGGTAGAAAGATTACGTCGTCAGTGGTTGTTGCCAGATAGCAGAGGACACGTATTATATAACTTGGGAGTGCGAGGCGATCGCACGATGCAAGTAGCCCAACGTTTAGAAGTCGAGTTTCGTCATCGTGGTGAATTACGTAACCGTGTCCCTGATTTAATTATTTTATCGGTGGGTGTGAATGATTCATCACGGGTTGGTCGGCTTGATGGCAAGAATTACACTGAATTTGAGCGGTTTAACGCCGAAATTATTTCATTACTGGATTTAGCGCTGCAATTATGTCCGGTGTTGTTTGTGGGGATGGTACCCGTGAATGAAGCGAAGATGCCGTTTTTAGATTGCCTGCATTATAACCATCGTGATCAATATCTCTATAAAGAAGCTACCCGTATCGCTTGTCAGGAAAGGCAAATACCCTATTTAGATGTTTTCCAGCGGTGGATGGAACATGACTTAAACTGGATATGCGATCGCATTAGCGCTGACGGGCTACATCCTAATGCCCTAGGATACCAAACTCTGTTGGAAGAGGTGCTACGCTGGGAAGCTTTGAAAAAATATGTCGATCAAGTTAAATAAAGTGAACATTTGCGGGAAATAACAATTTTTTTCGGAAACTATAGGCATTATTAATTATTAAAAGAAGAACATAGAAACCTTCTTTGCTAATAATTTATTTACAATCGAACCTCAGAATCTATGACCCCAACTTTACTCGGTCGTTGGCAAACTCGTATATTATTACTTCTTACTGTAGGTGTTACTGTCTCTTTACCCTTTGTTTTTGGGATAGTTGGTGGTTCTCCAGGCAATATTTTCTTTTGGATATTAGCCTATGTGGCAAGTTTTGGTTTAATTTGGGATGTTCTCTACGACAAAATCCAAAAATATCGCTGGGATCGAGATTGGCCCGCAGCTTATCAGCTATTAGCCGGAATTTGGGAGTTTATTTTTATTCTTTGTGGTGTTAAGATATTTGGTTTTCTGCCTATTCCGATACCTAAAGAAAATATCAGTCCTGGTTTAGTATTATTTCATTACGCTGCTGTTTGGCTAGCGGTTTTTATTACTTCACAAAGTTTAATGCGGATACTATTTGTTCGTTGGCGTTTTCGCGGTGGACAGTGGTTGGGTTAATCCGATATCTTCCAAAATTTACCCTTTTAGAAAACCCCGATTTATTTAAACTCATTTAAGTAGATTGGGGTTTTTAGTATTTGATAAATTACAGCACTTTACCGCAGATTCTGCTATGTAAATTGCACATTTTCTGTAAAAAAGCTATTTTCACCTACAAAATAATAGAATCTTTATTGTTTTTATGCATTAATCATTCAAATCATAACTTCATCATAATAGGACATTTTGTCATATTTTTATCTACATATCATTAATGAATTTGTATCAGATTTATCATAAAATCTGAATCGTTCGATGAATAAATACATTCATTAACTATCCCTCAGTTTACAGATTTCTACCAATAAATACTGAAATAACAGCATGAAAACAAGCTTACTTGTGTTCAAATTTATCTTGCTCAATTTTCTGTTGACATCTATTTATCAACCTGCGATTGCCCAACTCAATCGAGAAGAAAAATCTCAAATTCCTAACATTAGTGATATTAATCTTGCAGAAACCAAAGCTGAACTATTAACACAATCACCTTCAGAAGGTGGCAATAATCAAGAATCATCAGAAAAAGATGCAGATATTGATCTGGATGTCATCGGAGAAAAAGATATTGTTCCCGAATCAACACCAGTTTATGTCATAGAAAAGGAGGAAATTCAAAAACAAGGTGCAAATAATGTCGCTGATGTTTTAAAAAGGACTCCAGGATTTGCCATTAATGATGCTGGGTATGCTGCTGACATTCACACTGGAACATATTATCGAGGGCAATCAATTAATCAATCGACATTTCTAATTAATGGTAGACCCCTAGGTAGCAATGTCAATACCTACCATGGTGGGACTGATTTAAATGGTATCCCGGTGGAGTCTATTGAAAGAATTGAATTATCCAGTGGTGCATCGAATATTCTATATGGTTCTGGATTTGGTGGTGTCGTTAATATCATTACTAAAGAAGGTAGTTTAAAGCCCAAATTAAATAGTGCTGTTGAATTTGGATCTCTCAACTTTAATAATCAACAGTTTAGCTATAGTGGTGCAGCTAATTCGGTAAAATATAGCTTTGGATTTGAAAGAAACTTCATCGATAATCGCTATAAAGTTCCCCAAGCATCTATTAACCGTGGTGCTGACGGTTATTTATTCAATGCTGATACTGCTGCCAGTAGTTATTATGGGAATATTGCCTTTGATTTGAATTCTCGAAATAGTTTAAATTTGGATGTGGGCAAAATCAGCAGTCGTAGAGGCTTAATTTATTTTGGTTTTCCACTACAAAAAGATAGACTTGATCATGACGGTTTGAATTTGGGATTATCTTGGAAAGCAAAATTAGGAACTGGGGATAATTCTAATTTAACTACGACAATTGGTTATACCCAAGATTACTTCAGTACCTATGGTCCTACTGTCTCAGGAGGTAGGGAATTTTATCGTACAGGTATCTTAGATACACAAATATTTTCAGCGAGAATAGATCATGAATTAAAAACAGCACCAACTAATAAGTTACGTTGGGGTTTAGATTTTAAAAATACTAATTTGGGTAGTGAAGTTGAGAGTACAGTTCCCAGCAGAATTTCTCTAAATCAAGATGAAAATAGAAATCTCAGCAACACTGCATTATTTGCAGTTAATACTTGGGATATTAGCAAACAATTACAAATAGATTTAGGATTAAGACAAAGCTTTGATAGTCAGTTTAGTAGCTATCTTAATCCTAGTGTTGGTTTGCGATATGGAGTTACACCAAAGGTAGCATTTAGAGGTAGTTGGACAGGTGGACAACGCAACCCCGGATTAGACCAGTTGTATACATATGATACTGTACATGGTTGGTTGCAAAATCCGGACTTGAAACCAGAAACAGGTTCTTCTTGGACAGCAGGAATTGACTTGAACTTATCCAAAAACTTTACCGGGCAGTTTACATATTTTGGTAGTAGTTTAGATAATCGTTTAGGAATTCTTAGGGGAAAATGGCAAAATATTGGTTTAGTTGATACCAACGGTTTAGAAGCAGCATTACAGTTAAAAATTTCTCCCGCTTGGAAAACTTTTTTTAACTATACCTATACAGATGCTCAAATCAAAACAGGTGTAGAGAAAGGGTTGCAATTAGGTATGATTCCCTATTCTGTGGCTCAAGCAGGTATCGGTTATGAGAAAAATGGTTGGCAAGCTAATTTGTTTGCAACATACTATAGTGGGGGACGTAGGGCTTTCTTTTTGAATCCTGGTGATAAGAATACGGATTTCTCACCATCTTTCTTTAACCTAGATTTAAGTACTCGTGTCCCTGTAAGTAGAAATTTGGGACTGACATTTCACCTAGACAATATATTAGGTGAGAAATATGAACGCGTAAATCGTACTTACAGTCCAGGATTAACATTTAGAGTTGGTTTAAGTAGTAGTTTGTAGTTATTTATCAGTTGTCAGGTAACTTGTGCATTGTTGAGCGTAGGTTGTTTCGCGCGATCGCATAAAACATATCACTACTGGTTTTCCGTTGTAAATATACCGCAGGGGTATAGGTTCCCGTGATAGCGGGTATTGCGGACTGCGAATTATTTTAATTCCCAGCTTTTTGTAAAAGTTGGGATTTTTTTATTGAACTATGGTAATTTCAACAGACTACAAAACTAAGCTTTACTTTATAAAGTATCTTCTAGGCATTAATTTATCCTTAAATCTATATCGAAGGAATCAAGCAAGTCTTTCCCAAGAAAGATGGTGGCATATGGCTAATTTTTTATCCTTGAAGGGTAGATAAAACTAATTTGCTCAAAGCAATAATTTTCTATTGCTTACAAATACTCATAAATTCAGGCACAAATTATGCTAGAAAATCCACTCATTCTATTGGGAATAACGCAAATTCCAGTCACAGATAATATTGTTAGTCCTGAAACTGCATCATTGATATTTTCTGGACCAAAATTCCTAGTAGCATTGTTAGCTGGGATATTGATGGCTTTTGCTTTTCAACTTCTGTTAACAAATTTTTCCCTAGCTGTAGGTATTTCATCTTTAAGTATTGGTTCAGGTTCAGATGATGACTCTAACGAGGGTTTGGGTGAGACAATCCGTCAAGCTGAATCTAAAATCGGTTTTTGGGCATTGATAACTTCCACAATTGCCTTATTCGCTGCTTCTTTTTTAGCAGTCAAACTAAGCCTAATTGAAAGTGCCTTGTTAGGGGGTATCATTGGTGTTGTCATCTGGTCGAGTTACTTCACTCTAATTGTTTGGCTAGGTTCAAGTGCAGTCGGTTCATTAATTGGCTCTTTTGTCAACACTGTTAGTAGTGGTGTGCAAGGATTAATGGGGACAGCGACTACTGCTTTGGGTGCAAATGCAGCGAAACAACAGATGGTTTCAACAGTTGAAGAAATCACCGCAACTGTCCGTCGAGAACTAACTTCTGGTTTAGACCCCGAAAGTATTAAAAATTCGCTACAGAGTTCAGTTTCTAGTTTAAAATTACCTTCCTTTGATGTTAACGAAATTCGGAATCAATTTGATAAGTTGCTCAAGGATGTAGACTTAACATCTGTTGCTGATGGTAATTTACTCAAAAATGTCAATCGGCAAACATTTGTTGATTTAGTTAGTAGTCGTACAGATTTCTCTCCGGAAGATGTGGATAAAATCGCCGAGCAATTAGAAGCAGCTTGGAAACAGTTTTCTAGTGGTAAAGGCAATCCAACTGAGCAAGTAATCAGTTTGATCAATCAAGCTAGTCCTGAAGAGTTAAACTCAGAAAAATTAACGAACAAACTACAGGAGTTAGTCGCATCAGGAACTGGAACTAGTAGAGGAAATGGGTTTGTAAAACAAGCTATTGATGTTGGCGTTGGTGCTGCTTTACCAGTCGTTTTGAAAAAGATTAATATATCTGATATCGATGTTAATAAAGTTACTAATCAACTGCAAAAATTGAAAGGTAAAGTTGAAAATCTGGATACAGATGCCATTTCTCAGCAACTGCAACATCTAAAAGAACAAGCTAAAGATCAAGTAGGCAAAGTTAGTGATTCTGTAAATAGAACCTTATCTGATTCGATAAATAATACAGTTAAAGCAGATATTGAAGAATATATTGCTAACAGCTTACCCTGGCATTTAAATAGAATTACAATCGCTGATGAATTTCAAGAACTAATTTTTGATATTGACGCGAATCCAGCAACTGTAAGTAAGCATTTGCAAGAACTAAATCAAGAATATTTTACCCAGTTACTACAACAACGTGGTGATTTTGATAAAGCTAGAATCGCTGAAATTTCCCAGCAGATGGAAACCATCAGAACGGAGGTTTTAGCAACTGTACAGCAACAAGTTGATACTAATCAATCTCAAGATTTCCGCACCAAAATTGAGGATTATTTACGCTCAACTGGTAAAAATGAACTTAACCCTGAAGGAATTAAGCGTGACTTTGGTAAATTGTTGGAAAATCCAGAAGCTGCTTTAGAACAGTTGAATTCTCGCTTTCAAGGGTTCGACCGTGATACCTTGGTGAAGTTGCTGGAACAGCGTGAAGATATAAGTTCTGAAGAAGCTAACAATATTGTCAGTCAACTTGAGGAGAACCGCGATCGCATTCTCAATCAAGCGCAGGAATTACAAGAAAAGGCAAAAGCTAAAGCTGCTGAAGTTCGTCAAGGTGTAGAGGACTATTTGCGGAATACGAACCTAGATGAGTTGAATCCAGAGGGAATTCAAAGGGACTTTAGCAAATTACTAGAAGATCCCGAAGCTGGATTATCAGCTTTACGTGGAAGACTATCCCAATTTGACCGAGAGACCCTAGTAAAACTACTCAGTCAGCGTCAAGACTTGAGCGAAGAACAGGTAAATAAGGTCATTGATAATTTGCTTTCTGTACGGGATAAAGTCCTACAAGCACCACAAGAAATTGTAGACAAAACCAAGGAACAATACGAAAAAACCACAAGCAGTATAGCGCAATACCTCCGTGATACCAATTTGGATGAACTCAACCCAGAAGGTATTCAACAGGATCTACAAAAGTTACTAGATGATCCTCAATCTGGAGCATCAGCACTTAAAGATCGTCTTTCCCAAGTCGATAGGGAAACCTTGGTAAAACTCTTAACTCAAAGGGGAGATTTGAGTGAAGAACAAATCAACCGCAACATCGACAATGTTGAAGCAGCAATTGGCAAAATCGTTAAAGCACCAAGACGTTTAGCAAAACGCACAACCGAGAAAGTTCGAGATTTTCAACAAAATCTTGCATCATACCTGCAAAACACCAACAAAGAAGAACTCAACCCCGAAGGAATCAAGCGAGATTTACAACTATTGTTGTCTTCTCCCCGTGCTGGAATTAGTTCTTTAACAGAACGTGTGGGTAATTTCGATCGTTCCACAATTGTCGCTTTGTTATCTCAACGGGAAGATATTTCCGAAGAAGAAGCAAACCGCATTGTCGATCAAATCGAATCAACTCGCAACTCGATTGTGGAACAATTCCAACAGATTCAGCAAAAAATGCAATCTGTAATTGATGGTAGCTTCGAGCAAGTTCGTAGTTATCTCAACTCCCTGGAACGTCCTGAACTTAACTATGAAGGAATTCAACAGGACTTTAGTAAACTATTTGATGACCCAGAAGCAGGGTTTGATGCATTACGCGATCGCTTAGGTGAATTTGACCGTGATACGCTGGTTGCCATCATCAGTTCCCGTCCTGATATTTCCAATGAGCAAGCAGAGCAAATTGTCAACCGTATGGAAGCTGCTCGTGATAGTGTCATCCATCGTGCTGAACGCATCCAGAAAGAAACCCAAAAACGCTTAAAAGCAATTAAAAAACAAGCTAAGGAACAAGCAGCGGAAACCCAAAAAACAGTTGCTGGTGCCGCTTGGTGGTTATTTAATACAGCTTTCGTCTCTTTGGCAGCTTCTGCTATCGCTGGAGTTATCGCTGTTACAACTCCCAATCCCTTTGGGTGACATACTCCTACACTGATGCAAGCATACAGTGTAGGCTTCTCAGCGACTCTTCTATGAAGACATTGACTGAGCTTTGTTTTAAGTCCACGAGAAGCCCCTCCGCAGACTATACAATTTCTTACCTTGTACCCTACAAATTTTACTGCCCCGGATGAGTGCTGGCTTATTCGCGCTATGGGACAGCCCAATGGATATTTGTATTAATCAAGATGTGCCTACTTACTTCAATGCTGTGCAACGGAGTCGCTTACCAATAGTCGCAATGCTACTGGGCAGAGGCTTATCAGACACCAATACGGGTGAAGTGAACCAAGTTTACTATACCAAATTATGAAATACTTTGCTCGTTTCCTCCATGTTCTGTCCCCTGTTCTTCCTGCGGAAGAATTTGTCCACAGAACTGTCGTCATCTCACAAGCCTACGGCACGCTACGCTACGCAATTCATCTCATCACCTCCCTTGCGGGTAGGCTACGGTGTACACACATCTCTGTACAAAATCAAAATCGTCGTAGATCCCCCTAAATCCCCCTTTTTAAGGGGGACTTTGAGAGGTATTCTGCCCCCTTTTTAAGGGGGTTGGGGGATCGAAAAGCCTGGGAGGCAACTCTAAAAGACTTGTGTGTACACCGTAGGCGGGTAGGTGAGAGGCTTCTTGCTGTTTCAGCTAAAAAACAAGTAATGAGTGATATGGCAGTGGACATCTCGGTTAGGACATATTTATCTAAATTTGTCTAAAAGGGAAGAGGAATATAGATAAATGTCCTAATAAAAATGCCTACAGCTAATAGGTAATAAGTCTATTTTGTAACAGGGATTTCAGAAGGCACCTTTGCGGGGTCATGGGACTTCCCAAAGGTGTTACCCCGACACAAAATAGCGTAAAGTAAGTGGAGGCTTTGCTTCCACTTAACTTTGTCAGAGGGCTACTTGCAGGGGAATTAGACCCCCTACACTTTTGTCCGATCCGTTAGGATCTCATATCCGGTTTCGGTTACAAGCACCGTATGCTCAAACTGAGCAGAAAGGGAATTATCTACGGTGACGGCTGTCCAGCGATCGGAAAGTGTGCGGGTATGCTTAGAACCTTCATTTAATATTGGTTCAATCGCTAGGGTCATGCCTGCTCTAAGCTTGACATTGGGCATTTCGCGGGTGCGAAAGTTGAATACTGAGGGTTCTTCGTGGAGGTTACGACCAACACCATGTCCGGTAAATTCTTCCACAATACTAAAGCCATTTGCCTTTACATGGTCTTCAATTGCCCCGGCTAAATCTAGCAGGTAATTTCCGGCTTTGACCTGTTCTATTCCCTTATATAGGGCTTCTTCGGCAACACGAATCAATTTTGCAGCTTCGGGGGTGACTTCACCAACGGCAATGGTAATGCAGGAATCACCATGAAAGCCTTGGAAGAATGCACCAGTATCAACTTTGAGGACATCTCCAGTACGAATCACTTTTTTATTACTGGGGATACCGTGAACTACTTCATTATTGATACTGGAACAAATGGAGCCTTTAAAACCGTGATAACCTTTGAAGCTAGGTGTTGCACCCATTTCTCGGATACGTTTCTCTGCATAGGCATCCAAATCTGCTGTAGTCATTCCTGGCTGTACATACTCAGTAATTTCTTTAAGTACGGTTGCAACAATTTTCGCCGATTGGCGCATGATATCAATTTCACGGGGGGATTTGATTTCAATTCCCCGACGTTGACGTTTGGAGGTTGTGGGTTGGGCTGGTTGAGATAGCAAATTACTGAGGATGTTCATGGGAAGCTAATAATTAATTATTTTTCTGTAGCTTTTTTATTGTCACAAGTCGGATATTAATCAAAATCCGGGTTCTTTAGTTGAACAAGAATATCATCTATACCTAAGTTAACTTATTTTGTTGGTTTACAGATCGATCTGGAATTAGCGTTGTCCGGCAACAACCACAGGACCTGCTGTCGCAACGACAATTTGATCGGGATGAAGTAGCTCTTTTGCAGCTTGATTTACTTGTTCTAGAGTTACAGACTGAATTTTGGCGGTGAATGACCTAAGTTCGTCGTCATCTAGTCCGTAGACTTCATTCATCAGGATGCGGTGAGTTAGTTCTTCGGGGTTGATTAGAGATACTATGTAGTTGCTGATGGCTGTACGTTTAGCTGTTTCAAGTTCTTGTCTGGTGACACCTGTTCGGTGGATTTCTCCCAGCAGTTTACGTGTACTAGCAATCGCCTTGCTTACGTCTTCCGGGTTGGTTTGCATTTCGATTAAAAATGTTCCGGAATTTTTACCCGCTAAAAAATTACTGTAGATTCCGTATGTTAACCCTTGACGGTCTCTAACTTCTGCTCCTAAACGACTTGATAGGGTGTCACCACCCAAAATTTGATTCAGGACTAATGCAGAATAATAACGGGGATCTTGGCGATTGATGGCTGCACTACCCATGTAGGTAATTGCCTGGGCTTTTCCTGGCAAAACTGAGTTGATGTTGATTAGACTTTGGGGGATTGCTACTGCTGGGTAATGGACTGCTGGGGGTTCTCCTGAAACTTGCCAATTACCGAATTCGGTTTCAATTAGCGATCGCACTTGAGCAGAATTGAAGTCTCCCACTAGGACGAGGATGGTTGTATCGGGACGATAGTGTTTGGCTTTGAAGCTCACAATATCAGCACGGGTGACTCGTTTAATACTTGCGGGTGTGGGGAGAATATGCAATGGATGAGTTTTCGGATAAACTGATTGCACGAAGGTTCTTCTTGCTACCTCATCTGGGTCGTCAAGATCTTGCTGTAATCCGCTTAAAGTCTGCTGCCGAGTCAATTCTATTTCTTTCTGGGGAAAGGTTGGATTCCTGACTGCATCAGATAAAGTATTTAATAATATAGGCATATCTGACGCGAGACTACTTCCCTGCGCCCGTACCCCTTCACGGGTAATTTCAAAGTCTAAATGGGCACCTTTGTCTTCTAAAGCTTTAGCTAATGTTAAAACATCTTTGGTTTTGGTGCCGCTCATTAAGCTGTCGGCTACCATCGATGCTAATCCTGCTTTATATTCGGGGTCATATTCTGAACCAGCTTTAAAGTGAGCACTAAGGGTTACTGTTGGAGTACTGCGATCGCTTAATAGTAAAACTCGCATCCCATTGGCTAAAGTGATTTGTTGTGGTAGGGTTCGGACTGCTGAATCTGAATTACTATCGATTGCTGGTAAGTATTTTTTCACCTCTGCTGGATTCAAGCTCCCGGAGGAAAAGTTTTCA
Source organism: Calothrix sp. PCC 6303 (assembly GCF_000317435.1). Taxonomy (NCBI): domain Bacteria; kingdom Bacillati; phylum Cyanobacteriota; class Cyanophyceae; order Nostocales; family Calotrichaceae; genus Calothrix; species Calothrix sp. PCC 6303. The sequence continues at coordinate 6,513,729 of NC_019751.1, forward strand.
ATATTTTGGATTGAATTTATTTTTGTACTACTTTAGGACTTACGCATTGACGGGATGGTAAAATAATGCATTGGAAAACGGTGTCGTCTACTTTCAAGGTATCGGACAATTAGAGAAATCAGCAAACCCTCGACAGCACAATGTAATTTGGAACATTACACCCTGTTCTTGCTATCGGAGCCAAAGCATGGAGGGTGCAGTCGATTGGCAGAAATCTTGGGAGATGTTTCACATGATAGTGTGAATAGGTTTTTGCTGAGAGAAAGATACGAGCCAAAAGATTTATTTGACATAGTAAAAGAGATAATCAATATAGAAGGAGGGATTTTAAGTGTTGATGATACAGTAATAGAAAAGCTGTACAGCAACCCAAAATACGCAGAATTAATTGGATATTTTTGGTCTGGTAAATATCATAAAACGATTAAAGGTTTAAATTTAATAACACTTTATTACAGCGATATTCGAGGCAATTGTGTTCCCATAAATTACAGGATATACGATAAGAAGGAGGGAAAAACCAAAAATGATTATTTCCAAGAGATGCTAATAGAAGTGACTGATTGGGGATTAAAGCCGCGAATAGTCACAGGGGATAGTTGGTACTCAGGAGTAGAAAATCTGAAATTTTTGAGAAACCAGAAATTAGGTTTTTTATTCGGAGTTGAAAAAAATAGAACAGTATCAAATGAGCCTGGAAAGTACTGTCAGGTAAGTACTTTAGAGATTTACGATGAAGGTTTGATAACTCATTTAAGAGAATTTGGATTTGTAAAGTTGTTTAGGAAAGTGTTTAAGAAAGAAGACTCTAGACACTACATATTTTATCAGCCTGATGACGAGAATCAGAAAGAAGTCTTACAACAAATAACTAGAACTGAATTTATCACTATTCATGACACACATTGGGGTATTGAAAGTTTCCATAGAGCAGTAAAACAGCTATGTGGCATTTGTAGGTTTATGGTTAGAGATAGCCACGCAATCAAAACACATATATTCTGCTCACTTCAAGCATTTGTTCGTTTAGAGAAAATGCGTTCTGAAAACATCATTGACAATTGGTATGAAGTACAAAGGAATCTATTCACAAAAGTTATTCGTGAATATGTTTTGGATAACTTGAATGCTAGTTGTGCCGCTTGAATACATAAACTAGCTTTCCTGTCAATGCGTAAGTCCTATACTTTTTGTATTGATTGGGGCTTGAGTTGGTTGGAAATACCCTACTTTTAAGGTTTGGGGCTGAAGATAAATATTGGCAACTCGTTGCACATCTTGGACTGTTACTTGGTTGATAGCGCTCAAATAAGTATCAATGAAGCGATAATCACCTGTAATTATCTCATCGTTACCTAGTTGCATCGCTTGATTCGTAATATCTCGATTACCGAGAACAATTCCTGCTGCTAACTGTGCTTTAGCACGGGTGACTTCTTCTTCAGTCACTCCCTTTTTGATTAATTTAGCGATCGCATTTTGCAATGCTGTATCTATTTGTGATAGCTTTTGATTAGTAGATGCTGTAACATCAATTTGATACCAGCCTGCTTCCAGTAAACTTGTGACTGAAGCCGAAATATCGCTGGCTAAACCTGATTCAATCAATGCTCGATACAGCCGGGAGTTTCTCCCCTCTGACAAAATGTAATCCATCACATCCAACACCACTACATCCGGATGAGTCACACCTGGCAAGGGATATACAGCCTTTAATAATGCTGCTGCTCCTGGTTCTTCGAGGATAATGGGGCGATGAGATTCTATATTTTCAGACTTAATTGCTATTTTTGGTGTATTACTGGGATAATTTAGCTGAAGTGAGGGAATTTTTTCAAATATTTCTTTCGCTGCCGCTATTGTTGGCTGAGTCCGAAAATCTCCAACAATCACCACAACTGCATTTTTCGGATGATAAAAATTTCGATAATAGTTCTGAATCTGCTCAGGTGTAAACTTTTCTACGTCTCTTTTGTTTCCACCCACTGGCAAACCATAGGGATGATTGGGGTATACAGCTTGCATAACTGCCCGATTTAGGCGATATTCTGAGCTATTTTCGTAGCCTTGTAACTCAGAAATCACTACCCGCTTTTCACTATCTAGTTTTTCCCTATCAATCAAAGCATTCTGCATTCTATCAGCTTCCAAAACCAATAAGGCTTTGAGCTTGTCCCTTTCCACTGTTCCATAGTAAGCTGTTTGATCGAAGCTAGTAAAAGCATTAGAGTCGCTGCCCAAAGCACTAAACAGTCGTCCAAACTGAATAGGGCGGCTACTAGTACCCTTGAACATCATATGCTCCAACTGGTGAGCAATGCCGTTTAGTCCTCTTTCTTCATTACGAGAACCAATTTTATACCAAACCTGCACTGTTACTACTGGGGCAGTATGTACTTCCTTAGTTAGAACAGTCAGACCATTTGCTAAGATAGTCTTTTGGACTTTTTCTGTAACTGTAGATGGCGTGGTCTTTACCCTCACTAGTTCGTTGAATGTATTGTGGATATTGTTTGTTTGATATCCAGCATTTAGCTGACTATACGCAGAATAATCATTGAGTAATAGTACGGTGGTTAACCACAGACTCAATATCAGTAATGGAACACGGTGGCGATATAATATTGAGAACACAGACATTGATTCTATGGCGATATCTGTAGGTGAAGTTACAGAAATTTTTCACTCTTATGTAGTTTAGTAAGTTCGGGCTAGTTATTGGATCGGCAACACTACAGAAAAACTACCCTACACTATATAATAAATAACCAAAGTATACAAAGTATAACCCTGGAATTATCGTAAATGGGAGAGATATTCCACAAAAAAAGCCAAATATCAGAGTATTTTATTTTACTTTTAACATAATAGTCATAATACAGCTAATTTTCTCCATAAAAAATTATTTTTATTATCTTCTACAAGAATTAGAAAAAAGTAGAAGGGGAGATTCACTAGTACAGCACTGCGTAAATAACCAGACCATTATTTAATCATGAGAAGCCCCTACCCCCACTAGAAGACTTTTACAGCTAACGCTACGCGTTTCTTGGATGCCCGAAAGGGCTATACAGCAGACCCTACCTAATTTACCTGAAAATTAATGTAAATTTATTAATCTGCCAGAATTCGGATGAATTCTAAGGGTAAACCATCAGCATCGGCAATAAAGGCTACTTCATAAATGCGATCGCTTATTTGCTGCTGAGTAGGTTCTAGAAGGATATTTAATGGTTGTAACTCATCAGGGTGATTAGCAGAAGCTGCTACAAAATCATCCTGGAGATTACTTAACCAAGTTGGCAAATCGGGGGTTATTGTTGTTAAATCGAAAGATAAGTGATAATAACCCACATAATGCTCATCAGAAAATGCATCAGCAGCGGGTTTTGGTTCGGGAATTTGAATCAGTTCGATTCTGCCACCCAAACCTTCCATCCAACAAGCTAGGGTGTATCCGGTAGTAAAGCGATCGCATACCTTAAATCCCAGTAGTTGGTAGAATGCGATCGCGCGATGAATATTAGCGGTACGAATCGAAACGTGGTGCATGGAATTTTGGGTTTGAGATATTCGGTTATAAATTTTGGACTTCAGCACTACAGGTTTTGGCAAAAAACCACTAATCCAAAATCTAAAAACCCATTAACTTACTCGAACAATCGAAAATAAGGATACCTTACAGGTACACCAGGTTCCTTTTCCAAATCAAAATTAATCACTTCCCAGCAGGATTCTCCCACAGGCTCCGGACTAAACTCCACTGGTAAACCATAAAGCCTAGCTGAGGTGGTTTCCGACTGCCCAGAGCGCCAAGGTGTGCTACGCTCCAAATAACCACCCATTAATTCTTGATAACGCCGAGCGATAATCACCTTGGTTGCTCGATAACCCTGTGTATAGAGTTTATCCAACGCTTCATGTATCTCAAAGCGAATTCCATCAGGGTGAGTATGCTGACGATACCATTCATTATCCCATCTTCGCCAATGCCGTCCCGACTGAAGGTGAACTAACTCTTCAGATTTCGGATTAGCTTCAAATGCTCCATGACGGGGACACAAATAGGTATCAGTTAAAGTCAGTGCCGCAATAGTTTGGCGACAATGGGGACACTGAATTTCGGGACCAAAAATCGGGTACTGCAATGCTAAATCCATCATGAAGTGCTTTTCAACATATTTTTGTGATTACCAGTCGAATCGGCGATTTTGAGACTTTTTGAACTCATACTCAGATGATTAAATGGCTGTGACTCAATGAAGTAAATTTTAATATCAAGTCCAACAGTCACCTCAAGGCTTCTTCTGAAATTACTTGGAATTCTCAGTTGGTAATTTTTAGTTGGAAAAGTTGAATTTTTAATTAAAAATCACACTTCCGCCATCAAATCAACAACCGATGTTTTGCACAAAATAACATCACAGCTTGACCTATGATATTCTAATTTTGCGACTAACCTCCGGAATTTAGGAGGTTTTCCAGTATCTCTGGTTATTGTATTCACATTCTATCGTGTCTAACTGTTCCCACTGGTCTCCCATCAACTTTTCTCAAGCATCCTTCGTTGCTGATAACGCAGTCGTTATTGGTTGCGTGGAAATTGCCGCCGGAGCGAGCATTTGGTATGGTGCTGTTGTGAGGGGAGATGTTGAAAAAATTTACATTGGTGAATGTAGCAATATTCAAGATGGGGCGATTCTCCATTGTGATCCTACAAAACCCACCATTTTAGAAAATCACGTAACTGTAGGGCATCGAGCGGTAATTCATTCGGCTCACATTGAAGCTGGCTGCTTAATTGGTATTGGTGCAATAGTGTTAGATGGAGTACGGGTAGGTACTGGCAGCATTATTGGTGCTGGTGCGGTTGTCACCAAAGATGTTCCACCTATGTCCCTGGTGGTTGGTGTTCCGGGGAAAGTTGTACGTCAAATTTCTCCCACGGAAGCAGCGGAATTAGTTGAACATGCCGAAAAGTATCAAAAGTTAGCCCTAGTTCATGCTGGGAAGGGTAACGATTTGGGGTTTGCTTGATTAACCTCAGGGCTGAAGCCGTAAACTCAATAGCAGAGAGAGACGCGATATATATCGCGTCTCTACTTTAATTTACCGGAATATGGAGATTAGTTATTTAGACTTCCTTATTCAAAAAACCTTGTATCTGTCTCAAAGCTGCTGCTCCAATATTAAATACTGCCCAGCCACCTGCGATCGCAATGGGTGCTAAAACAATGGCAATACGAAAATCAATACCGTCCATATAATTAAACTCCTCTACTTAAGTTTAAGATTTAAGATTTGTGAAAGTCTCTCATCTTATTTTTAGCTAAAGTAGGTATTTTTTCAAATCACGATTGTAAAGAATTCTTAAATTACCGCTGTTTCCATGTAAACAGAGGACGTTGTGAGGGTAAATTGATGTGCTTTAGATTCGGTGACTGAAGAGGCAGAGGGGTAGGACGCTCTTGCTCCGTTCCAATTCTTCCCCCTTGCCCCCTGCTCCCCTGCTTCTTATGACCTATGTTATACTGAATTAAGCGTAGTCGTTATGAGTTTATTAGAGCTAATTATGACAAATTCCACAGTAGAAAACTTAGTAATTATTGGTTCGGGTCCTGCGGGTTATACTGCGGCAATTTATGCGGGACGGGCAAACCTCAAACCTGTTGTATTTGAAGGTTTCCAAGCAGGAGGCTTACCTGGTGGACAGTTGATGACAACGACGGAAGTGGAGAATTTCCCCGGTTTTCCACAAGGCATTACAGGTCCTGATTTAATGGATAATATGAAGGCACAGGCAGAGCGTTGGGGAGCAGAGTTATATACTGAAGATGTGATTTCGGTAGATTTAAGCCAGCGTCCCTTTACAGTGCGATCGCAAGAGCGGGAAATTAAGACACATAGCATTGTGATTGCCACAGGTGCCACTGCAAAACGCTTAGGTTTACCAAGTGAACATGAATTTTGGAGCCGGGGAATTTCTGCCTGTGCGATTTGTGACGGTGCAACTCCGTTGTTTCACGGTGCTGACTTAGCAGTGATTGGAGCAGGAGATTCGGCAGCAGAGGAAGCAATTTATTTAACTAAATATGGTTCCAAGGTAAATTTGATCGTCCGATCGGATAAAATGCGGGCATCTAAAGCTATGCAGGATCGGGTACTAAGTAACCCAAAAATTCAGGTGCATTGGAACACCGAAACAATTGATGTTTTCGGCAACGGTACAATGGAAGGTGTCAAGGTTCGCAACACGGCAACTGGTGAAGAAAGCAGCATCTTCGCAAAAGGCTTGTTTTATGCCATTGGTCACAAGCCCAATACCAGCCTATTCAAAGGACAATTAGAATTAGATGAGGTGGGGTATGTCGTCACCAAGCCAGGGACAGCAGAGACCAGTTTAGAAGGGGTATTTGCCGCTGGTGATGTCCAAGACCACGAATTCCGCCAAGCAATTACAGCAGCTGGTTCTGGTTGTATGGCAGCGATGTTATCAGAAAGATGGTTATCGTTGCAGGGATTAATTACCGAATTTCATACTCAGGTGGAGACACCCAGCAACGAATTACAGCATCAACAACAAATACAGCAATCTAGCACTGGAGAATTTAATCTTGATGCTACACGTCATGAAGGTGGTTACGCATTACGTAAATTATTCCACGAAAGCGATCGCTTGTTAGTTGTAAAGTATGTTTCTCCTGGTTGTGGTCCCTGCCGAACTTTGAAACCAATTTTAAATAAAGTTGTGGATGAGTTTGACAATCAAATTCACTTTGTGGAAATAGACATAGATCAAGATCGAGATATTGCTGAAAATGCTGGGGTTACGGGTACACCAACAGTCCAGTTCTTTAAAAATAAGGAACTAGTGAATGAAGTCAAAGGTGTGAAACAAAAAAGCGAGTATCGACAGTTAATTACCAGTAATATCAGTGCTAGCTAAAAACTTACAGGACTTACGCGATTGTCACAATTATAAGGTTGGTGCGTGACACCAAAACCTTTATTTTTCCTTTCAAATTGATCGAAGTGTCACACACCCTACGAAAAAAATGTGCCAGTTGCGTAAGTTCTAACTGATACAGATTCTAAAAACATTTGCGACAGATTACCTGACCCCCATTATAACTAAGAACCCTACCCAGAATGAGATGAATTTCTTTCGTAGAGACGTGATATATCGCGTCTCATATTCTTGATTGATGTATTGCAAACATTTTTTGAATTGGTACTATAAGATACTTCCAAGTTTATCCCGGATTTTTCATAGGAATTTTAATCATAAATTCTGTACCTTTCCCTATTTGAGAGTTACATACAAGTTTTCCAGAATGTTTTTCGATCACAATTTGATAACTGATAAATAATCCTAATCCTGTACCTTTACCTACAGGTTTTGTGGTGAAAAACGGATCAAATAATTTAGAAGAGACCTCTTGTGTCATTCCCACACCATTATCAACAATTTTGATTACTACCCATTCTTCCTTTACTATTTCGGTATAAATTGCAATCTGAGGTGTTTGAACTGGGGACTCTTCCCCAACACCTAATTCTAATGCATCAATAGCATTACCCAGGATATTCATAAATACTTGATTAATTTGACCGGGATAACATTCTATTGGAGGTAAATCGCCATAGTTTTTAATAATTTCTATTTTTTGATAGTTGCCTCTAGGCTTTAACCTATGTTCTAAAATCATCAAGGTGCTATCAATTCCTGAGTGAATATCTACCTCTTTGATTTCTGCTTCATCAAGACGAGAAAAATTTCGCAGCGAAACAACAATATCACGAATTCTCTCCGTTCCTATTCTCATAGATTTCATGATTTTGTTCAAGTCAGATGTGAGAAACTCAAGCTCTATTTCTTCAATTTTTTGTTTTATTTCTAGCGGAACATTATAAAATTTTTCTTGATAGAGTTTCAATAAATCTAATAAACTGTGAATATATTCTTCAGCGTAATTAACATTCCCAGCAATAAAATTCACTGGGTTATTAATTTCATGGGCAATACCTGCGATCATTTGACCCAAACTAGACATTTTTTCACTTTGAATTAGTTGAATTTGAGTTTTTTGTAAGTGCTCTAATGTCTCATGAAGGTTAGATATTGCTTTTTCTAGTTTATCTGATTGAGTAATAGTAGATTGTTCAGAAACATCTAGTAACTGATTTAAGGTAGCAATTTTAGAATTTAGATAATTAAAAGATTGATTTTGATAATTCTCCACTGCTTCCATATTAGAAAGTCGTTGAAAATCTTCCTGAAAAACACAACCATCATCAAAAGGAAGAATTGCTGTTTTAATATTCAAGGCTAAAGGGCGAAATAGATTCAACACCATTGGAGGAATAAATATCCTCAAAAACATCAATATACTATATATATTTCCCGAAGGTAATAATCCTCCAAAGCCTAATACTGATTTGACATTAAAGGGTATCACAAATGATTCTTGTGCAGGAATATAGGGACTATCTAATGCATTAGGAACATAAAATACATTGTACATTCTCTGTTCTAAATCTGTTAATAAATTGGGATCTGGTTGCACCACAATTCCAGGATTTAGACCTAATTGTTGAACTAATTGGGAAAGCATTGGCATCCGAGCGATCGCATCTTCATTTGCTAAGGGAATTGCTTTATGTCCAACAGATTGATGTCGTGAATTCCATTCTGGTAATTCTCCAGCAGTTGCCAGCATTGTCAAGCATTTTAAATTGTTTGATACGGTGGGAGTACTTAATATTTCTTTGGCATGTTTCTGTAAATCAGGAGTCAAATCTCTATATGAGTGGGTTTTGAAAAAACGAATTAATACACAGGATTTATCATTAGGTGAACTGTCCACAAAATTATTATATAGATATTGAATGATATTATTGCTGACTTCTTCCATGCTGAGAGCATTGTCACCTAATCTACGTAACGCTAATCCACACTCTGACATATCTCTTAAAGTCATTTTTCTGAGGTTGTGCATCTGATTTTGCCTATTTTTACGTACATTAGGATTTAAAGTATATATTCAGTATATGTTATATTTTTTGTACATGTTGTTGAAAACAATCATGAAACAGCAGGCTTTTCAGGGTTGCAAATTGAAATAAGTGCGTAAAAATACTGATTTATATATAATTAGATAACTTAAGTTAACTAGCGTTTTTAGCAGGACATTGGCTAGTTTAAATTGAAAGTTTATAAATTTTAGTTAGTTAAAATTAAACATTGAGGTTCAGATCCCCGACTTCTCACAGAAGTCGGGGATCTGAACCTCAAAAATATGATAATTAAAATAGAATTGCTATTTCCTATTTGGTGCTGAAACTGAACTATTTATAACCTAAAATTTCCGATATTGCTGCCACAATATTTAAGTAAAAGTTCCCTTCCACTGCGCGAAATAGTTCAAATTTTGTTCCTGGTGCACCAAAAAATGGTCTGAGAAACCATCCCAATTGCATCCCCACAAAACCATATAAAAGTAACCATGATCTCAGAATACTAGTTCGGGTTGCTTTGCCAACTTCATTATCTTGGGAAAGTAGTTGCATACCATCGTAGAGGAACTTGACTCCAAATGTACCTGTAATCATGAAGATGGAGACATTTAATAGTTTGAAGAATTGGTAAGATTTGGGAGCAGTAATGAGGAAAAATAGGGTTACGGGTGCAAAACTAAATAACAAAACACCTATAACTGAAACAGCGGTGAGGAGAACCACAAAATGCTGTTGGATGCTGCTGCGAGAACCGAATAAAACGTTGAAAAAGAACAGTGTGGGAAAACAGATAATTAGTGTGAGTAAATAAAAAGCTGGCAGTTTGATACCACTTACTAAGGCTTGAGCAAAGCTGTGGGATGAGCCGAGTATTACACCATATATACCAAAAAATATGGAACTGGTAACAAACAACGAAATCGCCTTATTTTCTAATCTTACCCCTTGACGAATCTCCTCTAAAAAGTTTTGGCGATCGCGTAATAGTCCCAGCAGTACGGAAAAGTGGTTATTTCCGTTTTTTTTCTTGTGCAACATATATTTACTAAGTTAAATTTAGATTCTCAATTGTGCCTTACAATCTACCGAGAGTGAATGCCGAATAAATATGCTAACGACTGAATCACACTCAAATAAAAGTTTCCATCTCTTTCCCTTAATAAATCAAAAGTTGAACCAGGTGTACCAAAAAATGGACGCAATGTCCATCCTAATTGACTACCAACAAATGCATATAAGAATAACCAAGAACGTACTATTTTTCTTCTAATGGCAATTCCTTCTCCTTCTTGTTCTAAAACTACATTTGTAGCTTGGTATAGGGATGAAATTCCAATTAAACTTGTTAGTGCAAAAATAGCAACATTTAGTAATATGAAAAATTGGTAGCTATTGGTGGTAATGAGAAAAAATAGACTAATTGGGGCGAAACTAAATAGGAGAACACTAGTTACAGATACCGCAGTCAAAATTAAGGCAAAATGTTGAGCTAAGGTTCTTTTAGAACCGAAGATAATATTGGCAAAGTATAAAGTTGGTAAACAAATTAGCAATGTCATGAGATACAAAGCTGGTAGTTTAATTGCAGATGATAAAGCTTGCATCCAACTGTGATAAGCTCCAATAATGGCTCCATAAATAGCTAGAAATAAAGAGCTAGAAACTAGTAAGGACATAATTTTACTAGGTAATCTAATTCCTTGACGAATTTCTTCTAAGAATCCTTCACGCTCTCTTAATAAACCAATTGTGACTCCGAAGTATCTATTGGTTTTGGGTTGTGGTTCAATCATCTGATTAATTTTATTTAAAGTAGAGTATTTAGTGACTTCCGATTAAATAATTATCCAATTTTCCATGGTACAAAAGACATCCCAATCTTTTCCGGCAAGACTTCGGTGCGAGCGCTCAGTCCTTACCTCCGGTACACTTCGTTCCGACAGGCTCAGGAACCATCGAACGCTACTAAAACCCAAGGATATTTTATTTTGTGGAAGTCCATTGACTACGGTGCTAGGGGTTAGCTAGATAAGCTACAAATAAACGTTAATAGCATTTTAAAAAGGTTGTTTTCTGACTATTTTTAGTATATTTATATTTTTGTTTAATAAAATCTAGATGTCAATTGTTATGCTTCAACTTTAGATCATCTTTATACAGCAAGAGCAAGATTATAACTTTAATATTGATATTTAGGCACAATGTCAAATACCAAAGATGGAAAACCAGGTGTTATTTATGGGTTTAGCGTTGGTAAACCCATAGATTATATTTCTCTTCGTGACTTTTATCTTGACTGGGAAATTTAATTTTGTGGGACTAGTTATTAATATATGTTCAACAACTAATTATTCAGATTATAATCTCCTCCAGAACCATATTTCCAGGCATCAACATAACGATACCAATAATATTGTGTTGCCACAGGCAAGTGTTTAATAAGAGGTTTAAATATAGGACTTATCCAAAATAAAAGTGAGTAAATTCCCAAATTTAGATAATGTCTAATCCAATCCAGCAAAGTTAATAAACCAACTTGAGGAATTATTTTGATAATCAATAAAGGATGCAGCAAACCTGTTAAAAATAACGTTTTCGCTAAAGCCAAAAACTGAATGACATCCTGTAAAAAAGGTTTCAGCACAGGTTCACCCAATTTCTGCATTTCCACAAACACCGCTGATAATAAATTATTAATTTGTTCTGGGGAAATTTTTTGATTTACACCCATACTCATGGCTTTTTGAAATAACCAAGTCACTGTCAAACTGGGTTGATAGGGTTGTAATAAACCTAAAGCTGTAGTTGATAATTGTTGACTTTGTAGCGCTTCTTCAATTCCTACTGTCAACCGCTGTAAATGACGTACCATTGCCCCAAATCCACCAAAACTCAGAGGTGACTGATTTCCGCTGCTGTCTCCCACGGGTAAAATAAAATCCCAAGGTGTTTGCAATGGACTTTGACGATATGAAGGGAAAAAACCAAATAACGCACGCTTAATATCAAGCTGGGACAATTCCACACCCTGATATTCTGGCATCAGACGGAAATACTCAGCAAACATATCTTCTAAATTCAGTCTTTGGGGATGTGCATCCATGTATGTAAACATGTAAGTTGTTCTTCCATCCTTAGCTGGGAAAGCTTCCCAAAAGTATTGACATTGTTTTTCACTATTCGTAAAAGATAACAACAAGTCCCCGGTACTGTTTTCCGGAAAACCTTCAGCACAAGTCCCCACAACTAAACAAAGTGCATCAGGTTTTTTCCCTTGACGTGCTTGTTGGGTGATGGCTGAAAAGTGTCCCATAGCATCAATTAGCAGTTTAGCTGTAAACTTACTATTTACGGTGACACCATCAGGATGTACAGTTGCCGAGATAAATGGAGTGGTTTCAAATAGCATTCCCCCTGCTGCGAGGAACTTTTGTTTGAGTGTTTCCAATAAATACACAGGATTTACCCCAACATTGAGAACATCCCGCACCCAAATATCTGTACCACCAGTAAAACCAACCCGTGCGGGGTTATACTCAGATGCGATCGCATTCTCCAATTCGTCCTGATTTAACAGGTTTAATTCCAAAAATACTTGCAACTCATGACGGGATATATTCCATTCTTGATCCCTTCCCCGTAAAATCCCCCGTTCTAATAATGCCACTTTGATACCCTTTTGTACCAAAGCTGCACCAATCAAAATTCCCAAAGTTCCACCACAAATAACCACATCCCAATCCACAGTATTCAAAGGTTCAGATGTCTCATTTACTACTGTTGTAATTGGTGTTGTCCCTGTACGTAAACTCTCCAAAATCCCATCAGCACGACGTAAATTTCCTAGTACATCTCCAGGAAGTGGTGAAAGATACTTTTCTGTTAAGTTCATGTAACTTTAATTTTCCTTCTTCGTAAGTATTTTTGCGAAAATCATCTATTTTAAGGTATTATAAAAGGACTATAAATATACTGCGAAAGTAAATACTTTTATAGGTACAATTTTCGATTTCTCCCCTATTAATTGCTGGTAAATTCATTTCAAACTGCTTTGGATTCAGCTAATGTGCTGTAATTTTTGATATGAAAATTGCATTGATAGTAGATAGGTTCCCGGCAATAACTGAGACATTCATCCTGAACCAAATTACAGGTTTGATTAGAAGAGGTCATCAGATAGATATTTATGCACACTATTTAGATCATACAGATTTACTACATTCAGATGTTGAAAAATACAACTTACTGAAAAACGTTAGATATACGGGAGAAATCCCTGATAACTATATACTAAGATTATTCATAGCTTTAGCTTGGATAGTTAAAAATCTCCATAAAAACCCCATCGCTATTTTGCGTAGTCTCAACCTGATTAAATACGGAAGATTTGCTGCATCACTGAGATTTCTATATTCTGCCATGCGATTTATCGATACACCCAAATATGACGTGATTCATTGTCAATTTGGAATGCATGGAATCGAAGGAATGAAACTCAGGGAAATTGGGGTAGTTAAAGGAAAACTAATTACATCTTTCCGAGGTTATGACATCAGTTGGTATCTCCAGAAATTCGGGACGAACGTATATCAAAAATTGTTTATTCAGGGTGACTTTTTTCTCACTAACTGCCACTACTTTAGAAACAGAATCATCCAACTAGGATGTAATCCCAATAAAATAATAATTCATGGTTCTGGGATTGATACCCACAGATTTAGATTTAAACAGCGCTATTGTCACCCCAATAGTAGAATAAAAATTGTCACAGTTGGTAGATTAATCGAGAAAAAAGGCATTGAATATGCGATTAAAGCAATTTATCAAGTGATTCAAAAATATTCCAACCTCGAATATTTGATTATTGGGGATGGAGAAGAGAGAGAATACTTAGAAAAGCTCATCAACCAACTAAAGCTAAATAATCAAATTCGATTACTTGGTTGGAGAACCCAACAAGAAATCATTAAAATCCTGGATGAATCACACATTTGTATTGCACCCAGTATCACAGCAAAAGATGGAAACCAAGATGCACCCGTCAACACCTTAAAAGAAGCAATGCTAACAGGTTTACCAGTAATTGGGACAAACCATGGTGGAATCCCAGAACTGATAGAGGATGGAGTTTCTGGATTTATAGTACCAGAACGGAATGAAAGCGCGATCGCATCCTCCCTAGAATACCTGATTTTACATCCAGAAATCTGCTTCACCATGGGAAAAGCAGGATGTGAATTTGTCAGGAGTCACTATGACATAGAAAAACTCAACGATGAATTAGTCGAAATTTATCAACAACAAATCAAACCAACTTCCACAAAGAAAAGCGAAATCTTAGAGTTTTCCAACTGATAACTGATTATGCCTTCCTCCCCAACCAAAATCACAATAATCGTAGTTCCCAGAGAAAAATTTAGTTCTACCCAAGCATCACTAGAAAGCATCTACCAAAATACCAATTATCCCTTCCACCTCATCTATATAGATGCAGGTTCACCACCCCATATTCAAAAATATCTAGAAGCCCAAGCAAGCATCAACAAATTCCAACTTATTCGCATCAACCATTACCTTTCCCCCAACCAAGCAAGAAACATTGGATTACAACATAACCAAAGTCAATATGTTGTTTTCATCGACAACGATGTCATCGTATCCCCCAACTGGTTAACACCATTAATTGACTGTGCAGAAACCACAGAAGCAACCATAGTTATCCCCCTAGTTTGTCAAGGAAAAACCCTCCATCAAGAAATCCATTGTGCAGGAGGAGAAACAGGCATTCACAACGGAAAAATCATCGACAGGATATACAAACAAGGGAAAAAAATCACAGATATCAACCCAAAACTACAACGTCAAAAAACTGGACTTGCAGAATTTCATTGCATGTTAGTAGACACCAAAATTTTTCAAAAACTTGGCTTTCTCGACGAAAAACTCCTCAACACCAAAGAATATCTAGATTTCTGTTTACTCGTCACCCAAGCAGGAGGTTCCATATATCTCGAACCAAACTCCATCGTCACCTACCAAACAGAACTACCACTCAACAACCTCAGCGACATCCACTATTACATGTTCCGTTGGAATGACAAATGGGAATACAGCAGCTTAAAACACCTACAAAAAAAGTGGAACCTCACCTCAGACAAATACTTTCAACAACGCTACAAAAACCTAGGATGGAGAAAAAACATAGCAATAATATATCCCCTCACAAAAAACCTTCCTATTCCCAACCTCGGAATCAAAATCCTGCGAAAAATCCTCCGCATCATCCTCTCCCTTATTCCTCATCTCCTCCTCTCTTCCTCTTCTGTGCGAAACTCTGCGCTTCCCAGCCTGCGGCAAGCCGCAAAAGCGTCTACTGCGAAACTCTGCGTTAAAAAAAATTAATTAATTGTGAAACCAGAAATCATCTACACCCCAAAAAACACCCTCAAAAAACCACTCCAACTACTTCAACAAATGAAGTTAGACATCCTCGCATCACGACAACTAGCATATCGATTCATGATACGAGATCTCACCGTCCAATATCGGCAATCACTCCTAGGAATAACCTGGGCATTTCTCCCATCAATCATAACAGCAATCGGCTTTACCCTAGCCAACCAAGCCAACGTCATCAAAGTGGGAAAAACAGACATACCCTATCCAGCATACGTCATGTTTAGCACCACACTTTGGCAAACATTTATCGAAGCATTAAACGCGCCATTACAAGCAGTCACCGCAGCAAAATCAATCCTCACCAAAATCAACTTTCCCCGTGAAGCATTAATCATTGCCAAACTTGGAGAAATTTGCTTTAATTTCAGCATCAAGCTACTATTAATAATTTGTTTATTTATCTATTTTAAAATTCCTATTACCTGGACAATTATCCTCGCACCAATCGCAATTATCCATCTTATATTATTCGGTACCTTCATTGGTTTACTACTAGCACCAATTGGAATCTTATATCAAGACATCTCCAAAGGAATCACATTAATAAGTGGATTTTGGTTATTTCTGACCCCAATAATCTACCCAGTACCAAACCAAGGACTATTTGGAATACTAGTAAAATTCAACCCAGTAACACCATTAATCGTGACAATTCGGGAACTATCAACCACCGGAATATTATCACAAGCCCCAGAATTTTGGCTCGTTAGCACAATTACCCTCATAGGTTTACTACTAACTTGGATATTTTTTCGTTTAGCAATGCCATTTGTGATTGAAAAAATTGGTTCATAGTCATGACTAACCTAATTCAGCAACCACCCTTAAACCAAACCCCAACAAACATCCCAATCTTAGAAGTAGCAGACCTTTCCAAAAAATTCTGCCGTAACTTAAAGCGATCGCTATTTTACGGAATCAACGATATATTAACAGAATTTACAGGACGCGATCGCATAAGTCAAAAACTGCGTCCCCAAGAATTCTGGGCAATCGAAAACATCAGCTTTCAACTACATCCAGGAGAAGCATTAGGACTAATTGGTGCAAATGGTGCCGGAAAAACCACATTACTGCGAATCATTAGCGGTTTAATTAAACCCGACACAGGTTGCGTCAAAATTCGTGGTAAAATAGCACCTTTAATTGCATTAGGAGCAGGTTTTAACCCCATCCTCACAGGACGTGAAAATATCTATATCAACATGTCAATTCTCGGCTTAACAACCCTGGAAATTCACAAAAAACTTCCAGATGTTATCAAATTTGCCGAAATTGGCGAAGCTATAGATACACCCGTTCAAACCTATAGTTCCGGAATGGTAGCACGCTTAGGATTTGCCTGTGCAGTCCACATCGAACCAGATATTTTACTAATTGATGAAGTCCTGGCAGTTGGGGATATCAAATTTAGAATGAAATGCTATCAAAAGTTAGCAGAATTACGCCAAAAAGGAACAGCTTTTATTCTAGTTGCCCATAATCCCCATGTAATTTTAAATATTTGTCAATCATCAATTTACTTATCCCAAGGAAAAGCAATTACCTTTGGAGAAACCACAGCAGTTATTCGTCAATACGAAGCAGATTTAGCAGCAGGAGATGTAAATGAAGCATTAGGAATGATGCACTTACCACCAAAATCAGCCCATGAAAGTCTGGGAATAGATATCACCTGCCTCTGTTTTAAAGACACACAAAACAGAATTATTCATGCACCAATATGTGGAGATGCATCCATATTATCTGTCACATGTCAAGTAACTAAACCAATTGTTCATGCTAATTTAGGAGTAATCATTACCGCTTTATCAGGATACCAAGAAAGAGTTTTATACATCACATCTGCTAGCGACCATCACACCTTCAAAATACTCCCTGGAAAAATTGAAATTCAAATGCGAATGCCCTATCTGGGTCTTTTACCAGGATGCTACAGTGCTAAAATATACATCAAATCAGGTATGTCTTCCTTAGATATCATCCCATCTTTTAAATTCACAGTTCAACCAGGCAAAATCGCTAGCCAATCACTATTTTACCAGCCAAGAATATGGCAGATAATCAACTTATAAAACTGGGAATGAATATCTAAATTAAATACATTTGTAGCTATTAGTTGACATCAGCTTTAAAACTTATTTTTCTCTAAAACTATTAAAAATTACTCAGATAAATTCCGAAAAATATATGCTACCACTCGTCTCAATCATCATACCTTGTTTTAATGCAGGTAGATGGTTATCAGAAGCAATCAATAGCTGCTTACACCAAACCTACCAAAATATAGAAATCATAGTCATTGATGACGGTTCTAATGATAACTCATTAGAAATTATCAAGAATTTCAGCCATCAAATTATTTGGAAATCAATCCCCCGCAGTGGTGGCAACTTTGCCAGAAATCTGGGATTTAGTTTATCTCAAGGAGAATACATTCAATTTTTAGATGCAGATGATTATATATCCCCAGAAAAAATTGCTAGACAAGTTGATTTTTTAGAAAAAAAATCAGTAGACATAGTTTATGGAGATTGGAGACACAAATATCACTTACCAGATGGAACCAGCTTTTTAGGAGACATCAAAATATCAGGAACCCAAACAGATATATTAGAATCACTTTTAGGAACTTGGTGGGTAGCATTAGCAGCATTTCTTTATCGCCGAAGTCTAATTATAAATAGTCAAGGATGGGATGAAAAACTATTTGCAGCCCAAGATCGAGATTTTTTAATTTCTCTAGTTATTAACGGTGCTAAAGTTGATTATCAACCAGGTTGTTACTCTATTTATCGTCGTTATGGAAACATTACTGTCTCTAC
Organism: Calothrix sp. PCC 6303; assembly: GCF_000317435.1. Classification (NCBI taxonomy): domain Bacteria; kingdom Bacillati; phylum Cyanobacteriota; class Cyanophyceae; order Nostocales; family Calotrichaceae; genus Calothrix; species Calothrix sp. PCC 6303. The sequence continues at coordinate 6,532,031 of NC_019751.1, forward strand.
ACGCTCCAAAGAATTCTGGATTAGTAGTCATCTCTTAGTTTTAAATAAATCAGAACAGCAATTAATCAAATTAAATCGGCTATCAACTAATTATCATCAAGCCATCGCCTTATCCTACTTTTACTTAGCTCGTGAAGTATTATTAATCGACTATTCAGCATATTTAGAACTATTAGAGCAAGCACTCCTACACTTTCCTAAATTCAAAAATAAAAATAAAAGTTTGATCTATCAGATATTGCAAAACTATTTAGGTTTCCGGCAAACTGAAAGAATCGCCTGCTATGTATTACTTTTAAATAAACTTTATCATTTAATACGAAATCAATCTCTATGGCATCCTAAGAAATTCCCCTTTATACCAGTGTAGAACAATTTAGTAGTAGCATAATATAGTATTTATTATAGGTAATCATTATGAACCGTTCTAAAATCGTGGCAGTAATCACAGGGGTCATTTCAATCCTGTTAGCAGTAGGCTACTTAATTCTGGTTCAACTATTAGACTTTCGCGGCGAAATGAAACCAGCACCAATTAGTCAAGAAGTGCAACAAATGACTATACTTGCAACTCAATATTTTTCTCCACACACATTTCCTCGGTAGGGTGTTAAAACAAGCCGCAAGTAAGTTTTGTGACGGGGATTTTAGTCCGACAGGTTTTGGCATTCGGACTAAAATCCCCAAAAGCTGCCTTGTCGAATCCCCATCTGCTGCATTCTGATTTTTCTGAGCTTTGCTCAGTGCCATCTCCCTTCCTCCCTGCTAGAAAGCCCCCTTTCCTCTTTTTCAATCACAAATATGTTTTAGATCTGCAAAAGTGAATAACTAACCTAAAAATTGGGAAAACTAAATTCAGGGAAAATATAGTTCAGTGCCAAAATATGGACATGAATTAGCCAAAACCCTGATTTTACCAGGCTACTTATCCAAAACCCTATTGCCTCTCTGATGGGAGAGATTTGCAAACAAGTTTATTGAATATCGGAATCAAGTTTCTATGTCAGACCCCAATATTGGTCGCTTACTCGTCAAACGCTACCACCTCCAGGAGTTAATCGGTACTGGAGCGATGGGTCGGGTTTACCGTGCTAAAGATAACCTGTTGGGTGGTGTACCTGTCGCAATTAAATTTCTCTCAATGTCCATCCAAAATAAAAAGATGCGCTTGCGAGAAAGATTTGAACGTGAAGCCAAAACTTGTGCTTTATTGGGACAAAAGAGTATTCACATAGTTAGGGTTATGGACTATGGGGTAGATGAGCACAACACCCCATTCTATGTGATGGAGTATCTCCAAGGTAAAAGCCTCAGCCAAATTGTTCGTAAACAACATCTCACATTGCCGCGATTTTTAAGTATGGTGCGCCAAATCTGTTTGGGTTTACAATGCGCCCATGATGGTATCCCAATTGACGGTTATCCTTGCCCCATTATTCACCGAGATGTCAAACTTAGCAACATGATGGTTGTGGCAGATCCTAGCTTTGGGGAACTAGTTAAAATCCTGGATTTTGGAATTGCAAAATTGCTTCAATCTAACACCCATCAAACTAACTTCTATCTTGGCACCCTAGCTTATTCTTCTCCAGAACAAATGGAAGGCAAAGAACTTGATAGTCGTTCTGATATCTACAGTCTGGGTGTGATGATGTTTGAAATGCTTACAGGGAAATTACCTTTAGTTGCACCAACTCATTCCTTTGGAGCGTGGTACAAAGTTCATCACTACGAAAAACCACGTTCCTTTGCTGACATTAATTCGGAATTACAAATACCGAAATCTGTGGAAAACTTGGTGATGAATTGCCTTGCTAAAGCATCAGGCGATCGCCCTCAAAAAGTTAGCGAAATTCTTGATATACTTACCAATGTAGAAACAACAGATCATTTAAGTTTAATTCCCCTCAAGCCAAATCCATTAGATGTTGATTCCTCTGGAACAATTGCTGAATCAGAACAGCGAAATTCTTTAGCATTGCGAGCAGCTTTGTCACGAGAGGAAATTATCAAACAAGCAACTTGGCCCAAAAATAAGCCAATTGCAAATATTGTTTTTCCTCATATTCTCAATATTAATAATAGTCTTAACCCTACACTTTGGATCATGCTTCCGAGGGAAGAAATTCAGAAACGTCTTGTTTGTACTCGCTATAATCAATTCATGTTTATTATGAATCCTCACCCGATGCTGCTATGGATTACGGTGATTTATAACCGTCAACATGGTGCAAAGTGGCTACCCTATTATCTTGATCTCAAAACTAATTTTGCTATCGAAGTTGCTCGTTTACTTGGGGAAACAGGACATTACCGTTTGCTATTATTTGCAAGTGAAGAACCGAAGTATCCTGAACATATTCTCATGTCTACTATTGCCACAGATCAATGCCGACGTTTGCATGATTGGCTGGCAATTAGCCACACATTAGCTTCGGGGGGAGGGCAGTTGAGTAAGAATTTGTTGAAAAATGAATATGAGAAAATTAAGCCGCAAATTCTAGTTAAGTTAGGAACGATGAACACAGATTCACCGTTTGATCTATCGGCATGATAAGGGCTGTTGGGATATTCAAAATAATCACCTGAATAGGAAGCTTCCACGATGTCATTTATTCATAATTATAGGTTATTAAAAAATAAGTAATGAGTATGTTTTTTTAACTGTGATTTAGACCCAGAATCAAAAGCCGCTGCCGTCCTTTATTCCTGGGAATGAAACCCTCAAACTTTTTTCAATTCCTGTGATGGAAAGGTTTGTGATGTGAGTTAAAACAAGTTACCAATATTGGGATATTTCAGCTTTATCAATCTTCAACAATTGCACCCCTTAACTTTAAGTTTATTTTCATCTGGCAATCAATTCCCTCATTACATCCAAATAAGGTATTTTTAACTTGTGTTCCATTCAAATTTAGGTTTGTCAAGTCAAAATTTCGCAAATCAACACCTTCAATATCAGCACCAGCAAAATTCATATCTCGGAGGTTTTTGCCGTGAAATTGATGATTTAATAATTCCCAAATTGTTCGCCATTTTGAATCTATTTTTGTTCGCTGATCAATTTTGGTATTGCGAAGGTTAGCATTAGTTAAATTAGCTTTAGTGAGATTTGCTCCTGCTAAATTAGCTTCAGTCAGATTTGCATTTGTTAAATTAGCTCCAACTAATTGAGCGTCACTCAAATCAGCATTGATCAAATTTGTATCTCTGAGCTTGCCATCACTTAATTTAACTCTATGGAGAATTGCATTAGTCAGATTTGCACCATTAAGTTTAACACTATGCATGTAAGCATCACTTAAGTTAGTCCCGATTAAACAAGCATCAGAAATATTCGCATTCCAGAGATAAACATTTTTTAAAGCTGCATATTCTAGGTTTGCAGACACAAATTTAGAACCACTCAGGTTAGCATCCTGAAAATCTGTACCTGCTAAGTTAGCATGACTCAAATCACTAGAGCTAAGATTACTATTTGCCAGCTTGGCATTAACCAGGTTAGCAAAGCAAAAATTAGCGCTGCTAAGGTTGGCATCTTCAAAGAAAGAATTGGTGAGATTACTGTTGCTTAAGTCAGCACCACTGAGATTGGCTTTGTTGAGATTTGCATAACTCATGTTGGCATGATTTAGATTAGCGCCGCTGAGATATACACCTTCTAGATTGGCATTGATTAATTCTATGTGGCTAAGATTTGCTAAAATCAGATTCACCTGATTTAAATTACAATCAGGTTGATATAAAATTTTTTCTAATAAATCGCGTTTGTCATAGGACTCTTGTCCGGCATTTACAGTATTATCTTCGGAAATTTTGATTATATCTTTACTCATAATGCTCTTTTTTTCATTTGGGACAAGTTCTAATACTGACAAAGTATAAATTAAATTGAATAAATTGAAAATTATTTATAAGTACTTTAGAATCTCTATTGCTTTCCTCTAGCGATCGCATAAATCAACCGACCATTGATTTTACATTCAGAATTTTTATACCTGTAAAATTTAATGTATGTTGTAGTTTATACATCCATTATTGAAATTTTTTGAATAAATATTCAGTAATTTCATAAAGTTTACGTAAAATTTTTGTGATAATTTCATGTCCTCCACCACATCAACTCCCAACATAGACTGGCGCGAAGACTCAAAAAGTCTCATGATCAAACTGGGACTTTTGCAATATATCTGATGGAAATGACTATAGTCCTCAAGAAAACCACTAAGCTGGTAGATATAAAACTCCGGTGGAGTTGTGCAGGAGCGATGCTCCTGGGGGGATACGATAGAATTTGAGACAACTCTAATATACTCCCCGGAAGTAGTTGGTTGAATTTGTGCAAAAATCAACCTTTTGGTTCTTTATAGAAGCAAAACCACTGTACTGACAACTAACCTTCCCTGCTGATTAACTCACTCTAACCATACTATGTTTGACGCACTATCTGACCGTTTAGAATCTGCCTGGAAAAAGCTCCGGGGACAAGATAAAATTTCCCAATCCAATATTCAAGATGCTTTGCGAGAAGTACGTCGTGCCCTATTGGAAGCCGATGTCAATCTGCAAGTTGTAAAAGATTTTATCAATGAGGTGGAAACCAAAGCACAGGGTGCTGAGGTAATAGCAGGAATTAAGCCTGAACAGCAATTTATTAAAATTGTCCATGATGAGTTAGTCAAGGTGATGGGGGAAGAAAACGTTCCCCTCGCACAGGCTAGTACATCCCCAACTGTGGTGTTGATGGCGGGGTTACAGGGTACAGGTAAAACCACAGCCACAGCCAAATTAGCCCTGCATCTACGTAAATTAAACAGAACTTGTTTGATGGTGGCTACTGACGTGTATCGTCCTGCTGCGATTGATCAGTTGATTACCTTGGGTAAGCAAATCGAAGTCCCGGTATTTCAGCTAGGTAGCGATGCTGATCCAGTAGAAATTGCCCGTCAGGGAATTGCACAGGGCAAAGCTGATGGTGTTGATACAGTAATTATTGATACAGCCGGACGCTTGCAAATTGACCAGGATATGATGGCAGAATTGGCGCAGATTAAAGCCACAGTTCAACCCCATGAAATCCTGTTAGTTGTGGATTCAATGACAGGTCAGGAAGCTGCTAATTTGACCCGGACTTTCCATGATCAAATTGGGATTACTGGGGCAATATTGACAAAAATGGATGGTGATAGCCGTGGTGGTGCGGCACTATCAGTACGCCAAATTTCTGGTCAACCCATCAAATTTGTTGGTGTTGGGGAAAAAGTGGAAGCACTACAACCATTTTATCCCGACCGGATGGCATCACGGATTCTGGGAATGGGTGATGTGCTGACTTTGGTGGAAAAAGCACAGGAAGAAATTGATCTTGCTGATGCTGAGAAAATGCAAGAGAAAATTTTGTCAGCAAAGTTTGACTTTACTGATTTTCTCAAGCAGTTACGTCTGCTGAAAAATATGGGTTCCTTGGGTGGCATCATTAAGATGATTCCAGGGATGAATAAACTCACTGACGACCAATTGAAGCAGGGTGAAACCCAACTCAAGCGCTGTGAAGCCATGATTAACTCCATGACTCAGCAGGAACGACGTGACCCTGATTTGTTGGCAAGTTCTCCTAGCCGTCGTCGCCGAGTTGCAGGTGGTTCAGGGTATAAAGAAAATGATGTGAGTAAACTTGTCTCTGATTTCCAACGGATGCGTGGCATGATGCAGCAAATGGGACAAGGGAATTTTTCGGGAATGCCAGGGGGAAATATGTTTGGTGGGGGAATGGGTAATATGTTCGGAGGTGGAAATCCTCAAGCTGCACCGGGGTGGAGAGGTTATAACGCGGGTGCGACTGCGAAGAAAAAACCCAAGAAGGATAAAAAGAAGAAGGGTTTTGGGACGTTGTAGTTAAGAAGAAGTCGAGAGTATGCTATTCAAAGCTAATTATGAGCAGAGTTTTTGACTTTTGTCCCTTTAGCATTGACTAGTGCTAAAATTAGCGTTTGACTGAAAGTAAATATAGGAGAATTGTGTTTCAGCCATGGTTAAACTGCGCTTAAAGCGATTTGGAAAAAAGCGGGAAGCAAGCTACCGGATTATTGCTATTAGTAATCTGACCCGTCGTGACGCTCGTCCCTTGGAAGAGTTAGGATATTACAACCCCAGAACGGATGAAGTTCGTTTGGATATACCAGGGATTCAAAGGCGACTAGCACAAGGTGCCCAACCAACGGATACTGTACGTCGCCTCTTACAAAAAGCTAACGTATTGGAACCAGTAAGTGCAAAACCTGCATCATAGTAATTTAGATAATTTAGCGATCGCATCCTCTATGTTCTCAACATCGAACCCTGATTATATTGAATTAGTCAGGTTTCTTGTTCAGCCGTTTTTGGAATCTCCTGAGTCTTTAAAGGTTGATTGTGAAATATCCCACGTCCGAAAGCACGCTTGGATTCGCGTCGCTTTCGATGGGGAAGACAAAGGAAAAGTATTTGGACGAGGTGGACGCAATATTCAGGCAATTCGCACTTGTGTTGCTGCCGCTGCCCAATCGGCTGGGGAATCTGTATATTTAGATATCTACGGCAGTAACATCCGAGATGATTCATCTTTCGGCGAAGAAAGAGAAGAACGATTACCTCCTCCCAAATTCAGAGATGGGAAAGATACAGGTAACAGAGATGGACGTAGTGAGAATCCACCTGTTTTCACTAAACCCCGGATTCGTCAACTAGACCGCTAGTGCAGTCAGGGTAATATTCAGATCAAAAGATGGTATTTTCCCCATCGTGCATTTCTGACACTAAACACAATTCCCATTACCAATTAGCTAATAACTAGTATTTTTTTACTACTAGTTATCTGGTTATTAATGGTAATGGGTGACAACCGACTTTTGTCAATACTAGGTTTTGTAAATATCTATTGGGAATTTATCACCCAAAGGAAATTTTAATTTAACTATGGCAGGTTCTTTAACGATTCAACTGCCGAATATTGAAAGTGCGATCGCGCTTTCTGGAACTAACGAAGAAAATATCAAAGTTCTGTCCCAACAAACTGGTGCTTTAATAGTTTTACGTGGGCAGGATTTATTAATTTCTGGTAACGAAGACCAAGTACAGCAGGCTGTAAAATTAGTGCGATCGCTTGAATATCTCTGGGGGAAAGGCAAAAATGTCTCCAACACAGATATTCTCACCACCCACCAAGCTTTGGACAACCACCGTGAAGGTGAATTACAAGATTTACAACGGGATATTGTCGCCAGAACCCGGCGAGGTGAAGATGTTCGCGCCAAAACTTTTCTTCAACGCCAGTATATTCAAGCACTCAATAAAAACGATTTGACCTTTTGTACTGGTCCTGCTGGAACGGGTAAAACCTTTCTAGCCGTGGTTGTGGCTGTACAGGCACTACTGGCAGGGAAGTTTGAAAGGTTGATTTTGACACGTCCCGCTGTAGAAGCAGGGGAAAAACTGGGTTTTTTACCGGGTGACTTGCAACAGAAAGTTGACCCCTATTTACGTCCCCTTTACGATGCAATTAATGAATTTATTGACCCCGAAAAAATACCGAATCTAATCGAACGGGGTGTAATTGAAGTTGCACCACTAGCCTACATGCGGGGACGTACCCTCAGTAATGCTTTCATTATTGTGGATGAAGCACAAAACACAACTCCAGCCCAAATGAAAATGGTCTTAACTAGGTTGGGTTTCCGTTCTCGAATGGTAATTACAGGTGACATTACCCAAACAGATTTACCAAATTATCAAGAGTCTGGACTATCTGTAGCGGTAAATGTTTTGAAAAATGTTGAAGGCATTGCTTTTTGTGAATTTTCCCAAAAAGATGTTGTTCGTCATGCTTTGGTTCAGCGAATCGTTGCCGCTTACGAAAAGTATGAACCATAATCAATTCCTTTGCCAAACACAGATCATCACAAAAACCGGGCAAAATCATCCGATTTCTGCAAAAATAAGAGTTTTATTTTCAACAGATAAGTTGCTACGCAGCTAAATCCTATAAGTTCAAAAATTATAACCTTTGTGGTGCGGGCAGCGTTCGATGGTTCCTGAGCCTGTCGGAACGAAGTGTACCGGAGGTAAGGACTGACTTGTACTGAGCCTAGTCGGAACGAAGTGTACCGGAGGTAAAGTAGCGCTCACGCCGAAGTCTTTCCCCCTTTATATATACAAATTAGGCGCTTAACAGCTTGGCGAAGGCTTAAAACCATTATGGATTGAAGAAGATAAATAAAACCCTCTACCGAAAAATTAACGGGAGCATCTCAATGAGCGTAAAAACACTGTTTATTAGCTTGTGGAGGGGTAGCTAGGTGTAAGACAACACGCAACGCAACACCTCTAATATACATGTACAGACTTTCATCTAAGGGTCTGAGAGAAATTGCTGAAGGCTCTACTTTTCGTAAAATGGCGAAGGTATTGATGATCAGAAGGCATTTATAAACTAATTATTAAGCATCACAGTTACTCAGCTATTTGACTCATTCTCAAACCTCCCGAAAATCTTGATTTTTCGTTTTTATGTCTTAATATATTTAAGCTTCTTAGTTAGTAAAAAATATTCTTTCATCGAAAATAAGAGTGAGAACTTTCTCATTAAAACTTCATGTTATTCTTACTATCTCTTGATAATTATGAAGAATAGGTAATGAAGTTGATATTCAAAACTCAAGTTATCTCAACTCATACCAAATACAAAATTAACTTAATCTTAACCTTTTGGAGAAGAAACATGGTATTGACAATTGGTAATGATAGCGACAACTTTTTGAGAGGAACATTAGACTCAGATACTATTCAAGGAAGAGATGGCAATGATATTCTTCAAGGTTTTAATGGCAATGACACACTTTTAGGCGGCAAGAATGACGATTATCTTTTTGGAGGTCTAGGTTCTGATGTCTTGTCTGGTGATGGATTTACATCAGCCGATAATCAACTTGAAAAAGGCAATGATATCTTAGTAGGTGGAGCAGGTACTGATAGGCTTCTTGCTTGGGGAGATGACATTTTGGTTGGAGGAGGTTCTAACCAATATGATGATCAACTAATCAATAATTTGCAAAATGATCCGTTCAGCACTGCTATAACAGGAGATAATGAGACAGATACTTTCGTTGCTGTGAACAAAGATGCTATTGGTTATACTTTGACTATTGCAGATTACGAGGTTGGTGTAGACAATATTGACCTGAGTAGCTTTGGTGTTTTTGGTGTTGGAGACTTTGCCGAAATCCAGGATAAGGGAAATTTCTTTGAAGCGAAGACTTTTAAAACTGATGGTGCAGAACTTGTCCTGCGAATTAATGCCGATTTAGCATCCTTAGATTATATCGGTTAAGAAAGTCAACATTATTTTGCGATCAGTTCAACGTAGCTGATCGCTTTTTAGGGACTTCCAAGAAATAATTTCTCCAATTTTGTGGAGTGGGCTTCTAGCCCGCTCAATATAAGGACGGGCTGGAAGCCCATCCCACAAGAAATAATTTGGGTATTTTTTTATTTGGAAGTCCCTTACCGGATTTTTCCACTTGATGATATCTGCCATTTTTTGACCATCATTCTCTAAGTGTTATATTGCGATCGCTTATATTTATCTTTAGTCTAAACTTCAGTCAATATTCTCCCAAATGAAAGCAATTTGGAATTTATGTTTAGTTTGTTTCTGCTTGTTGTGGAGTTGTGAGGTGCAAGCGGGGGAACTTGCCCAAAGGTTGGAGAATTTTCCCCAGTGGCAAAAATTAACCTCAGTTCAACCAGCTACAGGAGATTTAGCTTACCCAGAGTGGATGTTGGGTGATTGGTTGGTGACAAGTACGCTTGTGGATTTAGCTGCACCTCTAGCACCAGATATCATCACACCTGGTTTTGAGGGGAATCGTCAATATCTAAATCAACCAATTAGTTTCAAAGTTAAATTTATTCCAGAGAAATCAGTAATTTCTGGCTCTAAATTAATTCCTCGGACTGTAAACGAGAAAAAATTAATTGTTGCCGATAGAGCATTTAATGGTTTGAGTTTAGCACGGGCTTACTTAGGCGATGAATTGGTATTAGCTGTGAAGGTAGATCCAGAATCACCCAATCGTCAAATTACCTTGTTAAAGGGTGATCGGCAACTGGTTTCAGTTGTCACAGCTAGGGAAGTAGAAAACACCAAAGATGATAGATATATAACTACAGAAGTTTTTCAGCAATTATTTAAAGGTGGAAATAATCCCTATTTTAACCAGGTTGAATCCACCACTGCTTATCAACCACAGTTAACATCAACTCCACAAATTATTGCTGACCAAGTTACGGCTGTGTACCTTTCTCCCCAAGATAAAAATTATTTTCAAGCTGGTTCTCGTCCAGTGGCACTATATAGATATCGTTTGGAGTTTAGGCAGGACTTACGTAATACTCAACGGGAAACAAGACCGTGATCAAATCAGCAATTTCAATCACATTTATTTTTGTTTGATAACTAAAATTGTGACATCATCTTGGAGATTTTTTCTAGCGATATGACTCCATAAATCATCAATTACAGCTTGCTGAATTTGACGGGCATTGTGATGCCAGTTATGACGTAAAACATCACACAATCTTTCAATTCCGTACTGTTTTTTATTGGTGCTTTCTGCATCTATTAAACCATCTGTGTAAAGTACAATCCCATCCCCAGAAAATAGCGTTACTTCTTTTTGTCCAATGAAGTTAGTAATATCAGCTTCTAAACCAACAGGAAATCCTAAATCTATGGTGTCAATTCGCTCGATTTGACCATCTGCACGGACAATAATTACCTCTTCGTGTTGACCACTTAATGTGACTTTACCAGCTTTATAATCGAGAAAGGCGATAGTGAGGTTTCTATCGGAATTCATGCGTCGGACATTCTCAAAAATGACTTGATTTAACAAGCTTAAAAATAAGGTGTTGTTAGTAATATTTGCGGCTGATAATGCACGGACTACCGATTGTACCATCACCATCAATATGCCACTTTGCAAACCATGTCCGGTGACATCACCAATACTGATTTTAATGCAACCATGACTTTCGATGACATCGTAATAGTCACCACCAATATCGGATGCAGGTTCCATAAAGCTAGCAATATCTAATTCGGAAATCTTGAGAAGTTCATCTGCTTTGGGCAATATTGTTTCTTGTAGTTGTCGTGTAACAGCTAACTCTTCACCCATGCGTAAATTATCTGTTCTGAGAGTTTTATTAAGCCCTTGAATTTTGGAATTTGCAGCTTCCAATTGAGCAAGCGTTTGTTTTTGCTGTTCGTCTGATTGTGCGATCGCGTCCAGCATATCATTAATATGTGCGGTTAAATTTGACATTTCATCTTGACCAGGAATTGACAAGCGCAAACCTAAGTCGTTAGTGTCACGCACACGTATTACACCGGAAGCTAATAGTGTCAACCGTGATAAAACTGAACGTTCTAGTAAAAATAAAACTACTGCTCCAAATATGACTCCAGCAATAATCAAACTAATAATTAGATATTGAAGGTTGCTTTGTGCTTGTTGATAAGTTCTTCGAGAAATATCAACTTGCAAAATTAATCCTGGTTTCCCATCAATATCTGGAATTAAAAGATAACCTGCTAATGTTTGTTCGCTTAAGGGTTGAACGACAATATTTTGTTTAGGAGAAAGAGATGTACGGATTTTTTCAATTTCTGGAGGTAAATCTAAATCGTTAAATCTGTACAGTTTTAGTGGGAGACGTGCTAATCGGGATAATTGATCAATTGTTTCGTCACTAATTCTACGTCCGACAATTAGGGAACCTTTGATTGGTCCTGTGGTATCACTGGTGAGAATTGGTTGGGATGTAATCCAAATTGGACCAGTGGGTAAAACCATAATTCCTGTAGACTTAGTTGTCAAGTCAGGACGTTTCAGTAGTAAATCATCTTTTTTGCTAATGCGATCGCTTAATTCTTTGGGTATAGATAACATCACCTTTTGCTTTTCATCATACCCAGTCCCGTAAACTGCATCTCCAGCGGTATTGACGAAAAGCATATAATTTGCTTTTAATAAGCTTAACTGCTTGGGTACAAGGTTTGTTTTAATATAGTCAGGGTTTTTATCCTGAATGAACTTATAGGTATCATCCCACGCTGACCAATCTCCATAGCGATCGCTAAAACTTTCTTGACTTTGCAAAAGTAAGTTTTGCACACCTTTGAGAGTCTGTTGAGCTTCATTTTCTTCTGCTTTGCGAATACTCCCCATAAATATATTCGCAGATGCTAGATAAATAACACCAATCAAACCAGCTAAAGTTCCACTAACAATTAGTAAAGTTTTCTGTCTTAGTTTCATAATGCGATCGCGCCTTTACACAAATATAAATAAAATTGATCAAAAGTTTATATGATACCAATTTCGATAAAGAAGGCTACAGATAATTTTCTTAAGGTGAGATAGCTTTTATTTCCTCTAGCCAAATTCATCCGTCACAATCATTAACTAAATTGCTGCACAAATTACCCTACCTTTGAGTCAGCTAATACCAGTCAAAGATAAGGCTATAAATATAGAGTTCCCAAAAAAACATTCAGATCAACATTCCTAAACCTTATCTAAAGAACTCATATTTGATTTATGAAACACACTCCCTACATATACTTAAATTTTTAAGTGTAAAGCACAGGCTACGCCAACAATAATCAAATCGGATTCCTATATTTTGAGAACCGTAGTTTGTAACTCAAAATTGTGAGTAGGCGTAGCCAACCCTACGGACTTATGCTACTCTTCGTAGCTTGCTTCTCCGCAGAAGTGAAGCTACTTCCTGTCTACCTGAGATCCCAATGGCAAAACTCCACTTTCCATGATGGATGAGGCTTATAACTGCTATGAAAAAGACGCAGCACTGCTACGTCTGTATATCAAAACTTATGCCTAATTTGCAATTAACTTTGATCTAATGACAAGGTATAGTTGTACTTGACCCCAGGGTTAAAGGTTCCTATCCACAACTTATAGGTTCCAGCTTTCCAGTTTTTATCATTAATGTTGGCATCTTTACTCCTTCCTGTGTCATCACCACAACGGATTATATTATCGTTGGGACCCTGCACCAGAATAGTTGTGTCAGAACCACCACTATTAACTTGCATTTTTAGCTTAGGAACGTCTTGTTTTAAAATTAAAATGTAGTCAGGGTTAGGATCTGCAAAACCAATACAACTATTATTATTGCGATCGCGGTTTTTAATCGCCGATAACGAATAGGAACCACCTGTATATCCTGATACAGACACAGACTCTTTGCCGCTATTGGATACTAAGGTGATAGTCCCGAAATTAGCTGTCTTCGCAACGGCAGGCATGGTGAAAAGTGTCAACAAACCGAGCAATAGTCCGCTTTTGAACCGATTTTGCGACAATATGCCCTTCATAAGTCGAAAATTAGCCATTAGTCGGGGGCGATTTCGCTCCATTCCAGCCCTCCAACAAAATTTATGAGTATTTTTATACATCGATCTTAACTAGTCATGACATGTAAGTTCTTGGGTGTTGTGACAGATATAAATCTGACACAAATCAGTTACCAGTTATCAGCTATCAGTTAACAGTTATCAACTTTGTTCACTGTTCCCTGTTAATTGTTAACTGATTTAAAAAGGATCCCACCTTTAAGTAAATTGCTTTCCTTGCCGTAGCTGCTGATGGTAAGCGATCGCATATCCTCTAAAAAGGGCTTGGCTACAACCTTTACTAACTTCAATATGGGTAGTTGCTTTTCCAGAATCTCTTTACTTTTTACCCAATCTATGTATATATAACCTTGGTTCGGCTTGGGAATCACAGCGATACTTTTTTGGAAATCGGAGTTTTTACCAAATGAATTATCTTTGGTAGTGAGGACTTCGTGCATCGTTTCTAGGGAAGATGTGAAAACCTCATAATTGCCAATGGTGGTATGCACTCCATAGGCTTTTGCTTCGATGCTAAAATTTTCTTTGTTTTTACTGGATTTTTTACTATTGGCGGTGATTTTAGTCCAAGTGACGATGGATTGATTATCTAAGGTAAAAGTGGTTAGACTCAATCCGTTGCGAGATGCGATCGCGTCTAGTTGTAAAATACCATCAGCAGTAGCAGGAGTTTTTTCTGCCACAAAAACCCATTCTGAACGATTTTGTTGGGGATTTGGCAATAATGCAACTGCATATTCACCTTGCACCCAGCTAAATACGTCTTTCGCTAAGTCTATTCCCCAAAGGTTTTGAATTTCTGCTAAGGGTTGGACAAAATTATTCAAATTGACATCTTTCTTACTAGATAATGTCCCTACCAACTGTTGCCAATATGCAGCTAAATTTCCGTTACCCACATTAGCTAAATCTGTTCCCGACACCACCAGACTCACCACAGGTGGAATATACTCCAGCGCACCCACAGGTTTTGTTAATTCTGCTGTATCTTGGGAAACTTCTTTAGGAGTAAATGCAGCAGTTTCAGCCAACAAACCTTGGGAATTTAAAGCTAAGGAAATAATTTGACTATCAAAAGTTTGTACAGGCAACTTTAGTCCCTGCCATTCTGCCACAGCCGGAAGATTTAAATATACAACCCCAAAGGCATCCTTTGAAACCTGTTTTGCTGCCTCAACATATTCTGGCGCAGTAGTCAAGTTTAAATCAGGTGCTTGGACATTATTCACAGCTTCCCGTAATACCTTAGCATCATTAGCAAACAACACATATTTATCACCCACCACCGCACCAGCTAACATTCCTTTTTCTAATTGGGAATTATCAGAAATCAACTTGATACCTGCATATTCTTCCACACCCAAATCAGCACCCGCTAGTACCCGCTTAGAAAAGAGTAGTTGAAGAAATTCCTGGCTTTTTTCAGGTGCATTAGTGGCAAGTGCCATCAAATATCCCGGCTGTTTACCATTATCAGGGTCGCGGTCGATATCTAAAGTAGTTACAGCCAAAGTAATTTCATTTCCTAACCAAGGTTCCACATCTTGGCGATAATTAACACCAGTATTTGCAAAAAAACCTGTCTTTAATTTGCTAAACTGTTCTTTACCCAAACCCTGTAACCGTTCTACATTTCCTTGTAGAGACACAACTACAGGTGCTTGTTTGGACACGAAAATCGCAGCACCAGGTTTACCAGTGGTAATATTAGCTGCAAGTACACTTTGGTAAGGGAATTCTCCACACACAAACAAACTCATTAGCAGCGCAATGAGATTTATCGCTAAAAAACGGAACACTAGGCATCTTCTCATAATCAGTTATCAGTTATCGGTTATTAGTTATCAGTTATCAGTTATCAGTAAGATTTAGATTCTGTAGCACACATATACTCTGTTCGCTGTTCCCTGCACCCTGTTCGCTGATAACTGTTAACTGATTTAAGCGATCGCTCAAATTTTTTGTCAAGATAAGTAAGAGGATTGTTTACACAAATTTTCATGACAGATCAAAATTCCAGCCAGTCTTTTACCCAAGTTACCGTTGAAGAATTTACACAACGTCTTGCTACAGCGGATAATCAGCCTCAGCTAATTGATGTCCGTGAACCCCAAGAAATTGACATCGCCAGCATCGACGGCTTTATTAATTTACCATTGAGCGAGTTTGCTAACTGGTCAGACCAAATACATTCTCGCTTCGATTCCAATGCCGAAACCTTTGTTCTTTGCCATCATGGCATCCGTTCAGCCCAAATGTGTCAGTGGTTGGTAGCCCAAGGATTTACAAATGTTCACAATATTGCTGGCGGCATCGCTGCCTATTCGACAATCATAGACTCATCGATTCCGCAATATTAAAGGAAATGTAGAGATTAGTTGTTGGCTGTTAGCTAAAATTTCTTTACTCCTTCACTCCCTCACTCCTGTTAAGTAATTCCCACACATCAGCAGTTACACGGTAGCAACAGTTCAAATCGCCAGATACTTTAGTAGTGAAAAAGACATTGTTTCCCAAGCAATCGTGAAAACATAAAAGATGGGGAAAGTGAGAAGGAATAAACAAAGATTATTTTGCCCTCATATCTCTTAATACTTTTGTTACGCATGATCTGAGCTTGCATCTGTTTTTTGCTAGCATTGAATCAGACTTTGGGGCACAAACGTAACTTTGTTTTTAGCTTTTGTAAAAAAAATCGAATAATTTATTTTCTTCGGCTACATATATTCCATCGCTATCCACCCGAAAGTTGTTCGTTCAAAAATATTTTTTAAATTTTCTTAAGTTTTGCTTCAGCAAACACACCCTATGCAAGTCCAGTTAACTCACCGACAACAGCACATACTTTGGGCAACAGTGCGACACTACATCGCTACTGCTGAACCCGTAGGTTCCAAAGCTTTAGTAGAGGAATATAACCTCGGAGTTAGTTCCGCCACAATCCGTAGCATCATGGGGATGTTGGAAAAAACTGGGCTTTTGTATCAACCTCATACCTCAGCTGGGCGAATACCCTCAGATTCAGGTTATCGTCATTATGTCGATCAACTTGTAACTCCCAGCGAAATCTTGGTGCAACAGGTAGAACAAGCTTTACAGAAACGTTTGAAGTGGGAAGATTGGAGTTTGGAAGCGCTTTTACAAGGTGCCGCTCAAATTTTAGCGACATTAAGCGGATGCATTACTTTAATTACAATGCCGCAAAATAGTACCGCAGCTTTACGACATCTACAGCTAGTACAAGCAGAAGCGGGAAGAGTCATGTTGATTGTTGTCACCGATAGCTACGAGACACACTCAATCTTGATGGATATGACAACTGTAAACCGAGTTAGTGAAGCAGATACAGAGGTAATCGATCGGGAGTTACAAATTGTTTCAAATTTCTTAAATAGTCATTTACGTGGTAAGAATCTTTTAGAGTTGGGTAAACTGGATTGGACACAGTTAGATCGAGAATTTCAATGTTATGGAGAATTTCTCAAAACTTCCCTAGTTGAACTGAGTCGTCGCACTCACAATCCATCTACCACCCAAATTATGGTACGTGGTGTATCAGAGGTTTTGCGTCAGCCAGAATTTTCGCAATTACAGCAGGTACAAACCATCATCCAACTATTGGAGGAAGAACAAGAACAGTTGTGGAAGTTGATTGTGGATGAACCAGAAGAAGATTCTGCCAAATCCCGTGTCACCGTCCGCATTGGTGCCGAAAACACATTACAACCAATTCGCAGCTGTACATTGATCTCTTCTACATATCGGCGTGGTACAGTTCCAGTAGGTAGTGTCGGAGTATTAGGACCAACTAGGCTAGATTATGATAACGCGATCGCAGTTGTTGCCGCAGCCGCAGAATATCTATCAGAAGCTTTTAGCTAAGTTGTAGCTATCCAAAATTCACGCAAAATCATGAGATTCAAGATAATATCCATTAGGGGGGAACAATCGTTTGCCCTGAATTTGCTGAGGTATAAAAATTAGATGCGTCGCAGGCTAACATATACTTTCCCACAAAACTAGGAAACCAGAAAATCTACCTATTGATTCTCCATTTTGTAGTCACTAACTCATCGCACTTAATATTATTCACAAAGTTAGAGGAAACTTCATTATTACATGATAGATTCTCTATAATCTCTGAAGCTAGACTTTCATCCTCAGCTTTTCCCATCCCCGATAAAACAACATCATCTTCTTGATTTTCTCTTTCGGATGACTCAGGATCAATTAACGGTAAAGTAACAGTTACAGTAGTTCCTTCATTAATCCCAGGACTACTCAGGGTAATTGTTCCCCCCATCAACTCAATTAAGTTACGGGAAATTGCTAATCCCAAACCTGTACCACCAATTTTACGTGAAGTGGCATCTCCAACCATAACAAATGGACGGAATAATTTTTGCTGTTGAGATAAATCAATCCCAATTCCTGTATCTTGAAATGCAATAATTACATGTGGCTTTGCATTGATTTCTTCAATACTAGTAGAAATTGTAATACTTCCAGTTTCGGTGAATTTAGTTGCGTTTCCAATTACATTAATAAATACTTGCTTTAGTTTAATTGGATCGATATTTACAGGAATTGAATCCAACATCATAGGAATATTTAATTTTAATCCTTTTTGCTGCACATTCACCGACTGTAAATTAATAACTTCCTTTAGCAAATTATGCAGATCAACAGGTTCCAAAAATACAGAAAGTTTACCAGCTTCAATTTTGGAAATATCTAGCAAATCATTAATTAATCCCAAAAGATGAATAGCAGTTTCATCTGCACGCTGAAGAAATTCTAATTCCTCTTCTCGATCATCGCATAATCCATCCCTAACAATCCGAATGCTATTAATAATAATATTCAAAGGATTTCTCAATTCGTGCGATGTATTTGCTAAAAATTGACTTTTAACTTGATTCGCATCCTTAGCATCTTTCCAGGCTATTTCTAATTCTTCTGCCCAATTTTTTAGGCGTTCTACCATCTGACCAATTGCTTGGGCAAGTTGATTAAATTCACGAATATCAAAATCATCAGGTGAAACTGCTTCTGGAGATTGATTTGAATGAGTTTTTAAAGCATAATCTCGTAACTTTTCAATTGGACTTGCCAAGTAATTAGAAACATATAAAGAAGCTACTATGCTTGCACCAATTAAGACAACCGTTAAAATAAATAAAACTAACTTGATTGTTCCCAATCCATACAACACATTATCTAAAGTGGTTACATCTAGAATAATCCATTTCTGGGAAGAAGATACAGTAACTGGACTAGGAATAGCAGTGTAACCAGCAACTAGTTCTTCCCCCTGTTTTTCAAAAAAGAAATGTAAATATTTCTTTTTCCCAGAAATGGCATTTCGCACAATCTTTTTTAAACGAGAAGCATCTACATGCTGAGCAATATTAGTTCCAATCCTTGTGGTTATAGGATGTGTCAATATTGTACCGTCTTCAGATATAACGACAGATGAACCTATAAACAATCCTGGTTGCTTTCTAATTTTCTCTTGTAGTTCTGATTGAATACTCAAAACATAATTTGGTTCACCATTCAAATTATAAACTGGGGTTGATAGGAGTATTTGCAATTTATTTTTCATACTCGGATCAGCGGTATTAATATTTGTATAATTTTTGGGAGGGATAATTACTTTAGCTTGAATATCTGTACTGTTATTCAGCTTTTTGACTTCATCAATAGCCCTTTCACCGCAGGTGCTGGCAATCACATCTTGTGTTTTTAGATCAATTAGTTGAATACACTCAAGGTGTTGTGGAGATTCTTGAGTTATTTTGTTAATGAATTCTTGAGCTTCAGCCGCTGAACCTGAGCGAATTTGAGTAGCTTGACTAATACTAAGTAGATTAATTTTGAGACTACTAATCGTATCAGCAATTTTTTCGCCCTTCATTACAGCACTTTCAGTGAGATTTTTTCGAGCCGTTTCTAGAAGGCTATCGCGTGCTTTTTGAAAGACTGCAAACTCACCTATAAATAAAATAGGGACTGACAGAAATAAAATTCTGGATGTTAAAATGCGACGGAATGATAATTGGCGGGGTTTAGCCATTGGTAGTCTCTCTCGGCATCTCCAAACCACAATAGCAATGATATTTAAATTTAGCAGTAATTGTCATTAATTTATGATTAATATCCGCTAATTATAGTGACTGATGAATTAGCTATTCAGCTTCAACTATATTTCAACTTAATTTGATTGGTAAAATTTTAGAGTGCCTAATTAAGCATGTGACTTTACTAAGAGTATCACAGGTTAAAAGTCAAAAAGTATTTCCCTATGTTAATCACAAAATGGATGAATACTTATTGTGCGTTGCCTGGAACCCTTCTAAATTCATACAATTTATACATTTTACATTTCTCATGCTCCTGCAAGTAAAGGTTTTTTTATTTTGACTCAGGATTTTTCAGAATCGAGGGTAATTGAATAGTCATAAATCAGCTTTTTCCGACGTTGTAATTGAATCGTGATTCTGCCTGATTTTACTACCACCAATTTATTTTGATGTATAGTTTAGCTGCTGATAGCTCAATACTTTACTACTTTAACTTTGGATTAAAATCTTCAACTAGATAATTATTTTTTGCCACCTACTGCTCAGTTATCAATGCAAAAATGTGGTTTACCATAGCTAACTGGTGCTACTGCTGACAAATATAAACAAATATCCTAGTAAAATCAATGATGCAACATCGACCCTTTGTAACTGTAATTCTTGCAGTGAGTGTAGATGGTAAGATATCAGACTTTAGGCGATCGCCTGCTCGGTTCGGCTCAAATACTGATAAAGCACACCTAGAAAGACAGATTTCTGCCTCTGACGCTGTACTATTTGGTGCTGATACGCTTCGAGCCTACGGCACAACACTAACTATTACCGATCTAGATTTGCTACGACACAGAAAAGAAGCTGGTAAGGATGCTCAACCGCTTCATCTAATTATTACAGATCTAGCTAAGTTAGATCCGGAAATTCGCTTCTTTAATCAGCCAGTGCATCGCTGGTTAATTACCAGTCAGCAGGGGGCAAATTTTTGGCAGAATCGCTCAGAATTTCAGCGAATTTTGATATTTGAGAGTGATTGTGGTCAAATAGACTTGACAAAAGTACTTTCATGTTTACCGAATCTAGGTATCGAACGTCTTGCTGTACTAGGTGGAGGTGATTTGGTGGCATCGATGATAAAAGCTGATTTGGTGGATGAATTATGGTTTACTGTTTGTCCTTTGATTTTGGGGGGTATTGCTGCACCCAGTGCGGTAGCAGGTATGGGTTTTTTGGCTGATGTTGCACCCCGCTTACAGTTGCTTGAAGTAAATCGAGTTGAAGACGAGGTTTTTTTACATTATCGAATTAAAGAAAGAGTTGACATATTCTAGATATAGAGTGTTGTTCGTTTTTATCAAGTACACCTTTATCAGGTCTAACTTGTGTTTAGGAAACCTAAATATCTGTATCTAATAGCAGGGAAACTGGGTCATAATCTGATTTGAACTGTTTACCCAAATTTAGGCTGTGAACCTATGATCATGTTTCCATAGACGATAATAATGGATATTTTGGCTTTTTGGTGCAAAAATCTGGTTTATTATCGTAATTAAACGGAAAATGTACTGATTTATGGCTCTTATTGTCTTAAGGGTGTGGAAATTTTCCGTGACTGATGACAATTATGCAAATGGAAAACCGACACTGAATTTTGCCTCTCTTGTAGACAAATATCCCAGTTGCTTAAAAAGTAATAACTAAGTGGAGATGCAGCACTGCTACATCTCCACTCTGAATAAGATCAATTTTAATTGTATTAGTCCTAAAACGAGAAGCCGGAAATAAGGGGCTTTTTTGTCCATGTCTTCGTCTAGCAAAATTGACTTGGCACAGTTGCTATCCTCTATATATCTTCAACTTCTAATCTTGCAGCTGTAACTGCATCGAATGCGAAGGCTACGATTATCGGCATTGGACACTTGAATATATAGGTCGAAACTACTGCCACGCAAGTAGCCACCACAGCGGAAACTGACCAGATTTTTTCTTGGGATGTCATTCCTTTCTCTTGCTTGATAGCTCTTAATACTTTACCGGGAATTGGCTCAGGCATGACTGCTCCTGGGGGAAATGCCCAGTAATTATTTCGTCGCTCTTCAAATAAATCAGTCCAGCCGTTATCTTCACACCATTCTTCAACCCATTGGTTACAAAAGTGATTCATGAGACGAAGGCGAGAAATAGAACTTTGCATAATTTATTGAGGACTAAGGGTTGGCGATGAAGCGATTAGATGGTCGCTAACAGGTTTGGTAATGGAAACTTATAGATATCAATTAATCAACTTATGTCAAGTTTTATGAAGCAGTTATAATAGGTTTTATTACGCGGATAGACCGCTGCTTTACAACTATAAGACTAACAGCAAAATGGGGTGCTTCAAGCAAAAAGAAAATAAACTTTACTTAACTCTTGTTGGCGATATAATTCGCAATAAAGATGATATGAGAAAAATACTAGCGATAACTGTGGCATTGACTCACAAGTCTTGATATATATCAAAAAATAGAAAATATTAAGTTAAACTAAAGAGCTATTCTTGGCAATAAATGATGAATTTATGCTTAAAACATCAATGGTTTGATCTTTGATAAATTTGCCTACCAGTAGATATTTTAAATTTGTCGCTAAAAAATTAGAAAAAGCCTTAAGTCTATATACTGAGATTATTGATTTTTATGAAGATTGAGATTCTAGTCTTTGACTAGATAATCTAATTTTCTAGGGATAAAGTGCTTAATTTACCTCTATGGTTACGGAACTACTCTTGATCCCCAAAAATGACAAAAACTGATGTGTATAGTGTGAAGTTACAAGCTGTAAGCTGAGAAAAGCAACCTACCTGATCTAATTAGTTATGTTTTGGCGAAAAGTTGTAGTATTGATATTAGTCATAGATGCATTTTTCTTGACATCTCCAGCATTGGCAGACTGGACACACCCACTATCATTTAGTAATGCCCAATTAGCCCGTCAGGATTTTTCAGGACAAAGCCTGCAAGCAGCCGAATTTTCTAATGCCAATATGGAATTAGCTGACTTTAGGGGTGCAGATTTACGAGGTGCTGTAATGAGTGCATCAACTATGACTAAAGCCAATCTACATGGAGCAAATTTAGCAAATGCACTAGTGGATCAGGTAAACTTAACAGGGGCGGATTTAAGTGATGCCGTCCTTCAGGAAGCGCTATTGCTGCGTGCGATTTTTACTGATGTAAAGATCAATGGTGCAGATTTTACAGATGCAATCTTAGATGGTGCACAAATTAGAGAATTGTGCAACATAGCTAGTGGTGTAAATTCTCAAACTGGTGTTGAAACTCGTTATTCGCTAGGGTGTAAATGAAGCGTGTTGGTGTAATTGGTGGTGGACAGTTGGCTTGGATGATGGGTGGTGCAGCGAAAAAGCTAGGAGTTGAGTTGGTAGTCCAAACTCCCAGTCCTGATGATCCGGCTGTTGCGATCGCATTATTGCAGAAACCAGTCCAAAAGTTCACAAGATACGATTTAAAGTCAGACTTTTTTGTGCAAGCAAGGGTTGATGATGCCATTGCCACTGCTGAACTTGCGAAAAAAAGTGATGTGATTACCTTTGAAAATGAATTTGTTGATGTGGAAGCACTGTCGATTTTGGCACACAAAGGTGTTTGCTTTCGTCCGCGACTCGAAGCTTTGGCACCCTTGTTGGATAAATACCACCAACGCTGTTACCTCAAAGATTTAAATTTACCCGTTCCTAATTTCCTCCCTTTGGATAGTGAAGCGATAATTGCATCAAGTGATTCTGGCTTGACACAATTAGGTTTCCCTGTGGTTCTCAAAGCTCGTCGTCATGGTTATGATGGACAAGGAACTTACATTGTCAAAAACCTAGGACAGCTAAAAGAAATCCTTGCCTCCACTCACCACTCTAGATACTCATCCACACAACCGATATATCTATTGGAAGAATTCATTCCCTTCACTCGTGAATTAGCTGTTATCGCAGCTAGATCAGTAAATGGAGAAGTTGTCATCTATCCAGTGGTAGAGACTCAACAAGAGGAACAGGTATGTCGGCGAGTTATTGCCCCTGCGGATATCTCACCCCAGGTAGCAGCCCAAACTGCCAATATAGCTTGTACTTTACTCAATCATTTAGAGGTGATTGGAGTCTTTGGAATAGAACTATTCCTGACGGCAGATGACAAAGTGCTAGTGAATGAGATAGCCCCAAGAACCCATAACTCTGGACACTTCTCCCTAGATGCTTGCCAGACTTCTCAGTTTGAGCAACACCTACGAGCAGTTTGTGGTTTACCATTAGGAAACACTGCTCTAAATTGTCCAGGTGCAGTGATGGTGAATCTCTTGGGATATGAAAATTCTCAAAGTGATTATCTGTCAAAGCGTCAACAAATAGAAGAAATACCCCAAGCACATCTCCATTGGTACGGGAAAACCGAATCCCGTCCTGGACGCAAATTGGGACATGTAACTGTTATATTAGACCAGTGTCGGCGAGAACATGCGATCGCAACAGCCCAACAAATAGAATCAATCTGGTACCCGACTCAAAGTTAGGC
Source organism: Calothrix sp. PCC 6303 (assembly GCF_000317435.1). NCBI lineage: Bacteria > Bacillati > Cyanobacteriota > Cyanophyceae > Nostocales > Calotrichaceae > Calothrix > Calothrix sp. PCC 6303. The sequence goes on from NC_019751.1 coordinate 6,556,156, forward strand.
AAAGTCATGATTAAATCAAAAATGGTAAATTTTCCTTTAATCAAGACACAACATGATTTTGGAAGGTTATAATGGGGTTGTTGTACTGTGACGTTGGTGACTGCCATCAAGTTTTTTGATCTATAACTTGAAGCAAAAGGGAGCCTTACAATTCTCGTGGCAGTATACCGGGCATGTACCCGGAAACTTTAAACGGAGGAACTGGTTCCCACCTGGATTTTCCAGGTCAAAAACTTAGGTAAAACGGCGTTGCGGTACACAATATTTGAAGCCTTCAAAGTTGATAAAACTTTGGAGGCTTTAATTATTAAGTCTCGACACCTCAACCTGTAATTTGTATTATTTGTATAAATTGAGTCTAAATGTAATTTGAATAACAGTTAAGATTAGTTAAATTAGCCAAATTTTGGCTATAAACAGCAAAGATATTATACATAAAAGTCGATTAATGTCGATTAATAAAGAGTTTCCAGCTTCAGTCTGTAAATTAGACAATGGATTAACATTCATTCATCAACAGATTACTGCGACTCCCGTTGTTGTGGCTGATATTTGGGTGGGTGCAGGTTCAGCTTTAGAATCTCAACCGTATTTTGGCATGGCTCACTTTTTAGAACATATGATCTTTAAAGGTACTGCCAAAGTCGCACCAGGAGTATTCGATAGAAATATTGAAAACCGAGGTGGAGTAAGTAATGCTGCTACTAGTTATGATTATGCCCATTATAATCTGACTACCGTATCAGACCATTTGGGGGAAATATTGCCACAAATGTTGGAAATGTTGCTTCATCCAGCAATTCCCGATGATGAATTCAATCGAGAACGAGATGTAGTAATAGAAGAAATTCGTCAAGCACAAGACGATCCTGATTGGTTAGGATACCAACATTTAATTAATAATATCTATCAACATCATCCCTACGGACGTTCTGTTTTGGGAACTGAGTCGGAATTGATGCAAAATTCACCTGCCGCAATGCGAAATTTTCACGGAAAATATTACCAACCGGAAAATATGACTGCTGTAGTTGTGGGTGGAATTTCTCAAGCATCAGCGTTAGAAATTGTTGGTGAGACGTTTTGTGAATTTACCAGTGATTGCTATGGGTTTTTACAGCCGGAAACAACATCAAAACCAATAATTACCGGAATTAATCGTCAAGAAATTGCTATCCCTAGATTAGAACAAGCTAGGTTAATTATGGCTTGGGTTTGTCCTGGAGTAGAAAAATTGAGGGCAGCTTACGGGATGGATTTGTTATCAACATTATTAGCAGAGGGACGCACATCGCGCTTAGTGCGGGATTTACGGGAGGAACAACAGTTAGTTCAGGGAATTTGTAGTAATTTTTCTCTGCAAAAGGAATCCAGCTTATTTACAATTACTGCATGGTTGGAACCCAAGAATATTGAGACTGTGGAAGCTTTGATTTGCTTACATTTAGAAAAGCTACTTTCAGAAGGAATTAGTCAAGCTGAATTAACTCGATGTCAACGCTTGTTGTGCAGTGATTATGCGTTTTCTACAGAAACTCCCAACCAAATAGCTAGCTTGTATGGATATTACAGTACAGTTGCCCAACCCGAAATTGCTGTAACTTATCCGCAGCAAATTTTGTCGTATGATGTCTTAGAACTGCAAAAACTCGCTAATAGTTATCTTTCTCCAGAAAAATATACAGTAACTGTGATGAAGTGAGATGTAATTGTCTCATCTCTACAAAATAACCTCCTAATTTATGACAACCTTGCCAAGAAACTCCCATATTCACAGAACTGTTTTAGATAACGGAATTGTGGTGTTATTAACAGAGAACCCCACTGCGGATATCATAGCCGGACGAATTTTTATCCGTTCTGGGAGTTGTCATGAACCATCAGAAAAATCAGGTTTAGCTCATTTGCTATCGGCATTGCTAACTAAGGGATGTGACGGACTTTCTAGCATGGAAATTGCCGAGCAGGTGGAGTCGGTAGGTGCTAGTTTGGGTACAGACGCAAGTGCTGATTATTTTTTGGTGTCTCTCAAAACGGTAACGGCAGACTTTGCCAACATGTTAGCGCTAGCTGGGAGAATTATGCGATCGCCTACTTTCCCAGAGTTGGAAGTAGAATTAGAAAGACGGTTAGCACTTCAAGATATTCGCTCCCAAAAAGAACAACCTTTCAGTATTGCTTTTGAACAATTACGCTTGGCAATGTACAAAGATCATCCCTATTCCCAATCAGGGTTAGGTGATGAAAAAACCATGGCAAGTTTAACCCGCGATGATTTGGTGAAATATCACCAAACCTATTTTCGCCCAGATAATTTAGTAATTAGTATAGCTGGTAGGATTAAATCTAGTGATGCGATCGCACTAATCCAAGAAGTCTTTGGTGATTGGCAAGCACCCATTAACCAACCAATTCCAGGTTTAACTGTATCTGAGATTGATACTGCACCCCACGCTATTAGCACATTTCAACAAACCCAACAGTCAATCATCATGCTGGGTTATCTCGCACCCGCTGTTGATTCTCCTGACTATGCTGCTTTAAAACTATTATCAACCTACCTAGGTAACGGACTTTCTAGCCGCTTATTTGTAGAATTACGCGAAAAACGCGGTTTAGCCTACGAAGTTTCCGCATTTTATCCAACTCGTCTCCTTACTGCCTCATTTATTGTATATATGGGGACTGCACCGGAAAATACCAGAATCGCTTTAGACGGTTTGAAAAACGAAGTCGATTTACTTTCGTCTGCTCCTCTGTGCGATGATACAATCCAAGCAGCAAAAAATAAAATTCTGGGTCAATATGCTTTGGGTAAACAAACTAACGCCCAAATCGCCCAAATTTATGGATGGTATGAAACCTTGGGACTAGGTATTGACTTTGATATCCGCTTCCAAGAAATGATTAGCGCTGTTAATGCAGAACAAATATATGCTGCTGCTTGTCGGCATTTACTTACACCTTATGTATCAATAGTTGGACAAGAGGAAGCTGTGAGGAAGGCAATTAAATCAGGTAACAGCAAGCAGTGAACAGGGAACAGTTTCAACACCTTAAGGTCTATTTTCCTAGCTTTTGGCTGTACGCAAAGCCTTCTTGTTGAATATAGATAACTGCTGGAAGGATGGATTTAGCCTTTTTCTCGAAAAACGAGACTTCACGGGTACTTGTTGTGTAGTATTTTTGAGGAAGTCAGTATGAATGGTCTATTTCAATGAAACAGCTCCTCAACACATTCAAAAGCTGGAAAAAATCCATCAAGGCAATTGTTCATAGCCTAGTGATGGTGATTTTAGCGATAACGCTATTAGCGACTCCAGCTTTAGCAACAGGTGTATATGAAATATCAGGACTTACACCCGATACTTGGGTAGTGGATGAAGCTGATGTTATCAGTCGTGCCAATGAAGGTAAAATTAGCAGTGCATTATCAGAATTAGCTCAAGCATCGGGTAACGAAGTCAGATTTATTACAGTTCGTCGTCTCGATTATGGTGAAACCCCGGAGAGTTTTACCAAAGCATTGTTTGAGAAATGGTTTCCCAGCAAAGAAGCACAAGTAAACCAAACCTTGATCATGATCGACACTCTGACTAACGGGAATGCAATTATAACTGGTGATGCCGTCAAGGCTACACTTGCAGATGATACAGCTAAAAGTATCACTGATGAAACATTAATGGCACCATTACGGGATGGTAATAGATATAATCAGGCATTTTTGGATGTAAGCGATCGCGTAGTGGCAATTCTGAGCGGAAAACCAGATCCAGGTCCACCAGAAATCGTTGATAATGTTCGAGTTGAAAGCACCTTTGCATCTTCAGAAGAAACTGAAAAAGAACGTGGTAATTCCACAGCTTGGGTAATCGGACTTTTAATCGCTGCTACCGTCATCCCCATGGCAACATACTATATATATCAAGTGAATCAACCTTCTTCTGATGGGTAAATAAAATCTCGCTAGTTAGCCTTTAACCATGATACAAAAATAGACACGACATCTAATCTGAGGATGTTCACTCTCTAGATAGTTTCAGATTTAGTTGAAACAGCGGAAGTTCCTAAAGGGTGATAGATTGACGCAAACCAATCTGTCACCCTATTTCCTAATCCTGCACATACTCTCGTTGCGAAATCAAAGCAATTTCTGCCCTGAGAAATTCTCTTCCCAAATATGCCGCATGGTCAAGCATACTTACAGGAGAAGGTTTAATTTCTTCAAATAATTTCACACATAACTCCTTAGCAGTTCTGCCAGTATAAAGAGTCATATTACTGCGTTCAACTTTTCCCTTTGCCGGAATCACCTCACCAGTTTCGGGATTAACCGCTAAACCTTTATCATTAATTATATTGGAATAGTGCTTGGCACATATAATACCAGCTTCACGGTCAACGTATATAATAAAATAACCTTCGGGATCAAGTTCGATGTAACGCTGCGATAGTTTGTCATCAATTGCTGTAAGATTTTCCAGTGTTAAATCCATGAATTTCCCCTCACAAATTACTATCTTAAGATTTGTTGTCTTATTTACAGTTTAGTATTTTCATGGACAATGCTGAAAGATTATGATACTTTTCCCACCCACAGCAGAAAGGAAGTAAATAATTGAACCTCGCATGACTGGAAGTCACGCGATTCCTGCGTGCAGAAATCAACCATTTATTTTGATTGAAATTCTTGCTCTTGATTTCATGTAGTAGATGCCCCAGAATTATTTTTTTGGTTAAATGGTAATTCAGCATTAATTGCCTCGATTTCCTTTTGTTCGAGTTGATTTATTTCTCGAATATAAGGGCAGAGAATCTGCTGCAAACGGTTATTGTAAAATCGATGCAAGCTGTGGTTTGGGGTTGCGGGAAAACCTCGACGTTTTTTATGTCTTCCACCAGCACCAGGATCAAAAATCTTGATACCGTTATTGATTGCCCATTCAATTGGTGAATAGTAGCAAGCATCAAAATGTAAGCAGTCTATATCCTGAAAGCTTCCCCAATAACGCCCATAGAGTCGTTCACCTTTATATAAACAAAACGACATACCGACGGGGGTTTGGTCATTGTCCTGATTATATGCCGCCATTAGCAACACGCGATCGCTATATTGATCAGACAGGGATTCAAAGAAGCGTTTAGTTAAGTATTTACTTCCCCACCAACCAAACTTGTCACAGGTATCAGCATAAAAATCATACATCAAACCTAACATCGGCTTGGTAATTTCTTCCCCTGTCAAAGCTTTGAGTCGTAAACCAGCTTTCTCTACAGCTTGACGTTCCCGCTTAATATTACGTCTTTGGTTAGCATTAAAAACAGCTAAATAATCATTAAAACTACTAAAATCGGAATTTTGCCAGACAAAATTGTGATTTATCCAACCCGTAAAACCACTTCTTTCTAAAACCGATTTCCAGGTAGGATCGACATACAGGAAATGACATCCACTAATTCCATGCTTCGTGCAGAAAACATCAATCTCATGCACCATCATTTCCACAATTTCCCCCTCATCTTCCCCCGGTGCAATTAAAAATCGATAACCCTCCGCAGGAGTAAAAGGAGTCATCCCCACCATTTTCGGATAATACTCAATCCCAATGCGCTGCGCTAAATCAGCCCATTGATTATCAAAAATAAATTCACCGTAACTATGTCCCTTCAAATATAGTGGTGCAGCAGCAATCAACACACCTTCACGCCAAATTGTCAAATGATTCGGCAACCACCCATTTCTTGCCGTCGCACTTCCAGACACCTCCAAATTATTCAGCCATTCCCACTCTAAAAATGGCGTTTTTAGAGGCATTGCCAAAGCATCCCAGGCTGCTTGTGGTACTTGTGCAAGTTTATTTATCCAAGCAATAGAATAGCGAGATTTCAGCATCGTGGCTTTTTGGAACGCAAAAATATACAGCTTTACTTAACTTAATCTACATGATTTTTTGAGGAGAGGAGAAAAGGTTAGGATTAAAAATCTCTATAAACCTGAATTAGACAAGAAAGGAATCCAGTGTTGATGGTAACAAATCGTAAACTTTACTCAAAGCCTTCTTACAAACTAAGGTGGAAGCAAAGCTACACGCCTTGTTTGCGCTTATCCCAACTGCCTACTTGCATTCATTAGTTTTCCTTGGCTGCTATGAGTTGTTGAATTGTGCTAGCCAGTTGCTTAAGCTTCACAGGCTTACTCAAGTATTCATTAGCACCTGCTGCTAAACAGCGATCGCGGTCGCCTGTCATTGCTAATGCTGTAAGCGCTATGATCGGAATATCCGCTAATTTCGGGTCAAGACGAATCTGTTTCATTGCCTCTAAACCATCCATCCCTGGCATTTGAATATCCATCAAGATTAAATCGGGACGATGGTTTCTAGCACAGTCGATAGCTTCTTGTCCATCATTTGCTAACACAATACGATAACCTTTAGCGCCAAGGTAGCTAGAAACTGTACTTATATTGGCTTCGTTATCTTCTGCTAATAAGATTAGGGGGGCTATATTTGTTGTTTCTTCAGCCATTTGAAGATCTTGTTCTAGAGTAACAGTTGATTTTTCACCTCCTATTTTTTCCCGTGACAGGGTAGAACTGTGATTAAATGGCAGATCTATCGTGAAACGACTGCCTATACCTAGTTCACTAGTTAACCCCACCCTACCGCCATGGAGTTCGACAATTCGCTTGACTAATGCTAGCCCTAAGCCTGTACCTGCATACTGACGATTTAAGGAGCTATCAATCTGTACAAAGGGTTGAAATAATTTGTTGATATTTTCTGGCGAGATACCAATACCCGTATCAATTACAGCAAATTGTAAGAAATATTGCTCCGTTGAATCGATAGATGATATGTCGGGTGGAAGTTGCATAACTTCTAAGGTAATCTGTCCTTTTTCTGGAGTAAATTTGAGGGCATTATTAAGTAAGTTAATTAATACTTGACGAATGCGTCGTTCATCCACAAGCAATTCAGGTAAATTGCCTGGAAGTTTTATTTGCAGTTGAATACGTTTTTGTAATGCCTGTTGTTTAATAAATACCAGACTTGATTCACACAAATGAGAGACTGAAGTACTGGTGTAATCAAGTTCAATTTGTCCGGCTTCAATTTTTGCCACATCCAGAATATCGTTGATCAATTCCAGCAAATGGGAACTGCTGCGCTCAATAGTTTCCAAAGCTTTAAGTTGTTTTGTATTAATGGTGCCAAAAACTTGTTCTTGTAGTCCTTCAGTCATCCCCAGAATAGCGTTGAGGGGGGTACGAAGTTCGTGGCTCATGTTGGCTAGGAATTCATCTTTAAGGCGGGTGGCACGGGCAAGTTGTTGGTTAGAAATTTCCAATTTTTGATTGCTATGGGTTAACTTTGCCTCTGCTTGTTGTCGTTCGGTGAGTTCTTGTTGCAATTGATCATACAGATTTGCTTGTTGAATAGCGATCGCTAACTGGTTGGAAAGCTGCTGTGTCAAGTTAATTTCTGGCTGCTGCCAAGTGCGAGTTGTTGCACATTGATGAATGCATAGCAAGCCCCATAAATCAGCACCGCAAAGTAAGGGCATAATTAAATTGGCACGTACTTGGAACTGAGCCAGGATGCTAGTGTGGCAGTTTTTCAGTTCCCCATTATAAATATCCTCAACAGCATAAAATCTACCCTCGGAATACAGAGATGAATAATTTTCGCCAAAGCAGTGATCATGTACCCGAATCTTCATCACGGAGGAAAATCCCTCAACCACAGATTCAGCTACAAATTCGCCATCATCAAAATTGGATTCAGGATAAAATTTGAAAATCCCTACCCGATCAGCTTGAAGTGCTTGACGGATTTCCTGACAAGCAGTATCAAAAATAGTATGTAGGTCTAGAGATTGACGAATTTTCTGAGTAATTTCTCGTAGTAAACTGTCTCGTTTGACTTGCAGTCGAATGGTTTCATCAGCTTGTTTGCGCTGGGTAATATCCCGAAAAATACCCTGTGTCGCAATGGGGATACCATCTTGAAATTGACAATTGATATTCCCCTCAACAATCAGATCTCTACCATCTTTTGTCAAGAATCTGGTTTCCATCCTTAAGCAATCGGAAGCAGCAAATATGCCTTGCATTGTTGTTTGAAAGTTGACTAATTCATCAGGATGAATAATCTGGAAAATAGACAACTGCTTTAAGTCAGTATCGTCATATCCCAAAGTTTGTTTCCATGCCTTATTCACGAATACAATCTGACCATCGGCAGCAACACTTTGAATTAAATCGGTGGCGTTGTCAAACAGATCACGCAGTTGAGCTTCTCGTGCTTGTAGTTCTTGAGTTCGCTGTTCTACCCTCTTTTCCAAACTATGATTTAAGCGATATATTGCATTGTTTGCTACCTTGCGTTGTAATTCTGCCGCTGCTCGCGCTGCAAATACCTGAAGAATAGGGAGTGCTTCACTGTATTGCGTCTCCCGAAATGGCTGCACATCTAGAATGCAAAGATTGCCAATGGCATTGCCATGATCATCTTTTAAGGCAATACCCAAATAACTATTTGCCTGCATCGTCACCAAGTCTAAATCGTCAGGAAAAAATTTCTGAACTTGGTTTTTACAGTAAAATTCCCCATTTCTGAGAGTACATTCGCAGGGAGTAAGAGCCGGATGGTAGGAAATTGGCGGTTGTAAGGCTCCATTTGCCCAAAAGCTCAAGGTATGGAGCTTATCGTCTGCAAGTTCTGTAACTATGACATAGGGGACATTCAAGGCTTCGGCAATGTGGCGTACTAAAGCGTTAAAAAAGTCCTCTCCAGTAACGGCGGCTGTTCCCTCAACTAATTTTTGTAATGTTAACTGTATACGTTTACGGTCGGTAATATCAGTAATTGTTCCTACATAGCCAATTACATCTCCGTTGGCATTCCTCTCTATTACAGATTTCCCGTAGACCCATGCCACCTTACCATCACCAGGTCGTTGAAAGCGATACTCAAGTTGAAAGGGGCGGCATTCTTGAGCCGATTGGTACCACTCTGCCGTGATTTTGTCTCTATCTTCGGGGTGTAATCCTTGTCGCCATCCGTCTCCAAAGGCATCCTCTGGGGCAATTCCAGAAATTAGACACCAATGATCGTTAACATATATGCATTTCCCATCAGTATCGGTACGAAAAATACCCACAGGAGCATTAGTAGTTAATGTGATGTAGCGTTCTTCACTTTCTTGGAGTAGTGCTTCTGCTTGTTGACGATCAATGAGTTCCTCTTGCAATTTTTGGTAGGTTGTGGCTTGCTGAAGCACCACCGCTAGGTGTACTGATAACACTTGTAGCAATTCGACTTCTTCTGGCTGCCAATCACGGGGGTGGTGACTTTCGGAGACATTGAGTAAACCCCAAAGCTGATCACCACACAATAGGGGTACCAAAATTTTGGCTCGCGTCTCGATACCCACCAACATATCGCGGTGACAATCGGAGATTTTGGCGTTGTAAATATCAGATACGACACGAATCCGTCCCTGGCGATAAATTTCACTATATTGTTCTTTGAAGCAGGTTTCATTAATGCACTCGCCCAGCAGTGAACGTGAGGAGTTAGTGGACTCAGCAACTGCGATCGCTTGCCAATTCTGATCAAACTGCCAAATGTTCACGCGATCGCAACCCAATAATTTCCGTACCTCTGCCACGGTGGTGTCCAAAATTGTTTGCAAACTCAGAGATGAACGAATTTGTGTGGCGAGATCTGTCACCAACTTCTCGCGCTCTGCTTTAGCTATGAGGATATTCGTCCTAGCTTTAATTTCCTGCTCTAGTTCAACGGTGCGGCTTTCTAGTAGTTGGATTTTCTCTGCTTCCAAGCGTACTACTTTTTTTTCCAATACCTCTGCTAACTTGAATATTTCTAAGGAGTTGAGGGCTTGTAACAAATTTGTTTGAGTGATAATTCCCAATAATTCACCCTGTTGTCCTGTCACTGCCAACCTGCGGATCAAGCGTTGTTCCATGGTTTGCTGTACCAGCCATAGGGAATCATCAGGTTGAACAGCAAAAATTGGCGTACTCATCACTGTCATTGCTAGACAGGTTTTTAGATTCAAGCCCAATGCCTGAAACTGTACAACATCACGCTCGGTAATAATTCCCACAGGAGTTGCTAAAGCTGGAGTTTGCTGATCATCTGATTCTATAATCATGATGGAGCTAACCCGATGTTTTGCCATTAGCTGGGCGATCACCAGCATGGAGGCATCTGGTGCGGCACAAATCACCTCACTTGTCATCACCTCTGATACTAGCCGCAACCGCAATAAATCTACAGGACGAGAAGAGTGCCGCAGACTTTCGTGGGTTATCAACCCTACTATACAATTCTGCTCATCCAGGATTGGTAAGTGGCGAATACGGTGCTGCTGGATGAGTTGAACTGCCGAAAATAAATCTGTGAATTCAGATTCACGTATGGTAACTACTGGATGGATCATCACCTCTCGAATTGCCAAATTTTCCAGAGGAACCTGTTGGGCACAGAGGCGCACCACATCTCTCTCAGTGAAAATACCTATTAAATTTTCATTTTCCACCACTAGCACACAACTTGAGCGTGCTTCTAAATATAGTTCATCCAATTGCTTGTCAACAGATGCAGTTGTTTCACAAAGACTCCGCACACCGCTCATTTGGGCGATCGCATCCATCACTGTTGTATCTGGTTTCACTGTCAACGGATAACGAACAATGGCGGATTTTAGTTCTGATGAGGTGAGAGCATTTATGTGATTAAACATGCATAATTAATGCAAAAGGATTCATTTTTTATTATTCCCATTAACAATATATAAGTTAAGAGAGCAAATACATTTTATTTTAAGAATCTTAAGAAGATAACAAAAATTCTACCCATTAAATGAAAATACAATAAAAAGCCGTCCCAGAAGGACGGGGCTTTAGACAGTTCACACCCAATATTTCGGTAAAGTGACAATAAACTTTGCCCCATATCCTAGACGACTATGTGCAGTAATTTTACCTTGATGACGCTCGACGATTTTGCGACAGATAGCTAAACCAATACCTGTACCTTCATATTGGCTACGTCCATGAAGACGTTGAAAAACGTTAAAAATTCGGTCTAGGTATTTTTCATCAAACCCAATACCGTTATCTTCGATGGTAATTTCACATTCTTCAGTACCATCAGGTTTAGTTAATATTTGACCATAAATTTTTATTAAGGGTGATACTTGGGGACGGTGAAATTTTAAAGCATTACCAATGAGGTTTTGTAAGAGTTGCCTTATTTGGATCGGATCAGCGTTAATAACTGGAAGATTGTGAACTTCTACTTGTCCACCTGTTTGTTGAAGACTTACTTCTAAGTCGGATAAGACTTCGGCGGTAACTTGAACTAAATTCACAGGTACAAATGGTTGTGCCCTGGTTGTAATTCGTGACAACATTAATAGGTCTTCAATCAACGATTGCATTCGCTCAGAGGCATTTGTCATGCGTTCGATGTAATCTAGTCCTTGTTCGCCGAGATTATCGCTAGAGGTAACTTTGAGTCGATTACCGAAGGCTTTGATTTTTCGCAGTGGTTCTTGTAAGTCGTGGGAAGCGACAAAGGCAAATTGCTGCAATTCTTCATTAGAACGGGCAAGTTCTAGACGCTGACGGGTTTCTGTTTCTAATAGTTTACCTTGGGCTAGGGCGATGCCAATTTGATCAGCGAGTTGTGATAAAAGCTCAGTTTCCCAGGTTGTCCAAGGACGGGGATGGCTACATTGGTGGGTAATTAATAGTCCCCACAGTTGGTTTTGGACTAAAATTGGGACAACTAGGTTAGCTTTAACACCGAATTGTCGAAGAAATTCCGCATGACAGCCTTGAATGTTGCTTTCTTCGATGTTAGCGAAGCTTGCGCGACGTAAGTCGTTCGCACTAATTCCCCCTTGGCGATATTTTTCTATATAGGTTTGATTAAAGCAAGGATCATTGATATCATGTCCTTGAATTGATGTACATCCAGGAATTAGGGCTTCTTTAACAACTTTGATTGACCAATCGGGATCAAGACGGACGATCAAAACCCGATCTGCATCTAGGAGTTTTTGGACTTCGTTGACACTGGTTTGGAGAATTTCATCAATTTGCAGGGATTGGCGAATCTTTAATGTGATATCGGCGAATAACTGCGAACGACTTACCTCGCGCAAGCTTCGCATGTTCTGTTTAACTAGCTCTTCTTGAGCATGTTTGCGATCTGTAATGTCCATCATTGCCCCAATCATCCGTACTGCTTGCCCATCTTGATTTCTGACCACAAATCCACGGTCAAAAATATGGCTATATTGGTGGCTATCATTACGAAAACGGTATTCACTTGACCAAGATTGTTCTCCACCATCGATTACCTTTTTCAAGTTGGCTAACACAATTTCCCGCTCTTCTGGATGTAAGCGATCGCTCCACCAGTGATGATCGGTTTTGCTGCTTCGAGGTGAATAACCAAATTGGGTTTTTACAGATTCATTCCACCACACCTGATTTGTAATTAAGTTCCAATCCCAAACAGTATCATTTGTTGCCCTTGCTAATATTTGGAAGCGTTCTTCGCTTTGCCTGAGAGCTTCTTCTGAAAGCTTTCTCTCGATTGCTGTTCCTAAAATATTTGCTACTGCTTGTAAAAAATAAACATCTTCTTGCGTAAATTTTCTACGTAATCTGGTATGTGCCCCCAAAACCCCAAAAGGACGTTTGTTTCCGTGAATTAACACGCTGACACCACTAATGACGCGGTGATCACATAATATCTGTGGTTGATAGAATCGCCTTTCTGTTCGTAAGTCAGTGACAATAGGTTCATTAGAAAGTAGCGTATAACCAGCTTGAGATTTAACATCTGTTCCTACCAAAGCATTTCCCACCAAACCGGGCATCCATCCAACCCCAGCCCGCAACAACAAGTTTTCTCCATCTGGCATTAGTTCCAAAACTTTGGTGTATTCAACTGCCAAACTTTTAGCCAGAAAAAAAACAGCCCATTCAAATAATGTGGTTAAATCACTACCAGCTAATGCCAATTGACTAAGTTCACCAATTAAGGCTTGATGGTTAGCATACACTTCCAAAGCTGACTCGTTTTGCTTGCGCTTGGTGATATCCGTATCAACACCAGTCATTCTCAATGCTACCTGCGAAGCATCACGAATTACTACCCCTTTACTGGCAACCCAGCGCATATTTCCATCGGGTAACAAAATTCTAAATTCAATGTCATATTCAACATCGTCATTGATGGCTTTTTCAACTGCATTGGTGACAACATGACGGCTATCAAAGTGAATACATCTGCAAAAAGTTTCGTATTTACCATCAAATTCGCCAGGATTAAAACCAAATAATATCTGTTGATCATTTGACCATGTAAGTAAACCCGTATTAATGTCCCAATCCCAAATCCCCATCCGCGTCGCTTGTAGTGCCACCCGTAACTGCGTCTCTGGCAAATATGACTGTTGAGCTTGGGAAAGACTTACGACTTCCGTTGAACAAGCTACGTCCCGCAAGCTACGCAATTCTTCCATGGTTCTGCGGGCTACTAGTATTTGTTGTATTCTTCGTTTCAAAACACACCATTGAATCGGCTTTTGGATATAATCGGTTGCCCCAACTGCAAAAGCCTTTTCAATTGCTACTTGATCAGAATCATCGGTCATAATTAATACTGGAATTTTGTCACCAGTCGGAAGTAATTGCAACCTCTGACAACAAGTAAAACCGTCCATTTCTGGCATGGTCGCATCCAGTAACAACAAATCTGGATGTAGCTGACTATACATTGACAGGGCTTCTTCTCCTGTCTCAGCTTCTGCCACTACATAACCTGTATTTTCTAGCAATTCCCGCAGATGCGATCGCACTAAACTTTCATCATCAACAATTAATATTAAACCAGTCATGGGGAAAGCAGGGGCAGGAGAAGAGATTTTTTGTTTCCTGTGACTTGTAAGCTACGGTGTACACACACGTCTATACAAAATCAAAATCGTCGTCAAAAAACAGACTTATTACTTATTAGGGACTTCCAAATAAAAAAATACCCAAATTATTTCTTGTGGGATGGGCTTCCAGCCCGTCCTTATATTGAGCGGGCTAGAAGCCCACTCCACAAAATTGGAGAAATTATTTCTTGGAAGTCCCTTACTCATTACTCATTACTTATTTTTTAACGAAATTTGCGGAATTCCCCATGCTTCTACAAGCTGGGGATGGATAGCAACGTGCGCTCTATCCAGCGCACAATCTGGTATAATTGTATCGGTCGATGACCCACCTGACTGACTAAGAGGCCACCCTTTGGGTATAAAGTATGTACTCGGCAGAGTTCAGGGAATCTGAAAACCTAGCTGGTTGGCTATTGCCGTAAATCCAAGGCGAGTAGGACTAAAAAGTTATAACCTTGCGGAAGGCGAGGTTCTGCCTGTGGACGCGGTGTAAGACCAAAAGCTAGATGGCTAGTGGAGGCAATTGCGAATGAGACGGGAAACTCCGTAGACGAATAAGACCGTCCTTGTGCTAGTTGAAATTGGAAGCCCCATTTTCAGCCGAAGGCAAGATGGGGTACTTCACTTACTCTGGTAATTTATATTGTTTGACAATTTGCTTGGCAAACTCCGGCACATGTGATTCTAGTTTCTCAGGGTGGTGTCGTTTGACATACAAATAATTGCGGGTAAAGTGGGAATCAATCGAAAAACGGGCGTATTCTAAACCCTTAGGACCAATTTTTTCGATTACCACACCCATTAATTTTGCTGCCCACATTGGTAAAGTTACGCCTTTATCGTAAGCAGGGATACTCTGCTGAACGGCTTCTTGGCGTTTTCCTTGAGACGTTACAGGTTGAGTCTCAATTTGGTCTTGTACCAATTCTAACATTTCTTTTCCTGTATCATTCCGTACTATGAGCCATTGCCAACCAAATGGTGCGCCCATATACCCAACTACCAAATCTGCCAGGGAATTTACATAGTCAAAGCAACTCATACAGGAAGGGGCAAAGACATCTTTGAGTTCTTTGGTATTCAAGCCAAAGAAGGGGACTGTTTCCAAAGAACCATCTTCGTGCTTGAAATGTACGCGAAAATCTTGCATAAACTCGTAATACACAACTGTATCCGGAGATTTGCTGGTGGTGTCCAAGAATTTCTGTAACCCAGCGCGGGTAACGTTATCAACACAAGGAGTCCCCAAAACATAGAGTTTTTCTAAGCCTAGCTGTTTTTCTACCGCTCGCAAAGCTTGGATTTGACAACCAACGCCAATTACTAATAGGCGTTTCATCCCTGATTTTTCGATTTCTTCCAGCACCGATAGGTTGGGGGATAGGGTGGGTTTATTCACACGGGCGGCGAGAATTTCCTCAGGAGTCCTGGCAATTACTGGCATTGGTTGAAAACGGTCTTCTTTGGTGTTTTGGACACATACTACCCCTTCCACCATCCCACGGTTGAGCATTTCAATGGCAATGGAACTCACAATTCCCGTCCACTGTGCCCCCTCGATGGGTTCAACTTTTCTAGCTGCCATCATTTGCTGATGGACACCAAAATATAATTCATCGGGATTTTCAAGAATGGGAAGCTGGCGCGACGTAAGTCGTTCGCGTCCGTGAGTTTGCTGCTCTAAAGCCCCTATTTGCTGATTAATAAATGCACAAGCATTCTTGACATAATGAACAAAATATGTATCGCATAATCCACATTCACTGCATAATTCTTTTGCTGGACGACGACTACCAGCTTTGAGTGCTTTAGCTTTTTTGTGTGGGAATATAGCTGTCATGTTATGTTTTTTTACTATTTTCAAAAATACGATAGCTTAATGCGTTACTTTGCACAAAGTCTGCCACGATAACAAATAGGAAGAATTTACAAAAATACTCTTTCCTTTTCCCCTTTCAGATGCAAACTCTCGTTATCAAAATTGGAACATCCAGCCTCACGCAACCAGAAACCGGGCAACTGGCGCTATCCACCATTGCGACTTTAGCAGAAATCCTGACACAATTACAGCGTCAAGGATACCGCGTCATCTTAGTGTCATCTGGTGCTGTGGGTGTGGGTTGTGCGCGATTAGGTTTAACTGAACGTCCCAAAAATATCGCCCTCAAGCAGGCTGTAGCGGCTGTGGGACAGGGACGACTGATGCGAATTTACGACGACTTATTTACAACTTTACAGCAACCCATTGCCCAAGTTTTGCTAACCCGTAGTGACTTGGTGCAGCGTAGCCGCTATTTAAATGTTTACAATACTTTTAATGAATTGTTGCAGTTGGGTGTAATTCCCATTGTTAACGAAAATGATACTGTGGCGGTGGAAGAACTGAAATTTGGTGATAATGACACGCTTTCGGCATTGGTTGCCAGTTTGGTGGAAGCCGATTGGTTGTTTTTGCTGACGGATGTGGATCGATTATACTCTGCTGATCCTCGCTCGGTACCAGATGCCAAACCCATTAGCTTGGTAAGCAACATCAAAGATTTAGAAGTTGAAACTGGGATGCAGGGGACACAATGGGGGACAGGGGGAATGAAAACCAAAATTTCTGCCGCGAGAATTGCCACGTCTGCGGGGGTGAGAACTGTAATTACTGAAGGGAAACAACCACGCAATATTACCAAAATTATTCAGGGTGAGGATATTGGTACGCAGTTCCAAGCGCAACCAGAACCCACATCAGCCAGGAAACGCTGGATTGCCTATGGTTTGGTACCCGCAGGAAAACTGTATTTAGATGCAGGTGCAGTATCTGCGATCGCCCAAAGCGGCAAATCCTTACTGGCAGCGGGTATAATTTTAGTTGAGGGAGAATTTGATATTCAAGAAGCCGTTCAGTTATGCGATCGCACTGGCAATGAAATAGCCAGAGGACTGGTAAACTATGGAAGTGAAGAACTACGCAAAATTCAGGGTCAAAAGTCACAAGCGATCGCTCAAATCCTTGGATACAAAGGTGTAGAAACCGTGATTCACCGCGATAATTTAGTTTTAATGTAAAGCTTGCCAGGGTGGGATGATCATGGCAGACTTTAGGGAAAGACATTCAATTAAATCCAAACTTGTATTTTCACTTCTTTCCTTTCTTCCGCCAAATTCCCCGCACCAAACGAATATCATCAAAGCTATAATCATCACCCAAATATTCCTTAATTGGTGTGAGAGAAATATCACCCAATATATCTAAAACCTGGCGAATTTTCTTTTGCTTTTCTAAATCCACCAATTGATTAATATCTATAGATTGATCCTTTTCAATTAAGTCAGATAAATGACGAATTATTGTTGTAGAGCGTAAATTACGTTCTTGGGCAATTTCCCCAATACTCAAACCTTGTTTATGCAGTTGCAAAGTAACTAATTCTGTTGTGGAAGGTGAATCATCACTAACTGTAGTAAATTGCGTTTTAGTTTCTATAATTTTAGTTTCTGGTATATTATTTTCTCGACAAAAAGCTTGAATTTCGGCGACAAATCGATCGCCATATTCAGTTAATTTATGTTTTCCCACACCGGAAAGTTTGGCAAAATCTGCTTTGGTGCGGGGAAGACTTTGTGACATTAACTTCAAGCTGGAGTCTGCAAAAATCGCGTATGGTGCGATTTTTTGTTCATCTGCCAAACTCTTACGTAACCCCCGCAACCGCTGCAATAGCATTTCTGCTGCCACTGCTTTTTGACTTTTTTCTTTAACATTTTCCCTTTGCACTGTTAACACAGCTACAGAGACATTGCGTTGACGACGCATCACTTCCCAACTGAGGGAATTAAGTTTTAAGACACCATAACCATCACTTGATTGTTCAACTAAACCCTGATGTAATAGAGAACGTCCCAACATCCGCCATTCATCTAAACTTTTATCTTTGCCGATGCCGTAGGTGGAGAGGGTATCATGTTTATAAAGCTTGATTTTTTCTGTCTTCCCACCCCGCAACACATCAATAATGTGTCCCATACCAAATTTTTCTTTGCATCTAGCAACACAAGATAAAAACTTCATCGCTTCCACTGTCCAATCTTGCACAGGTTTGGGATAACGACAATTATCACAGTTTCCACAGTTTCCTAAAAAACGTTCACCAAAGTAACCCAGTTGAATGGTGCGACGACAATCAGTACCTTCAGCAAAATCTATAACTTGACGCAGTTGCTGTTTGGCTATGAGTTGTTCTTGGGAATCAGTTTTTTGGTTGATACTCCATTCTATGGTTTTGATATCGCCAACTCCGAAAAACATTGTACAGCGGGATGGTTCTCCATCTCTTCCCGCCCGTCCTGATTCTTGGTAGTACCCTTCGATATTTCGTGGTAGGTTGTAGTGAATTACCAAGCGCACATCGGGTTTATCGATACCCATCCCAAAAGCAACAGTGGCAACCATAACGCGCACATCATCACGAATAAACCGGGTTTGGTTATTTGTACGTTCTTCATCGCTTAATCCAGCGTGGTAAGCTAAAGCAGAAATTTTATCATGTTGGAGTTTAAAGGTAAGTTCGTCAACCTGTTTGCGAGTTAAACAGTAAATGATGGTGGATGCTTCAGATTCTCGAATTAGTTCTAGAACTTCAGC
Source organism: Calothrix sp. PCC 6303 (assembly GCF_000317435.1). Classification (NCBI taxonomy): domain Bacteria; kingdom Bacillati; phylum Cyanobacteriota; class Cyanophyceae; order Nostocales; family Calotrichaceae; genus Calothrix; species Calothrix sp. PCC 6303. The sequence goes on from NC_019751.1 coordinate 6,574,781, forward strand.
GTATACCGTTTTGGTTTTGGGACGAACTTCGTAGTAGAGATTTTGACGGTTAAAGCTGGCAATGTGGATACTAGGTTCTTGAAGTCCCAGCTGTTCAATGATATCAGCCCTGACTCGATCGGTGGCGGTGGCAGTTAGGGCAAAAAGGGGAATTCCAGAATAACGTTGACGAAGTGTGATTAACTGGCGATATTCTGGACGAAAATCATGTCCCCATTCTGATACGCAGTGTGCTTCATCAATGGCAAATCCAGCGATGCCCACTTGATGGTTTACTAGATCTAAGAAAGGTAGAAATCTTTCACTTACTAAACGTTCAGGGGCTACATAGACTAATTTTACCTTTCCTTCCAGGATTGCTTGCTCACGCGATCGCACTTGATAACTATTCAAGCTACTATTAAGAAATGTTGCGGCAATCCCATTTTTCCGTAGTGTCTCTACTTGATCCTGCATCAAAGCAATTAACGGGGATACCACAATTGTCACACCTTTTTTCATCAAAGCAGGTAGTTGAAAACACAACGATTTTCCACCACCTGTAGGCATCACCACCATCAAATCCTTATTTTGTAGCGCTTCCTCGATAATTTCCCTTTGCCCAAGACGAAAATTATCATAACCGAAGTAATACTTTAACGTGGTTTCTAAGTTAGAATACTGAAGCATAGGGCAGCCTGTCAGGGTCTCTGTGAGCCGATCAAAACGATCAAAGCACAAATAAATAATCTAGCGCAAATATTTTTGATTTAAAACACATTGAACAGTAGATATCAGATAAATGGAAGTACATCAAAAACCCTCATAGAGACGTTCCGATGGAACATCTTTCTAATGTGAGCAGATGATTGCGGGTTTGACTAACATTGTTATTTTATCAATCGATGGCAGATAAAATATTCAGTAGGAGGGTTCAAGAAAATGATTAATCAAGTGTCGGAAAAAAGAATGCACTCTGTCAGGTGGGTGTTAGCTGTTTTGTGGTTAATTTTAATTGCTTCGCTATTTTATGATCCGATATCAAAAGCATTCACAGCTGCTACCGGTTCTTGCATTCAGGTTCAAGCACACTGCTTAAAGCAGGAACCTTATCAAATGGGAAGCAGAGTTTGGTGGAATTACATTGTTCCCAGCGCTGTGATGATTTTAATGCTATTCGGACATGAATTTTGGCGGCGGATTTGTCCACTTTACTTTTTTTCCCAACTTCCTCGTGCTTTTAACTTAAAATCTTCTTTAAATATTGAAGATAATCAATGGTTAATTCGCAATCATTTATATTTACAATTCTCACTATTATTTATTGGCTTAGTATTACGAATTTTATTTCTCAATTCCGAGCGAATTATTCTCGGCTCATTTCTCTTATTAACAATTTTATCGGCAATGATCACCGTATATATATATGGTGGACGTAGCTGGTGTCACTATATTTGTCCATTTGCACCAGTCCAAACTGTCATAGTTGGAGTAGGAGGACTATTAGAAACCAAATCCCTTGAATCACCTAACGGGATTACCCAATCAATGTGTCGGCAAACAATCTCATATCACCAGGAAGAAGCAACTTGTACAGCTTGTAAATCTCCGTGCAAAGATATTGATAGTGAAGATGCATATTGGCAGGAATTAATTCAACCAGGACGAAAACTAATTCAATATGGCTATGTCGGGTTAGTAATTGGTTTCTTTGCTTATCAAGTTCTTTATGCTGGTAATTTCGATTACTATTACAGCGGATTTTGGCATCATGAACCAAATCAAATCTCGAAAATATGGCAACCTGGATTTTACATAGCAAATCGGGCAATTCCCATACCTAAATTGATTGCTGCACCATTAACTTTAGGTGTATTTGTTTGGTTCACCTATTACTTTGGTAAAAAGTTAGAGAAGATTTACATAAAGTATGCTAGACGCAATAATAAATTGCTAGGAAAGAAACAACCTCAACACCAATTCTTTTCCCTTAGTACTTTTATTGCCTTCAACTTCTTTTTTATCTACGCTGGACGCGGGGAAATATTACGTCTGCCTTTTGTTTTTCAACTAGTATTTCAAGGATTATTTGTATTAGTTAGTACATTATGGCTTTCTCGAAATTGGCATCGGACATTACAAAAATACGAAGAAGAAAATTTTGCCTATAATTCCCCATCAAAGCAACTACCCAGCAGTTTAGTAGGTGCGAAAGGTATAGTAATATCAAATCAAACAGTTAATAATCAATACACAGTTCCTCGCATCACTCGAATGAAGATTAGCAAGGGAAATCAGAATGGAAATACCCGTATTCGCACGATTCTCAGAATTGAATCTGGAAATTTAGATCCAAATCGCACCGTTTTGAGCATCAAACCTAAAAATATTGATCCAGGACATACAGTTCCTAGAGTTAATCCTGATAAATTTAACCAGGACGATATATCTCAACAGTAAGTTTGAGTTAAATAAGGATCATGAAAATCAAGGTTATTAACAATAAAACAAAATCTTCTCAAGAGTATAAATGGACAGGAGAAGCATATTTAGTTGGGAGAACTGATACTTGTCATATTTTTATTAATGATCAAGAAGTTAGTAGTATTCATGGAATGATCACGGTTCGTGAGGGAAAAATCGAATATATTGATTTAAATAGTACAAATGGTTCCCATATTAATAATTTGGCTTTATCTAAAATGCAGAGTTATATTTTGCAGGAAGGTGATGCAATCAAAATTTGTGACTATTTTATCTCTGTCGAAGACTATGATAATTGCCAGAGTAAAAAAAATGATATTTGTTGGTGGAATCAAGGAGATTTAACAGTAGAATGTGTACGGATAATTAATGAAACACCCACCACAAAAACATTTGTTTTAGTGGGGAAAATGCCAGTTTTATTTAATTATCAACCAGGACAATTTATTATCCTCAATTTAGAAATAGAAGGGCAAAAAATTCAACGTCCCTATTCTATCTCTTCATCCCCGTCACGTCCCCACACAATTGAAATTACAGTGAAGCGTGTCACTGAAGGATTAGTTTCCAATTGGTTACATAACAATATCAAAGTTGGTGCAAAACTAGAATTATCAGGCTGCTATGGTGACTTTACCTGTGGATTAAAACCGACATCAAAATTACTTTTCATTTCCGCAGGTAGTGGAATTACACCAATGATGTCTATGTCACGTTGGTTATTAGAAGCTGGTTTGGATGTTGATATTATTTTTATTCATAGTGCTAGTAGTCCTGATGAAATTATTTTTCGTCAAGAGTTAGAAATGATGGCAATGAAGTATCACAATTTTCATTTGTCAGTTACAGTCACGCGGAAAAAACCTGGGCAAACTTGGTTAGGATATAGTGGACGTTTAAATCAAGCCATTTTACAATTAATGGTTCCGGATTTAGGATCACGTACAGCTTATATCTGCGGTGCTGATGGATTTATGGCAACGGTAAAAACTCAGCTTCAGAATTTAGGCTTACCGATGCAGAATTATTATGAGGAGAGCTTTGGTGGTAGTAAAATAGCTGAAAACCAATATAACACGGTACCTGTAGCAGAACCTATTATTACTTCATCTGTAGTTGTTTTTGCCAAATCGGGTAAAGAAATTGCCTATGACGGAGAAGAAGTGATTCAAAGCTTGGCAAATAAACATGGTGTGAGTATTAAACGTTCCTGTGGTTCTGGAGTATGTGGAATCTGTAAAAGCACTATATTATCCGGAGAAGTAAAGTATATCAAAGAACCTAAAGCTTTAGACTCAAGCGATCGCAAACAAAAACTATGCCTAACTTGTATTGCTCAACCTGTGGGAAAAGTTACTATTGATGCTTGATGATGCTTGAATAATGTTTAAAGTTTTACCCGTCTTTACTGATAAACAAAGTATCCTGGGGAATAAGTAACTAATAAGATTTTTTATACAAGCTAGTAATGTAATAATTTTATGCAGGAAATAAAACACCCAAATTTAGGACAGATGTCAGAGGAGGAAGATAAATATCTAAACCCACCAATTGAGATTTTAGCAAGTATTTGGGATGTAGTTGATTACGGGGTTTTTGTCTTAGATATTGTGGATGGTGTGCAGCTACAGTTGACATACGCCAATTCTGCATTCTTGAAAATCAGTAAATTTTCCCTTCAGCAGCTACTGAGTAATAATATCCAGAAGATTTTTGACATAAGTGTAATTCAGCACTTTTATGAAGTTCTAGACTTAGATCATCAAATGACATTTGAAGGACAACTGTTTACAGATTGTTTAGATCATTGGGCATCATTCACAATTATACCCATAACTGAGAATAACTCTAGCTGTAATCGACTTGTAGTTACCTTCACAAATATTACTCAACAGAAACAACGAGAAAATAAGCTCCACGAAACTCAAGAACAGCTAAGAAAATTATTTGATCTTTCTGGTGATGCGATTTTATTATTTGATGATACAGGCATATTTGATTGTAATGCCGCAGCATTAAAAATGCTCAATTGTTCCGATAAAAATCAAATAATTGGCTTGAATTCCTCACAATTATCCCCCGTCAGACAACCAGATGGAAGATTATCGGCAGAGAAAACCCAAGAGATGGACGCGATCGCATGGCAGAATGGATGCCATAGATATGAATGGATGTATCGTCGCTTCGATGGGGAAAATTTCTGGGTAGAAGTTTTGTTAACCCATATACCAATGGATCATAAATCTATTATTCATGTAACCTGGAGAGAAATAAGCGATCGCAAAGCCACTGAAGAAGCTTTATTTAAACAAGAAAAGCAATATCACAGTATTTTTCAAGCAGTAAGTGATGGACTAATAATTTCTGAATTGGAAACCTCAAAAGTGGTGGAAGTTAATCCATCAGCACATCAAATGCATGGCTATTCCTATGATGAATTCTTGGAATTAGATATTCGAGAATGGGTTCACCCAGATAACCATCAATTACTCTATCAATTTATCGAACAAGTCACCATGAACGGAGAATTTTCTTCTCAAGGTCAAGATATTCGTAAAGATGGTACAGTCTTTGACGTTGATGTAAAGGGAACATTGTGCATGTACGATGATCGCCTACACATCCTCACATTAATTCGTGATATTAGTCAACGTAGAGCAGCTGAAGAAGCTCAAAAAATTGCCCAAGCACGTTTACAATATCTAATTGCCGAAAGTCCTGGAGTTATCTATAGCTGCAAAGTGTCAGATGGTTATCCTTTAAACTTCATCAGTTCCAACTCATCTGCCATATTTGGTTATGAAGCTGAAGAATTTATGCAAAATCCCACTTTTTGGATGAATCGTATTCACCCTGAAGATATTGATAATTTCATGGCAGTCATACCTCAATTAATTGCCCATGGGAAACACGTAAATGAATACAGATTTCAGCATAAAGATGGTACCTATCGCTGGATTCATAATGAGGCAAAAATTGCCAGAGATGAAAATGGTAAACCTTTAGAAATTATTGGTCACTCTTTTGACGTAACCCAACGTAAAACCGCTGAATTCCAATTACAACAGCAAGCAGCAGAACTAGCAGTAACTCTCCAAGAACTAAAGTATACCCAAACACAAATTATCCAAGCTGAAAAAATGTCATCCCTAGGTCAACTAGTTGCAGGAGTTGCCCATGAAATCAACAATCCTGTCAGCTTCATCTACAGCAACCTAGAACCAGCTAGAGAATATATTGCTGATCTACTCAAGCTAATGGAATTATATCAGCAACATTACCCTGAACCAGCAACCGAAATTCAAGACGAAATCGAAAACACCGATCTAGAATTTATCAAAACTGACTTGCCAAAATTACTTTCATCAATGAAAATTGGTGCAGATCGGATCAAAAAAATAGTGCTTTCACTGCGTAATTTTTCCCGCATGGACGAATCAGAATACAAAAGTGTTAATATCCATGAAGGTATTGATAGCACTTTAATTATTCTTGAGCATCGACTCAAAGCACAACCGAACCGTCCCGCAATTCAAATCATCAAGGAATATGCAGATCTACCACCTGTAGAATGTTATGCGGGTCAAATGAATCAAGTATTTATGAATATACTTGTAAATGCCCTCGATGCACTAGATGAGCGAGATAGCAAAAGAAGCATCGAAGAAATCGAAAAACTACCAAGTTTAATTAGTATTACAACCAAGGTAATTGACTCTCGACAGGTATTAATCCAAATCAGTGATAACGGCTCTGGAATCCCAGTAGAAGTAGAAAAACGTCTATTTGAGCCATTTTTTACAACTAAACCTATCGGCAAAGGTACAGGTATGGGTTTATCCATTAGCTACCAAATCATTACTGAAAAACATGGTGGTAGCCTAGAGTGTATTTCATCCCCTAAACAAGGATCAATCTTTGCGATTAAAATTCCCCTCAAACAATTATCCCAACCCTGTAGTTGATTTTGTATTTTTATTTTTATTTTTCAAACCGGATCTTCACCAACACCTAATAGCAATTTCAAAAAACAATGCCACAGATAAATTCTCTATAGACCCCTATAGCTCTGCTAGTATACAAGATATATCCCATCTGATATTCTGAACCTGTTGCGAACATTTTTTGAATCGGTATAATGAGCCACAGCATCATATAATTTGGTTGTACATTCGCAAAATCATTCATGGCAAAAGCAATTTGGAATGGTTCAGTTATTGCCGAAAGCAATGATACTGTAATCCTTGAAGGTAATCATTACTTCCCTGCAAGTAGCATCAATCGCCAGTATTTTCAAGAAAGTGATACCCACACAACTTGTCCATGGAAAGGTGTGGCTAGTTATTACAGTCTTGAAGTTGATGGACAGCTAAATAGAGATGCTGCTTGGTATTACCCTAGTACGAAGGAAAAAGCAAAGCAAATTGAAGGATATGTAGCATTTTGGCGCGGTGTTAAGGTTGAAGGTTAATGTAAGTTACCATTAGCAATATGATGGGATGAATTAGGTTTTTTGAGCTAATTACAAATAGTTCAAATAGCTAATTCATCCCGGATTTATGCAACACCATAAAAACATTTTGCCACAACTACTTATTTAACAAAACTTGGGCGTTTAATTCCTCAGCAATCAAGGACGGCAGCCCGTTTTGTGTCGGAGTCTACATCCCCGTTACAAAACATACTCATTACCTATTACTTATTTTTTAATTACTCCAGCTACAGGAAAAATAATATCTTCAAGGGTTCGTAATAATTCTTGTTCGTTGTAGGGTTTAGAAAAATATGCCCTAGCTCCCAATTGAACTGCTAATTGACGGTGTTTTTCACTGCTGCGAGATGTCAGCATTGCTACTGGAATTTCTTTAAGTTCATTGTTAGCTTTGACACGACCTAAGAAACCGTAACCATCAACACGCGGCATTTCAATATCACAAATAACTGCTTGTACCTTCAAACCAACTTGGAGTTTCTCTAAAGCATCCTGCCCATCTTTTGCTTGTTCCACAACATATCCCGCTTTTTCCAAAGTTAAGGCAAGGAAGCGACGAACATTAATAGAATCATCAACAATGAGAATTGTACCTTTTTGTCTACTTTCTTTGGTGGGAGGTTGACGATCTGCGGAATTGAGGAAGGGAGTCTTCAGACGTGCAGATGGTAATTGCTTACGGGGGGTTTGCTCACGATTACCGTTTTGCGAAGCCGTGGCAGAGCTAATAGCATATAGCAATTCATTGATATTTACCAAAGGAATTACTCGACCATCACCGAGAATTGTGCAGTTGTTGAAGCCTCCAGGTAAAGGTATATCACTTTCTACTAACCTAATTGCCACCTCCTGTTCACCCCAAGTTCTATCTACAACCAAGGCAACAGTTTGATTATTACCTTTAAAAACTAATACCGACATGGCATTAATCGCTGCGGGTGTTTCCAAATTGGGATTATCGTAACGCGGACAATTAAACTCAAGATATTGAGCTAAACGAATTAACGGTAAGTGACTGCCTTGCCAATGAATCGCGTCCCCACTGGGGGTAGAAACAATTGTTTCCTCATCCAGTAAGAAAATTTCTTCCACCACATCTGTGGGAAATGCTAACAACATCCGGGCGCTTTCTGCTAATAATACCCGTGCCACTGATAATGTAAATGGCACAGACAGGGTAAAAGTTGTTCCTTGTCCTAGTTCAGTATCAACTGTTACGTCGCCTCTAACCTGTTTGAGGTTATTACGCACTACATCCATGCCAACACCGCGTCCAGAAAGCGCGGTAACTTCATCACTAGTACTAAAACCTGGCTCAAAAATCAGTGATAATAGCTCTTCCTGACTGGCTTGGGTAAGTAATATCTCATCCAGTCCCATTTCTAAGGCACGACTACGAATTTTTTCCAGGGCAATACCACGTCCATCATCCTTAAGTTTAATAATGGTGCGATTACCTTGGTGGGTGGCGGAAATTTCAATTACTCCTTGTTCTGATTTTCCCTGTTCGCGGCGATTGGCTGGAGGTTCGATTCCATGATCAAAAGCATTCCGCATCAAATGCATCAAGGGATCATTTAAAGCTTCCAAAATACTCCGCTCAACTAAGGTATTTCCACCAGAAATTTTGAGTTGGACGTTTTTGCCATATTCGATACATAAATCACGCAAAGCTCTGGGAAACCTATCCACCACATCTGATAGTGGACGCATCCGTACCTGTGTCAATTTCCGCTGCAATTGCTTGGAGGTTTTGTTAACTTTGCGGGCAATATTATCAGTGTCATCCAGGCTGAGTTGTAAATCTGTTGTAACTTCTTGAACCTGAACGATGGTTTCCATAACTTCCTGTGAAAGTAGGTTCAGTTCGTTGTACTGATCCATTTCTAGGGAATCAAAGCCATTATTTAGGGCGGGAGAGTCTCTATTTTCTTTGTTTGCTTCGATTGATAAGTTGTGGAAAAAACTTTCTGAAGATGTAGGGGATGTACTAAAACTAGCTGATCCTTGAGTAGAAATTCTGTCGTAGGCTGTGCGTAAGCGTTGGTTTTCTCGCTCCAATACTTGTACACGCTGGTTGAGATTACGGATCAGTTTCCGGAATCGTTCCAATTGTAGGTTTAGTCCGTTGCGCTGCACAATCAGTTCACCAAACAAATCATTAATTTGTTCTAGTTGTTTGCTAGGAACGCGAACTGTATTTTCTGGGGCTTCTCGTTCTTTTTCTTTACTATGACTGACTATATCGGGTTTGCGATCGCTTACTTGGTAATCACGTTCTTCGATTGCATTAGTTTCTGGTAATTCAACTGCTGCAAATTCAGGTGCCGTCAGATTATCAAATCCAGGAATGGTGATTTCAGCCGCAAAAGCTGCCTCCAAAGCCTCAAAATCGGTGGTCAGAACTTCATCATCTACCCATGTTTGAGCAGCAATTTCTGGTTGTTGTATCGGCTTGTAGATAGCATCTGATGCGATATTAAATTCAATTTCACTGGGTAAATTTTGAATTTGATTAGTTAGCACCATTGCTTGGCTACGTTGCCATGTCTCCAAAGCGCCTCTGGCAATAATGATTACATGATCGGGATCAGCAATTTCTAGGTGATGTGTCACCGACTCACACAGCTTAGAAAATGCTTCTAGTCCTAACATTTCCCCCAATCCACCCAACTCAGCCGCCATAATGGTGACTTCTTCTTTGAGGTTTACCTGTTGGTGATCACTAAGAAATGCTTCTAATCTTTCCAGACAACCTGCAACTTCAGTCTCAAATAACAGGGGGATGATATCTTGTCCATCTTCATCAGAGAGAATACTACTAGCATCTTCAGGGGTGGGATCACCCAAGCGATCGCGTAACTGATCAAATACCGGATAACAAAATTTTATCAACCATTGCTCATCAATCACAGTGGTCTCGGCATGTAATTCAACAATTTGCCGCAACCAATCAACACCAGATAGCAATAAAGTTTGCAACTCTGTCTCTAATTCTAAGGAGTTACGTTTTGTTTTCAAAACTTTGAACGAGTCTTCTATCCGATGTGACAAATCGCTCAAAGCCCGAAAACCCATCATTCCCGCACCACCCTTAATCGAATGTGCAGCACGCAAAGCGGCATTAATGTTATCTAATTCAATTCTGCCAGTTGAACCAATTTCCAGTAAAAACCCTTCCAATGTGTTCAAATAGTCTGTTGCTTCCTCCAGAAATTGCATCTGAATTTCATGTTCTTTGTCATGTGACATGATAGTCGTCCCTAGTCATTAATTATTTTATAAGCTAAGAATTGATCAACCAGTGAGTGGTATTAAGCTAAATTAAAAAGTTTTTCATTAGTCAATACTTAATGTATTAATTTTGACATGCAATCTAGCTTTTCTAAATAATTTTCTCATCTCAAACAACGAAGAACAGTTATCAATAATTTACTTGGGTCTAACTTGCATCATATTGTGGGCATATTGCCTATGTCCAGTGGTCAGTAGAGTATCAGTACAACTTGTGGACTTTACTTACGTACTAGTTTATTAATTTGTGCTGGATGACTTTAGCATATCAATTGTCCAGTCGTTGAACACAAGAAAATAGTAAGTAGGTTAGTGTTGAAAATTGTCGTTGTGGTGAGTGAGTAGCGAGTACTGAGTAGTGGTAAGCGCAAACATTTGGGGTGGCTCTGCCTAGACTGTAAACTTTGATATGATTTTCACGTTTTTTCTTCATACAGTTTTTTGTCATCTACTGGTTCCTAGGCTCTGCCTGGGAACCCTGACTTTGAGGCTCCGCCTCCAGTCAGAATAAGAGGTGGAGCCTCCAAAAATAGTTTTCAAGAAGTTCTGTTTATTTCTAACCATCTACTTATCTAAATTTTCCACCTGAATAGTTATGTCAATATTTTAGTTATCTAAAATTGAGAATCATTATTTTCAATTAGGATAATCAAAAATATTTTGTTTAAATTCATCGATGTTCACAAATTATGACAAGTTAGTTACTATCTATATAGTTAGATTAGGGCAAAACAAACATTTTTATCTAGCCTTATACTAAGCAATTATTTCCCATCTTCCTCAACTGATTTAGTTCAAGTAAATTGTGCAATAAATTTTCTTGGGTAATTCAGACAAAATTCAATCTTTCAATTATTCAGAATCTATGATCAATAGTCAATATCACAAAATACCGTGGAAAAGAATCAGACTTAATTGTTGATTTATCCTATCTTGTGAAATTATGAATTAGGAATCAGCAAAAAATCAACCAAATGAAACATTTATTTTCTTTGAGCATTGAATAATCAGGTATAAGTAAAATCAGCTTATGGCGTTTTGAGCTAAAAAGCAGCAAAATTTCATAAATATAGCTATTAGATGAGACTCTACAGATCAGCAATAAATGAACATCTGAAGCATATCAGTCACAAAAATATAGGCACCCTGAAAATAATTCAAACTAGAAACATGCACTTATGCAAAGTAAAATCAATTATTTTGCTCTACTTTCATTAAATACCAAAGAATCTATTCTTTCAAAAAATCTATCTTGTCACAATAGTAATTACTCACGCTAATCTAATTTAAACAGTCACTAATTAACCTTAAATGTACCAACAGTTGTCTGCAATTGTTGAGAAATCTCCACGGTTTGCTGCAATGATCTTGATACCTGACGAGACGAATCACTAGTACGTTGTGATGTGATTGCAATCTGCCTCATCAATTGACTCACGGCTTGGGAAGTTTCTACTTGTGAAGCAGTTGTATTTGATATTAACTGTACCAATGCATCAATTTGTCCAGATATTTCTAATATCTGTCCCAAACTTAATTTGGCATCTTCCACAATTCTTGTACCTTCTACTACTTGGGTAGTTCCCATTTCCATTGCCTGAACAACTTCTGTTGTTTCTCGCTGGATATTTTCGACTATTTGCTCAATTTCTTTGGTTGCTGAAGCTGAACGTGCAGCTAATTCACCAACTTCTTCAGCGACAATCGCAAAACCTTGCCCTTCCTCTCCAGCGCGTGCTGCTTCAATTCCAGCATTAATGGCAAGAAGATTGGTTTGCATGGAAATTTGATTAATTAGCGCCACCACATGGGAAATTTGTTGTGTAGATTCACCCAATCGTTTAACTTTCTTGGCTGTTTCACCAACAGTTTCCCGCAAATTTAAAATGTTTTGTACCGTCAAATCCATGGCATGTCCACTCTTATTAGCTGTGGTGCGAGCAGCATTAGCCACTTCCGCTGCTTGCTGGGCATTCTCAGCTACATTTTTCATGGAAATGGTCATATTATCAACTGCATCCAGAGTATGGTTGATTTCAGCGGCTTGATTGAGTGCTTCCTCTGCCAAATGGTTGATTTCTCCAGAATTACTACTAATTGCAGAGTTAACTTTGGTGGCTGTTTCCTTAACTTGGGTGACAATATCCCGTAGACTTTCAACTATGGAATTGAAAAAGTCTGCGACTGTACCAATTTCCCCGGCTGTAACGTCAGCACGAACAGTCAAATCACCGCTAGCTGCACCTTCTACTTCAGTCAGCAGTTCTAAAAGCTGGGTTTGCAGGGCTTCTTTTTGATATCGTTCATCTTTGGTGGATAACTCGGCAACTTGCCGACCTTGATCTAATTCCTCCATCAATTGTGCCTGTTCTAAGGCATAACCGATTTGAATTGCTAGCTGTTGGAATAACTCAATTTCATTTTTTTGCCATATGCGGGGACTATCACAATGATGGGCAATCAGTAATCCAACCAAGTTTTCTTGCCTGACAATCGGGGCAATCAAATTAGCTTTGACCTCAAATTTCTCCAGCATTTTGATGTAGCAATTAGCATTTGCTAAGTTAGGGTCATCATAGATATTGTTGATGACGCGAATCCGACCATTTTTGTAGGTCTCTAAATGTTTTTCTCGAAAACATGGGTCATAGATTTCAACTCCTGTCATTTTAGGAAAGCTTGCAGTTAGAGATTCCGCAACTACAGTTCCTTCCCAAGTTTCCTGATTAAATTTGTATATTACAACTCGGTCAGTTTGCAAAGCTTGGCGAATTTCTCTAACTCCAGTGTTAAATATCTCGTCGCTTTTGAGGGTACGACGAATTCGCAGGGTAATTTCTGCTAAATATTTAGCTCGTTCAACATCTAGTTCTTGTTTTCGCAGCAGTGTTTGTAGCTCTTCTGCCATATTATTGATATTTGTGCCCAGAGTACCCAATTCGTCTTGGCGATTGACTTCCAAACGGTTGCTGAAGTCTCCTTTCCCAAGTCCAGCAACTATGTTTGTGGCATTCAAAATTGGTTGAGTTGCCCGTTTAGCAAGAATATAGGCAATGCCAGCAGCAGCTAGGGCTGCAACTATGGTACCTAAGGCTGTGAGCCAAAATAGTTGTGTTTTTGGGGCTAATGCTGTTGCTTTGTCAACGGCAAAGATTACCTGCCACTTTAAATCTAGATCAGTCAAGCCCTCAATTTTTCTGGAAGTAAAGCTGACTAATTTTTCTTGGTTGTCAGGTTTAGTTGTGGTAATAAATGTACCTTCCGACTTTGATGCTTGCTGCTGGCTCAAGCCGGGAAAATCAGTTTTAGCTTCGTGCCCAACATTTTCTTGATTACTTGCGAGGAAAAATTTTCCTGTGCTATCACTGATGTAAAATTCTCCGTAGTTTGCCGAATAGGCTTTGACAACATTTTCTAAAGATTTAATTGGGATGCGTGCCCTGACAATATAAATCGTTTCATTTGTAGCTACATCTTTAACGGGGGCTAACGCGTATATACTTAATTTTTTGGATGATTTTGAGGCTTCTGGTTGGGTGATTAATGGGCGATCGATTTGTTTTGCAGTTTGAAAGTATTTGCGATCGCTAAAACTGCCAATCGCTTCTTCTCCTTTCGATTGAGCAACCACTTGACCATCTAGACCAAGAATGGTGACACTATCGTAAATCTGATTACTACCATCAATTAGTTGATCGAGAATCTGGACTTTTTGCTGTGGAGTGGAAGTTTCTCGAAAACTTTTATCAGTTAAAATTGCAGAACTGGCAAGAATTTTAATGTCTTTATAGCGTTCTTTCATGAACTGATTGATTTGATCCCCTAACCCGGAAGCCTCAATCTGCTGCACCTGAAAAATCTTGTTTTTAATGGACTCGCTAATTAATAAATTTGATACTGTTCCTAATGCCAGTACCGGAAAAGTCCCGATGGCGATCGCAATGACTGTAGCTTTTGTGCGTAGGCTCAATTCTTGAAATCTCGATAAAATCGGATTCATGGGAGGATTATAGGGTTGTGGAGTAATGGATTGATCCGAAGATAAGATAATGCTATTTTTGTTATCTATTTTGTTAATTCCAGCAATCACCTCTGGTGTAGATGCTGATCTGCTTTGAATATCCCGACTTTTAGCCGCGTCTGTTTTATGAGACATAACTCACCTATGGAAATAAGATCGATGGGAACATTGGGAATAATTACTCAATTCGGAAAATCACGAAACTCTAGCTTTAAATTAAGTTCGTAGTTCCGAAGAATGGACAATTGCCTGTGCGTCTAATACCAAAATTGTTTCTGTCTCTTTAGCAACGCATCCTCGCAAGTAAGGCACTAAACTAGATGCCACCTGTCCAATGGGTGAATGGATCTCATCAACCAAAAATTTAGTTGTGCCGATGATTTCATCGACAATTAAACCGAAAATTAATGCATCCACACGAATTACAATCACATTGTATTGACGCGATCGCATTTCTACTGACTCCAAGTTCAGCATCCTTGGTAAGTCAATTGTCCAAAGTATTCGACTTCGCCAATTCATCAACCCCAAAATACAAGGTGCCATTCCCGGCATTGAAGTTACCGACTCAACTGGTACCACAACTGCTTCTTGGGTATGACGCATTGCCACAACGGCAGTTGTTTGACGGTTTAGATGAAATTTCAGATAACCATCTACTAAGTTATTTGATTCTGCTTTTGGCGTAATTGTGATTTTGGAACTGTCCATAAGGTTGAAATTACTTTTTAGATTGCTTTAAACTGCCACTGATTTAATTACACCTAAAAGTTGATCACGAGTATAGGGTTTGGTGACATAAGCATCAGCCCCCTGACGTATTGCCCACAATCGATCAATTTCTTGGTTTTTGGAACTGCAAACTACAATTGGCACTTTTTGAGTTTGAGGATTTCGTTTGAGCGCTCTACATAGCTCAAAACCACTCATCCCCGGCATCACCACATCTGTAACAACGGCATCTAGTTTCTGTTCTTCGGCTTTAATTAAGGCTTCTCTCCCATCGACGGCTTTAATGACGTTATATCCACTTTCGTGTAAATAGTGACTCATTAGCTCCAACTCACTAGGAGAATCTTCAACAATTAAAATAGTGCCGAGTAGGATCAAGCTCACGATCAAATCTCCTTACTAAATTACGGGTTTTGAGAAAATCTCAACACACATCAAAAAACTGACAACACTCTTTTTCAACCTCTATGTTGAGTAAGTTTGAATATTTTAATGGATGTGTTTGTAAACAATTTTTAATAATTCTTCTTGTGTGAAAGGTTTGGTGAGATAACCTGATGATCTGACCATCTTGGCTTTAGCCCGATCGATGAAGCCTGTTCTACCCGTTACCATGACAATGGGAATATCTTTGAATGCAGAATGTCTCCTCAATAGTGAGCATAGTTCGTAACCGTCCAAGTTTGGCATTTCTACATCCATCAAAACCAAATCGGGTTTGCTTCTGAGAATTTGCATCAAAGCTTTAACTGGATCGTTAATCATCACAACTGAAAAGTTTTCGTCATCCAAAAATAGTTTGATTGAGTTCAAAACTGTGGGACTATCGTCGATGCAGGCAACTGTATAAGTCTTGCTGGATTTCTTGTCTCCTTGATTTATTGGTGTTTGTCTCAAATCTTCTGTTGCTGGTTGCGAAGGTGCAGTTTCTTCAACTTCTGATAACTCTTCCACTTCACCTCTGGTGGGAGGTTTGCTTTGGTAAGCTTCGGTTATGGATGCACCGGGGGTGTCCTCAGTAGGGGAAAATTGATTATTTTGCCGGTTTCGCAGTTGACTTTGGCAATGTTCCACCAAAGAGCGCAAATCTAAATGGCAAAATTTTGGATATTCATCCAAACAAGTCTCACGATTCAGTTCATAACTACCCTCTTTTAAAGCCAAAAAAGATTCTAATACCTCTTTTGCCATTTCCTCGATTAGAAAAGCAGCTTGTTCTGATGTTAGATAACCCCGGTTTACTAACCAGCAAATTGCCTGATAATCTACTTGTGCGATCGCGCTATTGTCCTGCTTACCTTCAAACAGTAGCCGCATTTGCATTCGCGTTGCACTATTGAGCGCCGGATTTTGCCGACTCAAGTTTTCCAGATGACCATCTAACCAATTAAATAGCTGGTCGGAATAGGATGCGTAAGTTAGTTTACCTTCATCTAGGTAAAGTGACCATGAAATCGCTCCGGTCATCACTCGTAGGCAACCTGTAGCCCGCCGACTTGTTAATTGTGCTAGAAGTGACAATGGGTGAAGCTTTGGAAAAAACTTGTAGCCACCTAGAGATGTTGTGCTCATATTATCTTTACCTAAACCCACTTTAATAGGTATAAATGAAATCATTATCGGGCTTTGCCCTAATCGCATCAAAAAAATAATTTTCAGATACTAGTATACTAAATCACAAAAAATATGCTTCTGTATAGGTAATAGAATGCAATAATAACAAAGGTTTGATGAAGATAATCAAAGTTATGTTAGTTCAGTAATTGCAGTTAATATACTTGATTATACTGATATTCACACTTGTAACTAAACTAATTATAAAAACTCTACAAACCTTATAGTATAACGATAGTCTTTAACTAAGTTGGATCTAAAGATTTGAAGGATGAAACTTTTTACTAAAAACAATTTTACCTGAAACCATACTAGTACTAGCACATGGATTGAAGCCTAGCAATAATGGGAAACTATAACGGTATTAATACGTATATTTTGTCTATTATGTATATTCAATGATGGTATTTGAGATATGATTCGGTATTTCGATTAAGCAGTATTTTGTGTAAAAAAGCATAACTAGAGGAATATCTACACGTAATTTTAATTGAATTTTCTTTAAAGATAAAGTTATGAGTTATACAAAGATTTATCAAAGCTTCTCTAAATAGTTTAAGTTCAATTTAATTTCCGTTTTTTCAGGGGTCAAATTTTGACGCAAAAAAACGACAGTACTACTTAATTAAAGTGGTACTGCCGTCCAAAAACTCTAAGTTTTTAGTAGTGCGGATGAAAGGACTTGAACCTTCACGCCTCTCAGCACTAGAGCCTAAATCTAGCGCGTCTGCCATTCCGCCACATCCGCATCAGTTAACAACAATAACACAAATAAATTTTTGTGTCAATTAAAAAATAACTGATGCAAGTTAAAACAATTCCATCAACAAAAACCCTGTAGAGAAGGGATATATCGCCCTATCGACGAGATACTTTTAAATTGAGTCGGGGTAAACGATGTTTAAAAGAGCAGAGAATTTCCCAGGAAATTGTATTTAATTGATTTGCCCAGTCATCGGCTGTGATTTTTTGATCCTGTTCTTGTCCCAATATAGTCACCACCTCACCTTCTTGTAGATCACGAATACTAGTAACATCTAGCATCAGCTGATCCATTGTGATGGTACCAATTTGGTTAATTCGTTGACCACGAATCAATACTTGCATCTGATTGGAAAGATTGCGGGGTATGCCGTCAGCATAGCCAATACCCACCACTGCGATCCGCATTTCCCGGTCAGCTATATAATGATGTCCGTAACTTACTCCTGTACCGGGCGTGATGCTTTTGATTTGGGTTATACGTGCTTTAACTTGCAGTACAGGTTTAAGATTGATTTTAGAACGAAGGTGCGGGGCTGGATAAAGTCCATAGGCTGCTAATCCCACCCGAACTAAATCATAATGAAAGGCTGAGTTGGTAATCGTAGCCGCAGAATTAGCTAGGTGCAGACAGGGTATATCAATTCCTCGATCTTTTATTCGAGCGATCGCATCTTCAAACCGTTGGTGTTGTAGATTCATTACCGTCGGGTCTGGACTATCTGCGGTGGCAAAGTGAGAATATATACTAGCTATTTTTAAATGGGGTAATCTTTCTACCAGTTGCACAAACTCTGCTGCTTCTTGCCAGTTTGTTCCTAAGCGGGACATACCCGTGTCTAGTTTAATATGTACTGGTAAAGGTTCAAGTATATTACTGGATTCTAAAGTATCGGAAAATACTAAAGCCTGCTTAGGGCTACACAATGTCGGTTGCAGTTTCCAATGTGCGATCGCATAAATTTGTTCGGCGCTGTGAGTTGCTCCTAAAATCAGGATTGGTGCTTTAATTCCTGCTTCTCTCAACTCAATTCCTTCAGGAATTGTCGCTACTCCTAACCAGCTTGCACCTGAATCTAGTGCTGTTTTGGCAATAGTTACCGCTCCATGTCCGTAAGCATCGGCTTTTACAACTGCCATTAATTCTGCACCGGGTGATACTAATTTCCGTAACTGCTGAATATTATGTGCCACCGCAGCAACATCAATTTCTACCCAAGCCCGTTGTGAAAACCATTCATAACTATCACATAACGGTAGATGTGATCTGACATCCCTACCATTTTCATGACTTAACATATGACTCTACTCCTATCACACCACACTTAAGTTTGCTTGAGATTATCTAAAGAGATATTCAAATTTTCCCAAGCATACTCCGAATAATTTGGAAGTTTAACTTCCATTAGTGAGTCACCACAAGAGGATATGAAATTCAAAATGTGACGAAGTGTGACAAAAGTAATAATGTATTTTTTCTCAGCTTGAGCCTAATGTATTTTATTTGACATCTATCTAAATTCGTTCATTAGACCCATGATTCAGCTTAATAATATAAGAATAAAAGCTATTTAGCTAAATACGATCTAAACTAAGTCCAACTTTTCTAAGTATATTTATTGATATTGTAAAAACTAAAAGCTTTGAAGTAATCAAGTAAAAACACTTATATATTTTCACAAAAATCTCGATGTATCAATTGTTAACACTTATCAAAGCAAATGATATTTGTGTTAATATATGTAAAACTAATGCCTTGAGCTTTTATCAATGGGTAAGGTTTTAGTCCTAAACGCCTCTTACGAACCGCTCAACATTACCAGCTGGCGTAGAGCTGCGGTTTTGTTAATTAAGGGCAAAGCAGAGCGGGTAGAACACAATGGCAAGTATCTCTATGCGGATTTTCCGTTGCCCACAGTCATTCGGCTAAGACACTATGTCCGAGTGCCCTACAAGGAAATTCCACTTACTCGCCGAAATATACTGCACCGTGATGGTCACAGTTGTCAGTACTGTGGCTACACGGGGGACGAGTTAACTCTGGATCATGTAATTCCGCGATCGCGTCGTGGCGGTGACAGCTGGGAAAATATTGTGACAGCTTGCGTGAGGTGTAACGTCCATAAAGGAAGTAGAACACCACAGGAAGCGCACATGCCTTTGCGCCATGCACCTCGCAGACCATATAGCAGCCTCTACTTTGAAGTGAGCAAACACTTGAAAAGTGGAGTGCATACAGAGTGGCAAAAATACGTTATTGGTCTTTAGCAATATGAACACCTAACTTAAGTTAAGAGTTTAGCTATAACCAAGAGTCGCTTTACGCCTCTGACCTAAACCTGTGCGACGAACTTATTGAGTTTAACAGAGAACTTCGTCGCAATCAACTATTTGCGCCAATTATTTCAGGGTGCCTATTTGCGACTGGGAAAAAGGATTGGGTAAAATAGGATTTTCTGGCTAGATCGGCTTTTGTGACATAAAAATGTGGTTTTTGCGTCTTTCGGCGTAATGGATCACTGATTCAAAATCAATCATTAGGTACGTCAAATTAGGAAGCCACGTTCCTAGAGTTGAAATGTGCCGGTTGCAACATGTCATGTAAAGTATAAGACTGGCATAATTAACGTGTCATATCTCCATATTTTTGCGAAGATCGTAGTGTGCAGCTAAACCAATTGGCTACCGACTGTAGTCTTCAATTAGTAGTCCAAAGCTTCACACTTATTAGCTAGCCTTCTCCTATGGAATTCAATTCTTACATTTCCCAGCTTGAGAGTTTGCCTTTGACAACCGATCCGATCCCCGAAGAAGGCGATATGGATATCACCAAACAACCTGTTAATGGGTTAGTAGGTGAAGCCAGTGCCTATTTAAATCAGCGCAACACACCAATTAATCAGAAATTAGAAGAGTTACGTAATACCCTTCTAGCGCATCGGCACGAGCGCCATTTAATTGTTTTGCAAGATTTCCCCGATCCCGATGCCCTTTCCTGTGCTTGGGCTTACTTATTAATATCTCAGCAATACGATATCAAATGTGAAATCATTTACGCTGGAACCCTTAGCCATCAGGAAAACATTGCTTTAGTCAAACTTACAGGTTTACCAGCACAGCGTTGGACACTACAAACCGTTAAAAACAAAGATCTATCCTCATATCAAGGCTTTATATTATTAGATAACCAAGGAACTACTTCGCAGTTAGTGGATGTAATTCAGCAAGCACGCATCCCCCTAGTTGCAGTCATTGATCATCATAGTTTACAAGTTGAACTCAAGGCTGAATTTACTGATATTCGCCCTTCGGTACGAGCAACGGCAACAATTTTTACCCAGTACATTCAATCAGGACTGTTGACTTTAGATAGCAGTATCAGTCAACATGTCAAGTGTGTTACTGCCCTGATGCATGGCTTACGTTCGGACACAAATCGTCTGATGCAAGCACAGGAAGAAGATTTTATCGCAGCGGCATACCTGAGTCGGTACTATGATGTTCAATTGTTAAACGCCATACTACAAGCGAATCGTTCTAAACGAGTCATGGACGTGATTGAGCGATCGCTTAAAAACCGGATCGTCCAAAATAACTTCTCCATCGCTGGGGTTGGCTATCTGCGCTACGATGATCGTGATGCAATCCCCCAAGCTGCCGATTTTCTTGTCACCGAAGAAAACGTACATACTGCCGTCGTCTACGGTATTGTCCACGACGAAGATGAGGATGAGTTGGAAGTCGTCATTGGATCTTTGCGAACCACTAAACTCACCTTAGATCCCGATGAGTTTATCAAAGAAGCCTTCGGACAAGATAGTAGCGGACGCTTTTTTGGTGGAGGCAGAACTAGTGCTGGAGGATTTGAAATCCCCATGGGCTTTTTATCTGGGGGAAATGAAAACTCTTCCTATGCCAAGATGAAATGGGAAGTTTACGATGCTCAAATCAAGCAAAAACTACTGCGGCTAGTAAATCCCAAAGATAACCCAATTCAGGCAGAATAAATCAGTTATCGGTCAGAAACAAGTAACAAGAGTCCAGGTCTTGGCACTATGGGTTTATACTAGGCTTTTGAATTGGATGTAATTTCGACACTTCTGTTTCATACAATTTTTGTGTCATCGGCTGGTTCCTAGGCTCTGCCTGGGAACTCTGACTTTGAGGCTCTGCCTCTTATTCTGAATTTTTAGATGGGTGGTGGCATTCACGGGTGGTTGATTATCATTTCGATTAACTGTGGTAGCGTTTAAATAAAATTGCAAAACTCGGCTTGAAGGTATCTACGAAGTACCAGATTCGGCTAAACTAAGTCTTGGTTTATTGCATTAGTTTGTAGCTGGCATGGAAATTGGACAAAGAGTAAAGGTATATCGGTTACGCGATCGCTTATCGGGTGGAATGGCTAAAAGACTAGGGCAAACTGGTATTATCCAGGGCTACAAAGTCACAGATGGAATGGGGATTGGAGTTGTAGTGCTATTTGATGATAATTTCTCTACCTGGTTTTTTGAGGACGAACTCAAACTGGCAAATTAGGTAATACAGAATTTAGGGTTGGAAAATTGGGTAGTTTCATCACTTCCGAATGTTCACCCCTAAATCCCGACTTTCTTCCCTGATGCTGAGTCATTGCACTTTCGCCTAGTGTTAAGTTGGAGTTACAAAAATGGCGATGAAATTAGGAATTAAGTAATGGCGCTAATATTAACTTTTTTAGGTAGAGGTAGTACGTCGCGGACTAAAATAGCGATCGCTACGGCAAAGAAGTTTGCAAGTCAGGGAAAGCGCACACTTTTAGCAGGGGGTGCAGAACCTGCTATGGCAACTTTACTTGGTACTTCTCTAAGTACTGAACCACAAGAGATATCATCAAACCTCCAAGCTGTCCAGTTTCAAACTGGAGTCTTGTTAGAAAAAGGTTGGGAAGAAGTCAAAAAACTAGAAGCACAATATCTCAGAACACCAATCCTCAAAGAAGTATTCGGTCAAGAACTTGCCTTTATTCCCGGTTTAGAAAGTGCCCTCGCCCTTAATACTATCCGTCAATATGATGAAAGTGGCAAATATGACGTAATTATTTACGATGGTGCAGGGGATTCCTCAACCTTACGGATGGTGGGTTTACCGGAATCTTTGAGTTGGTATGTACGACGCTTCCGTCAATTATTTGCCAATTCTGACTTAGGCAGAAGTATTTCCGAATCACCTTTGATTCAGCCTTTAGTTAGTACTTTTTTTAACATTAACTGGACATCTGATAACTTTTCCCAACCTACTAACCTGGCGAATAATTTCCTCGATAAGGGCAAGTCTGTATTATCTGACCCGAAAAGGTTTGCAGCCTTTTTAGTCACCAGTAATGATCCTGTGGAAGTCCTCACAGCACGTTATTTATGGGGTGCAGCCCAACAAGTAGATCTAACAGTAGGTGGTGTAATCCAAGTTGGTGCAGGTGGCACTAATGTTAGTGAAGAATTTAGCCCATTAAACATCACTCACGTCACCGCAGATAATTGGCAGGGAATGATGGATGCATTACCAGATTTTGCCACCCAAGCAATTGAAGCACCCAAACCCATAGAAATTGATATTAATGGTCGTCAAGTACGTTTATTTTTACCGGGATTTGACAAAAAGCAAGTCAAACTAACTCAATATGGACCAGAAGTCACCATCGAAGCTGGAGATCAACGACGAAATATTGCTTTACCTCCAGCATTAAGCGGTAAACCAGTCACAGGGGCAAAATTTCAGCACAATTATTTGATTATTTCATTTTAGACTTTTAGGGACGAGAATCAACAAACCATAACTTCCTCTAATGGCTTTCCTCGTCTCCATTCTGTCTTATACTCAAAATAAAACTCATGCACTCACAGGAAGTATCGCCGTAGTACGGTGAGGTCTGTGAAAATAATTTTTTAGCACCTGAACGATTATTTATCAGTACAAATCAATTAGGAATAATGTCAGATTTAACCCCAACAACTCCAAACCCTGAAGATGAACGCAGTGGTAAAACTCGGCAATTGCTGGGAATGAAAGGTGCATCAGCCGGTGAAACCTCGATTTGGAAAATTCGCTTGCAGTTGATGAAACCAATCACCTGGATTCCCCTCATTTGGGGGGTTGTTTGTGGTGCTGCTTCATCGGGTGAATTTACCTGGACTTTAGAAAATGTCCTCATGTCGGCAGCTTGTATGTTGTTGTCGGGACCCCTGTTAGCAGGGTATACACAGACACTCAACGAATATTACGACCGCGAGATTGATGCCGTTAACGAACCCTACCGTCCAATTCCTTCGGGGGCAATTCCTTTACCCCAAGTAATTACCCAAATTTGGGTGTTATTAATTAGTGGGAATATCCTAGCTGTACTTTTGGATACTTGGGCTGGAAATAGCTTCCCCACCATCACCTGTATTGCCGTTTTAGGTTCATTTATTGCCTATATTTATTCAGCACCACCATTAAAGCTGAAACAAAATGGTTGGTTTGGTGGTTATGCTTTAGGTGCTAGTTATATTGCTTTTCCTTGGTGTACAGGTCATGCTTTGTTTGGTGAATTAAATTGGAAAATCGTTGTTTTTAGCGTGGTTTACAGTTTGGCAGGATTAGGTATTGCCATTGTCAACGACTTTAAGAGTGTAGAAGGCGATCGCCAATTTGGTTTAAAGTCTTTACCAGTGATGTTTGGGGTTGATAAAGCTGCTTGGATATGCGTGACAATGATAGATGTGTTTCAAATAGCGATCGCATGTTACCTCATCTATATACACCAACAGCTTTATGGTGCAATTGTTCTACTTTTAGTGATTCCGCAAATGACATTTCAAGATATGTACTTTTTGCGCGATCCACTCAAAAATGATGTTAAATATCAAGCAAGCGCCCAACCATTCCTAGTTTTAGGGATGCTTGTAGCTGGTTTAGCATTGGGACATGCTGGATAGTTAAGGAAACGCGGGAATCTAGAGTCTTGTGTGCTAGACATATTTGTCCAGATACCCGATTTTTTAAAAAAGTCGGGTGTCTCAAGATTTAAATGGTGTCTTCTATGATTTATTCTTTATTAGTGCCGATTTGTTTTGTATCTGCTTGGAGTATAATTATCCTTGTTGCTTGGAGTTTGTGGAATGCAGCGCGGGATACAGTCAACACCGCTAAACAAATGCATCAAATCCCTTGTTCAAGCTGCCAATATTTTACAGACAACTATCGCCTCAAATGTACAATTCATCCATCTACTGCTAATACCGAAGCCGCAATTCACTGCTTAGATTATCAAGGCAAAACAGATTCAATGCTTTATTAGCAAAGCATAATCTAATTCATCAACAATCATCAACAATAAAACTGTTTTAGAGACGTAGCAATGCTACGTCTCTACCTTATAATCCTAAGTTTTCAAACTTTAAAAAGGTTTGGGGGTTTAATTCCCCAGCAATCAACCACGGCAGCGCGTTTTGTTTGCGAGTCTGTCTTACAAACTTTAACGGAGGGACAGCCCCCGTTAAGCTTGCGCTAAATCCCCGTTACAAAACATACTTGTTACTCATTACTCACTACTCATTACTTGTTTTTTAAGCTTGCCGAGATTCAATAGTCCTTGTCAAATGTTCAATCGCACCTGTCAAACGTTCCTGTGCAAGCACAGTAGGTTCTGGTGGTGCTTCTGCTGCTTCCACTTCTTCTTTACGCTTCATTTTTTGAATTGCTTGAATTGCAATAAACAAAACTAGCGCAATTATGGCAAAGTCAACAATTGAGCCTAAAAATAAACCTAATCTCACACCATCTAAAGGTGCTTTCGTTGCTGGATCAAATTTTGTTGCATTAAAAGCAATATTTCGCCAATCACTACCGAAAACCTTTAATAGGGGGTCTACAAAAGGCATCACAATATTTTCTACCAAGGATGTGACGATTTTACCAAATGCAGCACCAATGACAACACCCACCGCCAAATCCACTACATTACCTTTGAGAGCAAAATCTTGAAAATCTCTTAAAAAACCACTTCTTCTTGTTCTTGCCATAGCCCTATTAATCTGATGTCAAAATGTTACTCGCATGTTTTTATCCGGTTAACAATAATGATTTTGCTAACCGAATTTAAACAACTTATTAGTAAGTAAGGATATATTACCAGGGTTTTTCGATAAAAACTTATAGTTAGCATCAACTTAAACACTTAAACAACGAAGGTTCAAATTAAGCTTGATACAAAATCTATATGCATATCAAAATTGGTTTGTCAAACTATTGATGCTTGGTTCATCATTGATAAGATGAAGTAAAAGAAAAGCCCTTCAAACTAAACCGATTTATGACTGCTGCCGCAAAAACAACTAATCCGGATTTCACTTCACGCTTAGTAAATGGTGTGCTTAGTATCAAACCACTAGCGAACTTTGCTAAACACCAAGCACGGCAAATGATGATTAAACGTGCTGAAAAAATTGGTGTACCCTGGACTCAAACAGTGGAAAGTCTCAAAGCACGGGATTGGCAAGGTGATTTAACCAAAGTTAAAAATACTCAACTTGATTATCCTGAATATTACCTCACCTCATTTCATGCCTATGAAAGCGGTAACATGAGTTGGCTGGCTGCCTTTGAAGTGGAACCAGCAGCCTATGCTGTCCATGCAAAAATCTGGCAAGGTGCAGGTTCAAATGGTGATACCCAACTTCGTCAAAGTTATCACGACATTCTCAAAAAACATCTTCCCAATTCACCACAAAGTATCTTGGATATGGGTTGCAGTGTGGGAATGAGTACTTTTGCTCTACAGGATTTATATCCAGAAGCAAGTATCACAGGTTTAGATTTATCACCATATTTCCTTGCAGTTGCCAACTACCGCACCCAACAACGTCAAGCAAAAATAAGTTCAACAAAAATTAATTGGGTTCATGCTGCGGCAGAATCTACAGGTTTACCGGATGCTTCTTTTGATTTAGTTTCCATTTTCTTGGTGTGTCACGAATTGCCCCAGTCAGCAACCAGAGAAATATTAGCTGAAGCACGGCGAATTCTGCGTCCTGGTGGACATTTGGCAATTATGGATATGAATCCCAAATCTCAAGCTTTTACTCAGTTGCCACCATATGTATTGACTCTTCTCAAAAGTACTGAGCCATACTTAGATGAGTATTTTAGTTTAGATATAGAAGAAGCGATTATAAGAGAAGGCTTTCAAACACCTTTAGTTCAAGCTAATAGCCCTAGACATCGGACAATTATTGCCCAAGTAAGTGACTGATTTTACTAATTATTTATGGGTGATCGCACCTGTATTATTGCTGCTAGCTTTTTACTACTGGCGAATTTATCCAATTCCATCATTCAAGCGATCGCTCTTTTATTTTAGCGCCGGAGTTGCGTCGGGTATAGTTGCTCTCAATTTACAAATTGGATGGGGAATCCTCGCAAATTCCTTATTTAATTGGCAAAGATTCACACGCAACCTGTTTGGGGCAACTTTACGGCAATTTATCGAAGTTGCACCCATCGAAGAAGGTTGTAAGCTAGCAGCAATGATGCTAGTTATATATTTATTGAGGAAGCTAAATCCACCGTATTCCAGTCATATATTCTTCTATGCGATCGCACTTTGTCTAGGATTCACAACTCAAGAAAACTATCTTTACCTCAGTAACGGTACCGCATCAATATTTGAACGAGTTATCGGTACACCGTTTCACACTTTATTTTCTGCACCTTGGATATATTCAATTGCTTTGTGGACAACATTCACTGATGTCAATCCCACCAACAGTAGGGGTTTAGCATTACTAAATCCCTTAATGCCATATCGTCAACTAATTCTCCCTGCATGGTTAAACTCCGTCATTTGCCATGCTTTTGTAAACTTACTGGCAACAGCCCCAATTTACTCACCATCCCTAAGTTTTCTTAGTTACGGCTTATTCCCATTTTTATTATGGATGTTTTGGCGACTGGAACAGTTCTTCAGATTAATCCAGGGGAAACCCCCCATAATTTTGGTTTCTGGACATACACCACAACATCGTTACTGGCAAAGGGGTTTAATTCTATTTGCCCTAATTTTAGGTGGGAATGCCATCTTTGGCATGTTTTTATTGTGGCAAATAGTTAGTCCGTTGATTGAGAGAAATATTTTTGACCAGCAAATCCTAGTATTTATCCTGAGTCGTACCAGTTTAAATCTAGTTTTTGCTCTCATTGCAGCGGGAATATATCGCTATTTGTTACCTAAATTAAGACGGTAAAAGTCCATCTAAACGGTTTCAAAGTCTCTCTCCTTGCAGGAGAGAGATTTAGAGAGAGGTCAAATTTAACCTTAAACTGTAGCCAAAATAGGTTGATTAGCTGTATTCCCCACGTTATTCACTTCTGAATCAGTGCAGTAAATTTCACAAGAATTATTTGGACTTTCAATCAACTTAATTTTGTACAGTGTTGCGCCAATATTTTGAACAGGCGATCGCATAACATTACTAATGTACAAAGCGATGTTTTCTGCTGTGGGGACAACCTCAGCAAAGAAAGCAATATCCTTATTCAGGAAGCTATGATCGAAAGGTTTAATCACAAACTCCTCAATTGCTTCGTTCAAAGCCCCTAAATCCACTAACATCCCAGTCCGCTGATCGATTTGACCTTTAACAGTCACCTCTAAATGATAGTTGTGTCCGTGACCATGTGGACGCGCACATTTGCCATAGATATTGGCATTTTCCTCATCACTCAAACGCGGATGTGCCAAACGGTGTGCAGCACTAAAATGAGTACTAACAGTCAAGTAGCTTTCCATACCATTTCCCATATAATCAGCCCAAAGTTCTGGATGTTCAAATAATTGCACGCGCACTACAGGTAAATGCGGACTCAACTTTTGCCAAATTACCCGTGCGATATTTTCAGTCGTTGGCAAAGTCTCTTTAAACTCCGACCAAGTATTATTCAGAAAAGAATAATCTAACTGACTAGTAACTTCCTTCTTAATTACATGTTTGACATCAGACAAGTTCAACACCATCCCATATTCATCCACCTCCCCCAATAGGGAAATAAATAAAACATAGTTGTGTCCGTGTCCGGGAAACTTGGAACATGCACCAAATTTCTGAAGATTTTCGGCTTCGCTCAATTCCGGTAAGTAGTAGTAGTGACTTGCAGAAAATTGAGCGCGGCGATTAACAATGCATTGCATGGGTATCCTGGCAGCAAAATGTAAACTTTCTTAATATTTTGCTAATACCAGGATAGAACAATTTGGGTATCTGTTGCGACGAGTTTTTCCCACTATCCCTAATTTTATCTGATTTAATCCATTCACAATCATCGTTATACCCTGGTTTATAGTCAGTATGCGAAGCTTGCGCGACCTAAATCGTTTGCTATTTAGGTTTAAGGCTGACACATCAATATTAAACAACTTCCCTAGCTCAACTTCATCCAAAGTTCACAACTTGATTTTCGGCGTTGCTGATTTGATGTCAGAAAATAGTTTTGTCAGATGCTAAAAGCTGCATTAGGCGCTCTATAACTCAATTTATACAAAAAGCGGCTAGAAACTGGACTTCCTAAATCGCTATAGCGCCTTTGGGTTAGATTTAATAGCTAATAGCTAAAGGCTAATCGCTTGAAGTATAGCAAAGCCTGATTTCATTTTACCTAGCACAAACTTATTGGGTAAAGAATTTAGAACTTGTGTATACGGTAGCATCACTTTCGGTAAATTCTTTGCAATATTTCTAAAAATGTCCGGAAGCCGAAACTACTTGATTTATCTACCTTTAGAGAAAATTTAGATATATTCAGTATCGATTTAATAGGTGTTGCACCAACCAAAAATTCAGAACTTTATGTCTAATTAAGTTCAATTACTTAGATAATATCCTGCTTTTTTCATAGATAGATATACTGAAAAATTGCGGTTTACTCGCAGAAAAATCGTTTTTTAGTCTCAAAATCAAGATTAAATCAATTATTTTTTTACCTCTATACAATTATTAAATTAATCGACTAACTTAGGTTGAACGAGACGGAAATCCGAGTTTAAATCCAAACTTTAATTACCAAAATATATCTGTGAGAAGGATCATGAAAAAATCTACATTAGCAGCAAAAGCAATCGTTACAGCTACAGTTGGAATTGGTTTTGTTTCAGCTATGCCAGCAGCTAACGCAGGATCTCTTATACCTAACCGCGAGGGTGAAATTAAACTGACAAACATGGCATGTGTTGTTAGTTCTAGTGATTGTATCGATACTCAACAAGAATTTGGTTATAGCGTCACTAGTTTAGCTTACAAGTCCTATGCAACCCAAGCTGATAAAGATGCTAATAAATTAACAACATATAGAGCCAGCCGTTTATTTGTTGACAAAAGTGTAACTGCTAATAGTTGGCTTGTTGGGAATAATAATACGCGTGGGATTGAATTTAAAACTCAAGATCTTGGAACCAACACGAATAAGGATGAGCTTTGGTTGCGTCCTGTTGCTTATGATGCATCTAACAGGACTCGGGAAAATGGTCAGTTAGAAGTTGGTCTTTTCCGATTTGATTTCAATCAAGCTATTGACAAGCTAGTCTTTAATGTATTTGATGTTGAATCTGCCATGAAGAGCGGTATTACAGCAATTAACGGGAAATCAATATCCCAGTTCTTCCAAAATACAGGAAACAATGGTTCAGAAAAAGTCACACTCAAAAATGTTAAGTCTTTAACCATGCAGATAGGCTACACTGGCTATGACTCAGGGTTTGAAACTGGAGATGGCGCAAGATTAGCAGGTCTGCAAGCAGTTCCTGAATCTAGCACAACCGTGAGTTTAGGTCTTTTAGCTTTAGCCGGGATGTTTGGTGTAAGTCAACGTAAAAAAGCATCGAAACTAGCTTAATCTCAGGTGTGAGTAGTTAGTAAAGTACTCACACAACAATAGCAAATACATTTGAATCCGGTTTCTAATAAATTTAGGAACCGGATTTTGCTGCTTGCAATCAAACCTGTACCCAATGGGAATTATGCTTCTCGTACATCAAGGTGCCATAAAGCGGTATATTCATTACAGTTAGAGTCTTGTGTTGATAGTGCCTAAAATCATTGCAGTTCTAAATGGTAAAGGGGGAGTCGGTAAAACAACCACCGCAATTAATCTAGCGGCTACTTTTGCAGAAACAAAAAAAGTACTTTTGGTAGATGCCGATATTCAAGGTTCTGCTAGTTGGTGGTTTGGACGCAACCAAAACGGTATGGGGTTTGACTTGTCTCAAGAAACAAATCCCCAACTTTTGGGTGGCTTACGCCAAATAAAAGGTTACGATTTAGTTATAGTTGACACTCCTCCAGCGTTGCATTCCGAAGCCTTAAAATCTGTTGTAGCGATCGCAAATTATCTAGTCCTCCCTACACCTCCAGCACCGATGGATTTAACTGTATTATTTGAAACAGTTAAAACTGCAGTTATCCCAGTGGGAATACTATATCGAGTGCTGCTAACAAAGGTTGATACAAGGAGTCTAAATGAAGTGCTAGAAGCAAAAAATATGATCAGACACTTGGGAATTCCTGTATGCGATACCTTTATCCGAATTTATAAAGCTCATGAAAGAGCAGCCCTTGAGGGCGTAGCAATTACCCAGTGGCGAGGGAAAAACCAACATGAAGCAGAGTCTGACTATCGCCGCGTAGTAGAAGAAATACAACAAGATTGGAGAGAATAATGGCTAAACGTCGTCTAACTGATTTAATCCCAGAAGAAGCCCAAAAAGTGACCATACCAAGTGACGAAAATGTCATTGAAGTTACTGCAACTCCAGTAACAGCAAGCGAAGTAGAAGTCAATGCAGAAGTCAAAGCAGAAGTCAAAGCAGAAGTTGAAAAAGAGGTAAAATCTCCAAAAGCCGAAGTCGCAGCAGTCGAAAAAACTGTAAATAAAGAGTTAGAAGCACAAATCAAAAAACTTCAAAGCTCATTAGAAAAATCAGAGAAAGTAGAAACTGATTTACGCGAACAAATTACTGATTTAGAATCCAAGCTTTTACAACAGAAACAAGCCGCTGATAAATTCAAAAAGGAACTAAGCGAGGCGAAAAAAGCAGCAGTACATCTAGCTGATGCCAATTCCAAACTGATTGAGGAAATTGACCTTTTCACACAGGAAAAAGCCGCTTTAGAAAACGAAAGGCTCAAATTAGAGTCTGAAAAAGTCGAAGCCGAAAAAGCCAAACAGGAAAAACCAACACCATCACAAATCCAAAAACACAATCAACAAGAAATTAGTAAATCACTTGCATATAGAAAATCACATCATTCAGTAGATAAATTACCTAATTTTGCTCCACCAGAAGAACCGGATGATTCTATGCAAATGTGGTTACTTGATTAGTAACAAACTCAGCAGATCATTATGGCTATTGTGTGTAGTAGAATAACTAAAACGAACACATAATAGTAACTATGATTGGCTTCTAGGTATGCAAAATTTAATAATTAAAGTAGAATAATTGGCACCAATCCTGTAAAAATCTATAAAATCGATATTAAACATTAGGCTGTAGCGTTTCTCATGTATAATTTCTTGCCAATTGCTTACTTTGAAAATAAATTTATACCTTTTGCCGAAGCGAAAATATCAATAGCAACTCACGCTCTACATTACGGAACTGGTGCTTTGGGTGGGTTGCGTGGGATACCTAATCCCCAAGATCCAAGGCAGATACTATTATTTAGACTAGACCGTCACTGTCAAAGATTAAGCACCAGTGCCAAATTCCTTCACTATGATTGTTCGGCAGAAAAAATCCAAGCGACTATTATTGATTTTATTCGTAAAAACCAGCCCACAAATTCCTTTTATATTCGTCCCTTCGTTTATACAGCAGATTTAGGAATTGCCCCCAGGTTACATAATATTGAAAAAGACTTCTTCGTCTACGGAATTGAATTAGGAGAATATTCATCTCCAGAGGGTGTAAGTTGTCGATTTAGTTCTTGGTATCGACAATCGGATGTTAGCTTCCCATTGCGAGGCAAAATTAGTGGTGGTTACATTACATCATCATTAGCAAAGACAGAAGCTGTGGAATCTGGTTTTGATGAAGCGATAATGATGAATTCCCAAGGTAAGGTTAGCGAAGCTTCTGGGATGAACATTTTTATCGTGCGGAATGGGGAAATGTTCACACCTGGATTCGATCAAGATATTTTAGAAGGAATCACCCGTGATAGTGTGATTACCATTGCAAGGAATTTGGGAATTAAGGTGACAGAAAGACCAATTGATAAATCAGAACTAATTATATCTGATGAGGTCTTTCTATGTGGGACAGCCGCAAAAGTCACCCCTGTAAACAGAATTGAAAATTTTGAGTTACCTACAAATCGCCCAATTACAAATAAACTGCGTGAGAAATTCACAGCGGTTACAGAAAACCGAGATTTGAAGTATCAAGATTGGGTGTTTTCAGTACCCTTAGATTAAATTCAATACTCCCTGAATTGTGTTGATGTAGCTTCCGTTTGCACTTAAATCTACGGTATACACACAAGTCGGTAAATCCTTCACTCCGCCTGTTGTTGAAAATCCCAGTCTCACAGCAAAAGCCCATTGAAATGGACTAAAAATCAAAAATATTCAGTCATCTTGTAGATGACTTTAGGTATTAGACGACAGTTTCAACCGTTGGTGAGCGTGGGATTATAGACTTGTGTGTACATCCTAGGCTAGCGTGGAGGGTGTACTTAATTTGCTTGGAAAACGCTATAGCCAGTTTTATGAATTAATTATCCTTCGCTGCAAATAATAAGAAAATATGGGATACAAAATTCTTGTTAAGAACACAATTAAAACCAGAAAACGTTTGTTCATCTTGATTTTTCTCTCTATCTTTGGAAGCACATTTTATTTTTTACTCAATAGATTTGGGCTGTTGATGCCTTTGTCAGAATTGCCATCTATAGTTTGTTTATCCCCTTGCAAACCTGAGAAGTCTATTCATCCGCTGATACAGGGTGATCAACTTCTAAAATATAAGCAACCATTGCAGGAAATTTTGGGAAGTAATGTAGTGCTGGATAAGGTTTCAATACTTGTTGAAAAATCGAAACATAGGTTAACAGTATTTTATAATCTTCAACCTATTAAATCTTATCCAGTAGTTTTTGGTGCTAATGCCAGAGGTGATAAGTTTTACGAAGGAGATAAGAAAACGCCTGAAGGAGTTTTTCATGTTCGTAATCTCTACAATCATCCAGACTGGTCAAAATTTATATGGTTAGATTACCCAACTTCGCAATCGTGGCGTGAAAATTTTCAGGCTAAGTTGGCAGGTAAGATAAATTGGTTCCTTCCGATTGGTGGTGAGATAGGTATTCATGGTGTACCAGCTGGGCAGGATAATTTAATTGAGCAGCGTTCAAACTGGACTTTGGGGTGTGTTTCCCTGAAGAATGACGATGTTAATGAAATTTATCAATTTCTGAAAATTGGAAGTCTCATTGAAATCGTTCCTTGAAGTCCTGCATAATCCTGTTGCATTAGGATAAGGTATTAGCAAAAAATAAATTATTAAAAAAAACAGCCGTACTTTACCGCACCAAATACATAATATAAAACCTACAGAATACTGCCTTAGTTAAGAGTCATTATTTTTAGTTAAGTTTTGTTGTCACTTACTAAACAAATAATCAAAGTTGTTTATCCTAATTTGATTCCAATAGCCTAGCTGAAGGGATATTACTATCTTTGATACAAATGTAAGTCCTCTGTGGTCTGCCATAGAGTTTAGAGCTACTGAATTTATTTATGAAGAAAAATAAATGCCTAGTAACCTTGTTAAATCACCGGCTTTTTAAGGGTGGGGATTCCTCCTGCCTCCTGCCTTCTTCCTCTTGCCTCCTTAAATACTTTCCTGTTTACGAAAAGAGACTCAAAAGTATAGAAAATCTTAACTTTTCTCGATTTTACTATAATTATCAATATCTACAGCAGAAGTGATTATGGCTGAGAATCATTACTTCAAATAAAAAGTATTGCTTGTTACAGAAAAGCTATAAATCTATAATTACACTGAAAGTCCAATTTAATAAAATACACCCTAACCTAACTATAAAGATACCGTTCTCAATGTATTCATATAAGGGATCAGATAACTTCAAAATATTGGCTATGTAAAACAACGGTTAATATACCTGAAGTTATATGCTAAACATAGTTCATAAGAGGATAATAGAAAAGTCGGTAATAATTCTTTCAAGCTGTGTATTGAAGTTATTGTTTAAAATTTGTAATTGAGTTTAGTCAGGACATTAAAGACATGGATGCCATTTGTAGCTCTCCCAAACTGGAAAAAGTAACACTAAGAGATATTGAAATACCAGTTGTGCAAAAAATTCGCTGCCCAAACTGCGGCAGTGAGGGCGAAAGACATTACATTTCCCAAAGTCAAATAACTCGCACACAATGTCCTTCCTGTGACTATCTGATGGTTAGTTGTACCCGTACAGGTAAAGTTATAGAAGCTTATGCACCAGGAATTAATCCTCGTAAATAACTAAGTTTGTTAAGTGAGGAGTCTTGACTTGAAAGTGGATGTAGTATTGACCGAGATAATAATGCAGCGACAAATATAAAAAATAGAGCGCTAGGGCATTCCGTTCTTAAAGCCAAGAGTCTCCTAAGCAATAGCCGGATTGTATTGGAAGCCTATACTTCTACTTCGCAGTAAGTGCAGGAGATGTCACGATTTGTTGACTCGAAGTTGTCCACAAGCTGCGTCAGCTTCTAAACCACGGGAATAACGAACACTAACTGTGATGTGTTGTTGTTGCAGAATCTGGACAAAAGCATTTATGCGATCGCTTTCGGGGCGCTGATAGTCAACTTCGTTGATGGGATTGTAGGGTATGAGGTTGACATGATTTTGGAAACCCCGCAGCAACCTAGCTAATTCTGCTGCATGTTCGGGTAAATCATTCACACCAGCTAAAAGAACGTATTCAAAAGTGATTCTTCTGCCAGTAATTTCTACATACTCACGGCATTCAGCCATTAAATCGCCGATGGGGTAGGAATTAGCGCTGGGTATAAGTTGTTGTCGTAGTCGTTGATTAGGTGCGTGAAGACTAACAGCTAGAGTTACTTGGAGATGATGTTGGGCAAATTGACGAATGCGATCGCGTATCCCCACAGTAGACACAGTTAGGTTACGCTGACCAATACCCACATCTTTATTTAGGCAATGAATCGCTCCCAAAACATGATTAACATTGAGTAGCGGTTCCCCCATCCCCATAAATACAATATTGCTGACTCGTTCCTTAAAATCTTCCTGCACTGTCAAAACTTGGTCAACAATTTCTGCCCTAGTTAGATTTCGCTTAAATCCACCTTTACCAGTGGCACAAAAATCACAAGCCATTGGACAACCAACCTGAGTCGAAACACAGACAGTTAGCCTATCCAAATTACTAGCATCACCAGTAGGGACATTTTTTCCCCATTTGAAATTGGGAATTCCCACGGTTTCCACAATTTCACCATCTGCCAACTTGAGGAGATATTTCACCGTACCATCACGCGCTTGAGACCGGAAATGTTCGGTAGAACGACCTACTGGAACTTCAGCTATTTGCGATCGCCACTGCTTGGGAAGTACAGAAATTTCACTAAGCGATCGCGCACCCTGATTATAAATCCAGTCGTGTATTTGTTTCCCTCGATAAGCAGGTTGTCCCTGCTGCTGAACCCACACACCCAACTCAGCCACTGACGCACCCAATAAGGGGGGAATGGCAATTTCCGAGACGTGGGGAACTGCTGCTGATGAATCACTCATAGTCGAAGGGGAATTTACAGACATGGAACTTAATGTATGCCACAGAATCTAACTGAATCTATATGTTATACCATCCTTGCTTGTCTTTCTCATCTGCAAAAATTAACCAAAAGTAGCACCATTCCAACCCCACATATAACCTTTCGCATCAGCAAACTCGATATAAATGCGATTTTTCGGAACACCCAAAACCTGATTAATTTCCTGACAAAAATCCTGACTCATTGCTTGGGTTTGTTCCGATTTCATGCTACCAACACTTTTAATCTCCACATAGCAAGTCGGTTCAGTAGTACCAGCAAAAGTCATCGGCACCTCAGATTCAAACGCCGTCATCACATAAGACTCTGGTTTTCCTGTATGCTTGGCTAACTTCGCCGAAAGACTTTTCAGGATCACCTCGACATCAGATTTGGCTGGGGCGGTAAGTGAAGTCTGAATTTTAATTAAAGGCATAATTTTATTTATTATATTGGGTTGGAAAATCTAACTTTCAGTTTAATTTTAATCAAAAACAGGACTTACGCAAGGACTATGTAGTTACGTCATTCCGACTCCTATTTAGCTATAATAATTCAAAAGCAAAAGGCAGGTGTGATTATGCAGGCTATTTTCTGGACTGTAGAAGAAGTTGCCCAAAGAGCTAATCAATTTTATGAAAATGGAATTCGCCAACAAGTAGAGCATGGCGAGAATATTGGCAAAATGATTGTCATTGATGCTGAGACTGGCGAGTATGGAATTGATGAAATTGGTGTGGAACCAATGCTAGCGCTAAAGCAAAAGAATCCAAACGCTAGATTATTTATGATGCGAATAGGTTATAATGCCGCATTTAGCTTTGGTGGGACTATGGAGCGTACAGTTGAATGATTTACGGACGATTGATAGGTGGTAAGGCAACAGTTCCAGTAATTTTTCGTTTACCTGAGCAACCAGATTTTTCATTGGATTTTGTCATCGATACCGGATTCAATGGCTATCTTACCTTACCACCACAAGCAGTTAATGCAATGAATCTTCCTTCGCGTGCTAATACACCTGGAACATTAGCTGACGGCAGCCAAGTTTTATTCTCCATACATTTAGCAACGATTGTTTGGGACAATATAGAAAAAATAATCCCGATTTTAGCCTCTGCTAATCAGCCTTTACTGGGAACTGCAATGATGCAAG
Source organism: Calothrix sp. PCC 6303 (assembly GCF_000317435.1). NCBI lineage: Bacteria > Bacillati > Cyanobacteriota > Cyanophyceae > Nostocales > Calotrichaceae > Calothrix > Calothrix sp. PCC 6303. Next base: position 6,612,176 of record NC_019751.1, read on the forward strand.
GATATCATCTAGAGATAGATTTTGAGGACAATGGTTTAGTCTCGTTAGAAAAAATACCATTTTCTATGTCATCTTAGTATCTTTAGCACCGCAATATAATCGCAACCCAACAATATTGACCGGGAAAATCAAGAAACTTACAACAGCAAAACAGGAAACAGAAATTATTCCCAAATTTGAATTATAAAGTTGACAAAAAAAAGCCCTCTCTGCTTTGAGAAGGCTTTTTGAAGATTAAAAAATAATCTTAGTAATCGAAATCTCCACCCATACCGCCGCCACCACCAGCAGGAGCAGCATCTTTAGGTTCAGGTTTGTCAACAATGATGCACTCAGTTGTCAACACCATACCCGCGATGGAAGCCGCGTTTTGCAAAGCTGAACGGGTTACTTTTGCTGGATCTACGATACCAGCTTCAAACATGTCAACGAACTCGTTGGTAGCAGCATTAAAGCCAACGTTGAATTCTCTTTCCTTCACACGTTCAGCAATTACTGCACCGTTTTGTCCAGCATTTTCAGCAATTCTCTTTAATGGAGCAGCCAAAGCACGAGCAACAATCAAGGCTCCAATTAGCTCTTCATCTTTGAGGTTGCTTTGTGCCCAATCTTCCAAAGCAGGGGAAAGGTGTGCCAAAGTGGTACCACCACCAGGAACAATACCTTCTTCAACCGCTGCCTTAGTAGCGTTGATTGCGTCTTCTAAGCGCAATTTCTTATCTTTCATTTCAGTTTCGGTAGCAGCACCAACTTTTACAACTGCTACACCACCAGATAATTTAGCAAGGCGTTCTTGAAGCTTCTCTTTGTCATAGGAAGATTCGGTTTCTTCCATTTGACGGCGAATTTGTTCGCAGCGAGCTTTCACAGCTTGATCGTTGCCTTCAGCAACAATAGTGGTGCTATCTTTGGTGATGGTGATGCGGCGAGCCTTACCCAGCATATCTAGCTTGGTGGCATCAAGTTTCAAGCCTGCATCTTCGGTGATTAATTGACCACCAGTTAAAACAGCAATATCTTCTAACATTGCTTTGCGGCGATCGCCAAAACCAGGGGCTTTAACAGCAGCAACGTTGAGAACTCCACGTAAGCGGTTGACAACCAAAGTTGCCAAAGCTTCTTTCTCAATATCTTCCGCAAGAATTACCAAGGGACGACCAGAGCGAGCAACTTGCTCAAGAACAGGTACCAAGTCTTGAACTAAAGCTATTTTCTTGTCAGTCAATAACAAGAAAGGCTCATCAAATACTGTTTCCATCCGTTCTGCATCGGTAGCGAAGTAGGGGGAGATATAACCCTTGTCAAAACGCATACCTTCGGTGATTTCTAATTCGGTGGTCATGGATTTTCCTTCTTCCAAGGAAATCACACCTTCTTTACCCACCTTATCCATCGCCTGGGCAATCATGTCACCCACTTCTTCGTCGTTACCAGCAGAGATTGCTCCTACTTGTGCGATCGCTTTCGAGTCTTCAACGGGACGAGCTTTGGATTTGATTTGCCCAACTAAATAATTAGCTGCTTTGTCAATTCCGCGCTTCAACAAAATCGCATTGGCACCAGCGGCAACGTTGCGTAAACCTTCTTTCACCATCGCGTGTGCCAAAACTGTTGCTGTAGTCGTACCATCACCCGCAGCATCGTTAGTTTTGGAAGCTGCTTGACGAATCAAAGCAACGCCAGTGTTTTCTACGTGGTCTTCTAATTCAATTTCTTTAGCAATTGTGACACCATCATTAATGATTTGAGGCGCACCAAATTTCTTTTCTAATACTACGTTGCGACCTTTAGGACCGAGGGTGACAGCTACCGCTTCAGCCAAAATATCCATACCCCGTTCCAGTGCGCGACGGGCGTTTTCGTTGTAAATAATCCGCTTTGCCATAATAATCTTACCCAGTGCTGATGTTCAGTGATTGCTTAAAATATGTCAGTTGTCAGTTAACTAAAACTATGAGACTACTGCAAGAATGTCTTTCTCAGAAAGTAATACGTATTCGTCGGTACCCAATTTGATATCGGTTCCCGCATATTTCGAGTAGAGAACTTTGTCTCCAACTTTCACATCCATCGATTGACGACCACCATCATCTTTGATTTTGCCGTCGCCAACGGAAACAACTTCTCCCACTTGGGGTTTTTCCTTTGCGGTGTCGGGTAAATATAAACCACCAGCGGTTTTTTCTTCTGATGCGCTGACTTTAACGAAAACGCGATCGCCTAAGGGCTTAACTGTAGATACGCTTAAAGATACTGCTGCCATATATAACTTGTGCCTTCTTAGCACTCTCAACTCCTGAGTGCTAATTTAACGAAATAAAGTCCCCAATGGCAATCAATAGAGGTGTACGGGTTCCCGAACTAAGGGAAAACCTTCACCTTTTACTTTCCTGAGTCAAATAAATCAAAATATACGTAGATTACTTTAGTATTTATTGTTTTTATAGCCCTATTCTTAAGGGCTCTAGGCATTTTGCAGCCTAATTGTTAATAAGTATAAATGCTTATATAACTACAAAAAAATGAGTATTTATCCTTGGTTAATAAATATTTTTGTAACTTATGGCTTATTTGCAATATTCGCAAATTGTTATAGAAAAGTAGCTGGGAACTATTATCTGGGTACCATTGCAATGCTGAAGATACATCTGAAAATACCCCATTTTCTTAAATTAACAGCAAAAAAAGTCCTGAATAATTGTATAGAAACTTTAGAATGGGTAAAAATTCAACGTGATATTTTTATCTTCCTCAAACAGCATGTTTCAAAAAGTTCTTCGTAATCAGAGAGTCAATAATCTTGGAAATACTTGAAAACACAACTAAAACAGATATCAGCCTACCTTCGATACTCAGGTTGTGTGAGTCACATTTGTAGAGGTAAATCCAATTGCTTGCGCGTTTGTGGTGATGGGTCGATAATGGTAATCTACCCAGATGGTGTACAGTACCGCCAAACAACTTCAGAAGTGATTGAGAGAATAATTCAAGAGCATCTGATTAACAATCAACTGGTACTTTGAAAATGTTATTCAACTCGCCCTTTGCCAAACAAATCCTCAGCTTCTAGATGATAATTGACAAAGGTTAAAAGTATGAAAAAGGATATAGTAAAGCAGGACGTGAAAATAAAGGCGGGTCGGTTTTACCTGGGAACACCTTGAGTAAATAGGTACTTGTGAAATTGAACAATTATTATTTAATCAGCGTTTTTTCACCCGCATTATTCAAAGCGATATATAATAGCGCATTATAAATACTACTGCTCTACGTATCCTTACTGGGCTTTTGCCTTGAATCCAAATAGCCGAAAAAAGTAACGCCTACTTTTGGACTCTAAAAGGATGCAAAGGCGAGTTAGGTGGGAAGAAGCAACATCCCAATCATCCACCATAGAGGATAACTATTCAAGACTCTGATGGACCGAAGTGCGATAAGTGCCACTGCTATGAAAGAACCCAGCATGAAAGAACATAAACGACTCCTATTAATTGATGATGATCCCAACCTCATATTGCTGGTGAAGGACTACTTGGAATTCCGAGGATACGAAGTCACCACAGCTGAAAATGGACGCGAAGCTTTAGAAATTCTAGAGCAGGACATTCCAGATATGATCATCTGTGATGTGATGATGCCGGAAATGGACGGATATACATTTGTTGAGCAAGTTCGGCAAACTGAACGTACTAGCTGGATTCCTGTGCTTTTCCTGTCCGCAAAAGGACAAAGTGCAGATCGAGTCAAAGGACTCAATAAAGGGGCTGATGTCTACATGGTTAAGCCCTTTGAACCAGAAGAGTTAGTTGCTCAAGTTGAGTCTTCCCTCAAACAAACAATCCGCTGGAAGGAACACCAAGCTAAAGGAGGAGAAAATGGTTCTCGTATCCAAGTACCCTTTGATGTTCAGCTAACCCCCACAGAACTTAAAGTTGTTCAATTTGTAGCTAGGGGTTTAGCTAACCGCGAAATAGCTGAAGAACTTAATGTTAGTCAGCGAACTGTAGAAAGCCACGTTTCCAATATGTTGGGGAAAACCAACCTCCACAACCGTACCGAATTGGCACGTTGGGCAATTGAAAATCAAATGGCTTAATGTCCTCTACATTTAGGAGTTAAGAGATACCCAGGATTCTGTTGATTAGATGTAAAGCCCTTGTACAAGTTCCCTGACTTAGACGCGTCAATATTGTCCTGGCGCTAAAACGAGAGAAGGCAAAAGTCTACTAAACACCATACAGAAGGGTAGTTGAGTTCAGCTTCCTCGATTTTTAGCGAAAACCCATGACAACTGAATTCGATTGAGTGTTGAAGAGTTGTGATTTGGTTACTCTCAACTCTTCACTCTTAACTCCTAATTTGCTCTATGCTTGCCACTCATCTTATTTGCTCTATGATGGTGTCAAAGTTATCAATCAACTAACTTGATGGGATGAAGTTAGTTTCTATATAGCTGGGTTGCTTTCAAGCTTTTGAGTAACCCAGCTATTTATAATTTAAAACGTTTATCTGTGTTACAACAACCGTGTGTCGAATAATACTAACATATTTTTTTTGGGGAGAAAACAGAGTTTGGGGATGATAGGTGGAAAAATCTAAGCTGAATCAGATCCGCCGAAATCCTATCTATGATTGTATTTGAACAATATTACCCAGTTGAGGCATGACTAGATTGACGAAAAACTTGTACATACAATCTGCTTGCTAATACCAATTGGAAAAAACAAGACGACACATTGTAGGGGTGAGGGAGCATGTCAACTTTGTTAGAACAACAGAACTAAACAGGCTCTAAAACTTGGGAACATTTCCCTTTTTCGTAAAAACATATTTATCAGCCTGCGGTAGACGCGTCGCGGCTTCTCTTGGAGCGGCAGTCTACAGGGATGGTAGCCACAGATTTTAGCCTGAAAAGACAGTAAAAAACTGCGATGCTCCCATTTTGCTCAAACAGCAAGAAGTCTTAGGTTCCTCAAAATAAAACCCCTCCGATGAAGGAGGGGTTAGAGTGCTTTGTCGAAAAAAGAATTATTAATTGTTGTTAATTAAAGTTTCAAATCAGAACTTACTGATTGCGTACCCACTAACTGCTAAAATCGCGCTGATTATATAAAAGACTGCAACTACTTGTAGTTCTGACCATCCAGACAGTTCTAAATGGTGATGTAGGGGTGCCATTTTAAATAAACGCTTACCTTTGCCATCAGGACCCTTAGTCGCCTTGTAGTAGCTTACCTGCGCCATAACTGACAAGGTTTCTACAAAGAAAATACCGCTGAGAATAAACAGAGCCGCTAAACTGTTGGTCAGTAATGCGACAGCACCTAAAGCGCCACCCAAAGCCAAGGAACCAGTATCTCCCATGAAAACACGGGCAGGGTTGCGATTGTGCGCTAAAAAACCCAGGCAGCTACCACTTACAGCAGCGCAGAAAACCATTAATCCTAAAGAAGAGGGAGCAACCAAAGCACCAAGCGCTAACATTGCGATCGCAACAGTTCCTCCAGCCAAGCCATCAATACCATCAGTTAAGTTTGTAGCGTTACTTTCAGCGACCAAAACGAAACCAGCTAGAGGCCAAAATAGCAATCCCAGAGGTAGAGAAAAACCCAATGGTAAAGCTATACTTGTAATAGAAGATGGTTGACTATTGATTAGCCACAAACAAAATAGAAGTGCAAAACCAATCTGCAACATCAATTTCATCCGAGGTGAAATACCTTTGTTTGACTTGCGGCGGAGAATTTGCCAATCATCAAGCCAACCGACAAAGCCGTAACTTAGCATTAAAGCTGATACAGCAAGTACATCTTGAGCGAAATTAGACCAAATACAGGCAACAATCGCGGCAACGGGAATAAAAAATATGCCGCCCATTGTTGGGGTTCCTGCTTTTTTGAGGTGTGCTTGGGGTCCATCTTCACGGATGATTTGCCCTGCTTTTAATGCTTGTAGCCAGGGAATTACCCAATAGCCGACTGCGGCAGAAATCAGTGCACAAACTAGAAGTGGCATAGTTAATGATGTCCCTTGCCAGGGCAACCTATTTGCCATTCCATCTAAAACTACTGCTGCTGCACCCAGTCCCACACCTAATAAAGAAACTAGACCAATACCAGACAGATTCAACCCTTGGTTAGGAGATAATTTTGCGTCCACAGAAATGTTCCTTCACTCCACACTTGCAAAGCTTACTAATAGGGACTTTTTTTTGAGTAGTCCCATGGAAAAAGTAGCTACTTACGGTTCTTCAGCTTCGAGATCGCTATCATCATCGTCGTCGTAGCCAATACCGTCATCACCACCCAAAAACTCTGAAATTTCTTCTTCACCTGTGTCAGCAAAAGTCTGTTCTTGAGTGTCGCGTTTAATGAGCCGACCAGTTTGGCGTAACCAATCGATTAGAGATAACTCTTGTTTTAATGGAATTACAGATGCCCGTTGAGTACGGGGCATTTCCCGTAAAAAAGAAGAATTGAACATATCGACAAAGACACTCGCGAAAATAAACTAACTTAACAATTAGAGTCTATCACTTGATACAAGAGATTTTAGTTATTCATTCAACTCTTTTCTCGAAGAACCAGACAAAAAACTATTATTTAATGTCGGGAGGAAAATTTGGCAGAAAAGCTTGAATCATTGTATGGCTTTAGATGTACGGCATTATTTTCTTCTTAATACTACGATTATTTGAGGTATCAGGCGATGTTTGAAAAATCGGCGCTCATAAATGCGATCGCGTCCACGAACCGAGGCTTAATCGCCACTGAAACACAGAAACAGTCTATCCTTGCTGCTATTGCTAGCTTAGAAGATCTCAATCCAACACCACGCCCTTTAGAGGCAAGGGATCGCCTTAATGGTGACTGGCGACTACTATACACTACAAGCCGAGGTTTATTAAACCTCGATCGTTTTCCTTTTCTTCAATTGGGTCAAATCTATCAGTGTATCCGTGTAAATAACAACAGTGTTTACAACATTGCCGAAATCTATGGCTTACCATATCTTGAAGGATTGGTTAGCGTGAGTGCAAAATTTGAACCGCTTTCCATTCGTCGCGTTCAGGTTAAGTTTGAACGTTCCATCATTGCCTTGACAAGAGTAGTTGGCTACAAAACACCAACAGAGTTTATTCAACAAATCGAAAGCGGTAAAAAATTTATGGCATTTGATTTTGCTATCAAAAGCAATAATCAACAAGGCTGGCTTGACATCACGTATATAGATGACGATCTCCGCATAGGTAGAGGTAACGAGGGCAGTGTATTTGTCTTGACCAAGATATGATACTTGGAAATGTGACATTTGCGAATAGAAACTAATCGATCTCTATAATTTTGTCAAGGAGGGGGTGACACCCTGCAAGGGTGATGGCAGTCAAATAATTACTTGATCGGGTAACAACTAAATTTGCAAACACCAAGTTTATAGAATTTACTAGAGGTCAAAAAAGGAAAAGGGGCAGGGGGCAGAGGGGAAGACCAGGACAGAACTTAGACTCCGCTCCGTATAAGCGTCCTAAAAGGACGGGGCTTGTACCCATGTTCCACTCAGCTTCTTGGAAACTATTTGGGAGGCAAAGCGCCCCAAATTTTTCCGCTCCACGCAGGTGGAAAGGGCTTGCTCCCCCCGCTCCCTGATCCTTTTCCCCCTGCCTCTTGCGGTCACGAAAAGCTATTTACCCACCACCGATTTTTAAATAACTTAACAAAACCTCTATAGACAGCCGTCAAGCGGTAAAGTGAAGACAAACAGCCCTATTCATCGAACATTGATAAGCAAAGGGGAAAAATCATGGTTCAACGTGGTTCTAAAGTTCGCATTCTTCGTCCAGAGTCATACTGGTATCAAGATGTCGGTACAGTGGCATCAGTAGATCAAAGCGGTATCAAATACTCAGTGATTGTTCGTTTTGAGAAGGTTAATTACGCTGGTGTTAACACCAACAACTTTGCTCCAGAAGAGCTAATCGAAACTGAAGCACCTAAAGCTAAAGCTAAAAAAGAAACCGCTAAAGCATAAGATTAGTGTTTCGATTTGGAAAAAACTGACCCAACCCAGAGTTAGGATAAGTGATTTATATATGGGGAAATAAGGTGGTGTGACTCCCTTGAGCTTTCATTCCTTTATTTCCCCATTCATTTTGTTTAGGGAGTCGGGAATAAAAAGGCTTTATCCAATTTAAACATGCATATAAAGAACCCCACCCCCTGCCCGCTGTATTGTTGCGGGATTATAATATTTTCTATTTGAAGTAAAATGCCTGAATTGCCAGAAGTCGAGACAGTGCGACGAGGTTTGAATCAACTGACATTGAAGCAAAAAATTGTGGGTGGAGATGTCCTGTTGCCTCGTACTGTTGCTTATCCCCACTCTTTAGAAGAGTTTTTAGAGGGTATTCAAGATCATTACCTCACAGCTTGGCAACGTCGCGGTAAATATCTCCTTGCTCAACTTGACTCTGATAGTGAATCTTTTTTGGGTGTACATTTACGGATGACAGGGCAGTTATTATGGATGCATCAGGATGAACCGCTACATAAACATACAAGGGTACGAATTTTCTTTGAAAATCATCAAGAATTGAGGTTTGTAGATCAGCGGACATTTGGTCAGATGTGGTGGGTTCCCCCAAATAAACCTGTGGAAACCGTGATCACAGGTTTGGCAAAGCTAGCTGTAGATCCTTTTGCGGCAGAATTTACAGTTGATTATCTTGCCGAAAAGCTGAAAAATCGCCGTCGTCCAATTAAAACAGCATTATTGGATCAATCGGTTGTGGCTGGATTGGGAAACATTTATGCTGATGAAGCCTTATTTATGAGCCGAATTCGCCCAGAAACACAGTGTACAGAATTAACGCGATCGCATATCCAAAAACTCCACCCTGCTATCGTTCAAGTGCTTACCAATAGCATCGAAGCTGGTGGTACAACTTTTAGTAATTTCCTCAATGTTCAAGGTGTAAATGGCAACTATGGCGGGGTAGCTCTTGTTTATAATCGTACAGGTCAACCATGTCGCATTTGTGGTAGTCCGATTCAGCGAATTCGCTTAGGTGGACGTTCCAGTCACTTTTGTCTGGAATGTCAAAAATAATGTACGCTAGATTGCCTTTTGACTGGATAGGAAGAAAGTATCAATTGAATTTTAACTACTGTATTCTTTTTTGATTAAAAAAAACTTGCTGAAAATTGAAATATATGCATCATAATTTTTCAGAGTTGGAATCCATTGATTAATATCCCTCATTAATGGCTTGATGAGCAAAAATTACACAGCAATGGGGACTTGCCACAGGCTAAAATCCGGAAAGAGAACATAATATAAGGTCAACAGGAAAAATCATGGCAGTCAAAAAAGGTGAAATGGTACGTGTCGTCCGCGAAAAACTAGAAAATAGTGTGGAAGCACAAGCTAGCGATTCCCGTTTACCTGGTTATTTATTTGAAACTCAGGGAGAAGTGCTTGATATCAAAGGTGATTATGCTTTTGTGAAGTTCGGAAAAGTTCCTACACCAAACATTTGGTTGCGTCAAGATCAATTAGAAACTTTTTAGAAATCTTTAATTAAAGTGAGCGTGGGTGCAAAGTTATGTGCCCACATTTATTAATTATTAATTGTATAGATATTTGTCTATATAGTAAATTGAGATACATCATCACGAACAAAATAGGAGAATGCAAAGAATGCGATCGCATACGCCATAAATGCCACTAAAAGTCTATACTACTAATGAGATGAATTCGGGTACAACATGGCTAACATTTCAATTTCCGTGCCAGATGAATTACTAAATTACATCGACCAAAAGATAGAAAACCATAATTCCCTCATCCAATCACTATTACAACATTGGCGACAACAACAAGAAGATGATGCGTTAGCTACGGCTTGTGCTTTAGTTGACGACTTAGATTTAGGGTGGGATAGTGGATGGCAGACAGCAGCAATTACAGACTTGGAAGCATCTGGACTGTAAATTTTGACCCTTCAGTCGCTACAGAAATTCGGAAAACACGTCCAGCTTTAGTAATATCTGATACTTTATTTAATGTTGCACGTCGGAAAATTACGGTACTCCCCTTCACTTCCATCCGACTCAATGATTCTCGGATTTCACCTGCTTTAGTGGTGGTACCTACATCACCATTAAACGGGTTATCCGTGGATAGTATGTTAGTATGCGTCGAACCGATGACTTTTGATAAGGTACGGTTAATCCAGCGAGTGGGTGATTTAGAACCAGAATTATTACAGCAGGTTCAACATAGTTTACGTCACTACTTGGGTTTGAATCTAACTTGAGTTAGCGTAGCGTATAAATAAATTTTTAACTTTGTCTAGCTTGACAATGCCTTGGGCAATTATGAAGTGCTGATGAAAGACTTAGGGGCGTGAATACGTCCTAATGAGGAGCAAAAAAGTATTGAAAATAACATTTACATTGACAATCTTGTTTAAATGTATAGTTTTTTACTGACGTATATAATGTATATTTTAGATTTTGCAAGTCTTTTCGCTGACGTACTTAAGTATCCGATGTCATAATAAAACAATTAAGAATTGATAATCGGTAAAAAAGGAATACGTATGAGTTCGGGTAATAATCGTTTGCAAGTAACTCAGGTGCAGACTCGCTTGCTTTTGGGTTTGTGGGATTTGTCTGGAACAGAAAATAAAGTTACCAAAGGAAAATTAAGCGATCGCGCAGGACGTAAAAAAACAAACGCTGCTGTGTACGATAAAATTTACCAACAATTAGAAGAAGAAGGTGCGATCGCGGTTGTTGGCAATAAAAGGGTAGTTCATGTTTCCCTAACTAATAAAGGTTTACAGGTATTAGCTGAAGGTTTAAAGAGTTCAGATTTCAGCTTTGAGGGGACTATTATTGGTACTTGGGTAGCAAATGCTCTATTGAGATGGATGAGACAAAATAGTCTGAGTATTAATACAAGTGAATTAGCTAACGGATTTAAGAGTGCGATCGCATCTTATGACGAGTTTAAGTTATTACTTCTTGACTTGTTTGAAAAATTAAACAAAGGGAATGCTTACAGTGGATTAGTTCCAATATGGCATTTGCGTGATGAGCTACATGAAAGAGTGAGTCCAAATAAATTTAATGAGTGGATGATGGAGATGCAAGCACAAAAGTTGCTATACCTCCAAAGTGGGGAGGCTCGTGGAGCAACTGAGAAACAAAAGCGAGACTCCATTGAGAGTGAAATTCGAGGACTGTTATTTTTCGCTAGCAAACCATTATGAAATCAAGGTAGAAAACAAAAATGTCTATAATCGAACCCTATGCTTTGTTTGAAAAAGCTCGTAAACAATGCCCAAATCCTTTCACACTAGAATCAGTCATAACTGCAAATGAGGTTTGGGGTGAGGTTATAACTAATCTACCCAGTCTCAATGAACATATTGATCGGCAAATATCTGAGGCAATCTCCGAAATTAAACAAAAGTATTCGAGAAAAAAAGGAATTACGATTAAGGGTGATAGAGGTACTGGAAAAAGTCATATTATCCATAGAATATGGAAAAAAATTTCACAGCAAGGTGATTCTATATTTTCTTATATCGGTCCTTGTTCTAATCCTAAACGTATCAATTCTCATGTACGTTTTTATTTAGCAGATAGCTTTAATCATCAGGATATTAAGGGAGTTTCCCAATGGCAGAAACTTGCTGCCGCTGCAATTAAAACTTTAAAAGGAACTGATTATGAAGAAAAATATCGCCATTACATAGAAAAATGTGATTCTCCCAACGAACTGAAGAAGTATATTATTAACATTCAAACAAAAGAGACTCTCGAAGTTTTTTTTGATGAATTGGTTGAAGCAATATTAGAAAACTCTTCTAACATTGATTATAGTTTTTTGAGAGCAATACTATTTTTGCTGTTAAAAAATCTAAAAGATGCTCAAATAGCCTTTGCTTGGATTAAAGGTGAAGAACATTCGGAATTTAAAAAAGTACATTTACCTGAGTTTTCCCTCGAACAGCAAGAAGATAAATCTATTTGGATGATTCAGCAGATATGTAAACTAGCTGATATAGCCTCATTACCCGTGCTAATTTGTTTCGACCAATTAGATAGTGCTAGGACAGATAGTGATTCTGGTGATAGTCCGGCTGAAACTACAGCTAAGTGTATCGACCAAATTTACTTTCAGTGCAGTAATGTTATTCTAATTTGTTGTGTCATTAGTGATACATGGATAGAAATTGAGCAAATGGGAAGTGGTATTCCTGATCGAGTAGGTCAAAGTTTAGTTACTGCTCAACCACCTAATGCAGAACAGATGGTAGAGCTTGTCAAGCTCAGATTAAATTGGTTTTATAAGGAAAATCATCTAAATTCTAATGATTATGCCAATCTATTTCCTTTTGAAGAAGCCAAAATTAGGAATGTTGCGAGTCAAGCTGCTGGTGTCCGTGACCTAATGAAATGGTGTGCCGAACAGTTTGAAACCGCAGAAATTATACCAGGACAAATAATAGAAAAACCACATATAAATCCAATAGAAAAGAATAAGAAAGAATTTTTAGATAAGTACAAAGAACTGTTGAAACGCATTGATGTTCCCATCAAAGATGATGATAAATTAGCTGCTATTATCACTTGTAATATGAAAATGATTCCTGCTGAAGGAACTGCAAATATAGTAGTTACTCAAGTTCAGCAAATATCTTATAAAAATCATGATTTACATTTAATAATTATTGGCTATGACTGCCTTGATAATCGTAATGTCAAGATTGGAGTAAGAGTTTCTGAAGCTACAAATGGTAATACTTTCAATGCAGTGATGAAAAGACTTCTTGACTACAAAAAATATGGAATCACCCGTGGTTGTTTAGTACGTTCTACTTCTGTTCCTAAAAATTGGAAACAAGGAAACCAACTTAAAGACCAGCTTGAGAATCAACAAGGAGGAGAAGTTGTGGTTTTAACGAAAGAAGAGATGAAGCCTTTAGTAGTAATTGAAACCATATATAATGATGCTGAAAATTATGGTTTTAATAAGGAGGAAGTAACCAATTTAGTTAAAGATTTAAGATTGGTCGCGGATAATAAACTAATTTGTGAAATTCTGAGTGCCCCAAACTGAAATGAATATTCATAATGGTATTCAATTAGCCGCTTTTGATGTAGAAATGCTAGCTTTAGGAAAATTAATTTTAGTACCTTTTCATCAGACCCTCAAGGAAGGAAAAGCTTTCTGGCTATATCCAAGCCAACAACTAACTAATAACTTAAGTCTAGAGCAGTATTATAAGCCAGAGTATTTAACTAGTGCGAAAAAAACATTAGTTAAATATTCAAAGTTTCCCATTCAGATTCAAGCTTGGGCAAGTTGTGAAAAATATTGGCGTATAAATTGTGAACAAAAACATTTATTACCTAAGATTGCACAATCAACTATTTGGAATTTGAGTGCTTTAGAACATATCTTTGAACAGCATCAAGTTCTCAAAATTTTGATATTGCGAGTTTTTCGCTTATCTAATCCTTGTATGGTTAATTTACCAGTAGAGGTAGGTCATTTTTACTGGTCTAAATCTGAGGATTCGATAACTACAGCTAGTGAAAAAGATACTCCTGTTGTTTCTAATGCTAATTTTAAGCAACGTAAAAATTTATTACTCAATGATAAAGTTTATCCCTATACAAATATAGAATCTTTACAGTTTCAATGCGAAAAAAGTTTAGAAATTCATCCAAATTATCAGAAACTTAACCATACTATCAAACTATTTCTGGGCTGGAATAGTCAACCTATTTCCAAACAATCTAATCCCGATTTAGCCTGGATTGGGACGATCGCAAAGTTAGGCGATCGCAGTATTGAACTGGATGAGAAAAAAAGCAGTTACCAAGCTGGAACCGACTTTGAAAATATAGTTCGTCAAAGCCTAGAGTTTTTAGGATTTACTATTGATTATTCTCACAAAGGTGGTGCAGGTGGTTTAGATTTATTTTGTTCCCAACCATATCCATTAGTTTGTGAGTGCAAAGCAGGTAAACTTATTCCGAGTAGGACAGTTGAAGAATTGATTAAGCTGGGGGGAATGCATTTAGGAAAAGATAAATTTATTGATTCAGCAAAATTAGTAATTGGTCCCGGTAATCCCTCCTCAGATACTCTCAAATCTGCTCAAGAATGGAAAGTTAGTATTATTAATGCGATGACATTACAAAAATTAGTCGAATTACACGCAAAATATTTAGGTTCCATCAATTTATTTGAGTTAGAAAAATATTTAGAGCCAGGTCAAATTGATGTCAAACTTGAAGAATATATACAAAAAATAGAGAAAGAGATTGAGTTGCGATCGCACATTATCCAATTCGTCAAAGAATATTCAGAAAATACAGGTACTGAGCGTACAGGTGTCGATTCACTGCACGGATTTATTGCTGGAAAGTCTTTTAGAACTCAACCTAAAGAATTACATGAAATATTAATTGAATTATCATCCCCACTCACAGGTTACTTGGGACGAATTAAAGGAGAAGATTGGAAACGAGATAGATTTTACTTTTTACGTGACTTATCCATTACATAACTATCAGGAAATATCCCCGAATTCTTGAAGAAGTCGGGGATTCGCATACCTGTGACTAATCAAAATTAAGCTGCTTAAATACTAGATTGAAAACTCAATTTGATTATTGATATTCATCTGCTTTAATGATTCCCTTGCTAGCTCTAAATCGTAGGGATAGGGACGAGGAAAGGGAGTATAATCTTTCTCAGTTGCGGGACGGTGACGTAGAACTGCATTCACTACTACACACGGAAAGGGATTAAAGTTAATCGCCCCGTGTAAAACTCCTGTGGGAATTTTAACTACAGCAGGTCTATTTTCGCTAACTGGAATGTATTGGTACTTTTTGTTAATTAAGGTGACAAGAACAAATTCGCCTTTAACAACTAAGATTTGATCTGTTTGTGATTTATGTACAAATAAATCATCTATTGTATTTGCGGGGATTTGTACTAGCATGGTTTCATGACTAGCTTGGGGTGTGAAAAAGCGTGTCATCCCACCTTGAATTGATTCTAAATAATGAATTTCTAGGTTTCTTGGCTGACTCATTTTACTTCCTAATATTTATTTTAGTAATGTTTATTTTTTTAGTTTTCATTAGGTTTTGATAGCCTAAAGTATCCAACTATTTTTATCTGTTGGAAGGAAGATTATGAAATAGATATTTCCTGAAAAAATATCTACCAATTGCGACAAATATGGAGTGTTACAGCTAAGTAAATTACACTTTCTCAACCTAAAACTGCTTAGAGAGGTTCTAGTGAAACTTCTTTCTATATTGAATATTGTTGGGTTAACTATGGATTCAATTTGGCAAGGGTTGATTCGGGAAAAGTTGATTTAAGTCTATGGCTAAATTCAGGGACTAAAAAAACTGAACATTCCAAGAATTAAAGACTACCTTTATATTCTATCTTAAATGTTCAGCTATAAAAAATTGTTGCGAAAGAGACAATAACGAGACAAAGTATGATATCTGGACTACATCTGTTAGCTAGCAGATACCGTGAGACTGCTGGGTTCGCTGGGATTACCTTCAATGGTAATTTCCCGTTGATTTGCGTGTAAATGGCGAATAATTATGTAGATTGACTCAATTTTGTCGGGACTACCTAATTTTTCAGCGATTTGTGCCAATGTTAGGGCTGCTTTTTCTTTTCGCAGGACATCAACTATTTGTGTTTGTAATTCCAAGATGGTAGCAGCGGCTTTTTTGCCTGCTTCTACACCGGGTTGGTGGTAGGCATTAACATTAACCAGACTGGCGTATAAGCCCACTGCACGTTCATAGAGGGCGATTAATGCGCCGACAGTACGGGGGTTTACTTGGGGGATGGTAACGGTGATGGAGTCGCGCTGATTTTCATACAGGGCTTGGCGGGTTCCTTGGAGGAAGCCGGAAAGGTAATCTCCTGTGGTGATACCGGGTTCGACTTCGGGGGAGGGGCAGCTGCGATCTTCTAAAACTTCGATGAGGGTAGCAAAGAAATTGGGTACACCTTCTCGAAGTTGTTGTACGTAGGCATGTTGATCGGTGGAACCTTTGTTACCATAAACGGCGATCCCTTGGTAAACGATATTACCATCTAGGTCTTTTTCTTTACCTAAAGATTCCATCACCAGTTGTTGAAGATAGCGGCTAAATAATAGCAAACTATCTTTGTAAGGAAGGACTACCATGTCCTTTTCACCCTTACCATTACCTGAGTAATACCACGCTAAAGCCAGGAGGGCTGCGGGATTATTTTTAATATCTGGAATACGGGTAGCATCATCCATTTCCTTGGCACCTTCCAACATCTGCTTGATGTCGATACCTTGGAGGGCTGCGGGGACTAAACCAACGGTGGACAGTTCGGAAGTGCGTCCTCCCACCCAATCGTACATGGGAAAGCGTGCTAGCCAGCCTTCAGACTTGGATTGTTCATCTAATTTGCTGCCTGCCATGGTGATAGCGATCGCATAATTAGCAAAGTCCAGGTTTTGACCACTATAAGCTTTTTTGACTTCCAACATGGCGTTACGTGGTTCGGGTGTACCACCAGATTTGGAAATTACTAACACCAAGGTGCTAGAAAGGCGATTGCGGAGGTGGGTAAGTACCCGGTCGATGCCTGCGGGGTCGCTATTATCGATAAAATGAATATTTAAAGGCGGAAAATCTGTAGTTAGTGCCTGTGCCACAAATTGGGGACCTAAGGCAGATCCACCAATGCCGATAGAAATAATATCAGTAAATCGGGCAGCTTTCGGAGGATGGATCGCCCCCGTATGGATTTTATCAGCAAATTCCTCAATTTGCTCGACAGAATCAACAATTTCTTGTGTCAGTTCCGGAGTCGGGGCTAAATCTGGGTTTCGCAACCAATAATGTCCAACCATCCGGTCTTCATCTGGATTTGCGATCGCACCTTTTTCCAAAGCCGCCATATCACTAAAAGCTTTTTCAAATTTCGGTTGCAATCCTGCCACAAATGCGTCGTCGAAACGCATCCGGCTAATATCAAGATAGAATCCTAAACCTGCGTGGAAATATAACCAGTTTTGGTATCGCAGCCAAAGCGCTGTAGCGTCCATAGGGAAATCTCAAGTTAAAGTATTTTTCAAGAACCAGTTTAAGGTAATGCTAGAGCGATCCCATTTCACCCTTATACAGTTTTAAGTCTTGATATATCTGCTCGTTTCAAACATCTGGCATCGGAATGATGCGGATAAACTTAACAATCTCCCCCTTTAACTCGATACCAATTAGATAATTATCTATGGTAAAGCGATAAAAAATACCTTCTCGATCAATTTGTCGCAATTTTGGTAAGCAGTGCAGTTGTGGCTTTTCGACAAATTCCACAAACACGAAATTATGTACATATTGGAAAGCTGAATCTTCAATGTTCCTCAAATCAGCTAAAAAAGAGCGCATATAGCGAACTTCAATACTCATTGTTACATTCCCTTGACTTTTAACCTATTACCCCCTTTATCTTATTTTGAGGAAACCAATCTCATTGCTTCCTCATAAGTTAATGTATCCCACGGCTGATGCGATCGCTTAACTTCTTTAATAGCTTCTAACACTTGGACATCACAATGCAATTCATATACAACGTCCCACGCTTGTGAGAGTTCTTCCTCTGTCAACTGTTCAATTAACTGATAAAACCTAGTTCGCAAAGCATCCATAATCTTAACGACTTCTCACAACTCATCCCTATTGTTCCCAAATTCTCATCTTCTTTCCCCAGCAAGGCAGAATTGAGGAAATACAGATGAAGCTTAGGAAAGCAATTTTCTTCCAATGTTAGGTGATGGAGAAAGAGGAACAGAGATTACAACGATTTTAGATATCTGAGTGCATAAGTCCTGGTATCATTCAGTGGATTCAGCAGTTTTCCGGAATTCCAATTCCGGAATTTGTAGTCAACAGGCATTATATGGAAACGGGACATATATTTGAGAGGAAATTTTCCTCTACTTTCTCGGATCTTTCTATATTGACTTTAGCTGCTTGACTTAATTCTGGTTTGCAGATTATTTCAACTTGTCAATTTTTGCATAAAATCATCTGACCAAAAAATATTTTCCCATACAATTGCCTGAAAGTCTGACATCCAGATTTTATACTCGTGACATTTCGCCAAAACCTGCATATGGGTTGGAAAGATGTAGAAGGTGAGACATGTTGCACCTCTAAAACGTAAATATATATTGCGATTAATCTAAGTTGCCATAACTACTGAATTCTAAATTCTGCTGTATTATTTCGGATAACCGAAAAATCACAGCACATTTTTATCTCAACTAAACAAACAAGATGAAAAAAATCGCCTTAGAAACCCAATCAAGAAGAAAAATGAAATCTCCAAATATTCTGGCTACCTGTGTCATTGCCTTGATGATGGTTGGATGCGGAGACACTAACCCAAACTCCACCAGCACCACTTCCCCCGGAACTTCAACCGCAACAACTGCCGCAGGTTCCGGTAACACCGTCAAAATTATCTCTAGCTTCCCACTAACTGGTAGTTCAGTTGGTCAAACCCAAACAATTATTAACGGAATTAAACAAGCATTGGAAGAATCAAATTCCTCAGCTTGTGGGGGTAAACTCAAAATTGATTATGAATCCCTGGATGATGCCACAGCTGCTTCTGGAAAATGGGATGCAGCAAGGGAAGCAGAAAACGCCAATAAAGCAGTTTCTGATCCTAATGTTGTTGCTTATATTGGTACCTTTAATTCTGGTGCTGCAAAAATTGCTATTCCTATCCTCAACCAAGCTAACTTAGTCATGGTTAGTCCAGCAAATACTGCTGTTGGTTTAACTAAACCTGGTGGAGAACCAGGAGAACCAGAGAAATATTATCCCACAGGAAAACGTAACTATGCTCGTGTAGTTCCGGCGGATGATTTACAAGGTTTAGCTGGTGCTAACTGGGCAAAATCCTTAGGTGCAAAAAAAGTTTTTGTTTTAGATGACCAAGAAATTTATGGTAAAGGATTAGCTGATGTTTTTGAAGCTAGTGCGAAAAAATTGGGAATGGAAGTTTTAGGACATGAAGGAATTGATTCTAAAGCCACAGATTACAAAGCATTAATGAATAAAATTAAGGCTTTGAATCCAGATTTAATTTATTTTGGTGGAATTACCCAAAATAACGGTGGACAGTTAATTAAAGATATGCGAAATGTGGGGATGACTGCTGATAAAGTTAAATTTATGGGTCCAGATGGCATTTTTGAACAGGCATTAATTGATGCAGCCGGAAAAGATGCGGAAGGTGTTTATGCAACCTTTGGCGGTATTCCTCCTAAAGAATTAACAGGTGCGGGAAAAACCTGGTATGAAAGTTATAAGAAAAAGTTTAATTCGGAACCAGAACCCTATGCAGCATACGGTTATGAAGCTGCTAAGGTTGTAATTAGTGGGATTGATAAAGCTTGTAAAAATGATCGTGTTGCTGTCAAAGATGCTGTCTTGGGAACTAGGGATTTTCAAGGTATTTTGGGAACTTGGAGTTTTGATGCAAATGGTGATACCACTTTGAAAGATTTGTCAGGTAATGTTGTGAAAAATGGTAAATGGGAATTTGCTCAAAAATTAGAAGCTAAATAATAAGCATTTAATATTTAGATCCTCGACTTATTTAACAAGTCGAGGAAAGTCCTGATAGATGTCTCAAAAAGAATCAAATATCCCATGACAAAAACATTAGAAAATCCCTCAAATAAGCATCTCAAAAGCTGGCAAAAAATTCTGCTATATTTAGCAATTACCTATTTAGTATTATTGATTGCCCCCATCGCTGGTTTCGATTTGCCGCGAATCATTGGCGAAATTAAAGCAAATCCCTCGCTTTTAGTTCAGCAACTATTAATTGGTTTGGTAAATGGAGCGATTATTGCTGTCATTGCTTTGGGTTACACCATGGTATACGGCATTATTGAATTAATTAATTTTGCCCATGGTGATTTATATATGTTGGGGGCTTTTTCATCTTTAACTATCATTGGTGCTTTCGGAATTACTGATAGTTCTTCATTATTAACTAGTTTGCCAGCAATTTTAGTTGCTTTACTTTTTAGCATTTTTCTCTGTGCTGGCTTGAATATTCTCACGGAAAGATATGCCTATAGACCATTACGAAATGCACCAAGACTAGCGCCTTTGATTTCTGCAATTGGTGTTTCTTTTATATTTCAAAACATCGGTTTATTTTGGGGTGGACTAAAATCTTTTATCCCAATTATGGGGGTGAATGCAGCTGCACCTAAAAGTTTTCCCGATTTATTACCACGCATTGATATTCTCAAGCTTTTCGGCATTGAAAGCTCAATTTTGTTCACCACTAAAGATTTAATTGTGCTGGTATTTGCCACCGTTTTAATGGTAGGATTGCATCTATTTGTTAAGTATACCCGTTGGGGTAAAGCTATGCGGGCTACGGCACAGAACCGCGATGCAGCCAGGATGATGGGGATTAATGTAGATGCCATTATTATCCTAACTTTCTTTATTGGTGGTGCTTTGGCTGGTTCCGCTGGTTTATTAGTTGGTTTGTACAACAACACTGTTGTATTTACCATGGGTTTTACTGCCGGATTAAGAGCATTTACCGCCGCAGTTTTAGGGGGAATTGGAAATATTATTGGGGCAATGTTGGGAGGAGTTTTAATTGGTTTGCTTTCAGCTTTGAGCGATCAATATTTTTCTAGCCGCTGGACAAATGCTTGGGTTTTTGGAGTTTTGGTAATTATTTTAGCCTTTCGTCCTGGTGGTTTATTGGGGGAGAATACACAGGAAAAAGTTTAAATCAGTTATAAGTTATCAGTTATCAGGCAACAGGGAACAGGGAACAGTAATTATTCAGTTGGTTGAGTGAAGTGGAATGCTGATGCAAAGCAAATTAATTAAAGTTATAAAATCGGGTGGAATTTTAGGCATTGTTGCCGCTTTAACTGTGGTACTTTTTGGCGGTTGGAGTGGTTCCGTGATGGGTTGGTTGATTGGGAATGCTGCGGGTTTTACACAGGGTGAAGCAAATGGTGGTAGAAATTGGCGAAACAATGCCGTAATTGGTGCCAAATCTGGGTTAATTATTGGTATCTGGACATTAATCGCTAGTTTAGCCGAAGGATTGATTGTGCGATCGCTTTCTGGACGCACCCCTATTAGTTTCGTGGAAGCTTTAACTTACGGAATATCTAGTTTAGTTATTGCTACCCTTTCGGCAGCTTTGATGGCAGCTTTGCAAGCATTACCCCGCAAACAAAGCCAATTAGCAACACTAATTACCCTAGCTGCGATTTTAATTCTGTTCCCTTTTGTGGATGGAATTGCCCAAACTCGCTGGATTGCCACTTTAATTGAAATTCAAATTTTTATTATTTTGGCACTGGGGTTAAATATCACCGTTGGTTATGCGGGGTTACTAGATTTGGGATATGCCGCATTCTTCGCTATTGGTGCTTACACCACCGCGTTGCTATGTTCTTCCCAACTAAATATCCACTGGAATTTCTGGCTAGTAATCCCCATTGCCGCAGCAGTTGCGGGAATTGCCGGTGTAGTATTAGGTACGCCAACTTTACGGTTACGGGGAGATTATCTGGCAATTGTCACCCTGGGTTTTGGGGAAATCGTCCCCGTAGTTTTTCGCAACCTTACCAGTATCCGCATCGAAGAACCCATCTCCAAAATCATCAATAGCTTGATGGGACATCCCGAAAAAACCCTCTGTCTGCTAGGATGCGATCGCGCCATCAATTTAACAGGTGGTGAACCAGGTATCAACCCGATAGATCGCCCTTTTCTCCCATTTATTGGTACATTCAGTAGTAGCAATTATCTTCCCTGGTACTACCTAATTTTGGGTTTGGTGGTTTTTTCCTACTTCTTTATTAATCGTCTTCGAGATTCCCGCCTCGGTAGGGCATGGAATGCTATCCGCGAAGATGAATTAGCAGCGAGTGCTATGGGTATCAACCTAGTTAAAACCAAATTATTAGCTTTTGCGATGGGAGCAACCTTTGCAGGGTTTGCTGGGGCATTTTACGCCGTCTATATCAGTGCCATTTTTCCCAGTGTTTTCGATTTTTCTGTATCCGTAATCATCCTTTGTATGGTGATTTTAGGTGGTTTGGGCAACATGACTGGGGTAATTTTGGGCGGCATCATTATTATGGGGGCAGATCGATTATTTTTACCCCAACTGGCAAAGGTTTTGGAAGGAATTCGCAACACCTCCCTATTACCTGCTATTAGTAATCCCCAATGGCAAGATTTTGTCAGAACTAGTTTAGATCCTACTCAGATGCGACTATTTTTATTTGGGTTGACTTTGGTAATTATGATGTTGGTACGTCCTGAAGGATTGATTCCTGATAGATTACACAAAGCCGAGTTGCATGAAGAATAATGTAGAGACGCGATATATCGCGTCTCTCTTTGCATTTCTTTGTGGAAATCAATTCAAAAGCTACAAGTCAAAATCTACAAGTTAAAATCTACAAGTCAAAATCTGAAAATGAATGCACAATCTACCAAACCAATCATCTTAGAAGCCCAACAACTGACAATGCGGTTTGGTGGTTTAACCGCAGTCAATCAAGTTGACTTCATTTTAGAGCAAGGCGCGATCGCTAGTTTGATCGGTCCCAATGGTGCCGGGAAAACTACCTTTTTCAACATGTTGACGGGGATTTATAGCCCTAGTGGTGGCAGATTATGGTTAAATAGCCGTGATATCACCGGAACAAAACCTGATCAACTAACAAAATTCGGTGTTGCCAGAACCTTTCAAAATATTCGCCTATTTAATAATATGCGGGTTTTAGATAATGTTTTGGTGGGGATGCATTGCCGCTTAAAAAGCAGCTTGATTGGCACTTTGCTGCGCCCTAAGTCAGTGGTAAATGAAGAAGCCGAAGCAAAAAAGAAAGCTTTATATTGGTTAGAATACGCAGGTTTGGGAAAATCCAAGGCTTACGAACTGGCAAAAAACCTTTCCTACGGAGAACAACGTCGCCTAGAAATCGCCAGGGCATTAGCTTCTGACCCTTTCCTCCTGCTTTTGGACGAACCCACAGCCGGAATGAACCCCGCCGAAACCGCCGATTTAACCCGATTTATGCAGCGCATCCGCGACGAACTGAATATGACGATTTTGCTAATTGAACATGATATGAAGCTAGTTATGGGAATAAGCGATCGCATTACAGTTCTAGCTAGTGGTAAAAAAATCTCTGAAGGTACTCCCACCCAGGTGCGTCAAGATCCTCAGGTAATTGAAGCATATCTGGGTAAGGAGGAGGGTTAAAGTTATGTTACAAGTTAAAGATATTCACACCTATTACGGCAATATCCAAGCACTCAAGGGTATTTCCATCGAAATTAATCAAGGGGAAATTTGTACTTTAATTGGCAGTAATGGTGCTGGTAAAACCACCCTTCTGCGAACAATTCAAGGATTAATTAAACCCCGTCAAGGTGAAATTTTATTTGAAAATAAATCTCTAACTTCCATCAGTGCTGAAAAAATAGTTAGTGAATTAGGAATTGCCCAAAGTCCAGAAGGAAGATTAATCTTTCCCCGGATGACAGTATTAGAAAACCTGGAAATGGGTTCCTTTTGTCGGCGGGATACTTTGGGAATTAAATCTGATTTAGAATATGTTTTGAATCTATTTCCCCGACTGCGAGAACGCATTAGCCAAAAAGGGGGAACCCTCAGCGGAGGAGAACAACAAATGCTCTCAATTGCCCGTGCTTTGATGGCAAAACCTCGACTACTCCTACTTGATGAACCCAGTATGGGTTTAGCACCGAATTTAGTCCAAGAAATTTTCGTGTTAATCAAACAAATCAATAAAGAGCGAAATATCACAATTTTATTAGTGGAACAAAATGCCCGTCAAGCATTAGAAGTTGCTTCCCGTGGCTATGTGCTGCAAACAGGTAAAATAGAACTATCAGGATTAGCCAAAGATTTACAATCTAATGAAGAAGTTCGCAAAGCTTATTTAGGTGAAGAATGATAGATCCCCGACTTCTCTAATAAGTCGGGGATCTGAACTAGTTTTGGTGGAGTAGAGTGCAACCTAAAAATGTGAAGCTGCACATAATTTATTAGCTAACGCTTTGCGCTTAAAGACACGTAGGGTGCGTATAGCCTTTCGACATCCAAGAAAAGCGACAGCGTAACGCACCATTCATAAGGATTTGGTGCGTTACGACGTTCCGTCTAACGCACCCTACAGTACTAAATATGGAAGTAGGGGTAAAGCGCATTGCTCATCGGTGTCAACTTAACATGAAACCCTTGATAGGATTAAACTTGACCTCTCCCTAGATTTTACTGCGTAAAACCTTTCCCTCCCCTACTAGGGGAGGGACAGACTTGAACGTTAGTTCAAGGCAGGGAGAGGTCAGTATCCATCAGTCAAAACTTATATATATCAATGCTTTTAGCTTAAGTTGACACGTATGAGCACTGCGCTTTACCCCTACAGCACGACTATATGCTTATGAACGATCAAAATCTGAAAGATTAGCGAAACCTTGATAACTGTTCACTGTTCACTGTTCACTGATTTACTATGTCCACAATCCAACCTGCACGCATAACTAAAGTATTACCCGACTCCATCGCTGCTGAAATTGGTTTTACAGCAGGTGATGCAATTGTCAGTATCAACGGAACAAATCCCCGCGATTTAATCGATTACCAGTTTTTGTGTGCAGATGAGGTTTTAGAACTGGAAGTACTGGACACATCAGGCAAAACCCATCATGTGGAAATTGAAAAAGATTATGACGATGATTTGGGGTTGGAATTTGAAACGGCACTTTTCGACAATTTAATCCAATGTACCAATAAGTGTCCCTTCTGCTTTATCGATCAACAACCACCAGGAAAACGTGAAAGCTTATATTATCGAGATGATGATTACCGCCTCAGCTTTTTGTACGGTTCCTACCTCACCCTAACCAATTTACCACAGCGCGAGTGGCAACGCATCGAAGCCATGCGTCTTTCACCTTTGTTTGTCTCAGTTCATGCAACCGAACCCGATGTCAGAATCCGACTACTCAAAAATCCTCGTGCGGGAGAAATATTAGAGCAAATCAAGTGGTTTCAGGAACGAAGACTACAAATCCACGCCCAAGTAGTCGTATGCCCTGGTATAAATGATGGCAAGCACCTGGAACAAACAATTAGAGATTTAGCGTCATTTTATACTGGAGATATCCCCGCTGTCACCTCAGTGGCAGTGGTACCAGTGGGTTTAACGCGTTTCCGTCCGGAAGGTGATGAACTGATACCAGTAAATCCCGCGAAAGCAAAGGAAGTTATTTCCCAAGTGCGATCGCTTCAACAGGAATTCCGCCAAAAAATCGGCTCGACAGTCGTCTGGTTAGCCGATGAATGGTTCTTAATTGGTGGTGAGGATTTGCCCTCCGAAGCCGAATACGAAGACTATCCGCAAATTGATAATGGTGTTGGTTCAATTCGCTTGTTCCTGAAACAATTTGATAATGCGGCACAGCAATTATTACCAAAAAAAGTTTCACCAAAAACCTTGACATGGGTCGTAGGAAATGCTGTTGAAAAAGCTTTTCAGCCAATTTTGCAGCGATTGAATTCGGTCAGTGGTTTAACTGTTAATATGCAAGCATTGTCAAGCGATTATTGGGGACAAAATATTAGCGTAACTGGACTATTAACTGGTCATGACTTGTTATCTAAACTACAAAATTCTGATTTAGGTGATGGAATTCTATTACCCAGTGTCATGCTTAAGCATGGAGAATTGATATTCCTTGATGATATAACTGTTGAAGAGGTTGCATCGAAATTGAAAACTCAGATTTTTCCAGTTGCTGGAGTTGAAGAGTTGATCCAGACTTGTATTAAGTAGGGGATAATATTAAGCTCGGATAAACTATCCACAAATCGAAAACCCTTTAGAGACGAGACATGTCACGTCTCTCTTTGTATTTCGTGAAAATCCCAGATATGTATGTCCATTGCCATACCATAAATGCTTTGCGCTAAAGCACTACTACGAATCAAGTTTTATACAAAACTAATTATTAGTAAATCCTTGAAAATTAACTGTTTAGCTGTTCAAATGAGGTTGAAAGTGTGATAGTCCTGGGAAAAAACAAAACAAATAAATTAAAACTAAAAATATCAAAATTATTCATTTTTAAACTAACTTTTATAACTTTTAATTTCTTGAATATTATCCCTGTATTAGCAGCGGAAAATTCCCAATTAAATGCCAAATTAACTGTTATTTATAATCCCGAAAACTCGACTCAATGGACAGGAATTAGCAAACGCTTAGAATCAACAGGTATAAACTACTGTATAGTACCCCTAGACGAAGTGCGATCGCCTGCCGACTGGGGCAACCGAAAAGTGGTATTTTTACCAAATATTGAAACCCTCTCACCCTCACAAGCGATCGCATTAGAAGAATGGATGTCCAAAGGTGGACGTGTAATTGCCAGTGGTCCGGTGGGAAGTCTTTCTTCACCAGGAGTTAGGCAGTTATTACGCACACTTTTTGGTGGATATTGGGGTTTTGGCTTAAATGATATCCAAGAGTTACAAGCTAGCAAAGACAGACTTTCCCAAGATTGGGTAAATAAAAATATCGTCTTTGGTAAAGTTCGTGGTGGTGTCCTAGTTCCTGATGAAGTTACAGGCAGAATTAGCGCAGTGTGGAATGCTAAAGATAATCCCGCAGCAATTGTCACCACCGATCGTTCAGTTCTCTTTGGTTGGAGATGGGGAGGTGATACCGCAGCATCCCTAGATGTGGATACTGCTTGGTTGCAAGCTGCTGTGAATCGCTATTACAAATTACCTCCTAGTGCATCAACAAAAGTTGAAGAAGGTTCTTCCAAGTGTCAAAAAACATTGGCAAATACGAGTGTAAATAATACACCAAAGAACACACAAACTAATGTTGTTCGGGAAACCAACAAAACCCCAAATAACAATAAAACAGCCTTTTCGGCTCCAGCAGCAATGCCCCTCACCAGTAAAATTACTGGAGTTAACCCACCAAATAGAACATTTCCCCGCTCAGATGAGGCAATTGATAAATTAGAACAATCCGTGCGGGAAGATATTTCCCCCAACTCCCAAAAACCCATTAGTTCCAGCGAAGCGATCGCACTTCAGCAAGAATTGCGTAATCTCATAGGTAGGGTGGAAAATTCCAACTTAGCTGCATCCATAATCAACGGCAATTCCCAACCTATAGGTAAAGTTTCCTCACAACTTGCATCTGTCCAAGGTGGTGGAGGAGTCCGGCAACCAAGTAACCAAAGCATTCAAAATGCCCGCCAATTCCTCAATAATATTCCTGAGCTAATCAAGCAAAAAAAATATAACCAAGCTCGCCAACAGTGGCTAGCTACCCGCTCAATTCTCCTCAATCAATTTCCCCTAGATCGTAAAGTTGCTCAACCGGAAATCCGCGCCGTCTGGTTAGATCGCGGCACAATCGTCCGCGCTCGAAATGAAGCCGGACTCGCTCAAGTCTTCGATCGCTTGGCACAAGCAGGAATTAATACGGTATTCTTTGAAACCCTCAACGCCAGTTACCCCATTTACCCCAGCAAAATTGCACCCCAACAAAATCCCCTAATTCGTGGTTGGGATCCCTTAGCTTCAGGGGTAAAACTTGCCAAGCAACGGAAAATGGAAATACATGCTTGGGTTTGGGCATTTGCCGCAGGTAATATTCGTCATAATGAACTTTTAGGAATTAACACCAATTATCCCGGACCAGTTTTAGCAGCAAACCCCGATTGGGCAGGATACGACAACCGAGGACAACTTATCCCACCAGGACAAGGTAAACAGTTTTTTGACCCAGCAAATCCCCAAGTGAGGGAATATTTACTGAGCATTTATAAAGAAATTGTTACCAAGTACGATGTGGATGGACTGCAATTAGATTACATCCGCTACCCCTTCCAAGATTCAAACGCAGGACGTAGCTTTGGTTACGGCAAAGCTGCACGTAGCCGATTTCAGCAGCTATATGGGGTTGATCCGATGAAAATTAACCCCAGTCAACAGGATCTATGGCAGAAATGGACACAATACCGAACTGAACAGGTTGATAGCTTTGTTACCTTAGTTTCTCAGGAGTTAAGACAACAACGCCCAAACCTAACTTTATCAGCAGCAGTGTTCCCCCTGCCCGAACGCGATCGCATTCACAAAATTCAGCAGCATTGGGAAGTTTGGGCGCGTCGTGGAGATATCGATCTAATTGTACCCATGACCTATGCCCTAGAAACAACCAGATTTGAAAAATTAGCCCAGCCTTGGATTTATTCAACTCAATTCGGACAACTAGGTTCCACTTTATTAATACCAGGAATTCGTTTACTAAATTTACCCACAGTGGGAGCCTTCGATCAATTGCAGGTGGTGCGGGATTTACCTGTAACTGGTTATGCCTTGTTTGCTGCTGAAAACCTCACAGGTGATTTACAACGGGTTTTTAATAATACTCAAGGTCAAAACCCTACTGAAGTAGAACCAATTCCCCACCGTCAACCTTTTGCCAGTGCAGCAACCCGCTACAGTGCTTTACGTGCTGAGTGGAAATGGCTACAAGAAAATAATAATTTACAAATTACTTCCCCATCTAATTTTAATGAACAAGCAGACATTTTAGAAGCTGCACTCAATCAACTAGCCGTAGCATCTAATAATAGTAAGTTAGCTACTGCACGGGGTGCTTTAAACCGCTTTAAAGTCCTATTTAAGGCTTCCATGCGTCAACAATATATTGATAATAGTTATCAAACTCGCTCTTGGGAAAACCGTCTGATCGCCATCGAACAGTTAATACGATATGGTGAACGTGTAGAAATCAGTAATTCAAATTGAAGGAGAAAGAAGGGGGGTTTTAAGATGGGAATACCCTGCGGGTAGACACGGAGTGGCTTCTGTAAGTAGTAAGCTGCATACAAGGCAGTTTTTGGGGTCATCCAACTCCCAAAATGTCCCGTCCCAAATGAAAACTGGCGATGCTTCTGCATCGGGGTATTAAACCCCCCACTCTTGATCAACCAAAGTAAATAATCTATTCATAAAATAAAACAAGTTAATTCAATCAAAAAGCAATTATTAATCAAAAATTTTGGTAGTTTTATATGTTTTGTAAACTTTGTTTGAGTTGCTTGAGTTAACTTAGATAATAATATTTTTTCAGTGTATGTACGCAAGATAAATCATACATTTTAGAGCGAGAATATGTTGAAAATGCTGATAATAGTAGTTTTAGAATCAATTACAACATCAGACGAATAAAGTCTATTTTGTAGATACAGCTACTAAACTGATAGTGCTTTCACAAACATAAGATACACTGAACTACAATAAGAATTATTATTGGGAGGTAAAGGCTAGTGCTTTTATCTACACAGCCGAACTTTGAGCAAATATCCTTATCGTCTTTAGATGAGGCAGTTAACCGCTTTCCTTTGACAGTAAAACCAAATACTCCATTAATTGACGCGATCGCATTAATGAGCCAACATCAAGTTGGCTACATGCTTGTCATGGAAGATTTAAATATATTTGGATGGTTTAGTGCCAAAGATTTAATCAACCTTATTGCCCACCAAGTGGATTTGCAAGCAACCCAAATCCGTGAAGTAGTCACAGATTGCGTCATCGTATCCGATTCTACAGAATCTGATAACCAGAGCCAAGTCAGTTTAAGTTTGTTGCAGGACCACGAATTAATAGCAGTGGTAGATAACCAAGGTAATTTGCAAGGAGTAATTACCCCAGATACCATATGCAAAGCCCTAAGAGATCAACAAATCGAGGGAAATAAAACTGATATCAATACATACCCAACAACAGAAAATCTAGATGAGATAATTTCCTCAAACAATCTCCAATTTAGTCAATTACTAGACACGAGTGCTCAACATATATGGATACTTAAGCCAGATGGTTGCTTAGAGTATCTTAACCAGTGGACAACAGAATACTCTGGCATCAACCGTGATGGATTACTAAATAGAGGATGGCAACAGTTATTACATCCGGATGATTTGCAAAGATATCTTGCTCAAATGGCAGAACACATCTCCATCGGGGAAGCATATGAAATAGAAATTCGTTTATTAAAAGAATTAGAACAAAACTATCGCTGGCATATAGCCTATTTACAGCCATTAAAAAATAGTAGTGAGAACGTTGTCAATTGGTTTATAACTATGATAGATATTCACGAACGCAAACTCACAGAAGCAACTTGGAAATTAAATAGTGAGCGTTTTGAAACTTTAATCGAAAATCATAATTATCTGATTTGGGAAGTAGATGAGCACCTCAACTACACATACTTAAGTCCATCAGTTAAACAGATATGGGGTTACGAACCAGAAGACTTGCTGGGTAAGACCATCTTCACAACCATGCTTTCCCACGAAGGTATGGATGAGAATAATCTTTTTGCAGATCTCGTTGCATTTAAACAGAAGTTTAAACGTTTACAAACTGACTTTCAGCATCAGCATGGACATGATGTAATAATGGAAATCAGTGGTAGTCCTATTTTTGCTGTGGATGGCAGTTATTGCGGATATCGGGGAAATAGCTATGATATTACCCAGTATAAACAGATGGAAATTGCACTCGTTCGCTCCCGCCAAATCATTGAAAATTCTCCTGATGGAATTAGCATTACTGATTTAAGGGGGAAAGCAATTTATCACAACCCAATGCTAACTAAAATGTTTGGCTACAACGTCAATCAAATCAATGCGTTGGGGGGTTCATCGAGAATTTTCTTTACCCGTAGGGAAGCAACTACAGTTTTGAACTCTGCCAAACATGGTGAAGGTTGGCAAGGAAAAGTAAAAACACGCGACAGTTTAGGTCACTCAATACATGCCTATCTACGCACAAACTTGATCAAAAATGATCAGAACGAAGTCGTAGCAGTCACAAGCAACTACACCGACATTAGCCACCAAAAGCACGTCGAAGACACTTTGAGATTACGCGATCGCGCTTTAGCTGCAAGTACCAACGGTATAATTATCACAGATGCTCGTTTACCAAACTTACCGATTGTTTATGTAAATCAATCTTTCGAGAAAATCACAGGATACTCAGCCTGTGAAGTTATCGGACGTAACAGTCGTTTCCTACAAAAATCAGATCATAACCAACCAGCCTTAGAAGAACTACAGACTGCCATTGATACCCATCAATGTTGTACAGTTTTACTGCGTAACTATCGCAAAGATGGTGTTCTTTTTTGGAATGAATTAAGTATTTCGCCAGTTTTTGATGTTAAACAGAAGCTAACCCACTATATTGGCATCATTAACGATGTTAGCGATCGCAAACAGTCAGAAGTTGCCATTCGAGTTAGTAAAGCCAGACTGGAATACCTGCTATTTTCCACACCGGGCGCTGTATATACTAGTCGAGTGTCGGGAGATTTTGGAGTTACTTTCGTCAGCGAAAACATTAGCAATATGCTTGGTTATCAAGCACGAGAATTTGTTAAAGATTCCAACTTTTGGATTAACCATATCCATCCAGATGATCAAGTTTATACTTTTGAATCAATTTCTCAACTTCCTCTCACTGGCAAAAATACAATTGAGTACCGCTTTTTGCACAAAGATGGAAACTATCGTTGGTTACTTGATAGCTCAAAAGTTCTCTATGATGAAGCAGGTAATTCTCTAGAGATTATCGGCTTTTGTATAGACATCACCGAACGGAAACAGTTAGAAGAAGATTTACGTATTGCTCTTGAAAAAGAAAAGGAACTGAGCGAACTCAAATCTCGATTTGTTTCCATGACTTCTCACGAGTTTCGTACCCCATTAAGTACAATTCTCTCATCATCGGAACTACTAGAACATTACCGTCACAACTGGAGCGAAGAAAAGCAACTCTCCCACTTCCACCGAATTCAGAGTACTGTGAAACACATGACTCAATTATTAAATGATGTCTTGATCATTGGCAAAGCCGAAGCCGGAAAAGCTGAGTGTGAAGCAACATCCCTTGATCTAGTAAGTTTTTGCAATCACTTAGTTGCAGAAATGCAACTAAATAATCAAAACACTCAGCAAATTATATTTGAGTGTTCAGCAGAATCTATTATTGCTGTCATGGATGAGAAATTACTCGGACATATCAATACCTTCGCCAAAGTAAGAGGATGAAGAGGAAGAGGTAGGGCGTTTCGTAGTAGAGTTATTGTCTCTCACAACGACAACTCAAAAACCACTATGTGCGCCCATGTTTGACATTTTATCATTGTTACAGTGCTTCCTGCCGCAGATAAATGCTACAACGATGAAGCAATTGAACCAAATAATCTTGGCAATGTTAGCGATGAGCGGGCGAGTCACTATGTTGGGAATTTCTCGTTGGACAGGTAGTGGTGGTAGTTATCGGACGATGTTGAGATTTTTTCATACGGTAATCCCTTGGGCGACATTGTTTTGGCTATTTTTCCGCAAGCATTTGTTCCGTGCAAATGAGGTTTATTTGCTTGCAGGAGATGAAGTTGTAGTAAGTAAATCTGGGAAAAAAACTTATGGGTTGGATAGATTCTTTTCCAGCCTAGTAAGTAAGCCAATATCAGGGCTATCTTTCTTTACATTATCATTAGTAAGTGTTGAACAAAGGCACT
This sequence comes from Calothrix sp. PCC 6303, assembly GCF_000317435.1. Lineage (NCBI taxonomy): Bacteria > Bacillati > Cyanobacteriota > Cyanophyceae > Nostocales > Calotrichaceae > Calothrix > Calothrix sp. PCC 6303. The sequence goes on from NC_019751.1 coordinate 6,644,964, forward strand.
CATTTCCGATTCAAATAGAACAGGTAATAAAGAACGATATAGAAAAAAGTAGTGTATCGCCAAGACCAGAAATAAAAGCCAAAGAAAAACGTGGACGTGGACGACCAAAAGGGAGTAAAAATAAAAACAAGACCGAAGTAATTCTCACATCTGAATTACTCAGAATTAAGAAGATGATTAATGAGCTAGTCAAGCTGGTAGCTAACTTTATCCCACTGACTTACTTAGTCTTAGATGGTCATTTTGGAAACAATAATGCTTTGCAGATGGCTCGACAGGTCAACTTACATATAATTTCCAAGTTACGCCACGATTCAGCATTATACATACCTTACCAAAATCCTGACCCTAATCATCGTTCACGCCGTAAATACGGAGATAAACTAGACTGGCGTAATATTTCTGATGAATATTTGCGTCAAAGTAGTATCGAAGAGGATATCCAAACCGATAGTTACCAAGCTACTTTACTGCACAAAGAATTTGCCCAGTCCCTGAATGTAGTTATTTTGGTGAAAACAAATCTGAAAACTAATGCTCGCAGTCACGTAATTCTGTTTTCTAGTGACCTAAAGTTGTCATCTGAGAAAATAATTGACTACTACAAACTACGCTTTCAGATCGAGTTTAACTTCCGTGATGCCAAGCAATTTTGGGGATTGGAAGACTTTATGAACATCGGTCAAACTGCGGTGACTAATGCTGCTAATCTAGCATTCTTTATGGTTAATTTATCTCATCATCTTCTCGCTGATTTCCGCATCCTGAATCCTGACTCCGGCATTATTGATCTTAAGGCTCATTATCGTGGCTTTCGATATGTCCATGAGATCTTAAAAATGCTTCCAGAAATCCCTGAGCCTATTTTATTAACCCGGATTTTTGCCAAGCTTACTTCTTTAGGGCGTATTCATCACGTTTCTACGGGCGTTGAATCCTCTTAATTTGGCAGAGGTATTGACATATATTTATTAATTTACTCTCCAATGCCGTTAAATATTCCCCCCCCGATAGCACGGTTACTTTCAGACTAGCATCGGATGAAAAACAGGCAACCTTCGAGATTCAAGATCAAGGAATCGGTATTCCTTCAGATGATTTACCTCGTCTTTTTGAATCATTTCACCGAGCTACTAACGTGGGCAATATTCAAGGAACAGGCTTAGGACTAGCAATAGTTAAAAATTGCGTAGATATTCATCAAGGTACTATTACCATCAAAAGCCAACTAGGAACAGGAACAACTTTCATCGTGACTTTACCACTAGAAATTAACTCAGTTTAGATCAGTATATATTATTGAACTCATAGCTATTAATTCTAATGATTAAGTAACTGAGCTACTCTCAATCCATTTTACAATCACTAACATTTTTCTAGGAAATCATGAATAAAATTTTAGTTATAGAAGACGAATTAGCAGTCCGCGAAAATCTAGTGGAACTTCTAGAAGCAGAAGGTTTTGAAACTATCGCTGCACCTAACGGACATATTGGTATTCAAAAAGCCATGGCAGAAACTCCCGATTTGATTTTGTGCGATATGATGATGCCGGAAGTAGATGGCTATGGTGTATTGACAAATTTACGTGAAGAACCAAGCACAGCTACAATTCCCTTTATCTTTCTAACTGCAAAATCTGCAAAATCTGACTTCCGGCAAGGTATGGATTTAGGTGCAGATGACTATATTACTAAACCCTTCACTCGCGCTGAATTACTTAGTGCTATCATGGGTCGTCTAAGCAAACAATCACTGCTAAAAAAATATCTCTCAGCTAAAGCTGATACGAAAGTTCTATCCCCAGAGATTCAATACATCGAAATCAGCTTAAGTAATGCTTTATCATCTCCAGAGTCTGATGTCTTTCCAATTCGCTACAAACCAATAGTTGATATTCAGTCTCATCAAATTATTGCCTTAGAAAGTTTTCTCTACTGGCAAAGTCAAGATTTAGGATTAGTTTCACCACCAGAACTAATTCCCCTTGCCGAACTAACTAATTTAGTTGCTTCTCTCGGTAAACGTTCAATTGAGGCAGTTTGCGAACAACAACAAATTTGGCAACAATCTGGTTATATAAATGTGCCAGTAAGTGTGAATATTTCCGCAGGTTTCTTCAATCAACCCGATTTTGTACAAATAGTTAGCCAAGTTTTAAATGAATATAATTTAAGTGCAAGTGATTTGCAATTAGAAATCACAGAAAATATCATCATGCAAGATATTAATAGTGCAATTTTTACTATTAATGAATTACGTTCCTTGGGAATTAAAATTGCTGTCGATGATTTTGGGACTGGTAACTCTTCACTCATATATTTAAAGCAGTTGCCAGTTCACATACTTAAGATTGATCCTTATTTCATTCATAATATTGCTAACGATTCACAAAAATCAGCAATTACAACTGCGTTAATTCAAATGGGTCAAAACTTGAAACTGCAAATTATCGCTCAAGGCGTAGATAGTACTTCCGAACTAGTGTTTGCCGCTAAAAATAACTGTGACGCTGTTCAGGGGTCATTATTCAATCAAGCATTATCACCCGTAGAACTAGAACAGGTTATTTTCAAAGGATATGGAAATATCGATGCTTAAAGGAAATAGTAAATGGCTACGCAAAATTATATATATGTTGTCATTGCGTAGCTTGGAACTATAGGGTGGAACAAAACAATGCCAAAGATTTGATCCTTTCGGAATGTATGATTAATTTTGCACTACTACTTAATACCCCCACCCCCCACAATCACAACCAAGCTAGATAATTAATTAAATCTTATGACGGAGATTTAGACCCAACAACAAAACTTTTCACTTTTAGCAGCGGACAAATTAAACCTCGAAAACCAGTTAAACAATTTATTTGCAGATTATTCTGCAAAATTTAATTTAATAGGTTGAAAAGCTGATTATGCAAAAGATATTATACTCATAATACAAGTAGATGGATGGGAGAATTTATTCCTAAGTTATTAGATAATGAACTTCTCTTTCAGGGTATCTACCAAACCCTGCTTTATCTCTACCCTAAGCTTAGTTCAATGAATCGTTAGTTTGAAGCGAATACTCTTTCCCCGATTTTCAGCTTTTTTGATTTCCCGGAATGCGCTCATATTTACTCATTGTCACTTAGTATACTTGATTTACCCTATTTTTAGCATAAGCATAATAATTACGGGATTTTGCCGTAATTACTCTTCTAAACTATTGGATTGACAAACCAAAAGCATCTCATCACCTAATTAAAAATCTAATATCAAGGAAATATGGCAAAGCGATCATTACAAGCTTCGAGTGAAGGTATCAGAAAAGCAAAACAGGCATTTAAGCGCAAAGGATGGACACAGGAGTATCTAGCTACAGAAGTTGGTTTAGAAACTCGTCAACCAATTTGGAAATTCTTTACTGGGAAAGCTGTAGATCGCCAAGTTTTTCATGAAATTTGCTTAACTTTAGGAATTAGTGCTGATGACATTATTGAAAAACCTGAAGCCACAAAAGACAGTATATCAACATCTTCATCTGGTGAAATGTTCTTTGGATCAGATGTACAGAAAACTCTGACGACTGACAATATAGATTCTTTAGTAACGGAATTACGCTCAACCTTATTCGGACAGATTCAAAATCACTGTGCAACTTTGCGTCTTTTAGATATAGCTCATCCACTAAGCTTGGAAGATCTTTATGTTGATGTGAATATTCAAGAAGGAGTTAGTAGTCGATCCTGGCTAGAAATAAATAGTTTAGAGAGTTTAAAATCCAATAACGAGACTCAAAATTTCAAGCAGTTTAAACCTAAATCAGAAGGATTAGCGGGATTAGAGGCAATTTCTAAATATCCCAAAATTATGGTTTTAGGCAAGCCAGGAGCGGGGAAAACAACATTCTTACAATCAGTCGCAATTAGTTGTAATAGAGGTCAAATCAAACCAGATTTATTACCAATTTTCGTGAGTTTAAAGAGCTTTGTTGAAGAGGTAAAAAAAGATAATCAAATAGACTTGCTAACTTATATTAATAGTCTATATATTTTGACTGATTTAGAACAGAAGAAAATCTTACATATACTATTAAACGGTAGATGTTTACTAATTCTTGATGCATTGGATGAGGCTTCAGAAGATTTTATTGATTTAATTATCAGTAAAATTTGCCATTTTACCGATAGATTTTATCTGAATCATGTAATTATTAGTTGTAGATCTGCTGCTCAACACTATCAATTTAGAAGCTTTACAGAAGTGGAGATTGCAGATTTCAACATTGATCAAATTGCAGCATTTACTTATAAATGGTTTATTACAGTTGGTAAAACTTCCTTTTTAGAAGGAAAGGCTTTAGCTCAACAATTTATGCAAAAGCTACAGCTGCCTGAAAATCAAAAGATTAGGGAATTAGCCTCAACGCCACTATTGTTAAATATTACTTGCTTGGTGTTTCATACTCTCGGTGATTTTCCGGTTATTCGTTCTGAGCTATATCGGCAGGGTTTAGAATTACTTTTGGCACGTTGGGATGAAGCTAGAGGTATTAAACGAGATACTATTTACCGCGAACTTTCTTTGTTACACAAAATCAAGCTATTAAGTAAGATTGCCGCAAGCTCATTTACTGAAGGTGATTACTTCTTTTCTGGAATCAAACTTCAACAAATTATTTCTGATTATATAAGCCAGCTACCTCAATTCCAAAAAGATGTTGATGCGTTGTTGTTAGAGAGTGGTGCAATACTCAAAGCGATTGAATCTCAGCATGGTTTACTAGTAGAGCGCGCACATGGGGTTTATTCGTTTTCTAATTTGACATTTTACGAGTATTTTACAGCTAAAGAAATTGTTGCTAATGCTAGTTTGGAATCACTTAAAGAGTTGACTAAACACCTTTTTGAAAAGCGTTGGCAAGAAGTGTTTTTACTGGTTGCTAGCATGTTACCATCTGCTGATATTTTTCTGCAAATAATTAAAGCTGAAATTGACAAATTGGTGTTATACAATCAAAAAATCTATAATTTTTTAGTTTGGGTAGAACAAAAGTCTTCTTTTGTTAAGACATCTCATCATCCATCGGCAATACGTTCATTTTACTTCAATCTTGCTCTTCCTACACAACATCAATTAGCACGGGATCAGAACTTAGCATTGTCTTTAGATAAAGAAATTGCCGGAGAGCTAGATATTAACTTGAGTTTAGATATGGCACTAACTCATGCTATATCTGTAAGTGCGAATATCAATTCAAATATTTTTTCACAACGCATATCAGCAGTTTATCTATCATTAAAAATAGATGATTTGCTTTTACTTGCTAATAAACCAAGTTTGAGACAAAGAATTGGAGATTTAAAAGATCAACTACCTCCTGTAAATCAAGCAAAAAATGTTTTAAAAGCTTGGTGGGAAGAAAATGGAGTAACTTGGACAACAAAGCTAAGGAGTACCATTATAGAAGAATGTAAAATTGGCAACAATTGGCAGTTTAGCCAAACTGATTCAAAATTATTACAACAATATTGGGAAGGAAATAAGTTACTTCTTGAATGTCTGAGAAGTGCGACTAATGTATCTAAAGATTTACGTCGCTCGTTAGAAGAAAGTTTATTTGTCTTTGATGGAGGATGTTTTGCTCAAACGGGTGAGCAATTGTGATATTTGCTGTGGGAATTCGATATTTAAAACCATCCTTCCTGTTCAAGGGTTTCAATCATTTGCAGTCCGCGAGTGTCACCAACTCCTAAGAGTGCTGATTTTGAATCTTCCCGTACACCTAGATCAACGTCTTCGGCGAAGGCTTGAATTAAAGCATCGATGGCAGTAGCATAAATCACATTTGATGGTAATTCACGGCAAAGCTGTCCGATTGCCCATGCACAGTTGCTACGTACTGCTGCTACAGGATCTTGAACTAAGGCTGAAATTAACGGTGGCATGGTTCCCACTACTGCTTCATAGCTGATATTTACCATTTGCACTAGGGCACTGGCTGCCCACAGACGAACGGCGGGGATATCTGTTTTTAGTGCATCGGTAAGGGGTGCGAGACTACGGCGATCGCGGCAGTTGCCTAATGCCCAAACTACACCTTTACGGACGTAGCCGTTCCAATCACGGTTCAACTGGAGAATCAGTGGTTCAACAGCTTCAGGGCTAGGATTGCGTCCGATTCCATATGCTGCACTTACCCGCACTAGGGGGCATATATCGGTCAGTAAGTTAATTAAGTGGGGAATTGCTCGTGCATCTTCAATATCGCAGAAAGCACGGGCTGCTAGCATCCGCTGCTGCGGTTGAGAATCAGTTAACAGAGCAAGCATTTCATCTGGATCTGGTTTGGGGAATTCTGACTCATTAGTCAAAGGTTCCATTAGATCAAGAGGGCTTTCTAATTCTGTTTCAACTTCGAGTAAACTAAGTTCATCTTCATCATACATAATTCAAAACTACCATTGCTCATCAAAGTCTTTTTATTTTCAGTTTTTATGATTCAGGTATTTTACCATTGTCAGTGATTGAGTTTGATATCCTAATTGCTCGTAAAGACTAAGTGCTGGGATATTTGTTTGAAAAACTTGTAATCCAATTTGCCCATCTCCGCGTTTTTCTGCCCAAATTTCGGCTTCTTGCATTAGTTGTTTACCTATGCCTTGCTGGCGATATTCAGGAATAACATAAAGTAGGAAGATATGAGCATAGCGAAGATTGGTAATTTGGTCGATGGCGTTGCCCATCCATAAACAACCAATAGGGGAAGATTTGGGGACGTTTTGCTTTTGTGCTATCTCGTTGTTTACTACAGGGATATCCACCCACCAAATAGGTGTTTCAGTGGAAAGATATTGTTCAACTGTCCGTGTGAGGTGGGAAAAATCTTGTTGTGGTGATATTTCTTGATAAGTTTGCTGCATGAACTTTACAAGTAGTGCTTTGTCTTTGGTAGAACCACAACGAGTTTTATAAATGGAAGGTAAAGAGGTGGACATTGGCGGTATTTTAGCAGGGAAAATGAGTAAGATTCGCTATAGTTCCTAAGCTTAAAATTCGCGTCGGGAAAAAATCAGGATAGCGATCGCTAACATCATGCAACTGTAGAATAAGCCATAACCCGCGTTTGTGAGTAGTGTAGTTTGATTTGGTAATGCTTGTAAGCCGTAAACAGCAGAGTTTTTTAAATCTAACCGTGATAAATCTGGTAATATTAGGTACAGTGCTTGGGTTAAATATTTGATGCTGGAATTACCATTTATACCACTGAGCTTAAGTAAATCTTGGGTTGCATTGCCCATCAGGTAAACACCAAATGTGAGAGCACTTGCTAGCAAGGAACTAGTAAATACTCCAAAGGTAATGGCTACCGCTGTAATTAGGCATAGTTGCAACAATAGAAATACTACCGCAATCAGAATGCTGGGAAGAGAATAGTTAACTTGGGCAACTTGCAGACATATTAGATAAAGTCCTGTCATTGTAACCGTTAATAAAGCTAAAACTGCTGATAAACCAAAGAATTTACCAGCAATAAATTCACTGCGACTGACAGGTTTGGCTATTAATACTAGAATTGTCCGCTTTTCTATTTCTTTGTTGATCAGTCCGGTACCGACAAAAATAGCGATCATTGTACCTAGAACGCTCATCGCTGCTAAACCAAAGTCTAACAGCATTTTATCTTCTGAAGATGCTGCTAATTCTGGAAGAATAAATTTCGCACCAACTAATATCAGGGCATAAAAGCCAATAATATAGAGAATGCGATCGCGTACCATCTCCTGGAATACATTTTTCGTTAGTACAAATATTCTACCAAAGTTCATAGTCATTCAAGAAAGTGAATTCAAACCATCACGTTACCTTTGTAACTTCTATTGTGGCTACTGTCTCGTCGCATTTTCCTGGTTTATTGTTTCACTGGTGGTGAACCTGCAAAAAACTTAGGTACAGCTTCGCACTGTATTTCTGCTACTATCACCCTTTCCCCTGGATTTCTAGTATTGACTGTACTATTATCGGCTGGTTTAGAAATTGGATCTATTTGGCAAGATTTTCTCAGAAAATACTTTTTAGTATTAGAACTTGGACCTTTCCAAACACTTAATAAATCTAATCTGTAACCAGAGTTTGTAGATTTTGTATTGACTACGCGAGCTTCTGTACTCCAAAATACACGTTCTTCATAGTTAACCAGGTTTTTTCTTTCGTACTCTGCTGCATATCTATTCATAATATCTTGACCAATAGAAGCTACTCTTTGATTTGCCTCTATTAACCACCTTTCGACATCAACATCATTATTGGATTGTTTATTCCATGATCTTCCACGTAATTGTCCCTCAACAATTGGCTGTATCCGATTGAGAATTATTGCTCCACTTGCAGGTACGGTAAGTTTTGGTTCTGTTGGCACAATTAATGTACTTTTACTAAAGTCATCTGCAAGAATACTTGGATATTGTCTAGCCCATTTATCTATCGTAAAATATAGTTGCAACCAACAACTTATAACCATACATACAGCGAGTAAAATAATAATTCGCTGGCGAATTTCTAGTTTTGGTAACTGTCTTTTATAGTCAATTCCGCTACCTTCAAAGAATTCTGGAATTGCTGTTATAATTGCAGAGATAGTGGGCCACAAAACAAGTGTTCTGGGTGTAAATACATTTTCGCTTCTGACAGCAAACGCACTGACCAAAAATCCTGTAATTAATGCTCCAACAGGTAGGTTAGTTCCCGGAACTAAGATTGGTTTATCTGTTGTGTACCAAGAAGTCCCTGCAATCAAAAATACCCAACCACAAAATGCAATTAAATCTCTAGCAGTTCCAAGAGCCAAGGATGACATAAGCCAAGAAAACAAACTTAGATAAATTAATGTTTGCCAAGAATAAGCTTGTTTTGGGACTAATATTTTCTTGACCTGTTCATACACATCTTCGACAATTTTAAATACCCCAAAAAAATCCTTAACTAATGCCATATTTTTTAACTCCAAGGATGATAATACAGATTTTAGATGTTTTAGTAATTTTTGTTGGTACTAATCAACATAACCAAGACTATGGCACTATAACTCAAAGAGTTGGCAATTAATATAGTTTGAACTAGTGATGTATCCTGAAGCTTAAATTTTCTCAAGCGTCTAGAAGACCATCTGCTTTTTAATTCTGGTTCGGCTGGTTTACTTTGACCAGGTTCACGCAGGGAAATTAGTGATAGTTTAAAAAGACCAAATTTAATTAGAAACGTGGAAAAAAAGACAATAAAAGCACCAATCAAGAGTGTTGATAGCACTTTACCATTATACTGATTAAAAAATACATACGTAATCAGATCTGACTTTAAATCAATTGGTAAAAATGGTTCAGCTATGAAAAAAATAATCCAACCAATTACCCCAGAAAAAAGGTTAATACATATTGCGTAGAAAACGCTAGTTTTTTTATCGAATTTCAACTGATTATTAAAGATATATGCTTCGATGGGAATAGTGATTAAGAAGAATAGAAAATTAAATAAAATTGCGCCCAGAGGAAAAACAGGGGCAAGATCTATAAATGACAAATCGGAAAAATCCAGCATGTGATTGATGGTTTTGATTATGACTGGAGAAAGTATATAGCATATAACTGGCACTTGGGTAATAAAATTTTGGAAAATTATTCCATTTTTGAGTGCCCTTCTTTCTTGTAAGATGTAAGACTGCTGCGTGTGTTAAAGCTTTGGGGAATCATGACAAGGAACGGCATCGGTATTCGTACCGCGCAAGTGCGCCAAGAAAGAGTTACAGGGCAAATTCATGTCTATGATGGTGTAGGGAAAGGAAAATCTCAAGCTGCCTTGGGTGTGGTTTTACGTTCGATTGGTTTAGGTATCAAAACGCCAAATCATGCTAACCGTGTTTTGCTCCTGCGGTTTTTGAAGGGTCCCGAACGGGATTATGATGAGGATGGTGCGATCGCAGCTCTCCAGCGAGGCTTTCCCCATCTGATCGATCAGGTTCGCACTGGACGCGCTGAGTATTTTGGTGCAGATGAAGTCATCACTTTTGATCGGGAAGAAGCTGCACGAGGTTGGGATGTGGCTAAGGGTGCTTTTGCATCAGGACTATATTCGGTGGTGGTTCTAGATGAAATTAACCCGGTGCTGAATTTGGGTTTGTTGGATATTGATGATGTGGTTAAGTCTTTGAAGTCCAAACCCCATGATTTAGAGATTATTGCCACAGGCAGGGGTACACCTCAAAAACTCCTAGATATTGCCGATTTACACTCGGAAATGAAACCTCAGCTTCAGGAAAATGCTGAAAATAAGGGTTTGGAAGGAGTTGAAATTTATACTGGTGCCGGCAAAGGAAAATCTACCAGTGCATTGGGTAAAGCCTTGAAAGCAATTGGTAGGGGGATTAATCACCCCGGTTCCACGAGGGTATTAATTATGCAATGGCTCAAAGGTGGTAGTGGTTATACGGAAGATGCAGCTATAGATGCCCTACACCAATCCTATCCGGAAGTGGTAGATCATCAACGTTGTGGGCGTGATGCGATTGTTTGGCGCAATTCTCGTCAAGAGTTGGATTATGTAGAAGCTGAACGTGGATGGGAGATTGCGAAGACTGCGATCGCATCTGGGCTGTATAAGACTATTATCTTAGATGAGCTTAACCCAACGGTAGATTTGGAGCTTTTACCCGTAGAACCAATTGTGCAAGCTTTACTTCGTAAACCCCGTGATACTGAAGTTATCATCACTGGACGTTGCCAAAATCAACCTGCTTACTTCGATTTAGCCACCGTTCACTCAGAGGTATATTGTCATAAACATTACGCCAACCAAGGGGTAGAACTGAAGCGCGGAGTCGATTTCTAATTGATCAGATTTTAGTTGAGATAATTGAGAACACCTCAAATTTTACAAATACCAAATCAAATGGATATTAATACCAGCACGCTAGATGTCATTACTGGAGTGATTGCGATCGCTATTCTCCTTGGAGGCATGTTAATGATGTTTACAACTATCTTTAGCACCAAATTTCAATCGGGAGATATTAAGATTACTAAAAGGGAAAAGGGAAAGGGAGAACAGGGAACAGGCAAATCCCCATAATAGGACTTACGCATTAGATAGTAAATACAACATACTAGATGTTCTAAAAAATACATTTTTTTTAGGACAAACCGCATTATTCAGTGGTGTGATTGCGTAGCTTGCTTCTTTGCTTTGGAGTAGGCTTGCGCTTCTACCAATGAGGTTGAACAACCATTCGCCCCATAATGTGTCGTATTGTTTTTTCTAATTCGTATTATTAAATTTGCGTTCCTAAGTCATCTTCAGATGACTTTTGCTATGAGATTAGGAATTCATTCCCAGTTAGACTATGGGTAACTCCCCAACTGAAACTGTAATAACTGTTAACTGATTTTAATGAATCTCTCCGAAGTTCCCCACCAGTATCAATTTCCTGCTTCAATTCAACCCCACGGTATCTTGCTGATATTAACTCAGCCAGAACTGAATATTCTCCAAATTAGCAACAATTCACAAAAGTATTTGGGAAAATCGCCGCTAGAATTACTGGGAAAACCTCTAAGTGTGCTTTTAGGAACATCACAAGCATCAGCGGTTAAAGAATGCTTATCACCCATAGCAGGTGTCACTAATCATCTAAAACTCGTGATTGAAGCCGATAAATGGTTTGATGCGATGGTGACAACTACTCCTAACAGGGATATTCCATATTCCCAGCAGCAGCTAATTATCCTGGAATTAGAACCCAGCAGTTCCAAAAACAGCATCAGTTTCTCTGATTTCCACAGCTTAGTGCGGGATGCAGTGTCACAAATCCAAACACAAGCGAATCTGAATGAACTCTTAAATATAGCAGTTACAGCAGTTAAAAATATTACAGGCTTCGATAGGGTAATGGCTTACCGCTTTTATGAAGACTTATCTGGCTCAGTAATTGCGGAAGTCAAACGTAGTGATTTAGCAACATACTTAGGATTACATTACCCTGCCACCGATATTCCCCAACCTGCGAGAGATTTTTACAGCCGCTGTTTATTGCGTTATATCCCTAATTTAAACGCTGAACTTGTGGAACTCATTCCCAGGGAAAACCCCATCACCCAAACACCCTTAAATTTGAGTTTTGCTAGCTTACGCGGTTTTAGTCGGTGTTGTGTTGAATACCATCAAAATATGGATGTAGCCGCAATCATGGTGATTTCCTTGCTCAAAGAAGGTAAACTCTGGGGATTAATCTCTTGCCACCACCAAACACCTAAATACTTACCCTATGATGCGCGGATAGCATGTGAGTTTTTTGTCCAAATTGTTTCTTTAGAACTAGCAGCAAAAGTTAGCAACGAAGAATTAGACTATCAAGTGAAACTGCGATCGCTACAATCAGAATTCATTGATTCTATCTCGAAAGCTGATAATTTCGTTGATGCTCTTGTTCACCCTGCTCCCCGTTTGTTAGATTTAGTTAGTGCCGAGGGTGCGGCTGTAATTTTGGGTGAGGACATAACTCTAGTTGGCAAAACCCCTGATTTAACAGATGTCACCAGCCTTATCCAATGGCTAGAAACCCAAATTAGGGATAACCTATTCCACAGCAATTCTCTACCTAAAATATACCCCAAAGCATCTAGCTTCAAAGATACTGCTAGCGGCTTGTTGTTGTTGCAAATTTCTCAAGTTCGCCGCTATTATATCCTTTGGTTTCGCCCAGAAGTCTTGCAAACAGTAAATTGGGCTGGCAATCCCGCTGATTCAATTCAATTTAAAACCGATGGTACCGTCACCCTCTCACCTCGTAAATCCTTTGAAAGTTGGCAGGAAACAGTCCGTTTTACTTCCCTACCTTGGAAAACTTGCGAACTCCATAGTGCTTTGGCGCTGCGAAATGCCATTATTGGAATTGTGATTTCCAAAATTGATGAATTAGCTAAAATCAACACCGAATTAGAACGCAGTAACCGCGAACTTGCTGCATTTGCTTATGCTTCCTCCCATGATCTCAAGGAACCATTGAGAGGTATATATAATTACTCTAATATTTTATTAGAAGACTACGGAAATCTGCTCGATGAAGAGGGAATTGATTACATCAAAACAATAACATCTTTATCTGTACGGATGGAAACACTGATTAATGGCTTGTTGAGATTGTCACAATTAGGACAATCAGACTTACATCTCCACCTCACCAACCTAAATCTATCACTCAAATCGGTAATTGATGTTTTTCGTGCTAGCCGCCAAGATTCACAATTTGAAATCTTGATTCCTCGACCGTTACCAAGTATAAATTGCGACTCAACTTTAGTAAATGAAATCTTTACCAACCTAATTACTAACGCTTTTAAGTATAGCGATCGCGTAGCGGCTCTTTCAGAGCATCGCACTCACAAGATAATCGAGATTGGTTATTTAGAACCTGGTAAATTAAATTCCTCCACAACCCCGGTTTTCTATGTGCGAGATAATGGTATCGGCATTAAACCCCATCATCTCGAAACCATTTTCCGCCTGTTTAAGCGGCTACACTCCCAAGAAAAATATGGTGGTGGGGCTGGAGCGGGTTTAGCGATTGCCAAACGAATCGTAGAAAGACATGGAGGGCGCATTTGGGTAGAATCAACCTTTGGTCAAGGCTCAACTTTCTACTTCACACTTGCACCTTGACATTTTTAGTATCCTATAAGATGATTACGAACTTTACGAAGCTTTGATAAATCAAAGACAACATATCCTTAAATAATTCTAAATTTATTCATATAACTTAATATTTTTTTATAAGTTAAGGAAAGACAAATAAAAATTAATAAAATATTACAGATGAGAACACAGTTCAAAGAACCCTTGCTAATTGTGGAGGATAGTAATGAAGACTTTAAGATACTACAACGATTGATGCAGCGTCTCGATGTGCAAAATCCGATTTATCGCTGTAGTAGTGGCGATGAAGCTTTAGAATTCCTTGAGCGGATTGGTAATGACAACAACTCAGATATCTCCTCTAAACCATCGGTAATCTTGCTTGATCTCAATTTACCAGGAATAGATGGTCGAGATATCCTCTCTCAAATCAAACAAGACAACAAATTTAAAGAAATTCCCGTTGTTATCTTCACTACCTCCTCAAACCCCAAAGACATCGAACTCTGTTATCAAAAAGGTGCAAACGGTTACTTAATTAAACCCATGAATGCCGACGAATTAAAAAAGATTGTCCAAGCATTTGTAGAATTCTGGTTAGAAGTAAACACAATTCCCTAATCAACCGTCAGCACAAATTATAAAATGCGACGATTTTCAGAAAAATAAATATATCTGGAGAAGTTTTACTAAGTAAATTTACTTAGCTTTTATTCTATTCAAATTTTCCCCATGATTCCTATTCACCAGGACAATTAAGCAACTAATGAAATACTAGAAGGATTACTTTGATTTTCCTCACCATCTTGAACCTGAATCATGGGCTTAATCAAGTTATCTGCTGTCTCCAATAAATATTTGGAGTAAGCACAAGCAACTATAGATAGTCTCTTCGCAGTTGGAAAAACCACATACCAATTACGTTGAATTGGAAAACTCTCAACATCTAAAATTGCGAGATCGCGGTTATCTGCATTCAAGGTATAGCGGGAGAGAATGGAAATACCTAAACCACTAACAGTCGCCTGCTTAATTGCCTCATTACTCCCCATCTCCACTTTAAATCTAACTTTGACACCATGCTCATTTAGGTGCTGTTGGATAGTTCTGCGTGTTCCTGAACCGGGTTCCCGCATAATTAAAGACTCAGATGCTAAACGCTGAATAGGAATGTTTTTTTGTCCCACTAAAGGGTGATTTATTGGTGCAACCACAACCAACGAATCCTCTATAAATGTCTTACTTGTCACATTCACATTCTCTGGAACTTGGGTAGTAATATACAAATCATCTAAATTTCTGAGAATTCGCTCAACGATATCTGTATCGTTAGCAATTTGCAAAGAAACCTCAACCCCCGGATAAATTTGACAGAACTGCTCTAAAGTTTGAGGAATTAAATATACTCCCGTTGCAATTACTGCTAAACGCAACTGTCCCTGCTTTAACCCCTTAAAATCTGCCACCTTAGTTTCAAACTGGGACAACGTATCAAACATCTCCTGACATGTACCTAATAATTCTCTCCCGACATCAGTCAGATACTGCTGTCTGCCAACTTTTTCAAACAATGGCAAACCCACCGTCTGCGTCAACTCTTTAATTTGCAAAGAGACGTTGGGTTGAGACATAAATAATTCTTTTGCCGCACGATTGAAGCTACCATACCTGACAACTGCATCGAAAACCTTTAGTTGATGTAAAGTTGGTTGGTTCAAGGTAAACACTCCTTAATGATACATACGTATGGAAACTGTCAAAAAATGAAACAAAACATAAAGAGAATCTTAAGATTGTAAACATGTACAAATGACAAAACTTTATAAAAATTTATAAGTCTGATGAGAATTTAATATGTATCTCAAGTGTTGACTTGCATAATTAAATATGAATTGTGATTAAATCGAGAGGCTCAGATCCTCGACTTCTTCAATAGACATCTCCGAAAAAGACGTAGAGACGTAGCATTGCTACCTCTCTACAACCGTCATTTTTATCTTGACAGACCACTAGTTCTGTAGATAATGAATAAATTAAAAAACCCAGCTTCATCAAAGACTGGGTTTTCTAATTAATATATAATTTGTGGTGCTGATTACAGCAGCGAGGACTCTGCATAAATCTACTGCAATCAATAACCACCACCAATACCAACATTTGTGTTAAAAATATCAGCACCAGCTAAATCTGCACCAACCATTACAGCACCATCTAATTCAGCGCTGTAAAGATGAGCATTGCTTAAATTTGCATTGGTGAGATTTGCATAGTTTAGGCTAGTGCTATTAACAAAAGCATAGCTCAGGTTTGCCTCTTCTAAATCAGCACCAGTTAAATCAGCACCTTCTAGATTTGCACCTGCCAAGTTTGCACCTTTTAAATTGGCATTCCGTAAGTCAGCACCAATTAAATGAGCGCCTTTGAGGTTTGCACCTCGTAAATTACAAGCGTAACATTCTCTGGTTTCGAGTAAATGTTGAACATCACTTTTCATATCAGCTTGTGCTGAAATCGGAAGGGATAGAGTGATTGTACTGGCTATAGTTAAAGCTGTCAGAAATAATGATTTCATTTTATTTATCCCCACACTGTTTAGTTTAT
Organism: Calothrix sp. PCC 6303; assembly: GCF_000317435.1. NCBI lineage: Bacteria > Bacillati > Cyanobacteriota > Cyanophyceae > Nostocales > Calotrichaceae > Calothrix > Calothrix sp. PCC 6303. Next base: position 6,661,232 of record NC_019751.1, read on the forward strand.
TATCTGTTAGTTTTGACTACAGCTTGGTTGGAATCAATTCCCGAAAAACTGAGATTATTTTCTAGATGAGAACTTCTACTTGTTCGTTTTAGAGATAGTGCGTGACGTTAAAAGGGCTGGGTGTGTATAGCCTGATGGCATTAAAGAAAAGCGACAGCGTAACGCACCGTTCATAAGGGTTTGAGGTTTAAAAAACTTGCATTCAGATTTATTGGAGCACAAAAAAACAGAAAAAATCAAGGTAAAACTGTTCCCTGTTAAGAGTTCCCCCTTCCCTGCCTCCACTAGAAGACTTTTACAGCTAACGCTGCGCTGTGCGAACAGCAGACGCTACCCTATATATGTTTTATTTTTCCCAGTGTCCCAATCAAATTAACGATAACCTGCGGCTTGAAGGGCAAACAAAGTGGCATATCTTCCACCCATTTGCAGCAATTCTTCGTGGGTACCGATTTCTAGGACTTTCCCCGATTCAATTACCATAATTTTGTCTGCCATCCTTACCGTTGAAAAGCGATGGGAAATCAGGAAAACCATTTGGTTTTTAGTCAAGCTGCGGAAATGGTTAAAGATTTCAAATTCAGCTTGAGGATCCATAGCAGAAGTTGGTTCATCTAAAACCAGGATATCTGCACTGGTTCGCATAAAGGCACGGGCAAGGGCAATTTTCTGCCATTGTCCTCCTGATAGTTCTTGTCCAGCTTTAAACCATTTTCCTAATTGAGTGCTGAAACCTTCGGGAAATTTTTCGATAAAAGGTAATGCCATACCTTTATCTGCTGCTATTTCTCTCAGTTCCCAGTCTTCCATCCTTTCCACATCACCAACACCAATATTCTCCCCCACTGTGAATTGGTAACGAACAAAATCTTGGAAAATGACACCGATACGTTTTCGCAATGCTTCCACATTCCAAGCTTGTAAATCTAAACCATCTAGGAGGATTCTGCCGGATGTGGGTGTATAGAGTCGAGTTAAGAGTTTGATGAGGGTAGTTTTCCCAGAACCATTTTCACCAACTATGGCGATTTTTTCGCCTGGTTTGAGATGGAAGGAGACATGTTGAAGAGACGGTTGGAAGCTATTAGGGTAGCTAAAGGACACATTTTCAAAGCGGATGCCATCGCCAATTTTAGTTCCTTGGGTTGCATTTCCTTGGGCTTGGGGAATTGCCACTTCGAGAAATTCGTAGAGGTTGGAAAGGTAAAGATTATCCTCGTACATGCCACCAATTGATGAAAGGGCAGAGGAAAATGTAGTTTGTCCTTGGCGAAAAACGGTAAGATACATGGTCATATCGCCGAGAGATATTTTACCAGCAATGGTTTGGATGACAATCCAAGCATAGGCAATGTAAAAAGTAGCGGTGCTAAGTAATCCTAATAGGTACCCCCATACTCCCCGTCGCCAAGTTAAGTCCCGGTCTTCGTGATACAGTTGCTGAAAAACATTGCGATAGCGTCCTAAGAGCATTTTCCCCAGTTGGTAAAGTTTTACCTCTTTGGCGAAATCTTCCCGCGCTAGGAGAATCTCTAAATAGTGCTGTTGGCGGGTTTCTGGGGCGCGCCAACTAAATAGACGGAAGGCTTTATTCGCAAATTTGGTTTCGGCGAAAAAGGCGGGCATGGCGGCGAAAATGAGAACCACCACAGCCCAAAGGGAAAGCTTGGTTAGGAGTATGCCGTAGGTAACTAGAGAAATGGCACTTTGAACTAGGCTAAAGGTGCGAGTTACTAGTGATAGCGGACGAGATGAGGCTTCGCGGCGGGCGTTACTCATTTTGTCGTAGAATTCCGAGTCTTCAAACTGGGTGAGTTCTAGGGTGAGAGCCTTTTCGAGAATCATCTCATTGACTCTTTGACCAAGTAAGACTCGTAATAAAGATTGACAAATACTTAGTCCCCGCTGACTGGCAGTGAGTAATGCGATCGCACTTGCTTCTAAACCCACATATATTAAGGGATTAGGAGTATTGACATCTGCTACTTGTTGAGCAGATAAAAGTACCGCATCAACAATCAATTTGCCAATGTAAGCAATCCCAGCAGGTAAAAGCCCCGCAACTAAGGTGAAGACTGCCAGCATAACCGTTAAAGTTCGGCTGGTAGTCCATACAAGATTAATAGCTCGACGGCTGTAGCGAAAGACCGCGAGTGATTGACGTAGACCGTAAAATTTCTTACGTATTCCCATATAAAAATCATAGGGGAAATTGTCGCCAAAAGACAGATCCTTCCTAAAATTTTGTCAAGATTAGAAGTCAAAATAGTAAACGCTACTGAAATTCAAAGGAATCAATTGCAGCTTCCACGATTTTTAAAAAGCGATCGTAGTCCTCAATTTTAGCAGTGTAGGTAATAATATAAGCCTTGCTCTTGTTCAAAGTCAAAATTTTGAGATGTTTCAGGGTCTTATTAGCATTTTTAGTTGTATAGACAATTTGGTAAGCTTCTTTATTTCCTAAACCTGTTGTCGAGTCTTCAATTAGATTTTGGATACCGATACCTTTGATAATTTCATTTTTAGAGTCCTTTAAAGTACCGTTAGAGTCTTCTAAGCTAATAGTTATATTTTCTTGGAAATCATCATTGGGACTTTCTTTTTTAGAAACGAATGACACCCAATTACCAAAGGCACTATTTGAGTCTTGTCTTTTCCAACCTTCAGGATATTTAAAGCTAATTCCCATTTCTTTATAGGGAGATGCAGCTAACTGAATTTGATAATTTGTCGTCACTGATGCAACTTGTGTATTGGATTTGTACCAAAATCCAGCTAATCCAAAAGCTGCAACTAATCCAGTTAAGCCAATTAATATCTTTTTCTGAATTTTTCCATGAGATGGCGATTTTTCACCTTCTTTTAATAACTCAATCGCACTCATCAATTCTGTAGCATTTACGTAGCGATGACGATGGTCATAACGTACCATTTTATCAAGAATGTCGGCAAAATCAGAACTAACTTTGATATGATCGCGCCAGCTAATTTCTCCATCTTCTCCCCTCGGCATTTCCCCTTTATTGTTGAAATAAATTCCTGTCAAAGCTTGAATACAAATCACTCCCACTGCATAAATATCGCTAGATAACTTTGGTGTTCCTGCTGCTTGTTCTGCTGGCATATAACCAGGGGTTCCTATGGCAACTGTAAATGTTGTTTCTCCTTGCTGAGTTACTTGTAAATTGGTAATTCTTTTAACAGCCCCAAAATCTATTAAGACAATCTTGTTATCTAATTTTCTTCTGCGAATATTAGAGGGTTTGATATCACGATGAATCACATTATTTTCATGGACAAACGCTAAAATTTCGACGATTTCTGTCAATAATTTAATTACTTCAGGTTCACTAAGTTTAGTTGCAGATGGAGGAATTTCTTGGCTGAGATCGTGACCTTCAATATATTCTTGAACTAAATAAAAGTCTTGATTGTCTTCAAAATAGGCGAGTAATTGGGGTATTTGATCGTGTTTACCCAAATTTTGTAATGTTTCTGCTTCTTGTTTAAATAGACGTTTGGCAGCTTTTAACTGTGCTTCATCATCGAAGCGGGGTTGTAGCTTTTTGACAACACATCTAGGATTTCCGGGACACTGGGTATCTTCTGCTAAAAAAGTTACACCAAAGCCACCTTGCATTATTGAATGGATTATTTGATAACGCTCTTTTAGTATTTGATTCAGCATTTCTTTATTTTAAATTCGCTATAGTTAATGTGCCAATAAGTACAAAGCTTTCAATTGCTTCTTTAAATATTAATTTAGCGTTATTCTTATTGAAAATCTATGGTTTTCCTGATATATCTAACTATAAATACGGAAATCTACAAATATCACTTGTAGTTTTTTGAGGTTGGTTGAGATTCGTCAAGACTTCGTTATTCAAATACATAACTTATCGTGAATCACTTAACACTATGATAAAAAAAATGTCAGGGTTTTTGCTCAAGTCTTCTAAGAAACTTCCACGATTTGGGGCTGTTCAACCAAATCAAATCCAAGGTCTTTGGCTTTTTTCTTGAGGTTACTAATAGCCCGTTGTTTGTATTTATGCTCATAAGAATTAGCACCAGTGTCAACATAAGTGTCTCCATGTTTCCACATGTGGTAAAAAATGCGGGCAAGTTTGTGAGCAGTGGCAGTAATTGCTTTGGGGGCACCAAGTTGAGCTTTTTTACGACGATAGAAAGCACCAGCAGCAGATTTAGAGGAAGCAAGGGATTGAGCAGCAACCCGTAGGGCAGTAGCAGCACGATTAACAACTTTGCGGGTTTTTGAACTGAGGACTTTGCCACCACTAATACGACTACCAGGGCATAAACCCAACCAAGATGTAAAATGTTTAACAGTTGGGAAACGCCCAGGATCAAGCCCAACTTCAGATAGTAGGGTTTGAACAGTTAAAACACCGAAGCCATCGATAGCAGTAAAATCAACACCACTAATACGGTAAAGATGAGAGCGTAAATCAAATTGAGGTGAGTTACCCTTAGTTTTTTTAGTTTTTTCAGGGGGTAAGGGGGTTTATCTCCATTTTTGTCCTCAAAGCTGCCTAGATACTGCTCAATTTCGATATCGCACAGTTGAATTTGAGCAATATAAATTTCATACAGGTGTAATTCTTGTTTGAGAACAAAAATATGTTCAGTTCGGTAATCTCCTGTCAAGGCTTTCTCAATCTCTGTGATACTGCTTTTAACCCGACAATCTTTCATCGATGCCAATACTTTTGGGTCACGTTCCCCCCCAACTATTGCACGTATTATTTTTAAGCCTGTAATACCTGTAATATCGCTTAGTACTTGATTGAGGTGTAGATTCATCTCTTGAAGAGCTTTTTGCATTCGCAATATATGAGTACTACTACTACGAATCAGATTATCTCGTTGACGGATGTAGCTACGTAAAACACAAATTTGGTCTTCTGGTCTAAATGAACCTGATAACAGCCCATAGGTGTGTAATTGTTGTAGCCACTGACAATCTAGGACATCACTTTTGCGCCCCGGCACTGTCTTGACGAAATGAGCATTTACTAAACGTACTTCAAATCCACTTGTCTCCAATATTTGAAACATCGGAATCCAGTAAACGCTTGTTGATTCCATTGCTACTGTTTTGATTCCGCATTGCTTCAACCAAGTAACCATTGCCTGTAAGTCTGATGTAAAACAGCCAAACCGTCGTACCGACTCACTATCTCTGCCTATTGGTACACTTACCCAATGTTCGCTTGCTCCTATGTCTATACCTGCTGCATTTGGATTGATCAGTTCAAACCCTTTTTGTGAAAACACTTGAGCTTTTTCGCCAACTGATACTTGTTTGTTCTTTCCTTGCTTTTTCATCTCCAAAACTCCAGCAATTAGAAGCATCCTGACCTGGGAATGATTAAAAATTATAATTCTTCTAAGCGGGATAGCAAAATAATTTACTTCACCAATCTCATAATCTCTACTCCCAGAACCACGCTCTACAACGGACTATTAATGCACCATTGACGCTCCGGTTTTGGCTGTCTGAATGCTTCTAACAGCATACCTAAAATTTGTATTTCTATTTTTAAGTTTCTTTAACCCATAACGGGGGATGCGAAGCCCCCCGTTAACCGCTCTACAGTAGCACTCCTGAGCATACCAACCGTTTTCGTCAACAGTACCCAACCCAGTCGCGCAGCCAACGCAGATTTTTATTGTGCGGTTCAGGGTGGGATTCCCACAACATTCTTCACCCGTTCAGATAACGGAAAAAGAGCAATAGTGCGCTGGACATCCCAGGTTGCGGGATTAAGCAGCAAACAGCGTTGTTTTGCAGTATCTCGCAATTTTCAGAAAAATCTCGATAATGGCACTCTCATCCTCATTATTGACGGTGTAGTTAACAGACAGCGTGTAATTTGTGGAGCAGTGAATCTGAATGATGATTGTACTAAAGAGACTCTATTGTTTACTCTAAAGCCAGGAAGTAGCCCCAAGGAAGTTATCCGAAGTTTACTTGATAAAAGAGGTTTAGCATCTGGAGAAGTTCAAAGTCAGACTAGTGATAGTTCGCGGGTTGCCATTAAGTTTGAGGCATATTTGGGTGGTTTAATTCCAGAACCATAACTCTGGAGTTTGAGAAAAACCCAGCACAACTATTTTTGTTGCACTGAATGCCCCAAATAAAAGAACCCCACCCCCTGCCCCCTACCCCGCTGGCGGGGAGGGGGAGTAATAAATTAAATCTTAATCTTGTTCCCTCCTCGCTAGCGGGGAGGGTTAGGGTGGGGTAATTCGAGGGCTGGTAGTGATTCGGGGACTTGTATGTACACCTTAGTTCTGCTTGTACAGAGGGAATAAAGAGATAGTCCTAAATCAATTACTTTTAAATCGCAAATTTAAACATGCAGCTATGAGAAATTTTACAATCCTGAGTGCAGCATTAATCGGTACATCAATCGTACTCATTCAGCCATACATAGCTGTCGCTATAACCCAACAGGAAGTTGAGCAAATCGCCCAGCAAATAACAGTACAAATTGTTGATGCTCAAAATTCATATAATTCTGGTTCGGGTGTAATTATCAAACAAGTTGGCAATACTTACACCGTTATTACTTCTTATCACGTAGTTGATAGAGGTAAGAAAAATATAATTACACCAGATAAACAAAGTTATCAAATTAAAAATATCAAGCAGTTAAACAAATTAGATTTAGCGGTAGTTGAATTTAGCAGTAATCAAAAATATACAGTTGCCAAAATTGGCAACTCGGATAAAGTCGAGAAACAAAACATAGTTTACGTCGCTGGATTCCCTGGGAAAACAGCAGCAGCACCAAATGTTGATTTTAAAATCAAAGATGGTAAAGTCGATGCCAAAGGAACCCAAGATGATGGTTATGATATTGGCTACGACAATCGTACCTCTAGGGGGATGAGCGGTGGTGGAGTATTTAACGAACAAGGGGAATTAATTGCCATTCACGGGATAGCAATTACCGAACCATCGGAGGAGAACCCAGAGGAAAAAGTAATTAGTGGTGCTTTGGGAATAACTATTTATTCGGCATTGCGACAGTTGGTAGCAGTGGGTGTGGATGTAGGTGTGAAACCACCCGATGTTGTGGCTGTTGCGCCAAACGCAGATGATTTCTTGATTAAAGGGAATGAGAAATCCAGTAATAAAGATTATCGAGGGGCAATTGCTGATTACAGCGAAGCAATTAAACTCGATCCCAACTATGCCGATGCCTACTACGGACGGGGTATAGTCCGCAGTAAATTGGGAGATAAACAAGGGGCAATGGCTGATTACACCCAAGCTATCAAAATTAATCCAAACTTAGACGTAGCCTACCACAACCGGGGTGTTGTCCGCAGTAAATTGGGAGATAAACAAGGGGCAATAGCTGATTACACCCAAGCTATCAAAATTAATCCCAATTTAACCGAACCCTACAACAACCGGGGTGTTGTCCGCAGTGAATTGGGAGATAAACAAGGGGCAATAGCTGATTACAACCAAGCTATCAAATAGGACTTACGCACTGTACAAAAGGGCTATGTTGTGTATTAACGTTAATACGTTGTTTCAGGCTTTTATAAATTACCCTTTCTTGGTTTCTATCGCTTGATGGGGAACAGAAAAACAAGCTTTAGCGCTGAAAACCATACCCCCTATTTTGATTTTTCTGTCAATGCGTAAGTCCTATCAAAATTAATCCCAACGATGCCGATGCCTATCTCAACCGGGGTGTTGTCCGCAGTGAATTGGGAGATAAACAAGGGGCAATAGCTGATTACAACCAAGCCATCAAAATTAATCCCAACTTAGACGTAGCCTACTACAATCGGGGTTCTACCCGCAGCGACTTGGGAGATAAGCAGCGGGCAATCATTGATTTCAACCAAGCTATCAAAATTAATCCCAACTATGCCGAAGCCTACAACAACCGGGGTTTTGCCCGCTATGAATTGGGAGATAAACAAGGGGCAATAACTGATTACACCCAAGCCATCAAAATTAATCCCAACGATGCCGAAGCCTACAGCAACCGGGGTATAGCCCGCAGTGAATTGGGAGACAAGCAAGGGGCATTAGCTGATTTCAACCAAGCCATCAAAATTAATCCCAACGATGCCGAAGCCTACAACAACCGGGGTGTTGTCCGCAGTAAATTGGGAGATAAACAAGGGGCAATAACTGATTACACCCAAGCTATCAAAATTAATCCCAACTTAGCCCAAGCCTACAACAACCGGGGTGTTGTCCGCAGTGAATTGGGAGATCAGCAAGGGGCAATCCAGGATTTTCAGAAGGCTGGGGAATTGTTAAAGCAGCAGGGTGACAATGCCAAGTATGAGCGGGTGATGAAATTAATTGAGCAGATACAAAATCTGCGTTAGTTGTGTTGCTTTACCCGGTGTTTAGATCCCCTCTAGGAGGCAAATAACAGTCGTGCTGAGTGATGGTGAAAATGGGTTTTTATTGGTTGGGCGCTGGAAATAGTCGCATTTAGTGGTGGTAAAACCCGTTTTCTTTGGGGTAAGCGTCTAATTGCTGATGCGAAGAAATAGAGTTAATCCTTGCCAAATTTTCCTTGCAGTTTCTTGAAAACTTGGTACATCTCAGGAAGATGATTCAGAATTACCGAAATTCTCAGGTATTGTTTATGTGGCATGGCTGGCATTCCCGAAACAGTTTGTCCGGCGGCAACGTTGGTGTGTATACCTGCTTTGGCAGATGCGATCGCGCCATCGCCAATTTTAACTTGGTTGGATACTCCCGATTGTCCCGCTAAAATTACCCGATTACCAATTTTCGCTCCCCCAGCAATTCCCGACTGACCTGCAAATGCACATCCAAAGCCCACTTGGCAACCGTGTCCGACTTGTACCATATTGTCAATAATAGTACTTTTACCAATGCGAGTTTCTCCCACTGCTGGACGATCGATTGCACTATTACAACCAACTTCGACATTATCTTCTAGAACTGTGTAACCAGATTGTTCCATTTTTTCCCAACCGCTACGGGTGGGAACAAAGCCAAAGCCTTCAGCACCAATGACTGCACCACTATGAATTGTGCAGTTATTCCCGATGCGGGTACGTTCGTGGATACTGCAATTAGCATGAAGAATTGTACTGTCACCGATTTGAACATCAGGGTAAATCACAACATTGGCATGAATGCAAGCACCATCACCAATTTCGACCCTCTCTTCAATCACTGCATGGGCACCAATATAAACGTTATTACCAACTTTAGCAGTGGGGTGAATCACAGCAGTGGGGTGAATTCCTGGTAATGGTTGCCAAGGTTTATAGAATAACCTGATGGCTTGGGCAAATAATAACTTTGGTTCTGGTGCCGACAGCCAAGCAATATTTAACTGGGTGGCTTTTGCTTGCAAAGCTTCATCGGCAGGTAAAATTAAGGCACCAGCATTGGTTTTTGCGACAAAGCTGGCAAATTTTGCCCCTTCAATATAACTTAAATGATTGCTGGTCGCCTGATCCACTGCTGCTAAACCGGAAATTTCTGGGTTACAGTCATTATTAGCATTCCAGCTAGTGGTGGTAGCTGCATCGCCAAGTTTTTCTACAATTTCGCTAAATTTCATCGTTGAGTTTTGCTAGTCTTGAATAAAAGTTAAAGTTTTATATTATTAGGTAACGTGTTCAAACAAAGATTAGTTTCCCATTAAAGTTACAACAAGTCATACCTATAGACAATCAGGTCTTTGTTACATACATCTGCGCTTCCCCTATATTCTCTATCTTCCCATGCCTATCTACGTATATTGGGGTGAAGATGACTTTGCCTTAGAAAAAGCCGTTTCAGCATTACGCGATCGCATTCTTGATCCGATGTGGAGTAGTTTTAATTATGTAACAATAACCCCTGAACAAAGCGATGCCGAAATTGAGGGCTTAAATGAAGCTATGACACCTCCATTCGGTGCAGGGGGACGTTTAGTTTGGTTGGTAAATTCTCCAATTTGTCAACAATGTCCAGAAAATCTTTTGGCAGAATTACAGCGAACCCTCTCCGTAATTCCGGAAACATCAGTACTATTAATTACTAGCCGTAACAAACCTGATGAACGTCTCAAATCCACCAAGCTACTCAAACAATTTGCTCAATTTCAAGAGTTTCCGGTGATTCCTCCTTGGAAAACTGAGCTACTAATTCAAGCTGTGAACCAAGCTGCACAAACTACAGGGGTCAAACTCACAGCCAAAAGTACTGAGTTATTAGCCTCGGCTGTAGGCAACGATACTAGGCTCCTGTATAATGAATTGGAGAAAATTCGACTCTATGCGGGTGATAGCAACAAACCCCAAGATGAGAACGTCATAGCTCAATTAGTTAGAAACACCACTCAAAATAGTCTGCAACTTGCAGCGGCAATTCGTACAGGAGATACTAATCAGGCTTTGATTTTAGTCACCGACCTTATTAATGCTTCAGAACCAGGTTTACGAATCGTTGCTACCTTAATTGGTCAATTTCGCACCTGGTTATGGATCAAAATCATGATCGAAGGAGGTGAAAAAAATCAACAAGAAATTGCAAAAATGGCAGAAATAGGTAATCCTAAACGGATTTACTTTCTGCAACAGGAAGTTAGTACTCTTTCTGTTAAGCAACTTGTGGGAACTTTACCGCTTCTTCTTGATTTAGAAGTCACTCTCAAACAAGGTGGGGCAGAACTAGCAACACTACAAACCAAAATTATCGAACTTTGCCAATTATGCCAAAGAACTAGACAATAAAGTCGGAAGCAACAAAATATAGATAGAAGTGTCAAATTTGTGTGACTTTAAATGAAAATACTCTTATATGCTTAAGTATAGTGGAACAAGGTATTAATGAAGCTTGACTTTAACTCTAAATACTTCTCAACTTCCTACTTTTGGTTCCATAAGTCATTTGGCTTCCGTCAGCTTAATCCAAGCTTATAACTTTCGACTTTGACATTCTATTTTGATAAATATTTGTGAGAAATCATCTTTTGTGGAACTTCTTATACATAAAATAATTCCCAGTAATTAACCTCTAGATACTTTTATTGTTCTTAATCCACCAATGACAGAAATATATTACCCTAATTCCCATAGTCATAAACTTATAAACTCCCATAAGTCTATATTTTCTCGTTCAATGGCAATCTTGGGTGTAGTTGCAGCTGTCTTTCTATGCAGTTCCCCAGCAAAAGCCCAAAATCCACCCAATAAAGCCGAAATGACTAGCTATGCTAAGGCAATGTTGGCAATGGAAGCACCACGCCAACAAGCTTTTGATGAAATTAAGAAGTTAGTGGGTGGAAACGAAATTCCCCAGATTGTTTGTAATGACCCCAAGAGTTTAAATAATTTGCCTGGAAAAGCAAAAAATATCGCAGTCAATTACTGCGCTCAAGCTAAAAAGATTGTGGAAGAAAATGGTTTAACCACTGAAAGCTTTAATCGTATGACTGTGGAAGTTCAAAATAGTGAAAATTTGAAGAATCAAATGTTTAAACTATTAATTGACTTGCAAAAAGTTCCGGCTTCCCGTTAAATAAAAGTCTGATATAAATCTGTTATCTGTGGTCATATTTGATTGTTGTTCTTAATCAACGATTTATGACCTTTTTTTTTACTGTTTATTGTGTGTTTCTTGAGAATGGTCATTCTGTTGGGTCTGCACTTGTGCCAATTCTCTGATAGAGTTGCTAATATTGCCAGACCTGGGAAATTCCCTTTTACCAGCAGTCCAACCTTCACGTTGAAGGGATCTATCTCCGTCAGTCTCTTCGGTTGGGTCATGGAATAAAATTTGTCTGGTTGGATAAGGTAAATCGATACCATTTTCCGTGAGTTTTTTCTTAATTGCACAGAGAACGCGATCGCGTGAAGCTAAATCATCTATCCGACGCGGTGGATTTATCCACCAACGTGCGCGGATATTAACGGTGCTTTCGGCTAAATCCATCACCAGTACATCGGGAGCGGGATCTTGCAAAACCTCATTAACGCTATGCATTGCTTCGAGGATTAATTGCTTGGCTATGTCAATATCATCACTATAGCCAATCCCAACATCATACTGCAAACGACGATTATCAAAAGTAGTATTCACAGTCACCGAATTAGTAAATAAGGTTCTACCGATCCCCTTATGGAAATTTAACACTAAAGTGCCAAGATAATAAGCAGCGTAATCTAAAATTTGCGAAATTACGGAAACCATATCCTAATCTTTTGACTAGCTTCAACTTATTATTAATTCCTTCTACAGTGCCACTAGTTGTTCTTTGTTCAAAATAACCAACTATATCTCCAAACCATCTAAAAATTGTTCTAATAGTTTTCGGAAAGTATAAACTCGAATCATACATCCAATCTAATAATTTTAGTACCCCATCGCCCCATGATTCAGCAGTGTTAAATATATTTCTGAATTTCTCTTTTAACTCGTGCATTTTTGATAGAGTTGGAGATACATTTTGAACTGCTTTTAGCTTTTCTTTTTGAGTCTCATTTAAAGAATCTTCGTTTTTCAACAAGCTATATTTACTTTTTAATAATCCCGCCAATATTCGATCTCTATCTAATTTATTCTTGAGGGAATTTGCTTCTTTTTTTTGCTGTTTACGCGCTGCATCTAATTCATCATTTACCTGTTTCATTACATGAAATCTATCAATAGTTACTTCTGCATTTGGCATCAACTCTTTGACTAAACTTTTATATGGTTTCCACAAGTCTATACTAACTTCTTCAATTTGCTCTAAAACCTCATTGCCCATACTCTGCAAAGCTTGAGTCATTTCTGATTGACGACGTGACTCAACAATATCAATTGGTTTTCTTCTGTCTAAATCTACCAATACTCCTAAATAATTACCTTGACCTTTAATTAAAGAAATTTCATCTATACCTAGACGCTTTATTTCACTTGTCTCAAAACTGATATCTGATTCTAAAGAATCTAGCATCGATTGAATTTCTGATTCACTTAAATCATTTCTCTCTGCAACACTACGAATGTTACTGTCTAACACTTGTTTCACTATTTCTATTGCAAATCTTTTAGTATATCCTCGTTGTTTATCGACAAAATCTAAATCCTCACTAAATAATTTTTGACAATTTTTGCACCTAAATTGACGACGATCAATTCTTAATATTACTTGCTGATTACTCCATGGCAAGTCTTTAATATTACGCCAATGATGCTGATGTATACTATGACTAGCTTTACCACATCTTGGACATTTAGAAGATTTGGAGTCAACTTGTATTTCTATGATTAATCCTAAGCCTTCAATATCTTGACAATTTAATACTTTTATCCCTGGTAAATTCAGAATTTGCTCTACGGAAAACTTCATAGCGAGCACCGAAAATTTAATTTATGGCTATTTTACTTGTATTCTCTCACAGATTTGGTATATTTAAAAATCCATAAACCTTTATCTAGCTTGAGTTGTAGCTATACATTCTTGTTAAGTTATAGCCATTTTTTCACATCTAAATATATTTTTTTTCATAAGGGGATCGGTAGAACCGTAAATAACTCGGAATTAGGAATCACAATTCGCCGACCATCATAGGTTCTAATAGTAGTAGCCCTTGTTTGGATATTTTCAACAGTCCCTTCAAAATTTTTAAAGATAATTTGATCGTTGATTTGAAAAGGTTCAGTTAATAAAAGCAAAATACCCGCTAAAAAGTTTTGTAAAATATCCCGAAAAGCAAAACCAATTGCTACCCCACTAATTCCCAACAATTGAATTAAATCACTTGCTTTAAAAGTCGGTATTACAATCGATAAAGCAATAAATAAACCAAGCAAAATTGTTGTACCTTGTGCCAGTCTTCCTAGCACCATGCCTAAACTTCTAGCTTGACGATGTTTATGGGTCAAGCGTTTGACTACTTTTTTAATTGACTTCGCCACAAAAAAGAAGATGGCAAAAACAATTAATCCCAGCACGATATTCGGTAAGAGGATAAGAAATCCATTAACCATTCCCTGAATTTGATCCCAAACTGCTGATATATCTGCTTTCATATTATTTGCTTTTACACATATTTTGGAACCACTTTTTAATGGTCATTAAGTTGATATCTGAAAAGATAATTTAACTATTTAATATCTCATCTAATAGTCAAGGGTGACAGAAATATCTATTCACCGTGACTTTTGATCCAACATTTAATCATAACTTGATTTTGTTAGTAAATTAATTTTTATTTCTATTCCTTACTTTCATCGAAATCAAAAGTTGTCATATCTCTTCTGACTTCTTCAATTTGTCCAACCTCAAATATTAAAGTAAAAGGTCGTCCCATTTCTTTTGCTAAAAAATCTTCTAACAACCTGACCTGTGTAATTGTCACAGGTTCTTTTGCTCTTACACTTAATCGAACTTGTGGGGGATTTGTTAACCAATTAGTATCACTTTTAATTAAATCTAAGCGTTGAAATGTTAGGGTACGGTTGAGTAATATCTTTTTCACACTACTTTCTAGTCGTGCTTGCTGAACTAATCGACTAAAGCTAATAGTTAAAGGAATCATCAAGGTACTGATAAATAATAATGTCAAAATTAAAGGTGTCCTAGCTTTTTGAAGTGGAGAATAGCCGACAACAAAAAATGTCACCATACAAGCAAGGGTAATACCTAGCAGATTTGTGAGATAAAGCAAAGTTGCTCCCTGACTAAGTGACCAATTTGCTTGTGAGATTCCTAAACCGATAACGCAAACAGGCGGCATCAGCGCGACTGCGATCGCTGTTCCTGCTAAACTGGTGGAAATCTTCGGCTGAACTTTGGCATAGCCGCTAATACTCCCAGCTACTACCGCTATCCCCAAATCTAATAAAGTTGGTTTGGAACGAGATAACACTTCACTTCCAAAGTTAGAAATCCCAACCAGCAAACCTAAACTGCAAGACATGACTATTGCCGATAAAGTACCGACTATGATGGCAATTAAAGCTCTACGAAACAACTCGACATTCGCCGACAATGCACCAAAAGCTAAACCACGAATTGGTAGCATTAAAGGTGCAACAATCATCGCTCCAATAATTACCGCTGCACTATTACTAAGTAAACCAAAGCTAGCAATCGCACAGGAACCAATAATTAAAATTAAGTAAGTCACATCTGGACTAGATTCTTCTAGCAATTCTGCTTGTATTTGCTGTATCCGTATTGGTTCTAGCCTATATCGTTTAAAGTTTTTGAAGCGATCGCGGATGCTCTCTAGCAAAGTTTACTCCTTTAATTTTGGTCTAATTCGACATCTCATTAAATTCTGATTTTTGAATTAGAGTCATCTACTAATGGTGATAAATTTTCAAACGATAATTTCTATCTTTTGACGTAAGTATGCCTAAAATAGCTGATAAAACCCGGAAATTAATACTACTTACATAAACAATAGAATTAAAATTAACTTGTAAATTTCAGGGTAATTCCGGCATGGCGATTGAATCGGCAATGGGAGAAGTGGTAATTGAAGAAAATCTCAAGCAATTTCTCCTGGTACTTTTAGTTTCCCTCAGCGTAGCCACCCTACCACAGATATTTAGCTGGTTTCGTCGTATCCCCTACACGCTATTATTAGTAATTGTCGGGTTGATGTTAGCGCTGGTAGATGTGCGATTAGTAAATCTTTCTCCCGGCTTGATTTTGTCGATTTTTTTACCACCGTTATTATTTGAAGCTGCTTGGAATTTAAAATGGACAGATTTAAAGCAGGATTTATTGCCAATTTGTTTATTTGCAATAATTGGGGTAGTAATTTCTATTGGTGGAATCGCAATTGGATTAAATCAACTAGCAGGAATTTCCCTGACAACTGCTTTGCTAATTGGAGCTTGCCTTTCCGCGACTGATCCTGTTTCTGTGACTGCATTATTTCGAGAACTAGGAACTGACAAAAGGCTTTCAACTTTAATGGAAGGTGAGAGTTTATTTAATGATGGCATGGCTGTTGTTGCCTTTGGTTTTTTAGCCGCGCTGTCTGCGGGGACTGCTGAATTAGGATTCAGACCAATTTTGCTCCAGTTTTTAACCGTTATGGTTATTGGTATCGCTGTTGGAGGTTTAATTGGATTTGGTATCTCCTATCTAACTCAACGCTTTGATTTACCCTTAGTTGAACAGTCGTTAACCTTAGTTGCTGCTTACGGAACTTATCTAATTACCGAAGATTTGGGGGGTTCTGGGGTGATTGGAGTTGTGACTACAGGTCTAATTTTAGGTAACTTTGGTTCTCGAATTGGTATGAACCCCCGTACAAGGGTAATTGTCACTGAGTTTTGGGAATTTCTGGCATTTTTTGTGAATTCAATTGTGTTTTTGCTGATTGGCGATCAAATTCACTTTGTGGTTTTAGGCGATCATTTACAAGCGATCGCTATTACAGTAGGAGCGATGATTCTCACACGCGCGATCGCTATCTATACCTTGAGCTTTTTCAGCAATCGTGTAGCTAATCCAATCACTCTACCAGACCAAACAGTGCTTTGGTGGGGTGGATTGCGGGGTGCTGTTTCCATTGCCTTAGCATTGAGCGTTTCCGCTAATTTACCAAATCGGGAAGGATTAATTGCTACAGTCTTCGGTGCCGTATTATTTACACTGCTTGTTCAAGGATTAACCATCCAGCCTTTATTAAAGAGGCTGCAACTATTAGGTGATCAACCATCACGTCAACTCTATTTAGAAGCAGTTGCCCGCGAAAGCGCCTTAAATCACGTACTCCAACACTTGAGCCAAGTGGAGCAGCGTCGGGGGATTGATCCAGAATTTTGTCGGTATCAAGCAACACTCATTCGCGGAGAAATTGCATCTCTACAAGGAAAAATCGAGCAATTACAGGATGAATATCCGAACCTGAAAGATTTTATGATGGAGCAAGTACGGCAGGAATTACTATCAGTTGAAGCCAATACTTATGCTGAGTTTGTCCGTTCAGGTCGGTTAAATAGTGAACTTTCACCCTTTCTGCAAGAGGTGATAGACAAAAAGTGAAAAAGTCAGGGTTTTTTGGTTGCTCCAAGATTCCCAACTTCTCTATCATCTTTAGGTTTTTTGGTTATCAGACTTGAAACGACCTGCAAAAAACTCTCTTTTTCCGAGATGTTTGGTCTTTCTACCGCTCACGCGATCGCGCCACATCCTAAAGCTTGATTCTTTCATTTCCCGACGCATTAAAGCAATCACCTGCTTCTCTAATAAACCGTGCTGTGTCTCGATTGCATCAAATGGTGTCCGATCTTCCCAAGCCATCTCTACAATCCGATCGATTACTTCTTGCTCTAACTCTGGTAACTTCATCTGAAATTTTAAGTTTGCCTTACCAATAGTTATTTTAGCCTAGATTAATCCGCATTCCCAAGCCTACTAATTTCCAAATCTCAATAGGCTGGGAAGTATTCACCGCAAGGACTTTCTCCTAACTTAGTGCTATTCCTTACATAGTTAGCTTTATTTGAATCCACCTATTTAGGCTCTAAGCAACATCTGTAAAAGGATATCTCTTAGCATGGATATTTTTCATATGCTTCTTCACTGTATTGATTGTAATATAAAGCTGATCTGAAATTTGTTTGTAGCTATAATTAGCTCTATACAAAAACCACACTTCAGCTTCTCTTGTGGTCAATTCATATTTTTTTGCTTCAGCTATTGCAGCATTTTTAATTGATTCTGATCTATTTTCCATCGTTACTAATATACAAGGATATCTAATTTGTTCTAAATTCATCCATCTGACACGAATCCTAATTACAGTATTAATATTAATAGTAATTTCATCAGAAAGAATAAAACTATCTAAAGGGAACAGATTTTGACTCTCAATTAAAGATTCGCAAAGTCTCCAAATTGGGGATGGTAAATCTTGAAAATCGAATAAACTTAAATTATTGCAGATACTTTTAGCATTGGAATTAGCATGAATTACTTTCCCTGTCTCCGAAATAATAATTATTCCATCTTGTAAACCTTCAATTACTTCCTGAAAAAAAGATTGACCGCGCAGTTGTTTTTCCTGACTATTATCTTCTATTTTAGTTGTGATTAATCTGGGAGAAAGCATATAATTATTATTATCATTTATCAAATAAAATATCTATTCATCATCCCCAAAAGAAATATGAACAGTGAGTTTAACTTTGTTTTACATGATATTAATACAAACTTTTTAACTGGGATTTCGGAAAACACACATAACTTAAGGAGATAACATGCAACATGTCACCTCCCTAATTCTGTACTATTCAAGTTCTGCTATATAGATATTATTTTTGATTCACGGACGAAAGTTAAAAACATGTAGTGCTGTAGAAATCATTGTCAAGAAAATCATAAATCCAATTGCATCTAATAGTGTCGTCACCAAGGGACCGCTAACTAAAGCCGGATCTAACTTCATCCGTTTCAAACCCATAGGTAACAGAGTTCCCAAGGTTACAGCTACAAGAGTATTTATCATCATCACCATCCCAGCAATAACTGATACCCAACGTTCTTGAGGTGGTGCCCAGATCAAAGACAGCAAAACCATCGTTATACCTAGGGTTATAGCTGTTCCTAATCCAGCAGTTAGCTCCTTACGGAGAATCCTAAATGTATCTTTTGGTGTTACTTCTCCGATGCCTAATCCCCGAATCGTCACAGTTAAAGCTTGAATTCCGACAGTTCCCCCAGTATTGGAAAATAGAGGCATAATTACAGCTAGTACAGGAACTGCCGCTATAGTCGGTTGGAATGGCGCGATCGCACTCGACGCTCCGATATATAAACACATAATTCCCAACAACCACGGTAAACGGTTACGAAGTGTCACAATCGGAGCAGAAAGCGCTCCCTCATCACCGCTACCCACACCAGCTAGCTTCTGGATATCTTCAGTGGCTTCTTCTTCTAAAATATCTACCACATCATCAATCGTGATGATACCTACCAAACGGTCTTCTCGATCAACCACAGGCATCGCAATCAAATCGTAACGCTTCATAATTTGCGCCACTTCTTCCTGTAAAGTTTCGGTACGGACTTTGATTACACGTTCGCTAGCTATCTCCCGAATCAGAACATCAGGAAAAGTAAATAATAATTGCCGCAATGATACCACCCGTACCAACTTGCGATTATTATCAGTTACATAAGCATAGTAAATAGTCTCCTTATCTTCATCTTGACGACGAATCTTACTTAACGCTTCTCCGACAGTCAATCCTTCCCTTAACCACACATACTCTGTCGTCATCAACCTCCCAGCAGTACCTTCGGGATATCCCAGAATCGTTGCTGTAGCATGACGTTGTTCCAGACTCAACTCCTGTAACAGCCGTTTGACAACTTTTGCTGGTAACTCATCAAATAATTCTGCCCGATCATCAGGACTCATTGCCTCCACAATCTGCACCACATGTACATCATGCAGTGAATTAATTAACTCTTCTTGAATTTCCGGAGGCAAATATTCAAACACATCAATCGCTTGTGATTTATTTAACAAACGAAATGCGATCGCCCGTTGTTCTTTTGGTAACTGTGCAATGCACTCACCCACATCAACAGGTGGTAGGCGATTTAAATCACCTTTGAGTTGATTCAAGTCATTAATATCAACCCTGGAATCACGTAATTCTTGTAGCAACATAAAACCTCCTATTGCCTCCCCCTCGCTGGGAAACAACTGTTATCACCAGCTTAGAGGAGGTTGGTACTGCGATCTTGCGGACTATGGTCCATAAACCCTTAGAAACTCAATATCGATATCCAATCAAGGCATCGTTAAGTTATCATCCTAACCCGGAATGTTCTTATTCGGTAGATACTGCAACTTTATCTAAAAAACATGTAGTATTTAGTACAGTTAATTAACTATTACCCTGATTACTGTGGATGTGTAATTTTGTGTAATTTAGTAAATTTTACTACTATCACTATTTGTGTCAAGTAGATTCATCAATTCTTTTTTACACTTAGCCACATCAAAATAATTACGCAGAATAATTAGAGAAAAACTCTATATCTACAGTCACAGCAAGTTTTCCCTGTGTAACAACATTGATGCAAGTTTCACCATCAATTTAATAGCTGGTCGATTGATTTACAAATCGAAACAAAAATCAAACAATAATAGTTATCAATATCTTTAACCGCGAAATCTTAACTCAACCATCATGTGAACTTAACTTGATGTCATTGTAATTAGCATCCAATTTAAGTCAGATTTTTCTGTCTCTTCGTCAAAATATTTTTATCTTTGGTAAACTTCTTGAATAAGCCGCCAAAACCACCACTTACCCTGAATCTTTAGATTTTCCAGCTAGCTTAAATGTGTTTATTACTACCCTTAGTGATATATTATTGTGTTTATGTATAAAAATCAAGTCTTTATAATTTCAGAGTATATACTCAAGTACCTGCTATAGATAAACACATTAAGTCTTAAAGGAACTTTGGGCTTAAGTCCCCTACCTAACTACGGCAGCATTGTGGGGAAAACTTACCCTACAAACCTACCTTATTTAAATACCCGTCACAAAACTTACTTGCATAGTTTGCTACTCGCTTTGCGAGTATTGCGACTTGTTTTAGTCTATGCAGCAAAATTATACTGCCAATACTGCCAGTATCTTCTGTCTCGAGAAGTAATAACCAAAAATATTCCCTAAATTTTATCTACCTTTAAACACAGACGCAAATCACCCCTGAGGTAGCAGTAAACAAAGGATCCCCTTGGTAAAGTGTGACTGTAGTAAGAAATAAGTAATTACCTATTAAGTAGTTACATAGAGTATTTGTCTAGCTTTGAAAATAGGGGTTTCAAAATGTCTGAAGAAATAAAGCCTAGTGTGAAAGAAGTATCTACCCACGACGCAGAACTGATCGCTGAAAATATCGAAGAAGGCATAGAAAAGGCTCCGACCGTTAATTTAGATGCTGATTATGACGCAGCACAACAAATTAGCACCAACAGAAATGCTCAAACAGAACAAGGCATAAAAGAATTAGAGGCAAGCCTTGCACCCAAATTTCAAGTACCCGAACCAGAACAAAAAGAAGCACAAACGCAAGCTACAGGTACTCCAGAAGACTACATGAAAATGGCATCTGAGATGTCAGCAGTTACAGAAAATAGTGGTGGTAATGTGAGTGATGATTTGGTAAAAAAAGCTCTGGAAATGGGTAAACCCGGACAATAGTTAACCCACAGAATAGATAATTAGGTCGGTGTAAATAAGCAGAACTATAGTTTGCTACTGCCTAGCTTGTGCAGTGTAGGTTGGAGGGATGACGGGTACCAGAAGTCTTAAGGGGATAGGTTCTACCTATACAGAGGCTTCGAGCATTTTACATTCAATTACGTCGTTGTAAATTTCCCCGCCCACCTACTTGTATCAATTTTTAATTACTTCCAAGAGTTCGCTTGGATGATTAATCAAAAAATTAGGCTTTTGCTTGGCTAAGACTTCCGGAGAATTAAATCCCCACGTAACTGCGATGACTTGGATATTAGCTTTTTTAGAGGCTTCAATATCTCGCGTTTCGTCACCAACATAAATTACTTCTTGTGGCTTGATCTGTTTTTGTCTAAGGACATTATTGATAATGGTAGTTTTGCCAAAAATTGTAACTCCAGAATAAACAAATTCAAATAAGCTATCAAGGTTATTTATTTTTAAAAACTCTGTCACATTCTCTTGAGAGTTGGAAGTAATTATGCCGAGTCTATGCCCTTGCTGTTTAAGTTCCGTTAAAGCTTCTTGAATTCCATTAATTGCCTTGAGTTCAGGAATTTTATCTTTGAGTTCGGATTTGACTTTTTTCACCAGAAAGGGAATTTTCAAAATTGATATCCGAGAATACTTAATTATTTCTCGGGAAGTAAAGCTTCTGAGAATTGCGAACTCCTCAGGGGTGATTTGGACATAACCAAACTCGATTGCCAAGCGGTTAGCAATTGTGACCAAAGCATCAACTGTGTCTGCGATTGTGCCATCAAAATCAAAAATAATTACTTTCTGTGTCATGCTTTTGCCTGGAGTGTCTCAAGGTTGGCACGGGCATTCCGTCGTAACATCTGTGGCTTAATGCGCCTTAATGATGATGCAGGAAAACGCTGATTCCACTCCTCGTCAGAGATTGTCGATAATTCTATCAGCTTGGGGGCAATATTGTGAGGATAAGGTAGAAATTCAGTTACATTTGTCGGTTTGGCAAAACGTTGATTCCAAGGACAAACATCTTGGCAAATATCGCAACCTGCCACCCAACCATCTAATTTTGATTTGATGTTTGGGGGGATTTCTGGCTGACGATTTTCGATTGTATGGTAAGCAATACAAAGATTGGCATCAACCACGGCAGGACTAGTAATGGCTTGGGTTGGACAGGCTTGAATACAGCGAGTGCAGGTTCCACAATGTTGAGAGTGAGGACTATCGGCAGTTAGTTCTAAGTTTGTCAGCACCTCACCAAGGAACACCCATGAGCCATAATCACGAGTGATGAGATTACTATTTTTGGCAATCCAGCCGATTCCGGCACGTTCTGCCCAAACTTTATCTTGGACTGGTCCAGTGTCAGCATAGTATCTGGCTTTTATGCTGGGATGGAGTGATTCTAGCCACAGGCAGAGGGCTTTGAGCTTCTTATGTATAACTTTGTGGTAGTCTCGACCCCAGGCATAGCGGGAGATTTTCGCATATTCTGCACCTTCGGGACGCGATTCTGGGTTGTAATAATTGAGGGCAACACAGATTAGCGATCGCACTTCGGGCATAATCGACTTAATGTCTTGGCGTTTCGGATTTTCCATCCACACCATATCTGCTTGGTACCCTAAACCTAACCAAGTTTGTAACCGTTGCGTTTCTAATGTATCTGTCGTATTGGGAAGTGCAATTCCCGCCTGATGAAATCCTATTTCTAATGCTTTTTGCTTGATTTCGTCACTGCTGACTATGGAGGATTGATTCATTGACTTTGTTTCTATTTCACCCTAATAGCCGCACCTAAATTATACATGACAAACTTTTAGGAATTGCTCTTAATTTAAATGATGCAGATATTTTCAGGGGTAAAATCTACAATGAGAATATTCATCGCAATAAACATATCGGTAGACCCAATAGTATTTAGATTGGGGTAAAACAGAAAAAAGTGAATATTGCGATAACGGGAGCGATGGCAAATCGCTCTGTGATAGATTTGTTTGATCATGAATGGCTTTGCTTTGCTTAGATAAAGTAATCTATCAATATCAATCAGCAAACTCTGACTCAAATCAAACCTCTACACTTTAGCTAGAAGTATTATTGGTAATTTCGGGTATGCTTGCTTCCAGTTTCAGGCAGTTACCACCACCAACTTTTAACTCATACTCAACTTTATCCATAAGTCGGTTCATGATTAACCAACCGTAACCTCCTTCCTGTTTATCGGTGGGGTTAGGAGCAAAATAATCAGAAACATCATAACCATCTCCTCGATCCCAAACTTCTAGAGCAAGATCTCTGTCCTTCAGTTCTAAGCGGATAATCACCGGTGCATTGGGTTGATCCTTATGGGCATGACGGACAACGTTGGAGTAGGCTTCAACTAGAGCTAATCGCAACCGACTAGATTGACGTGACCAATCAACAGATTGTCCTAACTCAAGTTTGAGACATCCTAACAACCATTCCTCGACTATATTCAAAAACTTTAAGTCGCTTGGTACATGAAGCTCAGTTTTCATTACCTACAAAACCTTCAAAGCAAGTATAGTTTGGTCATCTTCTTGAACATCATTATCCGCTTGGATAAATGACAGTAAATCTTTGAGTGATAGAGGTTGCATCTGCTTTTTAATCAGCTTCCATAAACCGCACTGCTGTAACATTGAACGGTCAATACCTTGTAAAGATAAGTCAGTTTGATCGCCAACTGTTGCTTCTGTAATTCCATCACTAGCAAGCAAAAGAGTATCTCCTGATGTCAATGTTAATTGACCAGATTCTGCATTCCAGACTGGTAAAATTCCTAAGGGAATGCCGCGTGTTTTCAAATACTTAGGTTCCTCACTACTAGCGATGTCCTGATGTGACCACAGCATTGGGTAGACATGTCCAGCATTGGCATAAACAAGCTCTTTGTCAGATGGAGTGTAGCGAGCCAAAACGATAGTAATAAAACAATTACTACCGATTAAATCGTCGCATAAAGCATGATTTAAGTTCCGCATTACAACATTGGGCATTGCGGGCGTTTCTTGGGAGAGTTCACGACGCAATACAGAAATTGCACTAGCCATAAATAAAGCTGCGGGGACACCTTTTCCAGAAACATCACCAACTGCAATCCAAAGTTCACCTTTAGGATGAACAAACACTTCAAAAAAGTCGCCACCTACTTCCCTGGCAGGGAAACAGCAGGCTTGAATTCTAGTTCCTTTGATGTCTGGTAGAGTTTGACGCAGCAAATTATTTTGGATTTGCCGAGCAACTTCTAATTCGAGGGTAATTTTTTCTTGGTTTTCTTGGAGTCGCTGATAAAGCTTTGCCTGAGAAAGAGCTAATGCTGCTTGTTCTGCAACACCAGCGATTAGATTTACTTCTTCATCCCGCCAAGGACGATGGTATTTGCATTGGCAGAGGGTGAGAACAGCAAGTAGTTGTTGCTGATAAATCAGCGGTACTACGAGTTGATAACATGGGTTATCTTCATCATTGTGTTCTGCGGATTGGTAGTGATGGGTTTCGATGACCTTTGCAATGATAGGTTCCGATACTAAACCCTCAGGCATATTTCCGGCGTTAGAGTCAGAATAGGAATACTCATCGGCTGTGAGGCGATCGTTTTCTACAGGTCTGAGAAAACAATAACTTGCCTCAAAACCTTGTCCAATTGTTTCGACTATTTTTTGTAGCATACTCTGATAATCGAGGGATTCGCGGATAGCTGTGGTGACAGCATTAAACAGCGATTCTCGACGCAGTGCTCGTCGTAATTCTTGGGTGCGATTCCTGACAACGTGGTAAGTGTCAGCTGCTTGTTCTACAACTGCCTTAAGTCGATCTGGCTTCCAAGGTTTAGTGATGTATTTAAACACCTGACCGGAGTTGATGGCATCAACTAAATCCTCCACATCCGTGAATCCTGTCAGCAGAATTCTAATGGTGTCAGGGAAACGTTCAACTGTAAGACTCAGAAATTCAGTTCCTTTCATTTCCGGCATTCTTTGGTCGGAGATGATAACAGCCATTTCTCCTTCTCTGTTTAAAATTTCCAGTGCATTCATCGCATCACAAGCTTTGAACACATGGAAATCTCTGCGAAAAGTGCGGTAGAGCAGCTCTAAGTTATCAGGCTCATCATCTACCACCATTAATTTGAGTTTATCTGCTTCTGTATCAGTCATATTTGACTTACTTTTTTTATGTACTACTTGAGAGTGACGCGCATATTTCAGCAATATCGCTCAGTAATCAAAGAATAATAAACAACATTCTATATATAGAATTTACCCAGTTTTTTCCTGAGAATTTAAGTTTACTGAATAATTTGGCTATTTTGATCAAAAGTATTATTAAGCACTAGTATATTAGCCAACTAAGCCCGAACGTAGGGCACGCACAGCGGCTTGAGTTCGATCATCGGCACAAAGTTTATTCAAAATATTACGAACGTGGGTTTTGACTGTTCCTACGGTGATAAAGAGTCTTTCGGCGATTACAGCATTACTACAGCCTTCAACGATCAATTGTAGAACCTCTAATTCCCGCTCAGTGAGGGTATAAGCATCGATTATTTCATCAGAATCATCTTCATCATTGGCGTTGAGCTTGGCGGTTCTAAATTCTCCGGTTAATATTTCGGGTTTTAAAGGATTTTGCTGTGCTTGTTGAAGAACCAAACGCGCGATCGCTGGATCAATCCAAGCGTTACCATTGTGGGTGACACGCACTGCTTCAAGTAAATTATCATATTTTGTATCTTTCATGCAGTAGGAGTCTGCCCCTGCTGCAAAGGCAGCCAGAACAGCTTCTTTGTTATCGCGTAGCGTCAAGATGACGATTCCTAACCTCGATTCTTCAGTTCTAGTAAGGGTTTTTAACTCCCGCGTCAATTCAATTCCATCCCGATCTGGCAAGCCAATATCAACTATGGCAACATCCGGCTGTTGCTCTTGTGATAATTTCAAACCCTCAGCGGCATTAGCAGCTTCACCTACAACTTGAATTTCTCCCTTTTGCTGCAATGCGATGCGAATACTCACACGGGTTAGATCGTGATCTTCAATTAGAACTACACGAATTTTTCTCATGGTTGATTTATGCCCGTTAAATTCTTAACTGTAAAAAATAATCTACTAAAATCAAGTCCTAATAAAGTTTAAAATATCTGTCTTTTGCCAATAAGGCTAGTAAATCAGTAGAATGTAACCTTGCTGCTATTGCTTTTGTTACAAAGCTTGAGCCGAAATGACTACATTTGATTTATTTTGGTTCAAAAATACCACCCAAGTTTACTACTGAATGAGCAATCAAGTATAGGCTGATGAAAATATTTTGATCTAGCTAGCCTAATATCCAATATCACGGTTTAATTAGAACTTTGAGCAATTAATTTATTTACTTGCAGAATTTACAAGGATATATACTAAAAATCTCGAATATAGGAGTAAGTTAACCAACCTATTAGTCTGTCAATTTTATTTTGACGGTTATATACACATCCACAATCCCGTATAGACGTAGCGGTGATACGTCTCTACAACCGTAATTTTTATCTTGACAGACTACTATTCAGGTTAACTGCTAAAAATGAGACAATTCATGATACAAACAAATTTGCTGAAATATCTATTGCTCAATTTAGGTGTGAGTCTAATTCAAATTTCCTATGTCTAAATCACTTACCTCATTTTCGGTATTGGGTTTACCAGTGCATATCATCCCCAATTACCCCAATTGGTTGCTGGAACGCTTGAAACGAAATATTGGCACCCATGTAGTAACTCTCAATGCGGAAATGACGATGCAAGCGGAGCAAAATCAAACTCTGGCTAGAATTATCCAGGATGCAGAATTAGTGATTCCTGATGGTGCTGGGGTCGTTTTGTATTTACGCTTACTACTGAAACAACCAGTAAAACGTACTCCAGGAATTGAACTGGCAGAATCATTATTATTTGCAGCGGCAAAGATACCAGATAGTGCCAAGATTTTCTTATATGGTGGAGCGCCGGAAGTTGCGGAAAAAACTGCTGAATATTGGCGCGAACAAGCACCTAGTATCAATATTGTCGGGACTTATTCTGGTTATCACTCGGAGGCAGAAGCCGAAAAATTAGCTCAAACTCTATCACAACTTCAACCAGAAGTTATTTTAGTTGGTTTAGGTGTACCTCGACAAGAACTTTGGATTGCTCAAAATCGTCACCTATGTCCCAATGCAATTTGGGTTGGTGTTGGTGGTAGTTTTGATGTTTGGTCAGGAATCAAAAATCGTGCCCCAGCTTGGTTGGGAGATAATAATTTAGAATGGCTCTACCGCTTATATCAAGAGCCTTGGCGGTGGCGAAGAATGCTTGCATTGCCCAAGTTTGCCATCAAGGCAGCAGTTTATGCAACAACTAATAAAAACGCTGTTGTTCAATAGACATCTGGTGGAAAATAACGTAGAGATGCGTAGCTTAGGGACTTCCAATTTAAAAAATCCTCATGTGGTGTGGGCTTCTAGCCTGCATAAAACAGGCTAGAAGCCTGTTCCACCAATGCATCTATTGGGGAATTATTTTGTTGGAAGTCCCTTACTACTTGCATAAGCCACTATGTCGTAAGACAACATGCTACGCTACGTGTCTACCCGTAGGCTAATTTCGCAGATCTACAAAGTTTATGGGTAAAGCATCATTAAAACAAGTCGCAATACTCGCAAAGCGAGTAGCAAACTACGCCATTAGGTTTTGGTACGGGGATTTAGACCCCCCAATATTGTTAAACCCCAAAGTTGATTAATTTCTAAAGATGTCTATTGTGCTGGGATAAAAAGAAAAAAGACGTAGCATTGCTACGTCTGATAAAGTTAAGTTAATTATTCTTTATCATCGAATGTTTACTTCAGTTAAGAACTCGTTCCCTAGTTGAAAATCTTGTAGTTTTGTTGATGAACTACTGCGAATAAAAGATTCATCGCCATTTTCATCTGGTTCTGTTGCTTTAGCGATGGATGATGATTTCAATTTGCTACCTTCGGCAACAATCCGTTGTTTCTGATTATATTCGATTAATTTGGCTTGCGCGATCGCATAAACGCTTGTTTCCTGAGGAATCTGTTCTAGATATTTGACTGCATCGTCAAAGTTTCGATTTTCGGCTTTGTTGAATGCTTTCTGTAGTAGGTAGGCAGCCCGAATCTGGCGTTTTTGGGTATACTCCAGTAACTTTTGTCTGGCAACGTCTCCCTTTGAACTGTTTTGGGGGATTTGCTCAAGATAATTAATGGCGCTATTAAAATCTCTATCGGTTGCTTTGTCGTAAGCTTGACTAAGAAGATTTTGACTTTCAATATTAGTGTTGGCTTGTGCTCGATCAACTAGTTTATTTGTTTTTGACTGCCAATATAAAATATCAGGTATACGTGGAGCAATCCGTAATACATCAGACCAACGGTTGTCTTTTGCAGCTAGTTCTGCTTTTTGGTAGTTTTGAGCCGCCAA
Source organism: Calothrix sp. PCC 6303 (assembly GCF_000317435.1). NCBI lineage: Bacteria > Bacillati > Cyanobacteriota > Cyanophyceae > Nostocales > Calotrichaceae > Calothrix > Calothrix sp. PCC 6303. The sequence goes on from NC_019751.1 coordinate 6,689,951, forward strand.
TTGCCATTGTTTTTGCCATTCTTCAATGGTTACCTGGGCTTCTGGATAAACATTACTATCGGTAGGAATTGTTTTTGCTAGGGCTATAGCACCATCTAAATCCCCGGATTGGTAATTTTCAGTGGCTCGGTATAAAGTTTCAGTTTCCGAATAGGCAGGTGAGTTATTCACCAGAGAGTAGACACCAAATCCCAAAACTAAAGAATTTGCTGCTAGTCCAACTCTAACTCCAGTTAATAATGGTGATTGCTTCGGCTTCGCCAAAGTTTGACGGGGTGAATTTACGCCATTTATGACACTATACTTAGCATCAAGTACGGGGGATTCTTGAAATTCCAGAGGCATCTGTTTCAGCACCTGAATCACTTCTGAAACCGATTGAAAGCGTTCTTTGTGGTTATAACGAACTAAGCGACTAATGACAGCAGCCAAATAATCACCTACGGGAGTATAACGCGATCGCCAAAGTATTTCGTTGCTTTGTGGGTCAATTTTTAATTGCAATGGCATCAGCCCTGTTAAAGCCTGAATCGCAATCATCCCTAGTGCATATATGTCGCTGCTGGGTTGAGTTTGACCGATAAATTGCTCTGGAGGAATATATCCTAACGAGGTGACAGGAATTCGATATATGGGTAATGCGCTATCACTCATAAAATCAACTGGTTGAATCGAACCAAAATCGATCATCACCAGTTTCCCATCTGCTGCTCGCCGAATTAAATTTTCCGGCTTAACATCACAATGAATTACTCCTTGGGAATGAACAAATTCCAAAATACTCAAAGCATCAATGAGAAACTGAACTACTTCGCTTTCACTCCAACAACTGCTGAGTCCTTGATTTACAGGCAACTCGGCTGTTAGGGAATGTCCCTCAATAAAATCTTGAACTAAGTAAAAACGCTGTTCTTCCTCAAAACAAGTGATCAATTGGGGAATTTGGTCATGGTGTCCCAATTGCTTTAAAGTTTCAGTTTCCGTAAGAAAACGTAATCGCAGGGTTTCCAGATGACTCGGTTGCGAGTTTGTCACCTTAAGTTGTTTAACAACACACTTAGGGTTCTCTGGGTGGTTAATATCTACCGCGATATATGTCTGTCCGAATACCCCTGCACCCAGGCTTTGGACGATTTGGTAACGTCCTTGCAGTACTCTACCGATCATGTGGTGGATCATGAGTTGGTTATCTAATCACTCCTTATTCTAATATCCTGCCATTCTGGCTAAATTCCGGAATCCCTTACAAATTCGGGGAAAATTATTTTTTTTTATGATATCAATATAATTTTCTCCTGGTTTATACTGATATATTTAAACTAAATTTATCATTTTAGTTACACTGCCAGCAATGACGAATTTTAGTATGAAATGTTGCACCTGCTTATAAATACATAAATTGGCAGAATCTAATTAGGTGTGACAGTTATTGTTGCTGACATGCGAGTGTTAATACTGTGTAAAGTATTGCTGGTAATAATGTGAGCAAAAATCAGCAGCAAAAAAAATTACCAATTAACTATCACAAAGATGGAAAAAGTTGACCTGATTAGTAGTCTGTCAAGATAAAATTGACGGCTGTAGAGACGTAGCAATGCTACGTCTCTACCGAATTGTGGATTGGTACACAACCGTCAAAATAAAATTGACAGACTACTAGAGCAAAGTACGGATTATTCCGGCGTAGAGAGAATATTTACCTAAGGATTTTGTGTTGAAAAATTAGGTCTAATTCTCAAAATGAAGATTTAAAATATTGATTTAATGAATTTATAATCTTGATTCAGGAACCCGAATATTTGAGTATCATCAAGTTAAGTCAATGAGTGATAATGATCAATACAAACGCTGCATGAAAATCCAACTATTACTAACTTCCCTGTTTCCTCCCCTACAAACACGCCACTTATGGCTGAGTGTAGTTATGTGGTTGGCTTTACTTGCTCCTGCTCAAGCATCAGTTATTTTACGGATAGCCATTGAACGTGATGTAAATCAAGTAAAAGTGGGTAGTTCCACAGCAGCAATCATCAAGGATGGTACTGGTAAAACTTTGGGACAATTCCCGGCAATGAGCGCTTACTATGCTCAACCAATTCCAGGTGGTGGTGTTGCCCTAGATAAGTGGCGTTCCGGTTTATTTTGGATTGAACCGACAGGCAAAGGATTTGTTTATATCGGAGATAAATGGTATCGTGGTCGGACTTTGGTGGTACCTACAGCCAAAGGTTTGACAGCAGTTAATTGGGTTGATTTGGAAGAATATCTTTACAGTGTAATTGGCGGGGAAATGAATCCCAGATGGCCCCAAGAGGCTTTGCAAGCTCAAGCGATCGCAGCTCGTACCTATGCCCTATACGAACGTGAAAAACGTCGCAATGACCCCGTCTTTGATTTAGGCGATACCCCTGATAGATGGCAAATTTATAAGGGTGTAGTCAGCGAATCAACTCCCACCCTCAACGCTGTTGATAAAACTGCCGGACAAGTATTAACCTATAAAAATCGCCTGATTCTATCGGTATTCCACGCTTGTTCTGGGGGACATACCGAAAATGTTGAAGATGTGTGGGGTAGTAGGGAAGATTACCTACGGGCAGTTCCCGACTTTGATCAAAATATTCCCGAATGTACCTGGCAACGTACTTTCACTCCAGTGGAAATCAGTCAGCGTTTCCCAGAAGTTGGAAATGTCAAAAGTATGGAAGTGAAGGAAACTTCTAAGTTTGGCAGTGTCAAAACTTTGTTAATTACTGGTGATAAAGGCACAAAAACCCTCCGTGGGGAAGATGTGCGAACAGCGTTAAAGCTTAAAAGCACCCGTTTCACCGTGAAACCCACATCTGGAATCTTTTCGTTAGATGGGAAAGGTTACGGACACGCAATTGGGATGAGTCAATGGGGTGCTTATAATTTAGCCAAGCAACGGGCTAACCATCTGCAAATTTTGGCGTATTATTTCCGAGGAGTATCACTCTCGCCAATTAAAACAAAGTAATATCCTTTGTAGAGACGTTCCACCGGAACGTCTAACCTCTAAAGATCTAGGTTTAATCGAAAGAGCGATCGCGGTACCATAATATTGCCAAAAATTTCATGGAGATCATCGAACAATCTCAAGTAATTGGACTAATACCTGCTGGTGGACTGGCAAAACGCATTTCACCACTACCTTTAAGCAAAGAATTATATCCAATTGGATTTGATAATTTCAATTCTGCAAATTTAGAGAATTCCTCAGATAATTTGCGTCCCAAGGTTGTTTCTCACTACTTATTAGAGAGAATGCAGCTAGCAGGAATTGAAAAAGCTTATTTTATTCTCCGACAGGGAAAATGGGATATTCCAGCATATTTTGGTGATGGTGCAATGCTATCTATGAATTTGGGATACCTGATGTTAGGTTTGCCCTATGGAGTTCCATTTACACTAGATCAAGCTTATCCCTTTGTTCGCAATCATATAATTGCTTTGGGATTTCCAGATATCTTGTTTCAACCTCAAAATGCATTTACCCGAATTTTAGCAAGACAAAAAGCTCATAATGCGGATGTTGTGTTAGGTTTATTTCCTACCGAACAACCACAAAAAGCAGGTATGGTTGATTTTGATGTAGAGGGGAAAGTACTTTCAATTGTGGAGAAACCTCTCCAATCAAACTTACGCTACATGTGGGGAATTGCAGTCTGGAATCCCATATTTACAGAATTTTTGCACGAATATATTCATGAATTGAAAAGCCAGGGTGATTTATCTAACTTACCGGAGTTACCAATCGGTGATGTCATCCAAGCTGGGATTAAAGCAGGTTTACATGTGGAAGCAGAAACTTTTACAGATGGGAGTTATTTAGATATTGGCACACCCCACGATTTAATACGTGCAGTGAAGGAATTTTAGAGGATATTTGAAAGTCTCAGATGCAATACCCAAATATCAACAAATTTACAAACTTTACGCTGATATTAGCCGTTGCTTCGCTTCAGGAATAATAGAACAAGTTTGCCCCTATGTGCAATGCTGCTATATCCACCATTGAAACGTCGTCAATTAATCGCAAATCCCAAGCAAAATTAATCAAGCCATAAAACACAGAATCAATATTCTCTAGAAATCGGGTTTATTTCTCCAACAACAATAAACATTGTACTGTAAACAGAGGATGATACTAAAACTACCTCTAACGCAACACACAAAAAATGTAGAGACGCGATACATCGCGTCTCTCTATATTTATTAATCTACATTTATTGAAATATTGTCATAAAACCAGTAATGTTACATCCACAAATTAGGTTTGTTATCTTTGTCGTATTCCCATTTTATCGGATTGTTATTGATATATTTCCGAACATTATCTAAAGAAGAATCCGCACGAATGATATTTTCGTAAAATCGTGGTTGCCAACGAAAATTTTCGTACCCATTTTTTCCACACCATCGGGTAACGGAAGATTTGTAGGAATGAATAATAGTTTGTAATGAACCAGGTTTTAATCCACCAAATTGATTCGATTCGTCTGGTACGTTTCGAGAATGCACGATATTATCATTGTCCAGTTTATCGATGATGATAATTCCATGTACGTGATTCGGCATGATGACGAATGAATCAATATTCGTATGTTGAAAATGGTTAGGAATTTCTAACCAAAATTGTTCAGCAATTTTTCCTACATCTGATAATTGCATTGCAAATTCTTGAATGTTACCAAAAAAATGTCGTCGTTTATCAGTGCATATTGTGATGAAATATAATCCATTTGCTGCATAGTCTCGGCTTGGTAAACGTGTAGATTCAACCCGATATTTATTTCTATATAAAGTCATGTTGATTGAATAGATGCTGAATATCAACACGTTTATAACCTAATATTATTCGATTAACGGAAAATTAATATTTTGTTGCTATATATAAATTTCTGACAAAACCAAAAGCACAAATGTAGAGACGCGAAATTTCGCGTCTCTCTTTTATTAACCACCCATTTGAATTCATCGCGTCTTTATTATTTTACATACAAATTTTTATGCGATAATGCGCATCACTTTACCAACGTCAATAATAAAATAAAGAGAGACGCGATGTATCGCGTCTCTACACTGGGGGTTTTTAAAAACCGACTTTATTCTATTCCTTCAATCCTATTCTCAACTTCTTGATACAATTCACGCAACCTATCGAGATTTTCCTCGCTGGTTTCCCAATATCCACGTCCATTTGCTTCCAAAAGTGTTGTCACCATCTTTCTAAAGGAATTAGGATTTAGGTTTAACAACCTTTCCTGCATTTCCTTGTCTTCCATGAAGGTGGTATTAGCATCTTCATATATCCAGTTATCGACTGCACCTGCTGTCGCACTCCAACCAACTGTGTTAACCAAGCGCTTGGATAATTCCCGTACACCTTCGTAACCATGACTCAACATCCCTTCGTACCATTTGGGATTCAGTAATTTGGTACGGGAATCTAAACGGACGGTTTCCGACAAGGTGCGAACCTGGGCGTTAGCGGTGGTAGTATCTGCCATGTACGATGCTGGCATTTTCCCATCTTCACGCAGACTTGCTACTAACTTCGTGGGGTCAGAGTCGTAATAGTGGGATACGTCGGTGAGGGATATTTCGCTGGAATCGAGGTTTTGGAATGTGACTGAGGCAGTTTTTAGGGTTTTCTCGAAGATTTCCCGCGAGTTCTGCATGATACCAGGGTCATCCGCACTGAAAGCAAAGGATTTCCGCTTCAGATACATTTCCTGCAATTCGCCTTCGTTTTCCCAAGTGCTATTTTCTACCGCCAAGTTGATGTTACTGGAGTAGGAACCGGAAGCATTGGAGAATACACGGGTGGCTGCTTGACGTAGATTAATCCCCATTTCTTCAGCTTGGGCTAAAGCATGTTTGCGGACGAAGTTCATTTCCAAGGGTTCGTCTGCTTCTGCTGCCATTTTCACGCCTTGATCTAGTAGGTTCATTTGGTTGATGAACAAATCGCGGAAAACGCCGGAACAGTTAATTACTACGTCGATGCGAGGTCTTCCCAATTCAGAAAGTGGTATCAATTCCAACTTGTTGACTCTACCCAGGGCATCGGCAACTGGACGCACACCAATCATCCACATGATTTGTGCTAGGGATTCCCCGTAGGTTTTGATGTTATCTGTTCCCCACAGGACGCAGGCGATGGTTTCGGGATACTCGCCGTTGTTTTCGCTCATATTCCGCGCCAGGAGCCTGTCAACAACGATTTTCGCTGATTGAACTGCGGCTTGGGTGGGGATTGATTGGGGATCTAAAGCATGGATATTTTTACCTGTGGGCAATACATCTGGGTTACGGATGGGGTCGCCACCGGGACCAGGTAAAATGTATTCACCTTCTAAACCTTTGAGTAAACCTGCCAGTTCTTTGTCTGCACAAATTTGTTCGAGGCAGAATTCTAAATACTGGAATAGTTTCTTTAAAGGATCGGTATCAACGTTGGTGTAACCTGCTTTGTGCAGTGCTTCTACCCAAGGTTCTTTTTTACCCATGTTGAAGAAATTCAACTTGGAAATTAGGGAAACTCTGCCTTCAGCATCGGTTTGGGCTTGTACCAATGAGCCTACTGCTTCCCGAATTGTCAAGGTCATGTGTTGCAGCAATTCAACATCTTTGAGAATACCGCGATCGCTATTTTTATATATCTCTTCTAAATCGCGGTATAAGCTGTTGGCGATGATTCGCGGTAAACCCAAGATATCATCTTCTTCCCGATCTAAGCTGGCGATATTTACCAAGGTGGCAACCGCTTCTTCGGCTGTGGGTGGTTTGCCAATGATGTGTAAACCACATGGTAACAACCGGGATTCGATTTCCATCAGTTTGCGGTAAACGATACCGACGATATTATCCCGTTCTTCCTGGGACATATCTTTCGCGTCTGTTTCCGGCAAATTAATATCTTGATCAAGGTTCACTATCCGGGCTTGATCCATAATGGTGTTGACAATGGGGATACCACGTCCACCATCTTTCAGGGTTTGGTAGGAAGCAATTAACTCGCTGAGTTCCTTTAAACCTTTGTATAGTCCGGCGTTTTCCGCTGGGGGAGTGAGGTAGGAAATTGTTTCCGCATAACCCCGGCGCTTGGCAATTGTGGCTTCGCTGGGGTTATTAGCTGCGTAATAATACAGATTTGGAATGTTGCCAATTAAATTATCTGGGTAACAATCACCCGACATTCCCATCTGTTTACCTGGCATGAATTCCAAAGATCCATGGGTACCAAAGTGGAGAACTGCATCTGCACCCCAAACTTTTTCTAAGTAGGTGTAATATGCTGCGAAACCGTGGTGGGGACTGGCTGAACGGGAGAACAACAACCGCATGGGGTCGCCTTCATAACCAAATGTAGGCTGTACCCCAATAAACACATTACCAAAGTGCTTACCGTAGATGAGTAAGTTTTGCCCATCGCTGTTGAGGTGTCCTGGAGGTGCGCCCCAGTTTTCTTCCAAACGCTGGGAATATGGTGTTAATTCCTCATATTCGGGAACCGACATTCGATAAGCTACATTTAACTCTGGGCTGCTGTACTGTGCTTGTGCGTCGTGAATCACAGCTTCCATCAAAGCTTTTGAGTCTTCCGGCAAATCTTGGACATCGTAGCCGTTATCCCGTAAACCCTTGAGGGCTTCAAAGATAGAGCCAAATACATCCAAATATGCCGCAGTTCCCACATTTCCCTTATCGGGAGGGAAACTAAAAACAGTAATTGCCACCTTTTTATGTAGCTTGGGCTTGCGGCGGAGATTCGCCCATCTTAACGCCCGTTTCGCCACAACTTCCACTCGATCCTGAAGTGCGATCGCTTTTCCGGTTGCGCCGTCTCTTCCTGACATAATTATCGGTTCAATCGCCCCATCTAACTCAGGAATGGCGATTTGTAGCGCTACTTGAATTGGGTGCAAACCTAAATCGCTATCTAACCACTCTTCAGTAGTTTGGAATACCAAAGGTAATACCACCATATACGGACGATTCAACCGCTTTAACGAGTCAATCGCCTTTGGATGGTCTTGTCTAGCTGGTCCACCCACCAAAGCAAAACCTGTTAAAGATATTACCGCGTCTACTTGAGTTTGTTGCGTAGTTGGTTCGTAGAAGTAGGCATCAACAGGTTTAGAAAAGTCCAAACCACCAGCAAAAACCGGAAGTACCCTGGCACCTAGTGCTTCTAGTTCCTGCACCATCGCTACATAATGCGCGTCATCCCCTGTAACCAGGTGAGTCCGCTGCAATACTAAACCAACACAAGGGGCAAGGGGGTCTTTCAAATCTTCTGAAATATCCTTGCGACTACCATACCAATTCAAGTATTCCCGTACATCCTCGAACATGTTTGGTGCGAGGGGATGCCATATACCCATATCTGGGTAAGTAACAGGTTGTTCGTATTGTAGAGCACCTGCATTTCTCGCTTCGGCTTCAGGATTATCTTTAAAAACATATTTATCAGCCAGCATCAAAAGGAAATTTTCCAGGTTTTCTGGAGAACCACCCAACCAATACTGAAAACTCAGCATAAAGTTACGTGCATCCTGTGCTTTTTCCATCGGCAGATATTTCAAAACATTGGGAAGCGTCCGTAACAACTTCAACATCCCATCTTGGAAACCAGCGCCAGATTTTTCCTTGCGTTTCCGCATAAATTGGGCGATAACGCTTTTCGATTGTCCCAGCTGCGCTAAAGAAAAGCTACCCATTTTATTGAGTCGCATAACTTCCGGCATCGATGGAAATACTACCGCAACATCCAAACGTTCCCGAATGGGTGTCACAGCATCCACAACCTTCTGGGCTAAATCTTCAATGAAAATAAGTGATGCTATAAAAACATTGGCAGTCTCTAGATCCCGCTTAAACTCCGCGTAATTTTCCGCGTCACGGAGTTCCTCAATCAAGTACCCGCTAATCTCAATTGCCACATCGGGATTGTTAGCGTTAATCTCCCGAACAGCTTGTGACAAAGCACTTTGGTACTGGGACTCTAGCACGACATAGACCACCTTAATGAAGTTACGCCCATTGAGGTTGTCCGGCGCAATGTGCCTAATGGTGGACTTGACGTGAGTGAACATGCTTTCTCAACTCCTATTAGATGCTTGTTCTTGAAGTGGAACTCCAACAGGCATAAAACCGCAGTTTGGACTTCCTTAGAATTTTGGCAAAATAATTACTTATGAGTTTTTTTTATCAGAAATCCTTGCTCAGTGGCGATTTTATGGCTCATCTGACACAATTCGATATAAAAACTGATATATATTTTTACAAAAAGTTACCAATTATGGAAGTGTTTGCTTAAATATATGTAAATATTTCGTTACACAAGGATTATATAGCTTGTTAAGTATGTTTTGTTAAGTGTAAATATATTAGCCTTGTCAGGGGTTGGGTAATTTCGTGCTAGCGATCGCATTAGAGAACTGCACAAAAAAAGATGATCCAATATTGTGGAATAGGCATCTTGCCTGCTACTAATACAACAGCAGGCAAGATGCCTCCACCACAAGAAATTTTGGGATATTTTTTATTTGGAAGTCTCTTAGAGATATACCGTAAATTCTTTCTCAGGGGATGATTTTAGAGACGTTCTACCGAAACATCTCTATGAAAATACACGCTGCTGTATCACTCAGCTTGATTATTGGAAGCTTTAGCCTGCAATTGTTGAACTTGCTCAATAGTCAAACCAGTTACATCAACAATTACTTCAATGTCGATACCTTTATGAATCATTTTTATTGCTATTTCTTGAGCTTTTTGTTCAATTCCTTGTTCAATTCCTTGTTCAAGTCCTTTTGCTTGACCTTCTTGCAGAATATCTTGATAAATCACTGATTCCCGCATAATATCACTCCGCAGAATTTTTTTAATTAGGTCTTTATTTAATACTAGCCCAGCTAATACCGCTGTTGATGCAGCAACGTTACTTCGGATTTTAGTGTCTTGGATTGCTTCAATTATTTGGGCAACTTGTTCTAAAGTTTGGGTTTTGTCTTCGGTTTGACTCAAAGTTGCAAATGGGAGTAAACCGGGAAACTTGAGAAATACCTCGGTTGGTTGTTCCCAAAGTCGGATGACTTCAAATCGATGAAAGCTATTTTCCAGAACAAATTCTGTTTGATAAACTAAGTCAGAATCGCTGGGTTTGAGATAAATTACAACTTGACTTACTCGCTTATGGGGAAATCTTCGATACACCCGCAAGCGATAATCAATCATTCTAAAGGGAATCTCGGCTTTCGGTAAAGTTTGAAATTCCAGATGCAGAACAAGTTGATCCGATTGTAATAAAATTAAGGCATCCGCTCGGATAGGCTCGAGGGATAACTCTGATGGACTAAGTTCGGTGAGAGTGACTGGTTCACCCAGTAACCATGATGCAAAGTCTGCTGAAAATGACTCTGCGAGAAATTTGCAAACGTTATCAAACATAGGCAATTAATCAGTTGTCAGTTGATAGTGCGATCGCGTCTTTGATATTTTCCTATGTTCTGGTTGCTAAAAGATATCTTTACGCTTTTGTAAATACAAGGTGACTCCCAAATATATCGCTATGTGGAGACATAAAATTTGCCAATTTAAGGTTAAATTTCCCCAAGTTGCATCATAAACTGCTGTGGGTTCAAATGGTCGAGCAATTGAACTTCCATCGGGTAATTTAGCTGCTTCTGGAACCATACCATTCACATTTACTAATGTTCCATAAGCCCCTATTGACCAGCGACTAAGCATAAACCAAGATATTTTACTGGCGATTCCTTCCATTTTAAATAACACCCCAGAAAAGATAATTTGGGGAATTAGCAATAGTGGTAAAGCGCTATTTGCTTGATTGCCATTTTTAACAATTGCTGACACCATTAAACCCAAATTCATACTGGCAAAAAGTGTTAAAAATGTTGTAATTACTAGTCCTAATTGCCAGGAAATTAAGTTTGATTCTGGAGATTTGAAAAACAATAAAATTATGAGAGAAATTAAGATAGTTTGGAGAAATGCTAACCCACCAAGAATTACTAATTTGGAGCCAAGATAAGCGAGTAAGCTTAAATTTACTAATCTTTCTCGAATATAAATTGCAGCTTCTTTAATAACTTCTTGGAGTGAAGTGGAAAGCCCTACCCAAAGTGATGCACAGGTAAATACAAATAGTACCCTTAATGCTAAAGGTGCTTGAGTTGGATCTAATGGTTCGGGAATCACAAAGGGAATTTTGTCTTTGAGGGCAACATTAATTAGACTAATACCAATTGGTGCAGTTAAAAGTGCCAATGCTAGGTTGATGCGATCGCGCTTTTGAATCTGGAAGTATCGCTGTGTTAAAATACTTAGCTGCTTGGCAAAAAAGGTACTTTTACCTTCTTGGTTGCCAACGTTGAATTGGGATGATTGATTGCCGATGCTTAAATGGTTGGTAACGTAGCGACGGTAATCGTTTGAGTGGACAAAGTTATTTGCTTGATCAACTACATTATCAGGTTTATCTAGTAAATTATAGATATCAGCAAAGTCTTCTTTGACACTAAAATAGGCTAAACAGTCATCTGGTGAGCCAAAATAACATAACCTACCACCAAGCCCTAAAAACACCACGCGATCGCATAACTTGATATTAGCGGTGGCATGGGTGACTAAAATAACTGTTCTTCCTTGGTTAGATAGTTTCCGCAATAGCTGCATCATCTTTTTATCTAAACCAGGATCTAAACCTGAAGTTGGTTCATCGAGGAAAAATAACTTCGGATCAGCTAACAACTCTACTCCAATACTCACCCGTTTTCTTTGTCCCCCACTCAATTCACTGATTAATGCACTCCGACGGTGGGACATTTCCACATCTTGGAGGGTTTTTTCTACCACCGAATTGATGTCAGTATCTGGGGGTAAGCGTAATTTTGCTGCGTAAGTTAATACCTCTGCTACCGTCAAATCACGGTGAATAATGTCATCTTGGGGAACATAACCAATTTGGGTTCTGTAGAGGTTAAAATTCTTCCGCAAATCTCCCCCATTCAAATAGACTACCCCCTCTGTTGGTTGTTCCAAGCCTAAAAGAGTCCGCATCAAGGTTGATTTTCCAGCACCACTTCCCCCCACCAAAGCTACAAATTGACCAGGTTCAATCCCAAATGAAATGTCATCTAGCCTGATTTTGCCATTTGTCTTCAGTAGTAACTTATTTGCATCCAGCCGGATTTGATTACCTTCATCGATAACCCGTAAATCGTCACCACGAACCACCAACGTGTGAGTACCAATTTGTACAGTTGCACCTTCCCGCAACACGGTAGAACCATTGATTTTCTGCCCGTTGACAAAAACCCCGTTTGTACTGTGATCTTGAAGTACGTAGCGTCCTTGGGCATCAGAATTAATTGTGGCATGACGGCGGGAAACTATGGAAGAGTCTAAACTCAGAGTTGCACCGCTATCTCTTCCTAGCGACACAGCACCATTTTTGAGGGAAATAGATTTTGGAGTATTGGTGTTAATCGATACTTGGTCTGCGGGGTTATAGTACTTTAACTCAATGAGGTTGTTGGGATTTTGACCGATTTTAATTTCGCTACCATTTCTCAGGAGAAACCCAATTTCTGGAGTAATCCGGGTATGGTTGGCATAAATTCCATTTGTACTGGGTTCTTTGCCATTACCATCATAAATCCGGTAATTATCACCCTCATAACGTAATATGGCTTGGCAACGTCCCATCACCTGCCAATCTTCAGGAACATTCAGATCAGCGATCGCGCGATCGCGTCCCATGATATGCTGCGGTTTACTCAGTTGAAACTGTAAAGTTTTTCCTTGGGAATTCAATTCAATGTAAATTTTTTCACCGGGATTAATTGTATTAGCCGCTGAGTTAAACATAATAGTTTTCGATATTTATTCTTGCAGTAGAGACTTATAGCGATTCTGAACATAACATTAAGTTTTGAATTCAAGCATATACAGTCATATATAGCCAAAAGAAACTATTCAGTTGAAATGTCAAAAAGTTCCTTAGTATTAAGGGTATATTGAAATGGCGTTACTGAAAACTGGATATTATACTTAAGCGTTTAACTAGTTACTTGTACTTATAAATGAGTATTTTAAAATACTAAAATTTTTTGGAAAGATACTAACACAACAGAACGCAACTTGCTGGTAAGCTTTCAAGCGTCTAATTTGTATATCTAAAGCGGGCAATACTTCGGCGTGAGCGCTACTTTACCTCCGGTACACTTCGTTCCGAGAGGCTTAGGAACCATCGAACGCTGCCCGCACCACAAAGATTATAATTTTTGATATTTATTTGATATTTATAGGATTTAGCTGCGTAGCAGCTTAACTAAATTAAACCTAATTTGAAGTTTTTCAAAATCGTTGCGGATTCGATAAATTGGGTTTCTCAAATCCGCAAGAAGTTTTTAAATTAAACAGTTGAGGATAGCCAGGAAGGAAGCAGTAACGATGTTAGAGTGGATGCCAACTCCATAGTTTATATTTGTCGAGGAATTAGTTGTGATTTCCAGGAAAGCTACTGCTTGGGAATTGCTACCGCTAACAGGCAAATTACAAACATCCTGTAAGCTTCGTTCTTCGTAATTAACTACCTGAATTTCTCGATTACAACTATCATTTAAGCCGTTTATAAAGGCATCAATTGGTCCGTTACCAACACCATGAATGGTAATTTCTTCCCCGTACATTTGTAATTGTGCCACTAATACCTGTTGATTAGTATCAGTTTCGTTGATTTGGTGAGAAATGTATCTCCATGATGTCCCGGTTTGGATATATTCACTCTCAAATAATTTCCACAAATCACTTGAAGAAATTTCTTTTCCATGTATTTCTACAAATTTTTGTACAACTCGACTAAATTGAATTTGCCAATTTCGCGGTAAAATCAAACCATAATCCCGTTCCAGCAAAAACGCTAATCCTCCTTTACCAGATTGGCTATTTACCCTCACAATCGACTCATAATTTGACCCCACATCAACAGGATCAAGTGGTAAATAGGGAATTTCCCAGATATCTCCTGGTTTTTGCACAGCAAAGCCTTTTTTAATGGCATCTTGATGAGAACCGGAGAATGCCGTAAATACCAAATCACCAGCGTAGGGATGTCGTGGATGGATAGGTAACTGGGTACAACTGGTGGCAATTTCTGCCACTTCAGCCAAATTGGAAAAATCTAAACCAGGGTGAATTCCTTGGGTGTACAAATTCAAAGCTAAAGTTACCAAATCAACATTTCCAGTTCTTTCTCCATTCCCAAACAAACAACCCTCTACCCTCTCTGCACCTGCCATTTGGGCAAGTTCGGCAGCAGCAACAGCACAACCTCTATCGTTGTGAGTGTGGACACAGAGAATTACGTGATCCCGCTGTTTGATATGACGATGCATCCACTCCACCTGATCTGCGAAAATATTGGGAGTTGCCATCTCCACAGTTGCTGGGAGATTAATAATCACCTTTTGTTGCGCTGTAGGTTGCCATACATCTATAATGCGATCGCATATCTCTTTGGCAAACTCCAATTCTGTACCCGTGAAGGTTTCTGGGGAATATTGAAATTGCCACTTGGTTTCCGGTTGGTTTGCGGCTAATTCGGTAATTAACTTCGCGGCATCAACTGCCAGTTTAATTGTATTTTCCCGGTCTAAACCAAAAACTACACGCCGAAATACAGGTGAAGTTGCATTATACAAATGAACAATTGCTTTTTTAACTCCCCGTAAAGCTTCAAATGTGCGACGAATTAACTCTTCCCTTGCAGGTGTTAATACTTGAATTTTCACATCATCGGGAATTAAATTATTTTCAATCAAATATCTAACAAAATCGAAATCAGTTTGTGAAGCGGATGGAAAAGCAACTTCGATCTCTTTAAATCCAATCTTAACCAATAAGCTAAACAGCTTTAATTTCTGCTGAATATTCATCGGTTCAATTAACGCTTGATTTCCATCCCTTAAATCGGTACTCAACCAAATTGGAGGATGTGTAATAGTAGTATTTATCCAGGTTCTATCAGTTAAGTTAACTGGATTAAATGAACGGTATTTAGTCGCAGGATGAGTCAACATATTCGTTTATACTTTCTTTTTTGATGATGGTAAATAGAAGACGTGGCGAAATATTGAAAAGAGTAAATCGGGTTGTCAAATTGCCACAAAGACCGCACATGACAACCCATAATTAGTCGTAGTAATACTTCAAATTTTAGGTTTAGATATAGTTGCATAAAATTCTCCAAGCTAGTTATAAGTAATAGCAATCAAAAAAATCACATACAGCAGATTTTAGGTAAATCAATCAACCCGTGGAGACGGGATGTATCGCGTCTTTCTTTATATCTCGCTGCTAAATTTTACCCTCTCAGTTTTTTAGTTTTTTCGAGTCAGTTCGTTAACTTAAAATATTGAATCTAAAAACAAGAAATTACATTAGGGTGAATAGATGAACGAGCCTAAAAAATTTTACTAACCTGCACTACGCACGATAGCACCCTATCTATGTATATAGGTTCTTTAGCTCTAGCACTACCAGAATTTGACAATTAAAGCCTTTAAACTCATATTTAATAGCGAAAATTATAAGCCAATCAAATATTTGTTCAACTCTAATTAATCACTATTCAATTGGAAAAAACTTAATTAACCCGCAAATTTACAAGCATAGTAGTTGTACCGAACCTAGTAATAGGCTGGAAACTACTTGTAGAGATAGCTGCTTAGTAAACATGACTTTAGTGATTAATAACATAGCTAATATACTAAACACAAAATTAGTTATTTTGTCAAGTAAATTTTTATATACAACTAAAAAGGTAGGGGGATAAATCCGACACTGCCTCAAAATTAACTATTCGACTCAAAATGCTTGGTAAGGACATAGCTTGCTTCTCTGCCTCAGAGTACGCTTAACGAACTTTGAGGGTTTAAGTCCCCTGCCTCTACAGTCAGTCCGTTTTGTGACGGGGATTTTACCCTGACACAAAACTTACTTGCGACTTGTTTTAATTAAACCCCTAACCTATGTCGTATTCTTTTAACGCTGCGCTACGCCTTTCTTGGATGCCCGAAAGGGCTATACAGCTGACCCTACGTAATTAGACAAAGTGGTAAAATTTTTGATACAACAGTTTTGTAACCTTTAACACATTAAATTGAGTCAAAACCCTATCATAATCAGCAGCGGGAAACATTCTTTTAACGAAGCCAAATTCTCACCAAGCATATTAAGCTTCAGTCCCTTGACTGTAGCAATTTGTCAATACCTTTTTAGAGGAGAAATCGACCATTTATAGAATAGAAGTAGTATTTGCTACATTGAATGATGGTATTAGTTGGAGCAAAATATTTAGTTGATGACTTAAAAATCTTTTTGATTCCTCAATAAATATGCTAGTTGATGTACTGATTAAATTCACTTTATGAGTTACAAACATCAGTAGGCATAAAAAAAACTATACAGAAAAAGATATTAAATACGTATAATCACTGAATATATTTTTGACTTAGGTGGTGATAACTTTAAAAAAAAAATCTCCAAAAATCGGCAACGAATGTTACAGTAGAGCGATTTACTTTGAGAAATTAACTTAGTTTGGCGGACAATAGAAACAAAATATTATCAATCCAGGATCTGTGGGGAAAAATGCATAATAGAAAATGTGAATTGAGGAGAGCGAATTTAATATACTAACGGAAACTAAATCTTTTAAATATCTTATACACCTCAGTCCGACTAAGCTAATCGAGTAAATTTAGAATGAGAGAAATAAGAATCAAGAATCATAAAAAAGATATTTTAATCATTGATGATACAGCAGATAATTTGCGAGTGTTATCATCAATTTTGATTAGGGAAGGATACACGGTTCGCAAAGCCTTGAACTGGCAAATGGCGATGACTGCTTGTCATGCAGTGGTACCTGACCTGATTTTATTGGATATCATGATGCCAGAAATAGACGGTTATCAGGTTTGTCAACGTCTCAAGGCTTGGAATTTAACTGCTGATATCCCGGTAATTTTCGTCAGTGCTTTAGATGATGTTTTCGATAAAGTAAGGGCATTTCAAGCTGGTGGGGTCGATTACATCACCAAGCCGTTTGAATTTGAAGAGGTATTGGTACGGGTACAAAATCATTTGGCTTTACGGGATGCCAAAATCGAAATTTTGAATCTCAATAGCCGATTAGAGCAACGAGTTCAAAGAAGAACCAAGGAGTTAGAAGATGCAATGCAAAAACTCCAGGCAGAGATAAATTCGCGGCAAGAATTACAGACTAAGCTATTAAATATTGTTTTACATGATTCTTTAACTGGTTTACCAAATCGAGTTTTATTTCTGCGGAAACTGGAATCTGCCCTTAATAGGACTAAGCAGGACGATAACTACCAATTTGCAGTCTTATTTCTAGATTGCGATCGCTTTAAAGTTGTAAACGACTCCCTGGGTCATTTTGTCGGTGATGAATTACTCATTGCCATTGCTCGTCGCATTCAAGCGACTTTAAGTCCTTTTGATACATTTGCTCGGTTTGGTGGTGACGAGTTTGCAGTTTTACTGGAAAATGTCACTGATTTAGGCATGGTTAAAGATTTAGCAGAGAAAATTATCCAAGAATTATCTTTACCTTTTAAGCTTTCACGCTATGAAGTTTTCATGGATGCTAGTATCGGCATTAATTGGGGCGATCGCAACTATGAAAAGCCAGAGTTTATCATGCGTGATGCTGATACAGCAATGTATCGCGCTAAAGCCTCAGGTCGCGCTCGATACCATATTTTTGACCCGGTGATGCACAGTCAAGCCATCAAATTATTAGAGTTAGAAAATGACTTGCGTCGCGCAGTGGAACGTCAAGAATTTATAATTTACTATCAACCACTAGTTTCACTACCAACAGGTAGAATTAGCGGATTTGAAGCCTTGATACGTTGGCAGCATCCGCAACATGGCTTAATTTTACCCACCGAATTTATTCCTGCTGCCGAAGAAATGGGTTTGATTTATCCACTGACAACTTGGCTGTTGAAATCTGTTTGTAAACAATTGCGTATATGGGAAAGCTGTCCAGTACGTAGTGAATCTCTAACAATTAGCATCAATCTTTCGGCTCGACTATTTTCCAATCCTAACTTTTTAAGCGAAGTAGATGCAGTTATTCACGAATCTCAAGTAAATCCTGCCAACATAGAATTAGAGATTACCGAAAGTGTAATTATGGAGAACAGTGAGGCAGTTAGAAACGTTCTTTATCAACTCAAACAGCGTGAGTTCCGATTAGTAATTGATGACTTTGGCACAGGTTATTCTTCACTTAGCTATTTACATAGTTTTCCTCTGAATGCAATCAAAATTGATAAATCTTTTGTCAGGAGAATGCAGGAAAACAAAGAAAATATGGGTTTAGTGCCAGCCATGATTGGTATTGCCCACTCCATGGGGATGAAAGCCATCGCCGAAGGAATTGAAACTCCTGAACAATTAATTCAGTTGCGAAGCTTAAACTGTGATTTAGGTCAAGGATATCTCTTCTCACCGGCAGTAGAAGCAACTCGTGTGATCGACTTATTGACCGCAAACCCGCAATGGTAAAATTTGCATATCAGTGTACAAAATTTGGCTTTGTTCCCTATCGGATCACCACCACGAATTGTTTTCAGTGGAATCAAATTTGATCTGATTTGTAACAAAGATTAAATATTTTCTTGATTAGACGCGACTATTTTCAGTCACTAGTAGCATAATAGAAATGTGGCTGATATGTTTAACCCCTTGCGCTCACTTGAGGAAGGTCATTGGTTCAAGCTCATTTGCGGAGCCAGTTTCCAACATCTACCTGCTGTTAAAAGTCTGACACTTGCCTACACTTTGGCAGGGGCAGATTGTATTGATGTAGCAGCAGACCCCGCTGCGATCGCATCCGCTCAGGAAGCCTTGAAAATAGCCGCAAACTTAGCCGACGCTGCCCATGCACGCGGCTTTAAACTCTATAAAAGTCCACCTTTTCTAATGGTCAGCCTTAATGATGGCGAAGACCCACACTTTCGGAAAGCAGAATTTAACATCAACCAATGTCCAACCAATTGCCACCGACCTTGTGAAAAAATTTGCCCAGCCCAAGCCATTGTTTTTCAACAAAAACAAGATGACTTCTCCGGTGTCACCTCAGAAAAGTGCTACGGTTGCGGACGTTGTATTCCCATTTGCCCCTATGGTATAATTTATGCTAGGTCATATGTATCAACGCCCGGAGCAATTGCACCATTGGTTTTGTCAGCTGGAGTCGATGCAGTAGAAATTCATACAAAAGTAGGTCGATTGACAGAATTTCGACGACTGTGGCAAGCAATATTGCCCCATGTTGAGCATCTAAAGTTGATAGCTATTAGTTGTCCTGGAGACGATAATGTAATTGAATATTTGTCATCTTTGTCAGACCTGATTCATCCACTTAAATGTGCATTGGTGTGGCAAACTGATGGTCGTCCCATGAGTGGTGATATTGGGGATGGTACAACCCTAGCAGCAGTAAAGTTAGGGCAAAAAGTTTTGGCGGCACAACTACCTGGATATGTGCAATTGGCAGGAGGTACAAATGATTACACTGTTGCTAAACTAAAATCAATGGGGATGTTGAAGAGTAAAGAATCTCAAGTGCTAAGTCCTAAGTATGAATTCACCACTAAGAACTTAACACCACAGACACATAACTCAAAAATATCCGGCATTGCCTATGGCAGTTATGCCAGGGTGTTACTGTCGTCAATTATCGAAAAATTAGAAGTAACGGAGGTAAACCAAGGTAGTGTAAAACCAACTGTTAGTCTAGAAGCAGACCCGGAATTACTTTGGCAAGCAGTAGAACTTGCCCAGTCTCTCACTTCCCAACTCAAATTACAGCAAACGTGCTAACTCCGCATATTTTTGGATAACTTGCTTGAACCAGTAAAACTGATTCGTCAAATATCCACCCACTATCTCTCCAAACGTCACCACAAAAAGCATGACGATGACAGACGATCTCCAGAAATTATTAGATGTTTTGCCCCAAGACCTGCGACAGGCTCTAGAAAATCATCCCCAACGAGATAGTTTAGTAGAAGTGGTCTTAGATTTAGGTCGTCGTCCAGAAGCCCGATTTCCTGGTAGCGCCGAATATTTAAGCGAACAACCCATCACCCAGCAACAAATTGACGAATGCGTCTCTAGGGTAGGAATCTTTGGTGGAGATAACCGTGCCGGGATTGAGCAAACCCTGCACAGAATTAGTGCTATTCGTAACCGTACAGGAAAGATTATCGGCTTAACCTGTCGCGTTGGTCGAGCGATTTTCGGTACCATTGGCATGATTCGGGATTTAGTGGAAACAGGTAAATCAATTCTCATGTTAGGTCGTCCTGGGGTGGGTAAAACCACAGCCTTACGGGAAATTGCCCGCGTCTTAGCTGATGAATTGAATAAGCGTGTGGTAATTATAGATACCTCCAACGAAATTGCTGGTGACGGTGATGTGCCACACCCAGCAATTGGTAAAGCCCGGAGAATGCAAGTATCCCGTCCAGAAGAACAACACCAAGTGATGATTGAGGCAGTGGAAAACCACATGCCAGAGGTAATCGTCATTGATGAAATTGGGACGGAACTAGAAGCCTTAGCAGCCCGGACAATTGCCGAGCGAGGTGTACAATTAGTGGGCACAGCACATGGAAATCAGATTGAAAATTTGATTAAAAACCCGACCCTCTCAGATTTAGTGGGTGGAATCCAAGCTGTAACATTGGGAGATGATGAAGCCAGACGGCGAGGTAGCCAAAAGACAGTTTTGGAACGCAAGGCACTACCAACCTTTGAAATTGCTGTAGAGATGCATGAAAGACAACGGTGGGTTGTCCACGAAAGCGTCGCGGATACAGTAGATATGTTGTTGCGGGGTCGTCAACCCAGTCCCCAAACCCGGACAGTGGATGAGAATGGGAAAGTTGCGATTGCCCGTCATCTCACCGCTGTAAACGGTGGTAACGCAGGTAGTGGCAGTATGGTCAGCATGACAAATGTAGAAGAAGCATTTGCCCCTCCACGTCCCAGTAACGGCTGGCGAACATCAGGAAAAATGGTGCCACTACAGCCAGTGGGCGCTAGACTCAATGGTCATGGAAATGGAACTTCAGGACGTAGTGAATTTGACCGCCTACTAGATGAATCATGGGGTTTGGATGATTTTGAACTGGAACTCAACCCTCGTCAAGCAGGACCAAATGGTGAAGATTTACCGTTACATGTGTATCCCTATGGGGTGAGTCGTAGCCAACTCGAACAGGTGATTAGTGTCCTGAATTTGCCCATAGCTTTAACCAAAGAACTAGATAATGCCGACTCTATTTTAGCATTGCGATCGCATGTTAAAAATCACGCCAAACTACGGCAACTTGCAAAGTCACGTCATCTGCCTTTGCACATGATCAAATCCAGCACCATTCCCCAAATCACCCGTGGTTTGCGACGAATGTTAAATATGGATGACCCGGAATTTGGCGATGAGCGTGAACTACAACTAATGCTACATAATGGCACCGATGATGAAGTTGATGCCCTAGAAGAGGCAAGACTAGCTGTAGAGCAAATTGTCATCCCCAAAGGACAACCAGTGGAATTACTACCTCGTTCTGCCCAAGTGCGAAAAATGCAACACGAGTTAGTGGAACATTACCGCCTCAAATCTGACAGCTTTGGTGAAGAACCTAACCGTCGCTTAAGGATTTATCCGGCATAATTTCTTTCATTTAATCCACAGGTTTATAGAGCCCCGACTTTTAAATAAGTCGGGGATCTTAATAGCATCTTCTGCGACTTTGAGAATCAAACTTTATACTAGAGGAAGTCACAAATTACTTTCAATAGGAGACCAAAGCAATGGCTCCCAATCCTGCCATTATGCAAGCAGTGGAAAAGCTGGGATATCGCGTCACTATTGGTGATGTGGCAACCCAAGCGGGGTTAAATGTCGAACTAGCAAGTCAGGGTTTATTGGCTTTAGCTGCGGATGCTGGGGGAAATATGCAGGTATCCAACTCTGGTGATGTTGTTTACCTTTTTCCTAAGAATTTCCGCGATGTTTTACGGAACAAATACTTTCAAATCAAGCTACAGGAATGGTGGCAGAAAATTTGGGGTGTTTTATTTTACTTAATTAGGTTATCGTTTGGCATATTTCTCATCGCATCAATGGTTCTGATTTCCATCACCTTGATTGCCATCAGTATCGCTGCAACCTTTAGTAACGATAATGATAATGGTGGTTCTGGAGGTGGAGGAAACTGGGGCAATTTCTTCTTTTTTCCCGATTTTTGGTGGTACACCAGCCCAAATTATGGAAATGACTACGAAAAACGTCAGCGGGAGAAAAAAGAACTCAATTTTTTTGAAGCTGTTTTCTCATTCTTATTCGGGGATGGAAATCCTAACGCTAGGTTAGAGGAAAAACGCTGGAAACAAATTGGTGCTGTAATTCGCAGCAATCGCGGTGCTGTGATAGCTGAACAAATTTCCCCATATTTAGATAATATCGGTGAGACTTATCAGCAAGAATATGAAGATTATATGCTGCCTGTACTAATTCGATTTGATGGTAAACCGGAAGTTAGTCCCGAAGGACAGTTAGTTTATTATTTTCCCAAGTTACAAGTGGGTGCTGTAAAAAGACAACAGCAAAGATTTTCGACATTTTTAGAAGAAATTCCCTTCAAATTTAGTAATGCAACTTCTGGTCAACTGTTTCTCAGTGCAGGCTTAGGTATACTCAACCTAGGTGGTGCTTTGGTGTTGGGTAGTTTGCTTAAAGGTGGTGCTTTGGCAGCGCAATTAGGTGGATTGGTGGCATTTGTCCAGAGTATTTACTGGGTATTATTATTTTATGGTGTTGGCTTTATCAGTGTGCCTTTGATGCGGTATTTTTGGATCAAGTGGCGTAATACTAAGATAGCGAAACGAAACCGCGATCGCATCTCCCGTGCAAAGCTATTAGCTACTGCAAATCCAGATTTAGAAGCCAAAATTGCCTACGCTAGCCAATTCGCATCAGAAACTATCATCACTAGAAAAGATTTAGCATATTCCACTGAAACTGACTTACTAGATCAAGAATTTAAGAGCTTAGAACCAGGAGATGACGATTTTGATAATAATGAAGAGAATAACTTAGATAATTACAGCAGATTTTAGATTAATAAGTTACCCAAATAAAATCTCAGACACTGTAGAAGTAAGATATTATACCTGGACGTAGTTCGACTGCAACCTCTAAGCTGCGCTCAGTGTGTAGCTTAGAAAAATCAACTTCAAGAAAATGTATTTGTTTTTCTTCAAGCCTTCTGATATTTTCTTTTCTACAGTGATTTTTTTGGTCAGAGCGATCGCGTGATGTAACGCTCTAGATTTTTCAATATTTTTACTAAAACTTTTTGATAAACTCCTTAAATTTCACGCTGAATCTGAGTATATCATTTGGCTCTTTAGTTTCTTTTGGTAGAGTCGTAAAAAAATTAACAAGATGAATATAATAAAAATAAAATTGGAGGTATTCCTAAGACAAAAATATATAACCAGTAATCTTTAATAATCAGCTTCATTCTTATATAAAATCCAGCAAGCCTACTTATGTTAAAGTCTTTTCTGTTTTGTGCTTTGAAAAAATCATAGTCTTCTGGTTCATGATTTTCAGAACACTTTTCGATTAAATGCTCGTATTGAAGTGACATATCGCCCAATTTTTGAAGAAAATCTGCATCCCCTGATTTACTGATGATCAAGTACTCAAGTTCTCTTTGCAAGTTTGATATCTCTACTGCATTTTTATGTAGTTTTTCTGCTTTAAGCTGATAATTTTTTGCCCCTTCTAACAAACTAATAGCTAACGTAAATACAGATAAAATCAAAGAAATAGCATTGTATATCTCATTTATTTTCTGGCATTGAGGATTTCTCACAATACCTTGAATAACTGGAATTGCTATACCATATACAGATAGTATTGAAATACTGTTAAGTGAAAATTGGTACTTATTGTTTAGTCTTCGCGCTGCATTGAAACGAGAACCTTTAGTTATCCAAATTCTTCTGCTTAATGATTCAGCGTATTCTTTTGAGTCGCTATTACTGTTCATTTATCAGAGGTATATGCTATGCAGTTATACAATAGAAATAGAAGCATAGTTTGTAAATTCAAAGGCGAGCCTGCCTAGTGATGATAACAACGACAACCACTCCTAAAATAAGCTTTAGGAGGTCAAGCCCCAAAGGGAGTTTGATTACATGCGCCCCTGAACTATTATATCCAGGAGATCCTGCAATCATACGAATGCAGGAGACAGACTCGCTTGTAATGATTCTAACATCACTCATCAATATAACCAACTATCATCTCTCTCTAACTCTGATAAATTTCTCTGCTTAATAGCCTCAAATAACTTTTCAATTTCTTCTCCTGAGTATTCTTTCTCAGGCTCAAGATGCCCTCTTTGTCCAAGAAAATCGCTTTTTTGCTTGACTGTTTGGTAACTATTATAGTCATGTATATAACCACCTTCAGGATTATACTTAGCCTCATAAAAAGCTCGTGAAATTTTTTTTAAGTTAGCGGGAGGAATTCTATCAAAATCTTCCAATCTCTTAAATAAGCCAGCAATTATATTATCTATCTTGTAGAGTACAGACATGTCATTAATAGCACTAAAGTAAAAGATCCAACCATATTTTCGTTTTTCACTAATAGCACCGGTAATTTTTTCATTTAAATTAACAACAAAATTTTCTTTTAACTTATCCACAGCATACTTCGACTGTAAATTTTTTGTTCGATTATGGATGTAACTGCTAAATTTAGCAGTTATTGAATGAATAAACCTTTCTATTGTAGATAACCTAATTGTAACTGTAGGTAATTTAAAGCGATATCCAAGATATTCAAACTCTTCTTGACCGCTCTTTTTGTATGTTTTATTGAAGTTGCAATTAAGGTCGATATTTTTCAATTCACTTTTAAATAATATTTCTATTTTGTCAATTTTATCTTTTTCAGAGAAAATTAATATGTCATCTACATATCGATAATAGACATTAACGCAATTATGATTTTTTATGAGATGATCAAAATCATACAAGTAAATATGTGCAAGAATATTTGATATGGATAAACCTTGTGGTATACCTATACCTTTAGATTCCTTAACATATTCTTTTCTGTCTTTTCGGCTATAATTATTAGGAACAATAGGTGTTTCGATAGCTTTTTTAATTAATGATAATAGTTTATATGATTTTATTCGTTTTTTTAATTTTATGAATAACTTTTCTCTATTAATTGATCCATAAAAATTTTCTACGTCTGCGCGAAGTATACTAACTTCGGAAGGTGATCTACTAGAAACAAATTTTTTAATATCATAAATATAGGTATTAGCTAATTTACGTGGAACACAGTCTGGAAATATTTGAAATAGAATTTCTTTTAATGCATATAAAACAATTCTATCACGCACTGTTGGAATTGCTAGGAGCCTTGGAGGCTTATCTCTTCCTTTAGATCGCAGTAATTCTAGATAGGGTGAAAATCTATATGTTCCATTCAAACACTTCTTCTTGATTACTTTAAACTGTGACTTACTTTGCTTTCTAAATTGAATACCGCTAAGTCGGTCAATACCTTTAGTTGTGCTCGATTCAAATTTGTCATCATAAATTTTCTTCAAAGATTTTATTTTGACAGAAGATTTTAGTAATTCATAAGGTGTTTGAGAGAAATGGGACGAACATAAGGAACTAGGATGAGAGACATTCTTGTCTTTCTCGACTTTTTCTGGCAAATCTAATGCCACTTGTATTTGGGATGTATTGCTCATCTTAGAAAAAATAGATAACTTTGGGCTATCAACATATTTACCCATTTTAGCTACAGATCAGAGCATTATTAAGAACATCAGATTGATTTTTAAATCTTACCTTGAGAAGGGGATTATCGTTGTCAATTTAAAATCACATAGTTAATTGCTGTCAACTTGACAAAGATAGCGTTCAGTGTAAACAAAAGTTTTTCCACCCGATATAAATGTTACACTCACTCGACATCAATGCGAGTCCTTTTGCTCATAGCGATCGCGTGAGTCTAATATTGAAGTAAGTGAACGTTTACGACAGTTATCCACTGTTCTAAAAAATACCCGAATCCCAAAAGCGCAGTCTTCTGGAGGAGAATCGCACTCTGTACTAATCGAAGCATAAAGTACCAATCTAAGCGCAGTTATCGTCCATGCGTGACGCTACAAATACTAATCTACGATCAGATTATCGTAGCGTCACACACCCTACAAGCTGGTATTTTATTTTCCCGGAAGCCCATAACTTCGCCATCAAAACTGATGGATTAAGTTACTCACTCCATCACCTCATTAACTGGGAATCGATCAATTAACTGCATTGCCCGCCGAGCGTTACGATAGAGGGCATCAGAAAGGTGTGGTACGTGGGGAATTTGAGATAGTAAATCAAGGGTACGGCGTAGAATTCGCACTACATCACCTTCATCTAAACTAGTATGTTCACAAAGTTCTACCCATTCAACACCAAGCGCCCATTGTTCCACTAAAGAAATTATGTTGATATAACGGATTTCCAAACCGACGGGAAGGGCAACCCCGTGACGATATTGAACTTTAAGAACTGCTTTGCGGATTTTTTGCAGTCTTCCCCAAGCTTCGTCAACTTCGGCAGATAAATCAAAGCGCACAAAGCTATCAGGACGAGGTGTTTCTGTCACCAGTGCAGCGACAATTGCCGCTAATTGCTGGGGGTCGAGGGCATCTACTTCGCCACTGGAAAGGGCTAAACCTAGCCACAATTCATTTTCACCGCGAATGGCGGCGGCTATTTGTCCTTGTTGGGTGGGAATTAGGTTACTTAAACAGTCGAATTGCTGCAAAATGTCTATTAAATTGACAAATTCTTCCCAGTGACGTTGGGATTGCTGTTGAACATGTGCTTCTAATTCTTCGATTTCTACTGTTAGTTCTACAACACGGTTACGACGTTTAAATAGTGAAGCTGCATTCCCACTTTGATAGAGGGGGTGTGCTTCGATTTGTGCCTGAATTGCGGTGACACGGCTGAGTTGTTCCCTGACTTCTGGTGCTAAGTATGATAAACCTTCTGGTTCGGGAATCGATGATGCGATCGCATTCGTTTCCAAATTACCACGGCGTGAGTGTCCGGGTTTTATTTGCATCTCCGCAGGTGGCAGTAAGTTCTCTGGCACGTCAATTCTGGGAAACTCAGCATACAATTCCACCACGTCTCCGGTTGTTGCGACATACCAACGGTTGTCGCTTCCCAAACAAATTAGGTAGGGTGCTTGTCCCGAACTGGCGGATTTGGTAATTAAAGCAGCGGTAACGGGTGTGGCAACGGGAATATTTTTACCTTTCAATCCTAAGATTGTTCCCGCCACAGCAAACCCCAACATCATCCCCAATTCTTCCTGTCTGGCTTCTACTGCTTGTTCTTGGAGTGTTTTTAACAGTTGTCGTTCAACTTTCAGCCTTTGCCGTAATTTCTCGTAAAGGGCAAGTTCATTTTCGTTCACAGCATCAATTTGGGCTTGGGTTTCACCCAGTTGACGCTGGAGTTCTGCTAAATACTCATACTGAGGTCTGAGGTGAAAATTGGCTAAATATTGTCCAAAACTGCGCTCAATTAGTTCCCTGGTTTGCTCTAAAGTGTGGGTTTGGAGCAAATTCAACACCATGCCGTAGCTGGGTGTAAATTGACTAACTAAGGGATCTGGTTTGGATGTGGCTAAATAGGAGGCTTCCTTGGCACCTTCAAAGGGTGTTTGCAGGGTGACAACATAACCCCGGTCGTCCATTCCCCTACGTCCGGCACGTCCAGCCATTTGTAAAAATTCTGACGCATTGAGTAGGCGATGTCCGTTATCTGTACGTTTAGAAAGGGTTGAAATTACAGTGGTTCTGGCGGGCATGTTGATTCCTGCTGCCAGGGTTTCAGTTGCAAAAACTACCTTAATTAAACCCTGCTGAAACAGTTCCTCCACCAATACCTTCCACGCAGGTAAAATTCCCGCGTGGTGTGCTGCTATCCCTCGATACAGTGGACCTACATGTCCAGCGCGTCCAGCATCTGGATTTCGGGTCAAAAAGTCATCAATTTGCACCCGCAACTTATAGGCTTCATCAGGGTTAACCAGCCACATATCCCCTACATCCGCCACCGATTTATCGCAGCCACGGCGGCTGAAGATAAAGTAAATAGCTGGTAGCATATCTCGCTGTTGGAGATGGCTCAAGACATAATTAATACTGGGGGCTTCTGGTCTACCATTGCGACCTCGATCACCATCACCTTTGCGTTTTTTCCGTTGTGCTAGGCGGGGGTTGATGTGGGTTTTGGAGTCGTTGAGAAGGGGAAAAAGCCCCTTGGTGTTGCCGAAGTAAAATTCTAGAGGAACCGGACGAAAATCTGAATAAATGAGGTCAGTTGGTCCGTGAACCTGATTTAGCCAGTCGGTAAGTTGATCACTATTATCGACGGTGGCTGAGAGGGCAACTAATTGGACTTCGTGGGGACAGTAGACAATAGATTCTTCCCAAACGGTACCGCGTTGGCGGTCATTCATGTAGTGACATTCATCTAAGACTACAGCGTCAACATCTGTCAAAGAGATACCAACTTGACCGATGGGGGTGCCATAGAGCATGTTGCGAAAAATCTCAGTAGTCATCACCAAAACTGAGGCATCGCGGTTGATGGAGGCATCACCTGTTAACAAACCAACGTTATCTTGTCCAAAAGTCTCGCGGAAATCACGGAGTTTTTGATTGGAGAGAGCTTTGAGTGGGGTGGTATAAAAGACCCGTTTCCCCCGTGATAGGGCACGATAGATGGCGTATTCGCCAATTAAAGTTTTACCCGAACCAGTGGGGGCACAAACAACGACAGAACTACCAGCATTGAGAGATGCGATCGCATCCAGTTGGAATTGGTCAAGTTCAAATGGAAATATATTTTTTGGGTCTACTCCGGAAGAAGGTGCAGGATAATTCACTCAATATTAATTACAACCACGTTATATATATTATTCAAGTTCTATCAGGGATTCGCCTGCAATTCACCTAGACGCAACAAATCAAAACTCTAACAGATGATGTTTGTTTCGCTGAAGATGTAAAAAGTAATTATATCTAACTGCGTGGGGATTTTTATCTTAAATATTTATTGACCACAGTTGGCTGTTTAATTTTGACTTTACTTTCCCAGTTCTTGAGAACGGTTAGCGGCAGCTTTAACTGCTTGAATTAAAGCTGAACGAAAACCAGCTTTTTCTAATTCGCTGACTCCAGCAATGGTTGTTCCTCCAGGACTTGTCACCCGATCTTTCAACTCTGCTGGGTGTATTTTTGTTTCCTGTAACAACTTTGCTGTCCCGAAGACGGTTTGTAAAGCCAGTTGAGACGCTACCGCACGAGGCAATCCCACACTCACACCTCCATCTGCTAAAGCTTCCACCATCAACGCCACATAGGCTGGACCACTTCCAGATAAGCCAGTTACGGCATCCATCAAGGTTTCGGCTATCTCCACCACTTCTCCCACTGCGGAAAATAGCTGCCGTGCTGTTTCTCGGTGATTTGCTTCCACATGGCTACCTGGACAAATAGCAGTCATTCCCGCTCCAACGGTGGCAGGTGTATTTGGCATTGCCCTAACTACGGGGAAGTTGGGGAAAGCTGTTTCCAAGTGAGATAAAGACACTCCAGCCAAAATTGATACTAACAAGGGAAAACTACTAAATGGTAACAGGTGGGATATTTCCTGAGCTATGCCAGCAAATATTTGAGGTTTTATGGCTAAAAATATAACTTCTTCACTTGTCGAAAATACTTGGCAGTTATCACCAGTAACTCCAACGCCATATTTCTGGTTGAGAAAATCCTGACGAGAAGCAACAGGTTCACTCACAATGATTTCTGAAGGCTGGTATATCCCCAAATTAACGAGACGAGATAATAGCGCTTCCCCCATTACCCCGCCACCAATTAAGCCAAATTTTACAGACAATTTGGATTTCCTCAAATTAACACTACAAGCATGGGATTTGGAATTTTAGATGTAATCCCGGATCTAAAATCCCAAAGCACCACTTCTATTGTGCCATACGAGCGGCATCTGTTCCCCAAGCTGGATTTGGAACGGATGCGGAACGATTCCGGACTGGAGTTTGAGGTACAGGTACTTCATGAAGGACACCACCTTGGGTACTAACTTGGACACAACTGGGTGTGAATAAAAAGATACTTTCCCCAATTCGCTCTTGATGTCCATCGAGAGCATAGGTTCCACCAGCAACAAAATCCACGGCTCTTTGTGCTTGATCTGGATCCATGATTGTCAAATTTAATACTACCGATTTGCGTTCGCGCAATGCTTGAATTGCCTGGGGCATTTCTTCAAAGGTACGAGGTTCTAACACTAAAACTTCTGAAATTCCGTTAAGTGCTCCTGGCATACCGATCACATTACTCATTGTTTTTGAACTTGTTGCGACATCAGTACTCATTGTAGTCATGGGTTCGCGCCAACGTCGATTCTGAGCAGCAGATTCTTGAGTTTGAGGTGCGGCAGCTGGGGGATTTTGCTCCGCATATGGAGCCTGATAAGTTTCCGGTTCTACTTCTTCGTAGTATTCTTCATATTCTACAGGTTCATTTAAACCAACAAAGTCTCGCAATTTAGAAAATATATTGTTCATTTTTACACGCTCCTGGTGCTGATTACTGCGACTGAAACTGGCAAAGTGATTGGTTATTTCTCTTTGACCATGAAGACACACAAACAATTTAGGAATTCTATCGCTGTTTGTAGCATTTATCACGACTTTTTGTTAATTAACTAACTTTATTAGTCGTCAAGTGTTACATACACGGAATTAATGAGTCAAAATTATATCCTAAGCAGTCTATTCGGCAAAGTTTTTTTCACCCAAATTTTATTTGGATGTACAAATGTAAATACTATATTTAATGTGCTTTAGTGAACTGGGGTTAAATAATAATTTTCGGTATAAAGAAGTATCAGTATAAGTAAATATTGATAATTCAAAATAGTAGATGCCTATATCTGGCAGCAAAGTAGATGAAATAAATTCAATATATTTCTTAGCTTCTGCTACCAAATAGAATGGTTCCTAGCCTTACCATTGTTGCACCTGCATCAATTGCCAGGTGATAATCACCAGACATTCCCATTGATAATTCGGTCATGGGCATATTGATAAAATTGCGTAATTTAACCTCTTTGGCTAAATTTTTAGTAGCATTAAATACATCTAATATTTGATTATCGTTTAATCCCAGAGGGGAAATTGTCATCAAACCTTGAAATTGTAAATTATTGCAATCATTGAGGGCAGGTAAGTCATTTAGAAGTTGGGATGGATTCCAGCCGAATTTAGTGGGATCTGGGAGAATTTTGACTTGAAGGCAGATTTGGGGACTTACTTTTAATTCGGCTGCGAGGGAGTTGAGACGTTGAGCGATCGCTAAACTGTCAACAGAGTGAATCCATTGAAATAATTGCAGGGCTTTTTTAGCCTTATTACTTTGAAGATTCCCAATCAGGTGCCAGGTAATATCAGGTAAATCCTCTAACTCTGCTTGTTTTAAGGCAGTTTCTTGGATCCGATTTTCACCAAAATCACGAATTCCTGCGGCATAAGCGATGCGAATTATCTCCGCAGGAACTGTTTTCGTGACAGCAATGAGACGGACAGATGATGGTAGCTGCGAGATTGTAGTAGAAATGCGTTCGCGTAACTGTTGACTTGTCATCTAGCAAATACTGAATTCATTGGAAAGTGCGTTGAAAAACACTCTGTAGCTGATCGTACTCTTGCGGGGGTCCACTGCGACGAAGGGTACGCATCCTATTTTCCAGCATCATCCTAGCTTCAGTACGTCCAATCGGCTGAAACTTCATGGCTTTAGCTTCGGTTGTTACTACAAAAAATAAGCGTTGAGCATAAAGTGTGGTGAATAGCTCTTGGTTTTCATCTACCATACTAATTCTGTAGAGCAAACCCCAAGTGGGATGGTTGATGTAAGTTTCTGGGCTTTCTGAATTCATTTATGGCTGAAGGTTCAATTACATGTATATCTGTTCGTGATCACTTTCCTCAATACAGACGATAGTGACCCACCTCAATGGAAGATTTGCTTAAAATACAAAAATCTGACTTTGTGCAAACTCGCATCCACCAATATCTACATTGGTCAGTTTCCAGAGAAGTGGGAATATGGTAGCGGTATTCGCCACGACTATCAAAGGCGGCAAAAGTTAAGAGATCGGAAAGCAAAATATCTTAACTTGCTTATCTGCTCCGCTTTGACATTACTGCCTTTCCCATCCTGCCATAATTGATGCGGTTTTGCTGTCTAAAATTTAGCTTTTTTTAACTAATGGTGAGGGAGATAGATTCGGGATTTAGAATTTAAGGGCTGGCATTTATATTGAAAACCCCGTAGAATTCAATCTACGGGGCTTTGGAAGGCTTTTATTGTTGTATGTAGGTAACTGGCTGTAGAAACCTAGTATTCCTAGGTTCCTAGCAATCTCATATTTTTTTTTGTTGTCTGAAGTATCCCGCAGCATCACTTAACAGGAACTGCATCAACATCAATTGTATTTGCTGGAGGGGCGGGGTTTTCTGTGGAAACTGTAGCTTGTCGTGCTTTGAAACCTTCGATTAGCATTTGAGATACTTCTGTTACTAACAATGTCAAAAGAAAAACATCATCTAGTTCACCCACAACAGGGAATAAGATATCTGGAATTAAGTCGATTGGGCTAATAAAATATACCAGTGTTCCTAAGACAACCCACCAACGATATTTGGGATTACGAATTGTGCTGCGGTACCAGTTATACACAGATTGAATTGAAAATTTCATGTTTTGATCCTCTAGTTGTCTTTAATTTTTGCAAATAATGTCCTAAACTTCCTGTGGGAATAACCGTCACATTTTATCTGGTAGATGCTACAAGTGCTCTTCCGTAAAGCTTTAGCTTATTGATATTTATCATAAGTATGGAGTTTGTACATGTATCTTCAGAATTAGAATGGTTTGGAATATTTTGATTTAAAAATTAAGCGAGGAAAAAGATAACTGTGGAAATTATCAACGAATTAAGAAAAGGTGGACCAGCGATGTACCCGTTGCTGGCTTTATCTGTTTTGACTGTAAGTGTAGTTTTTGAACGTCTGTGGTTTTGGTTACGGATATTGAACCAGGAGAAGGAAATTGTTACCCGTATATTGAGTGCAGCTAGTGAAAATTGGGGTTTAGCGAGGGATATCGCCCAGAGAGCTACGGATCAACCTATTGGTAGATTTCTATACGCGCCCTTGAGTTTGCCCAAGGCAGATGTGGAAACCTTTAAACTTGCCTTAGAATCAAGCGCCGAGGATGAACTATCGGGAATGCGTAAGGGAGAGAAGTTTTTGGAAGCTGCGATCGCACTCGCGCCCCTGCTAGGATTATTTGGTACTGTTTGGGGACTTTATCAATCTTTGCGATCGCTTCGCATTGATGATGTGGTGCAAAAATCGGCTGAGGTGACAACCGGAATTGGAGAATCGCTAATTAGTACTGCGGCTGGGATGGTAGTTGCTATTGTTAGCTTGGTTTTTTACCGCTTATTTCAAGCATTTATCGTCAACCAAGTACGTATTTTCCGCAAGGCGGGGAATGAGTTAGAGTTAATTTATCGTGAGTCTCCAGAACGTTTTGCCAGCAGTTTGGCAACATCTACGGCAATTACGGTTGAATCTAACCCCAACAACTTTGGTTTTCCCCGTCGTCCAGCTAAAAATAGATTCAGTTCTGATTCCCCAACTGAAATCTCCGATGAAACTAAACCTTCACAACCGGAAAATTAAAACCAGATTTTTAATTACTCCTCACGACATGATTTAGTTAATTAATTATTTGTCAATTAGACATATACTTGAACCGATGAAAATTAGTTCCCAAACCACAAGTGAAGATGCACAAGTCCAAATTATCCCGTTAATTGACGTTATTTTTTGTATTTTGACGTTTTTTATCTTGGCTGCATTACAGTTTTCTCGCAAAGAGGCTATTAAAGCGATTAATTTGGATTTACCCAAAGCCTCCACAGCAACCACATCACCAGCACTGCCAGGAGATACGAATAAGACTGATCCGCAGCGTTTAATTATCCACATTGACCCCATTAATCAACTTTATGTGATTGAGCCACAGGGACAAAGATTAATTACTCGTGAACAACTGCCGGGAGTCTTGGGAAATTACCTTAAACAAAACCCCAGTGGTACTTTACTTCTAAATGCAGCCCGTTCAGCCCAGTACAATGATGTAATTGAAACGCTAAATGTACTGCGCCAGGTAGGAGGCGATCGCGTATCCTTGGGAGTTATCCAAAATGCATCTGTAACTGAAGAACCTACTACCACCACCGCACCACCCGCACCACTTTTCCCCGCAAGTCCTGGAAGCGCACCCCAACTAGGCAATCCCCAACCAGCTATCCCCAATTTTCCCCCGACTACAAATACACAACCGGGGCAAAATGTCAACCCACAATATGTTCCTAATTCTGGAGTTGCTCCAGTTCAGCCAGGAGTTCCAGTTCCTTCTAGTCCAAGTAGCCCTTAGTGTTGACAGTTTATAGCAGATTTCAGGTGAAGTGAAATACACTCAGATAATGCCTGAAATCTGCTACATATTGCCTAATTTCACCGTTCACAGCTAACTTTTATCTCTAAATTTAAATTTTATGATTGCTTCAACCAAATAATAGGTTGAACAATGAATATCACATCAATTTTAGTTGCTTGGCTAGTCACCTCAGCCAGTTTTTTTGTTATTAGTAAACTACCAATTGGAGTAGATATTGATAGCCCAGATAAAACATTTGTTTCGGCTGCTGTACTAGGTATCATATCAGCATTAGTTAGACCATTATTGAGCTTTATATTTCAAGTTCCCAATGCTTTAACATTTAATATTTTTCCCGCATTTTTCACATTTGCAATCTCAGCAATGTGCTTTGGACTTGCAGCTTCTTTTGTCCAGGGCTTTCGTCTGCGTTTTGGAGCCTGGAGTGCTATTTTAGGAGCATTTTCACTATCTGTTGTGACAAACCTAATTTATCAAATTATACCTTTCTAAAATCATTAACTAGAGTTTAGAGGAAGGAGGGAAAATACAGAATGTAGAAGATCAATAGGTTTTTCCTGCTAACTCATCAGAGCGTAATCTTGAACTCCAAATTTTGAATCTTGAGTTCTAATTTGTAATTCCGAGTTTTCTATTTTGAGTTATTAATTCTAAATTCTAAATTTCCCATTCCCTAAACTTGTCATCAGTTTTCAGTTATCTTAATTTTCACTGCTCACTGCTAGGAGTTGCGGCAACACTTGATTTTTGTTGAGCGCGTTGCTCGCGTTTTTTGCGATCTGCTGCTAGCATATCTGCCATCACCACCATCGCTTGTGCCATTTTATCTAGATTGGAGCGATATAGATCTAAATCCTTGCTGAGTTTGTCCTCGGAGATATTTAAACCTTTGGCAATGCTAACTAAGGCATCATTACGCTGCTTTTCATCCTTGACAGTTTCTGGACTAGCAGCTTCTAGGAGTGAGAACAAGCCAATAGCAAACAAGCGACTATACTTGAATTTGGGATTGGATGCGATCGCGTCCAACTGATTTTGCAATTCACCTGCATTATCAAAGCGCTTTGCTCGACTCAAACAACTAATCAAATCACCGACAGACATACTTGCTGCTACATCTTTTAAGCTGTGAGCTTCTTGCTTGATTTTTTGGGTATCAATTTCAACAGACTGACACAAAGCATGAAAAAGCTGCTCTTTATCTTTTTCTGGATCATAACCCTGCATGAACCGCTCGAATGCTGTGGCAACACCTAAAGCATAAATCGGATTGTAAGTAAAATCAGTATTTACAGAAAGCAGGTGCATTTCCACCATTAACTCTTCCACAACCCGGCGGTAAATGGTGTTGATGGGGCGAGTATGGATACTATAGAAAGTCTTTTTTGTATCGGAGACAGTACGAACGTTATTCACAAAGTTAATTATAGGGCGACGTATGTTTATTCTCTCGCTATTGAGGCGAGTTTGCCAAGTTACAGTAAATTGACATAGGCTGAGTATTAGTTGCTATCGAAACCAATAATTACTTCTTATTGATTCAACTTGTAATAGGATAATTACAAATAGAACCAAAACAATCACTTAGGGCTTGATCCCCATATCGAACACAACTACTCAGCAACAATAATACATCATAACGAATAATTAACTATTATGAACTGCTCCTCCCAGTTGCTCACTCTCGGTAATTATCTAGCTGGCGAATTCGATAATAGCAAGCAATCCCTAGCTGAACCTGCTTGGTTTGTACATTTGCGTTTATGGCATATACCTGTACCATTATTTCCCGAAGATAGTATCACTTTCTTTGCGGAACAGGCTAATATTGTTAACTTGGATCAACCCTATCGTCAGCGTATTATTCGTATCCGTCAGGTAGGTAATGTCGAATCTTCACTACAAGTTCAGTATTATGCATTGAAAGACTATATTTCTTTAGTTGGTGCTGGAAAAGAGCCTGGTAGACTAAAAAATCTGACTCCAGATGATTTAGAAGATTTACCAGGTTGTGTATTGGAAGTAGAAATTAAAGAAACATCACATCACTTACAGTTTATTGCCACACCAGTCGCAAATAGCATTTGCAGCTTTAGATACAACGGTAATATAGTAAGGGTTTCACTCGGATTCGAGGTAACGCAAGAAGAGCTTAAGACCTACGACAAAGGTATAGATCCAGAAACTGGTAGAGCAACTTGGGGAGCAATTTTAGGACCATATCACTATCAAAAACGAAAGCAATCGTCCCTCTCTTAAAATTCCCTTAAAATTAATAACAAATTCAAGGTAGTGCAGCACTGATAAAAATAGGGAACAGTGTGAATATAGGAAAAATTTAGCTCTTCAACACTTTGTCTATTCTGAGTTCCGAAACCATGCACTACTTGTAGTCAATCAACTAACTAGCAATAATATTACGAGGTACACCTTCCAAAGCCTCTTCCTCAGTCTCGAAAATTTCAAAAACTGTGTCCATCATCGTGACTTCAAATACCAGCTTTGCTTCAGGATGGACATTACAAATACGAAAACTACCTTTAACCTTATCTGCATCTCGCATTCCGGCAACAAGAGAGGTTAAACCAGAACTATCAATAAAGTTAACCTGACTCAGATTAACCACAACATGATGACTAAGTTTAGAAATACATTCTTGTAATTTAAGACGAAATTGCCAAGCTGTAGTGATGTCCAGACGACCAGTTGGTGTCAAAACAATCACAGTATTACCATCTTGGCTAGTATAAGATTTTTGCTCGATATGAATCACTGATCTTCCCCTTGACACTCTTAACTAAAATTAGATGCGGTTTCTAAGTAAAGCCCAGAATGGGTTAAGACCGCAAAGATTACTTTCCATAGCAACATTTATATCCTTTTATGACCCGAAACACCAGTATAACAAAAGTAATATTTTTGCCACTATAAAATTTTCATTTTATCAAAGGTAAAGTGTATCACTTGGAGATAATTTGATTTTCAGAACCAAGAAATTTAGCAAAAACAGCTTAGTTAATCAAATATCTTACTGGCTTGTCGGATGCGTACCAGCATTGTAATACTAGAAAAATTCTCAAGAAAAATTCTCGCAGTGAAATCTGAAGATAAAGCTGTGTAGACTTTTGTTCCTTTATTCACGCTCTATCCGGTATATGAGTCAGTCACTAACCCTTTTAATATTTGGAGTTAGTGGTTGACTAGTGCATTTTTAACTGACCTTTTGGCAGTTTTCTATCGCTATTTATGCCAATTAGCCCAATCTTGGGGCTTGAGGAAGGTTTCGTATAATTCAGCTTCAGGAGTATTGGGTTCAGGTTTGTACCCATACTCCCAA
Source organism: Calothrix sp. PCC 6303 (assembly GCF_000317435.1). Classification (NCBI taxonomy): domain Bacteria; kingdom Bacillati; phylum Cyanobacteriota; class Cyanophyceae; order Nostocales; family Calotrichaceae; genus Calothrix; species Calothrix sp. PCC 6303. The sequence continues at coordinate 6,728,135 of NC_019751.1, forward strand.
CGAACTAACGGTGGTAGGGACATGAGGATTGATTCGGTGCGTCCATTGGTTTGTAAACCAAAGATAGTACCTCTGTCAAAAACCAAGTTAAATTCTACATATCGACCCCGACGGTAAAGTTGAAAATCTCGCTCACGTTCACCGTACTCAGTTGATTGACGTTTTTCAACTATGGGAACATATGCAGGCAAGAAAGACTTACCACATTCTTGGGCAAATGCAAAGAGTTCTTCCCAAGTACGGGTTGGTGGCGTGCCAATTTGATTGTTATAAATTGCTGCTGAACTATCTATGTGGGGACCACGATACAAATCTCCGGTTCCGTCTTGATAATCAAAGAAAATACCGCCGATACCGCGTGTTTCGTCCCGATGCTTCAGATAAAAGTATTCGTCGCACCAACGCTTAAATATTGGGTAATATTCTGAGTGATGGCGATCGCAAGCTGTTTTAAAAGTTTGGTGGAAATGAGTTGCATCTTCGGCAAAAGGATAGTAGGGAGTTAAATCGGCACCACCACCAAACCACCATACAGGACCTGCTTCAAAGTAGCGATAATTGAGGTGAACTGTTGGGATATAAGGGTTACGGGGGTGGAGAACCAAAGAAGTTCCAGTTACATAAAAGTTATGTCCTTTAGCTTCGGGACGTTGGGTGAGGATTGATGGAGGTAGTTCGTCACCCCAAACCTCGGAAAAGCCCACACCAGCTTTCTCGAAAATATTACCCTCTGACATAATACGCGATCGCCCACCGCCACCTTCTGCACGTTCCCAATGATCTTCTTTGAACTTAGCCTTGCCATCGACTTGTTCTAGCTTTTGGGTAATGTCATCTTGCAACTGACGCATAAACTGACTGACTCGTGTTTTCGCGTCAGATGGCGGTAGAGATCTGGTTGATTGCCCTTGTACAGCGGGAGAATGGGAGTTAGTCAGCATAAATTTTGAAACCTAAAATTACAATTTCCACCAATAAACTTTTTTTATCTAAAGTTTGGCAAAAGTTATGAGTCAGCCTGAGCGGCAACCTCTCAGCTTTCCCAGCGACTTTCATGTCGGCACCAGCGTTGACACACTAAAATTTGACACGATGATTTAACATCATCAAAATCATTGTCCCTCAAATTGTGTATGGACTTGTGTACGATTTATTTTTTTTAGACAAGTTTGTGTGAATATTTTTGTTATAAACACTGACTGGTGAGGAATGAGGAGAAATACTTCAGGTTTTGATTTCTACATAATGCTTAATAAAGCTCAATATTTGTTCCTTAATTAATGATCATTCCGGCGAAAGTACTGGCTAAAAAGATAATTAGGAGCAATATATTTCGATTTTTACTTTAGGAAAATTTATATTTTTGCCTCCTGGTAAGATACGAATTGAATCCCAATGTGTGACTGTTCTTCCTTAAGGAGGAAGATATGCCGATATCAACAAGCGTACTTATTAAAGTTGTTGTTAATTTTGCCAGTCCAGCACTCAGCCAAAATTTTCAAGTAAGCCGAATCAAACAAATGCTACTAGTAGGCGATGCGTGAAAAGTTGTGTATTGATCGTTGTTGATCCAGCCGAGGAGTGATCAGAAAGCCTGTAGCGATGAGGAGGGTTAGGAAAATGCAGGGTTGGTGGTTAAAATTCATTCGCATTAAACGTCGTCGATTTTGCGCCTCATTAGTGCGAACATATCGAGAAATTAGTCCGGCTTCTGTAGATGAACTTTGGCAAAAAGTAGTAGATTTAGCAGATGTGTCCTGGCACCCACTTTTAAAAAGTACTAATGTTCCATACGGATTAGTACCTAAGCCAGGGTTAATCTTTCAGGCTGTAACTCGTTTATCACCAATTCCCATCCGTATCTTTGTTGAACGCGTTAACCCTAGGGAATTACTAAGTATTCGAGTTCTAGCAATTCCGGGTATCGAAGAACGTATTACATACCAAGTAGAATCCACAGTGTGTGGTACTTGTTTATCTTATTCAGTCACCCTACGAGGTTGGTTATCACCGTTGATTTGGTCATTTTCTCGTCCTTATGCCGATCGTGTGGCTCGTGCGCTGGTGGAATCGGCTGAAGAAGCTGCGTTGCAGGCAGTTTCAGGTCAGCGTAAATCTTTAAATGATAGTTGTTTTGATTTTTAGCTGAAACAGCAGAACGACTATATTTAATTTTTTAATTTTGTGTAACCACCTAACTTTGGCAAAAATTCTGGAATACTTTCGCTTGACTTGGTAGCTAACTGTATTACTTAAAAATTTAGATGCTTTAAACAGCTAATAAGCTCAGTATAAAAGTATTCCTTAAGAGTAGGGAAGATGTTTGAAGATATCACATACTATTGCCAAGGAGAATGCTCATGACGGGTTTTTTGATATTATTTGCAGTTACGGTGGCGGTGTTACTGATTTTATTTGCTCCCAGGAGTTCCTCAAGAGGTCATAGAAGCAAATCCCAGAAGCGTTCTACTAAGAGACAGAACAATTTTTCTAGTACCGCTGGCTGGGAAGGTTTCAGTAACACCATTGATAGCGGTGGATATAGCAGTAGTTACGACGGTGGTGGATACAGCAGTGGCTGTGACGGTGGCGGATATAGCAGCGGTTCTGACGGTGGTGGATATAGCAGTGGCTGCGACGGTGGTGGATATTAAATAAAGGCGATCGCCTGTTGATTTTATACCGGAAATCAAATTAAACTTCATTTTTAGGTAGACAGAGACCTCATCGTTTTACGGCGGGGTCTCTGTCGCTTGGTGAAAGCGATCGCATTGCTTCAACAATAAATCGTTATTTATTACTGTCCCGATGCCAGTTAAAATCCGAATTAGATAATAATTACTGTTTGTCTAAATTTGTTGCGGCAGTAGGGTGGAAAACACATAATGAATAGTATCCTTAATTCTCAAGCAATTTTAGAAGTATTGCGACCAGTACAAGACCCAGAACTCCGCAAAAGTCTGGTGGAACTCAACATGATTCGCAATGTCACAGTTGAGGGTGGTAAGGTAAGTTTTACATTGGTACTTACAACACCTGCTTGTCCTCTGCGCGAATTTATTGTTGAAGACTGCCAAAAAGCAGTAAAAACCCTCCCAGGTGTTACGGATGTGGCTGTAGAAGTAACTGCGGAAACACCAAAACAAAAAGATTTGCCCAATCGCAATAGCGTACCCGGTGTCAAAAACATTATTGCGGTATCTAGCGGAAAAGGTGGTGTTGGGAAAAGCACCATCGCGGTGAATGTGGCGGTAGCACTTGCACAAACAGGTGCCAAAGTTGGCTTACTGGATGCGGATATTTACGGTCCTAATGACCCGACAATGTTAGGACTAAGTGACGCTGCAATTGTAGTGCGACCGCATGAAGGCAAGGACATACTAGAACCAGCCTTTAACCACGGAGTCAAGCTAGTTTCTATGGGGTTTTTAATTGACCGAGATCAACCTGTAATTTGGCGCGGACCAATGTTAAATGGGGTGATTCGTCAATTTCTTTACCAAGTAGAATGGGGAGAACTAGATTATTTAATTGTTGATATGCCTCCTGGTACAGGGGATGCCCAATTAACCCTCACCCAAGCAGTACCGATGGCAGGTGCCGTAATTGTCACCACACCGCAAACAGTAGCCCTGTTGGATTCACGCAAAGGTTTAAAAATGTTCCAGCAGCTAAATGTTCCTGTTTTGGGAATCGTGGAAAACATGAGTTACTTTATCCCCCCCGATATGCCCGATAAAAAATATGACATATTTGGTTCTGGTGGAGGTTCCAAAACTGCGGCAGAACTGGGTGTACCATTACTTGGGTGTGTACCCCTAGAAATTTCTACCAGAATCGGTGGTGATACGGGTGTACCAATAGTGGTGGGAGAACCCGATTCAGCCAGTGCTTCTGCCTTGAGAGCGATCGCACTAGCCATCGCAGGTAAAGTATCGGTTGTAGCTTTATCCTAAAAGTTTGATTTTTGTCTGGTTCCCAGTGCTTGAGCTGGGAATACAGACTTTATCAAGGGGCTAAATTTAAAACTATGTAGATGATGTTTAATAAGTAATATTTAATCGAGATTTAGTAAAAACCTTCTCAGGGCTACATCCACTGGAACAAACAAAATAGTATTGTTCCAATTTTATTGATTAAATTATTTTAAGTATATTTACTTGAAATACGTATCCACAAAAACCACAGAGCGCAGTTGAGGCGCGCTATTTTATATTCATACATAAATAATAAAATCTAAAATCACACAGAATAATGTTACTGAAAAAGTCTTCACGTAATTCTTCCCGCTGGCAATATTGGATCAAACCTTGGCAACAAGTCGATTGGCTATTATTTTTACTCGTCATTGGCATTAGCGTCTTCGGCGGTGTGATGATCCGTAGTACCGAATTAAACCAGAAACTCATCGATTGGCAATGGCACTGGCTTGTGACTGGGATCGGTTCTGCGATCGCACTATGCTTCTGTCGTATGCGTTATGAAAATTTACTCAAATTCCACTGGTTCACCTATGGTATTACCAACTTTAGCCTAGTTGCAGTTATGATTGCCGGAACTAGTGCTAAAGGTGCCCAACGCTGGATTAGTATTGCTGGTTTTAACGTCCAACCCTCGGAATTTGCTAAAGTTGGAATGATCATCACATTAGCGGCTTTACTTCACAAAAGTACCGCTTCAACCCTACCCGCAGTATTCCGCGCCCTAGCATTTACAGCAGTACCCTGGGCATTAGTATTTATACAGCCCGATTTGGCAACATCATTAGTCTTTGGTGCGATAGTCTTAGGAATGTTGTACTGGGCTAATGCGAATCCCGGTTGGTTAATCCTGATGATTTCCCCCATTATTGCCGCCATTTTATTTAGCATCAAATTACCCTTCAGCATAATCATTTCCGATGATTTGACCTTTGGTATCTTAGGAATTATTTGGGCTATTCTCATGGGCTTTGTTGGTTGGAAAACATTGCCCTGGCGACGATTTGGTATCAGTGGTTTTGGTGCGTGGGGCTTAAATATGTTGGGTGGAGAATTAGGAATTCTAACTTGGAATCACGTTCTCAAACCCTATCAAAAAGGGCGATTGACATCATTTTTGAATCCAGATAGTAACCTGCTTACCACCGGATATCACCAACATCAGTCACGCATTGCTATTGGTGCAGGTGAATGGTTCGGGTGGGGACTGAATAAAGGTCCCATGACTCAACTCAACTTTGTTCCAGAACAGCATACAGATTTCATTTTCTCCTCAATTGGCGAAGAATTTGGCTTTATTGGTTGTTTAATCGTACTATCTATCCTGGCTCTAATTTGTCTACGTTTGTTACATGTTGCCCAAACTGCCAAAGATAACTTTGGTTCATTGTTAGCAATTGGTGTGTTGTCAATGATTGTTTTCCAAGTAATTGTGAACGTGGGAATGAACGTTGGTTTAGCACCAGTTGCAGGGATTCCCCTCCCATGGATGAGTTATGGACGTTCAGCTATGCTAACCAATTTTATTTCCTTGGGAATCGTTGAGTCGGTAGCAAATTTTCGCCCCCGTTCTAGATATTGAGAAATATCATCCAAAGCCCAAATTAAGCTGTAGGAGCGCAAAGCCTTGCGCCCTGAGGATGGGATAATTTTTGAATTGGAAATCTCGAAACTACCACACAATTTTCATCAGGTGCCTGATGGTAAACAGTTGTTTGCCATCGTAATTGGTAAAATTATTTTTAGAAATCACCTAAGCTAGATAAAGGAAACCTCAAGAGTAGTAATCATGATTTTGCCTGGAACAACTGTCCGCGTTAAGAACGTCGCAGATACCTACTATCGTTACGAAGGACTCGTTCAACGGGTGAGTGATGGCAGGGTTGCCGTGCTGTTTGAAGGTGGTAACTGGGATAAATTAATTACCTTCCGTTTATCCGAGTTAGAACTTGTAGAAACAACAGCAGGACGTAAAAAAGCTAAATAGATAGGAAACTACAAAGGGTTATTTATCTCTTTTAAGTTGTCAATTGTTAATGTAGAAGATTTTGTGGAGTTCAAACTCAACCAAACACCTTCAACAAGCAAATACTTCATGGCGATATAGCGAATTGTAGTAATCGGTTTGCAGGCAATAATACAAATAGCAAAAGCTAATGTAGTATCTGCCTGCAAGCTATTCCGTGAGGATTCGCTGGCAGTTTAGCAACTTGCAATTTCAGATTTAAGTCAGATTTAAGTAAGTAAACGGGAATAAATACAACCTATTCAAAACTATTTGGGAGAGAGCTACCTCAAATATTTGTGCTTATCCCTAGTCACTTGTAAGGGAGTAGTAAGGACTATCTAATGTCCGTTGCCTGATCATAACTATGTACTTTTAACGCCGACCCACCACCTACGTTACTTACCTTATGTATCTATGCTTATGTATCTATAATTTTTGATTTTTTACCAATATGCGCCTCCCACTGCCACAATTTGATCGAAGCGATCGCCATCCTAATCATATCGGTGAAGTCATCGAAACTTCTACCCGTGAATTCTTGGCTCAGTGTTTAGAACCTGACGATTTGAGCTTTCCTTCAATGCCACCTTTTGGTAGTTGGATTGAAGCAAAGGACGAAGAATCCGGAAATAAGGTCTATGCTATAGTATATTATGCTACTACTTCTCCAATCGATTCAGTACATCGCGCTAGAGCTTTAGGATTGTCTTTAGAAGATTTGCGAGAGGAACAACCTCAAATATTTGCAATGCTTCAAACCGAATTTAGGGCAGCGATTGTCGGTTTTGAGTCGAGCGGAGACAATGAAAACTTTGGTAGTGGAATATATCAGTATCTACCCCCCAGACCCCCGCAAATTCACCAAGCAGTTTATCAGTGCGAACCAGAAGCAATTATCCGATTCACGGAAAAACTCGACTTTTTGCGGACATTACTAACAGTTAGTAACGCACCCGTGGAATCTTTGATTGCCGCAGCAATTCGTGAAGTATATCAATTGCGGAAAGCTGATCATGAATGGTTAGTACAAGCTGGACGTACTCTCAATGTCTTGCTTAAAGATGATTATGACCGTTTGCGGTTTATTTTGAGTCAAATTCATCCATAGAACCCAAAAATGGGAAAATGATTATTGTGATACAGCAGTAGACACATCATCGTGGCTTCTGGAGTACAAACAATAAAAAGTATTAAATCAGTGAACAGTCAACAGTCAAAAGTTATCAAGGCTTATGGTGGGGGATTTAAACCCGCCACCAACGCCCACCACCTTCTTTGTGGGGGACTCTTATTCCCAACGATAAACACATCACTCTTGACTGATAACTGGTAACTGATAACTGATAACTGATTAAATCTTATTTAGCTTGTAGTTAAAGACTTCTGTTTATTTCCAGCATTCTACTGATTACATTTTTATCGTTATTCCTCTCAGTCCTACCCATGGAACTAATTTTACAAGTTCTGGCGTTAGAACCTAGCTCTCAAGTTCTCAGCAAGGAACCCATTGTTCCATTTGCGATCTTGTCGGTGGTAATTCTAGCGGTACCGATCCTATTTGAACGCTTGAGAATCCCTAGATTTATTGGGTTATTGACTGCGGGAATTGTACTTGGTCCCCACGGTTGGAATTTACTGCAAGCTGACTTAAAAATTATTGAGCTAATGTCCAATATTGGCTTAGTTTACCTAATGTTTGTCGTCGGAATAGAGATTGACATTACCAAATTTCGTCAAACTAAAAATTTATCTTTGGGATTTGGTAGTTTTACATTTGCCATACCCCTATTTGTCGGGTTAGTGATTGGACGTTTTCTGAATTTAGAATGGAGTACAGCCATTCTCTTGGGTTCCCTACTGGCTTCTCAAACGCTGTTAGCATATCCGATTCTCAACCGTTTAGGAGTAGTGAACAATCAAGCAGTAAAAGTAGCAATTGGAGCAAATATTGTTACTGACATTAGTTCCTTATTTGTCTTTGCTATATGTATAGCCGCTTATACCCATCAACTGAATATTTTTTCATTGCTGACATTATTTGGTTGGTTAATTATCTACGGAACTACTATCTTAGTTGGCTTTGATTGGGCTGGAAAGGAGTTTTTTCGACGTAGCGGTGAAGACGAGAGCAACCAATTATTATTTATATTAGTAGTAATATTACTGGCAGAAGTAGGGACACAAATACTGGGAATTCAAAAAATTATTGGAGCCTTCCTTGCGGGTTTAGTTGTTAATGAAACTTTGGGAGAAGGAGCCGTTAAAGAAAAAGTTATATTTGTGGGAAGAATTCTATTTATACCAATTTTCTTTGTCCACTTAGGTTTAATACTTGATTTTCCTAGTTTTATTCAGAAATTTGATAATTTAAAACTGGTTTTAATAATTAGCCTAGGATTAATTATTAGTAAATTCGTTGCAGCATTTCTAGCCAAAATAATTTATCAGTATAATTGGCGAGAAACTATTACAATGTGGTCATTATCACTGCCTCAAGTTAGTGCCACAGTAGCAATTACATTTGTTGGTTATCAAGTTGGTTTACTATCATCAGAAGTCTTTCATAGCGTGATTGCAGTCATGGTGATGACATCTATTTTGGCACCTTTGATTACCAGTCAAGTTGCAGTGGGTTTAGTTATTCCAGCAAGCAAGTTACAGTCTCAGCCACATCCAGGATATGCAACAGCAGCAGTCCGAGAGAGCAATTATCGAATTTTAGTACCAATTTCCAATCCCCAAACCCATCAAAATTTGATTGAGATGGCAGCCTTAGTGGCAAAACACAGAAATGGTAAGATTATACCTTTAGCGATCGCTACTGCGGCGGCGCATATGGATGCACCACATCTGGAAATTTCGTTACAGCGCAGTGAAAGATTATTGACTAAGGCTGCGGCATTATCACAGCTTTTGGAGGTAAAATCGGAGCCGTTATTACGAATTGATGATGCTTTTGCTCAAGGAATTTGTCACGCTGCTAGGGAACAGCAGGCAAATTTAATTATCATGGGGTGGGGAAAACGCACCGGAATTAGAGCGCGATTATTTGGAAATGTGATTGATAGTGTACTTTGGGCTTCACACTGCCCGGTAGCGGTGACACGCTTAGTGGAGTCACCGAGCAAAATTCAGCGAATTTTGGTACCAGTGGAAAATTTGACCTCTCCAACTTTAGAACCTGTTAAACTGGCTCAGATTTTGGCAGAAACAAACCAAGCCCAGGTTACTGTTTTAAATGTATGCGATCGCCGAACCAGTTCTAGCAAGATTGCAGCTACGCGATCGCATTTAACCTCAATCATATCAAAGTTGGCACTGACCAACCCTCCAGATATCCAAATTATTGCCCATGAAAATGCTTCCCAAGCAATTCTTCAAGCTGCAAGGTTGTATGATTTGGTGGTACTACCCTTTACCCGTAACCGCGCTATCTCGGATGGTTTGGGAATCAGTGATGTCACAACCCAGTTAGCCCGACAACTTACTTGCTCAATTATCATGCTGGGAGAGCCACAACGCCATCAAATTCCTTCACAATCTCCCGGAGTTGTCAGCACTACGGCAGTTATTGGTTATCAGTAAGTACGAATTTTGTCAAGATATTTAGAATTTAATCATCAGGAAAATTTAAATATAAATTACCTGAACTTTATCTAGTTAAAGACTTTATAAATTATCACAATTTTTGAGGTCAAGGGTCAGTGATATTTGGTATTTTGCTAGTGATATTTCATTCAAAACAAAATTTCAAAACACAACTAAACCTCATCCATGATGAAACCTGTAGTTGCTAACTATTCAAATGCGTCATTGTGACGTAAGCTAGACGCAAAGCGGCTTGTTGCAGACTAACATAAGCCCGTAGGGCTGGCTACGCCTACTGAGGGTCTTTGTGAAAAACTACAGTTCTTAAAGTAGACGAGGTTGATATCAAATCAAATTTGTCTAAAATCCTACCATCTATGTAATTATTTATGACGTGTCACAAAGACCTCAGCGTTTTTCGGTGAGGAACTTCATCTGACTTAGTGAAGTGGTGAGATTAATAGTCTTACCACTCCGTCAAAATTAATAACATAAATAACTGTAAATTTTGCGGGTTTAAGCCTCTGCCTAACGACAGCAGATCGTTTTGGGTAGGGACGGTGGCTTTTTGTGGGAAACTTCCCCCACAGATGCAACTTGTCTAAATCCCGGTTACAAAGGAGACTTATTGGTTGTTACTCATTACTTGTTTTTTAACTGCCTAAGTAGTATTTATTTTAGCATCTATGGTGACTAGCTATACTAGTAAAAAAAGTACAAAACCACAGTCATTACTCATAAGTCATCCTAGAGAAATGAGTAAGAACACCGTGTTTATGCTGTATTTTTACGACATAGCTGGGTATTCTAAGGAAAAGCGATACTCCTTGGGATTTACTAAGCGATCGCGCTAGCTCGAACTTCTATACGCAGTAAGGAAATTATGAGAATTTTGGTGACGGGTGGAGCTGGTTTTCTGGGTTCCCATCTTATTGATCGATTGATGAATGCCGGACATGAAGTTATTTGCTTAGATAACTTTTATACAGGTAACAAGGAAAATATTATGAAGTGGCTAGGAAATCCCCACTTCGATTTGATCCGTCATGACATTACAGAACCAATTAGGTTAGAAGTAGATCAAATATACCATTTGGCTTGTCCCGCATCCCCGGTACATTATCAGTACAACCCAGTAAAAACCGTGAAAACCAACGTCATGGGGACTATGAATATGCTGGGTTTGGCAAAGCGTGTCAAAGCCAGATTTTTCTTAGCTTCCACCAGCGAAGTTTACGGAGATCCTGACGTTCATCCCCAAAGCGAAGAATATCGGGGTAATGTCAATCCCATCGGTATACGCTCCTGTTATGACGAAGGAAAACGTATTGCAGAAACCTTAGCCTTCGATTATTACCGCCAAAATAAGGTAGATATTCGCGTAGTCCGAATTTTCAATACCTACGGACCACGGATGTTAGAAAATGACGGTCGCGTAGTCAGTAATTTTATTGCCCAAGCATTACGTAAAAAACCTTTAACAGTTTACGGTGACGGTTCACAAACCCGGAGTTTCTGCTACGTTTCCGACTTAATTGAAGGCTTTATTCGCTTGATGAACAGTGACTATGTTGGTCCTGTCAACATTGGGAATCCTGGAGAATACACAATACTCCAACTAGCAGAAGCTGTCCGAGATTTGGTAAATCCAGGTTCAGATATCAACTTTGAACCTTTACCATCCGATGATCCGCGTCGTCGTCGTCCCGATATCACCAAGGCAAAAACCTTGTTAGATTGGGAACCTACTGTTGCTCTCCAAGAAGGATTAAAACTGACAATAGAAGATTTCCGTTCTCGGATCGAAAATAGTCAGTAATTGATGGGAAGTAATGGCAATCACTTGGGTACACTAAAGCAAGCAAAAGGGCAACCAATCTAACTAAGGAATACATATTAAATAAAATGCAAGTTTTGATTTTGTGGAGTAGGCAATCCTATCTCCATAACTAGGAGCGCTCAGTCCTTACCTCCGGTACACTTCGTTCCGACAGGCTCAGGAACCATCGAACGCTGCCCATTCCACAAGATATGTATATTATTCAATTGTGAATCCTAAGAAGTTTGTCGAAATACCCTAACTCCAATCTCCTATTTTCAATCCATTAGATCCCAAGATCCTTAAATTGTCTGCGGGAATTCAACTCTATCCAAAATTTGGCGAGTGAAAAACCGTCTATTGAATACCACCCCTAAACAGCGAGGAATAAAACATGCGTGTTTGCGTTATTGGTACCGGTTATGTTGGCTTGGTGACAGGTGCTTGTTTAGCACATGTTGGACATGATGTAATTTGCATCGACAATAACGAAGAGAAAGTCAAGTTAATGAAATCTGGGCAATCACCCATTTTTGAACCAGGACTTTCAGAGATTATGCAGGCTGCGATTCAAAGTGGCAAAATCGAGTTTAGTAGTGATATTGCTGCGGGTGTTGCCCATGGTGAAATTTTATTTATTGCGGTAGGAACACCCCCACTACCAACTGGTGAAAGTGATACCCGTTATGTTGAAGCTGTAGCTCGCAGTATCGGTGCTAATTTAACAGGTGGTTACAAAGTCGTTGTAAATAAATCCACAGTTCCCATCGGTTCTGGTGACTGGGTACGGATGATTGTCCTAGATGGCATTGCTGAACGCCAAAAACAACTAGTTACAGCTGGAAGCGCACCCGCAGAACGTCTCCCAGAAAGTGCTGAGTTTGATGTGATTAGTAATCCTGAATTTTTACGTGAAGGTTCAGCAGTATACGACACATTTAATCCCGATCGCATAGTTTTAGGTGGTAATAGCAAGAAAGCGATCGCATTAATGGAGAAACTCTACTCTCCCATTGTTGAGCGGAAATTTGCGGAGAATCAATCTTTACCTCCAGTCCCAATATTATCCACAGATCTTAGCTCTGCTGAGATGATTAAATATGCTGCTAACGCTTTCTTAGCCACTAAAATTAGCTTTATTAATGAAGTTGCCAACATATGCGATCGCGTTGGTGCTGATGTCACCCAAGTTGCCAAAGGTATCGGTTTAGACTCCCGCATTGGTAACAAATTCCTCAATGCTGGTATCGGTTGGGGTGGTTCCTGCTTCCCCAAAGACGTTTCAGCATTGGTTCATACCGCTGATGACTACGGTTATGAAGCCCAACTTCTCAAAGCTGCTGTTAGCGTTAATGAACGTCAACGCTTAATTGCCCTAGAAAAACTCCAACAAGCACTAAAAATTCTCAAAGGAAAAACCGTTGGTTTACTTGGTTTAACCTTCAAGCCTGACACAGACGATTTACGCGATGCTCCAGCCTTGAATCTGATTGAACAACTCAACCGTCTAGGTGCAAAAGTTAAAGCATACGATCCAATTATCTCCCAAACTGGTATGCGTCACGGACTTTCTGGTGTTTTGGTAGAAACTGATGCCGAAAGACTCGCTGATGGTTGCGATGCTTTGGTATTAGTCACAGAATGGGAGCAATTTAGCAACTTGGATTACGCCAAAATGGCAAAATTAATGAGTCACCCAGTAATGATTGATGGTCGTAACTTCCTCGATCCTGAAGTTATGACAAGAGCAGGTTTCCAATATATTGGGGTTGGCAGATAAACTGATTTTTTCCCCACAAACTTCGTAGAGACGTAGCAGTGCTACGTCTTTATAATTTATGTGAATTTATGTGTAATTATACTGATTGAAAAATCATTGCAACACATAGACAATCTGTAGCGGTTTAACAATGCTCATACGTGTAAACTTAACGCGAAACCCAGATACCGACTAGGAATGAACTCCTCGGCGGGTATGGAAGCTAGCAAATAAGACATCTGTAGCTTAAATTGACACCAATGATAAATGGCAGGCTGGTTAATTGATGAGTAGATTGACCTTCTACCCTTAACCACGGTAAAGATTAATAGTGAGTTCTTTTGTACTTCTAAATACAGAATTTTTTTCTAAAGCTTATATTAAGCTTTACCCGGCTATAACCATACAAATCATCTCAGTGCATTTCACCGGAACCAACTTTGCCTTAAAATCCTTAGTAGACCAATGATTTTTTTGTGCCTAAAATTCACATTGGCTGGCACAAAAGCAGCATAAAAACAGTTGCGGATGCATTTTTTGTATCAAAGCAGCTAAATGAATATCACATCATACAGATAGGAATGATTGGGAGATAAAGGAATGCGCGATGCAATCACAAGTTTAATTAAGAATTATGACGTTGCGGGGAAATATTTCGATCGCACTGCCATTGATAGCCTCAAATCCTATTTTGCTAGCGGTACTGAAAGGGTACAGGCAGCAGCGACAGTAAATGGGAGTGCTGCGGCAATTGTCAAGCAAGCTGGTTTAGCTTTATTTGATGAACTGCCTGAGTTGATTCGTCCAGGTGGTAATGCCTATACAACTCGTCGTTATGCGGCTTGTTTGCGGGATATGGATTATTATCTCCGTTATGCAACTTATGCATTGGTTGCCGGAAATATGGATGTACTTAACGAGCGCGTGTTACAAGGTTTGCGGGAAACTTATAATTCTTTGGGTGTTCCCATCGGTCCTACGGTTCGCGGAATCCAAATTATGAAGGATATTGTCAAAGCGCAGGTTGCAGCTAGTGGTGTGGCTGATACTGGCTTTGTGGATGAGCCTTTTGATTATATTACTCGTGAGTTGAGCGAGACCGATATTTAGATATTTGGTTAGCTGCACATAGTAAGTAGTTAAACAAAATTAATTACACAATATTAAGGCATGAAACCCTTATCCAGACTAAATACTTGTGTGTAAATAATTCTGCGCGATTACTTATGTCAGCTAATTGTGGGGGTACAGTGATGCTGTACCCTTTTTTATCTGGATTTGGTGTGAATATTACTTTAAGTTACTTAATGCTTTTCGCATTCCATCGCAAATGGCTAAACAACGGCTTGACACTTTACTGGTAGAACTAAATCTTTGCCCTTCTCGGAGTTTGGCACAACGACTAATTCAAGCTGGGGAGGTGACGGTTGATGGTATGGTAGTGGATAAAGTTGGTACAGAAGTGAATGCGATCGCGCAAATCAAAATCAAGCAAAAATCCCGTTTTGTTTCTCGTGGTGGAGAGAAGCTAGCTAAGGCTTTGACGGTTTTTGATATTCATGTGGCAGGACGTATCTGTTTGGATGCAGGCATCTCCACTGGAGGATTTACAGATTGTTTGCTGCAAGCTGGTGCGAAGTTGGTTTACGGTGTCGATGTTGGTTATGGACAGGTTGATTGGAAGTTACGTAATGATGCGAGGGTGGTTCTACGAGAACGGACTAATATCAGGCATTTGACAGCCGCAGATTTATATAATAATCAGCACTCGAATCCCGAAGAATACGCAGACTTAATTGTCGTAGATGTATCTTTTATTTCGGCTACCAAGATTCTTCCCGCTTTATGGCAACTTTCCCAAGCACCACGAGAAGCCCTGTTACTGGTGAAACCACAATTCGAGGTCGGTAAAGAACGTGTGGGAAAAAAGGGGGTTGTCCGCGACCCTAACGACCATGCAGAAGCGATTTTTCAAGTTTGGCAAACAGCAGAAAACTTAGGTTGGGGTTATCAAGGTTTAACTTGGTCGCCAATTACTGGTCCAGCGGGTAATATCGAATACTTACTATGGTTGAAGATGGAGAGTGTAATTCCATCTCCAGAGTTAGGGGAAATTAAAGAACTGACAAAATCTGCTGTCGCGGAAATTCGGAAACAGTGAATAGGTGACAGGGAACAGGGAACAGTGAACAGGGAACAGGTAACGGTTAAAATATGAACATATCCTTAACAACCAACGAAAATCATTTGACTTCTGATTCTCCTTCCTCACCCCAACCCACATTCATCTTAGTAGATGGACATTCCTTGGCATTCCGTTCCTATTATGCCTTTGCAAAGGGAAGCGATCGCGGTTTGCGGACAAAGACGGGAATTCCGACGAGTATTTGTTTTGGCTTCATCAAATCTCTACTAGAAGTCATAGCGACACATCAACCGACGAATATAGCGATCGCATTCGATCTCAGTTTACCAACTTTCCGCCATGAGGCTGCTGAAACTTACAAAGCTGACCGTAAAGAGACACCTGAAGACTTTATTATTGACTTGGCAAATCTCCAAGAGTTATTAGCATCTCTAAATATCCAAATTATTACATCTCCTGGCTACGAGGCAGATGATGTTTTAGGGACTTTAGCTCAAAAAGCCGTAGCAAACCAGTATCAAGTTAAAATTCTCACAGGCGATCGGGATTTATTTCAACTCATAGATACAAATCAAAAAATTACTGTTCTTTATCTGAATAAAGAAGGACTGCGACGCAACGGAACTGGAGGAAATGAATTTAGTCCCGATGATGTCAAAGAAAGCATGGGTATTTTACCCTCACAGGTAGTTGATTATAAAGCTCTTTGTGGTGATACTTCAGATAATATTCCAGGTGTTAAGGGAATTGGAGACAAAACAGCAGTTCAACTACTCAATACCTATGGTTCATTAGAAAATATTTATGCTTCTTTAAATGAAATTAAAGGTGCAACTCAAAAGAAATTGCAAGAAGGTAAGGAAGATGCGGAAAAATCCCGTTATCTTGCACAAATAATTTTAGATGTACCTTTAGATATCGATTTGGAAAAAACGAAATTACAAGGTTTTGATCAAAGTCATTTGATTCCCATTTTAGAAAAGCTAGAGTTAAACTCTTTTTTAGGGAAGATTAATCAGATTCAGCAACGATTTGGGGGTACAACTGCAAAAGCTGAAGAGGAAAAGCAACCTCAAAAAGATGTTATTTATAACGATAGTAATGACTTTGATTTGTGGTTTTGGAGTGCTGAAGAAACCGATAAAGCGAGAAATTCCATCATTGCAACTCAAGCTTTAGTTAAACCTTGGATAGTTGATACAGAGGATCAATTATTAGAATTAGTTAAAATCCTCAAAAAACTAATAAATCGAGAAACACCAGTTGCTTGGGATACAGAAACCAGTGCTTTAGAACCTCGTGATGCTGAATTAGTTGGAGTCGGTTGTTGTTGGGGAAGCGAACCTAATCAAGTTGCATATATTCCTATTACCCACACGGCAGGTAATAACTTAGATAAAGAAGTTGTTCTAAATTTTCTCAAACCGATCCTCGAAAGTGAAAAATATCCCAAAACCTTTCAGAATACAAAATTTGACCGCTCAATATTTCGTTGTCAAGGAATTAACTTAGCTGGAGTCATATTTGACCCCATGCTGGTAAGTTATGTAATTAACCCTGATGCAAAACATAGTTTAAATGAAATTTCCAGCCGCTATTTGGATTTAACCCTAATTAGCTATCAAGACTTAGTTCCCAAAGGTAAAACCATAGGTGATGTTGATATTGCCAAAGTTGGATACTATTGTTGCTTACAAGTTCATGCAACATACCAACTTGTAGGAAAATTAAAAGCTGAACTGGAAACACTTCCCCAACTGCAACAACTATTAGAATCAATCGAGATTCCCCTAGAACCAGTTTTAGCGGAAATGGAACATCAAGGAATTAGGGTAAATTCTGCATATTTAGCAGAACTTTCTCAACAACTAGAAACAGACTTAAAAAAACTAGAAATCCAAGCTTACGAAATTGCAGGGGAAGCATTTAATCTAGGTTCACCCAAACAACTTAGTCAAATTCTATTTGAAAAACTCGGTTTAAGTACTAAATACTCTCGAAAAATTCCTACAGGTTACTCTACAGATGCAGCAACATTAGAAAAGTTACGTGATGTTGATGAAAGTGGGTTAGTTGAGTTAATTACAGAAAATCGCACCCTAGCAAAACTAAAATCTACCTATGTTGATGCTTTACCATTATTAGTCCGTACAGATACACAACGACTTCATACTGATTTTAACCAAACTGTCACATCTACCGGACGGTTATCTTCATCCAATCCTAACTTACAAAATATCCCCATTCGTACAGCCTTTAGTCGGCAAATTCGTAAAGCATTTATCCCAGAATCAGGATGGTTGATGGTAGCTGCTGACTACTCCCAAATCGAGTTAAGAATTCTCGCACATTTAAGCCAAGAACCCGTATTAGTAGAAGCTTATCAAAATAATCAAGATATTCATACAATTACCGCCAAATTAATCCTAGAAAAAGATGATGTCACAGCAGATGAAAGAAGAGTTGCCAAAACAATTAACTTTGGTGTGATTTATGGAATGGGTTCTTTAAGATTTTCCCGTTCAACAGGTATTGATAAAAATCTTGCTAATGAATTCATTAAGCGTTTTTACACCCGCTACCCCCAAATCTTTGTATATTTAGAAGGGGTAAAAAAACAAGCAATTTCCCAAGGTTACGTAGAAACAATTTGCGGTCGTCGTCGCTATTTAGAGTTTAATGGGAATAGCCTCTTAAGTCTCAAAGGTGTAAATCCTGATGAAATAGACTTGAGTAAATTAAAAAATTTGGGTCCCTACGATGCTGGATTATTACGTGCAGCAGCTAACGCACCAATTCAAGGTTCTAGTGCTGACATCATCAAAATTGCCATGATTGAAATGCACAAAGTTTTGAAAGATTATCAAGCACGGTTATTATTACAAGTCCATGATGAATTAGTATTTGAAGTTCCACCGGATGAATGGCAAGAATTGGAACCAAAAATCAAATTAGCAATGGAAAATGCACTCAAACTAACAGTTCCATTACTAGTGGAAGTTCATGCTGGTGACAACTGGATGGAAACTAAGTAGGTTTAGGATTTTAACAACTTAAGTGGTTGGATAGAATTAATTGTACAATGAATGTCATTACGAGCATAATGACTGTAAATATTTTTGTCCAGGTACTTAAATCAGAATTAATACCAATTTTCAGAAAGAATGAGACAGATGAGTGGGTGAGGCTTTTGCAGTGCTAAACCCCTACTGGTTGTCTATATGTTGCAATCATTTTTTGAATTGGTATAATTTTTGAAATCTAGTCTAAAAAATGTAAAAAAAAATAGTTTAATATACTAAAAACTGGTATTTAATTAGTATTAAAATCTGAAATTAGGTAAATTTTTATGAATAATGCCGTCAGAAAAACTTCACCAGCGCTATTTAGTCTCGGCTTATTTTGTTTCTTCCTACCATTTACCACAGTTTCTTGCCAAGAACAGCAGCTAACAACATTTAATGGAATTGAATTAGCTGGGGGTAAGGAAGTTAGGACACCAAGTATATTAGGTTCACCATCAAAATCGGAAAAAATACCTGGTGAACCTTTAGCGGCACTGGCAATTCTTTCAGGATTGGTGGGATTAGGAAGCAGCTTTATTAAAATTAAAAGAAGTGGTATTATCCCGACAGGTTCGGCAGCAGCAGGTTTTATTCTGTTATTAATGTTGAAAACAAAAATTGATGATACAGTTGCCAAGGAAGGGGCTGGTCTAATTTTAGTGAGCTATGGTTTAGGATTTTGGCTAGCTTTTATTATTTATGTTTCGGCAATGTTAGTCAATATCTACGGTTTGATTATTGAAAAAAATGAAAGTGAAGCTATGAAGGCTGGGGAATCAAAGGTTACTTCAGATAGTGAAAATTTTTAAAAACAATTGAATAGTAAGAGAGACGCGACACCCTACGACTACGGCTGTCGAGCGAAGCCGAGACACGCTCAGGGTAAATGTCTTGTCTCTATATCGAACCTATAAAAGTCTAATTCATCATACAATCGATTGCTAATTCGGCATGAGCTAGTAGGGTATTTTTATCTAATAAACTGACAGAATATTGAGGTGTGATGGCAAGTAATTCATCAATTCTTTGTTTTGCACTAGAAATAACCGACTCATGCAAGCTACCGTTACTCAAAGAAGTTGCAAAATCAGATGCGATCGCATAAACTCTTTCAACCGTAGAACTTGGTAAGTTGCGAGAAACAATAAATAGATCACACCCTGCATTTACAGATTGTGCAACTGTTCCTGGGTGGGTAAATAAATCAGCAACAGCTTTCATATCCAAATCATCCGACACCACCACACCGGAAAAACCTAATTCCTGACGCAACATATCCTTTAAAACTAGTTTTGAAAGAGTCGCAGGTGCATTTGCATCGATTTTGGGAAACAAAATATGTGCTGTCATCACCAATGGGACACCCGCTGCAATCAATTTTTGGAAAGGAATCAATTCACGCGATCGCATTTCGGCTTTAGTGAGGTTTAATACTGGTAGCTCCAAATGCGAATCAGTACTAGTGTCCCCATGTCCAGGGAAATGCTTGGCACAACCAGTAATTCCCGCTTCCCTAAGTCCTTGGAGGTACTCAACAGCATGGAGGGCAGCAGTATCTTCCGTAACACCAAAAGCCCTTGGTCCAATAATTGGGTTATTAGGGTTAGAAAAAATATCCGCCACTGGAGACCAAGATACATTAATTCCCAGGGATTTTAATTCTATTCCCGTCGCTTTCCCCACAGCAAATGATCTTTCCCCATAAAATGCAGCATAGGGAAACCGAGTAATCGGTAAAGGAGAACGCACCACCCGACCCCCCTCATGGTCTATTGTGACAAACATGCGATCGCGTTCTGCATACTGCCTAACTTGATTCGTTAAATCACCCAAACTTTCAACCCAAGCATCGTAAGGGACATCTTGACGAAAATTCGCCGCAAAAAATATCACCCCTACAGGATTTAAATCCCTGAGAAGCTTTTTGTCATCATCACTTAATTTTGTACCAGAAACACCCAAAATTAGATGATGACCAAATTTCCTTGTGTGTGCCAATGAAGTCATAAAAATTAGCTGAAATTTAGCTTAATTCTCGGACAACAACGCCAAAATGTGAAATGTAACGTAATGCAACGTATAATAAGAACGGAAAACCCTTAATAAATATTAAAGAAAGTAAGATAAATGCGAGTAGCGATCGCCGGAGCAGGTCTAGCAGGTCTTTCCTGTGCTAAATATCTGACTGATGCTGGTCATACTCCCATTGTCCTGGAAAGCCGGGATGTTTTGGGAGGCTTAGTAGCAGCATGGAAAGACGAAGATGGCGACTGGTACGAAACTGGGTTGCACGCTTTTTTCGGTGCATACCCTAACATGTTGCAATTATTCAAAGAACTGGATATCGAAGACCGTTTGCAATGGAAAGAGCATTCGATGATCTTCAATCAGCCAGAAAAACCAGGAACCTACAGCCGATTCGATTTTCCCAACCTACCAGCCCCTTTCAATGGAATTGCGGCAATTTTGCGTAACAACGATATGCTAAGTTTGGGGGAAAAAATTGAATTGGCAAAAGGGTTAGCCCCAGCAATGTTACGTGGACAAAAGTACGTTGACTCTACAGACAAATATACTTTTTCACAATGGTTAAAACTCCAAGGTGTGAGTGATGATGTTCAACAAGATATCTTTGTTGCAGCCGCAAAATCACTCAATTTTATTAACCCTGATGAAATCTCAGCCTTAGTACTTTTAACAGCCTTGAGTCGCTTTTTACAGCAAAAAAATGGTTCACAAGTAGCATTCTTGGATGGTTCACCCACCGAACGCCTATGTCAACCACTTGTAGATTATATTACATCCCAAGGTGGCGAAGTCCGCGTAAATTCACCATTAAAACAGATTTTACTCAACGAAGACGGTAGCGTTAAAGGCTACTTGATTCGAGGTTTAAATGGGGCAGAAGACGAAATCATCACAGCTGACTTGTATGTATCCGCCATGTCAGCAGATGTGATGAAAGTCATGACACCCGAAACTTGGCGGCAAAACGAGTTCTTCCAAAAACTTGATGGTTTAGAAGGGGTGCCAGTAATCAACATCCATTTATGGTTTGACCGTAAACTTACGGATATTGATAACCTGCTATTTTCCCGTTCGCCCCTACTTAGTGTCTACGCTGACATGAGTAACTCCTGTAAAGAGTATGCTAACCCCGATCGTTCCATGCTAGAGCTAATTTTTGCTCCAGCAGACGAATGGATCGACAAGTCAGAAGCTGACATATTAGAAGCTACCCTAGTGGAGTTGGAAAAACTTTTTCCCCAACATTTCGGTAGTGAGAATCCAGCAAAACTACTTAAGCAAAAAATAGTTAAAACCCCACGTTCAGTTTACAGAGCGACTCCCAACCGCCAAGATTATCGCCCGAGCCAGGTAACACCCATTAACAATTTTTATCTTGCGGGGAGTTACACCATGCAACCATTCCTCGGTAGCATGGAAGGTGCCGTGCTTTCTGGTAAACTAACAGCGCAAGCGATCGCACAAAATGCATCGTCCCCTGCCGCGAAACCCTCGCCAGAGCAAACGCAAACCCTTCAGCCAACGAATGCTGCAACTGCCTGATTCCCCCCCATGCATGAAAATATCCGTCTCTGCGGAAGAGTCTTACCAACTTTGCCGCCAACTCACAGCTAAATACGCCAAAACATTTTATCTCGGCACAATGCTGATGAGTCCAGCGAAGCGAAGCGCGATCTGGGCAATTTATGCTTGGTGCCGGCGTACCGACGAATTGGTGGACGGACCACTAGCTGCCATTACCACTCCCGAAACCCTGGAAGACTGGGAAAAGCAGCTAGAGTCGATTTTTGCTGGCATACCCCAGCATGACTTTGATGTCGCCTTGGTGGATGCCCTAGAGCGTTTTCCCATCGATATCCAACCATTTCGAGATATGATTTCTGGTCAAGGAATGGATTTGTATCGAAGTCGATATGAAACATTTGACAAATTATATCTATACTGCTACCGCGTCGCTGGTACCGTTGGTTTAATGTCAACAGCCGTCATGGGCATAGACAACCAACGTTACACCACACCGTGGAACTGCCATCAGCAGCCCTATATCCCCAGTCAAGAAGCGATCGCACTCGGCATCGCCTGCCAACTTACCAATATTCTCCGAGATGTTGGTGAAGACGCAAGGCGAGGCAGAATATACATTCCCCTCGAAGACTTACAACGCTTCAACTACACCGAAGAAGAACTATTCGCTGGTGTCGTTGATGACCGTTGGAAAGCTCTAATGCGCTTCCAAATCGCCAGGGCTAGAGAATATTATGTTCAAGCAGAAAAAGGAATCAGTCACCTATCTGCTGATGCTCGTTTGCCAGTATGGGCAGCACTAACTCATTACAGCCGGATTTTAGGTAAAATCGAAAGCAACGGTTACAATACCTTTAGTCAACGCGCCTATGTCCCCCAATGGCAAAAACTAATTAGCTTGCCTCTGGCTTGGGTGCGATCGCAAGTCCTCTAAAAGTACTCTTTTTAGGGCAATTTACACTCCAAAAGAAACCGGGCTTTTCACAGCCCAAAATTTAGATTCATCAGATTTTTCTCGGCTTGATTCCCAAACCCGGTTTCCAATTATTTTCTTCCTTCCACTATCTCAGATTTTATTCATTTTGGGGGTTGACAAAGAAGTCAACATTAAGTACATTTATTATTTGTACGCCTGGAGCGGTGGCTGAGTGGTCTAAAGCGCCGGATTGCTAATCCGGTGTACGGCAGGTAACTCCGTACCGAGGGTTCGAATCCCTCCCTCTCCGTTTTAGGATACTTCCTAGACCTTTGTGAGGTTGTGAATCACTTATTCCCATGATGGAAACTTCCCCTGTGAAGCCAAATTTTGAATTAGCTGATTTAACAAATCCATAAAGCTTTTTTTGATGCCTGTCCAATCAATATTTTCTTCAACGAAAATATCGTAAAGGAAAGAAACTAAAAGAATTTCGCCTTTTGGTAATAATTTTCTTAAGCCATCCATAAATAGGAATATGAGGGTGAGTTTTAGCCAAATGAGCGCTAAAGAGTGTGGCTCTCCCTTAGTTCCTTCTGGATAGATAATTAAAATATCACCCTGAGATAGAGCTTCTGAGCAACTGAGTAATGGGTTTTCGCGGTGACTTAAATTGTGACGTTTAAGACTAATAATATTGAGAATATTTAGGGAAAACCAGGCTAGAAGAGAATTCTTGAGAAAATAATCCTCAGCTACCACAGATCGCAATTTTTGTCGCAAAAAAGTATCGAAATCAGAGCAAAGTATTCCAAGTAAAAAAATCCTCAATCGTCGTTGCGTAGCTTGCGAACCTAAGGTTAGAGGAACGAAGTTGCTTGCATCCTGCAGGGTAGCAATCCCGTAATATCCAAGTTCTTGCGTATAGCCTACGGCATTCAAGAAAGGCGAAGCCGCCCTGAAAGGGCTAGGGCTTATGCTTCATTCCGCTACCCTACGGGAACGCTTACCGTAGGATGCCCGCAGGGCTATAGAGCGTTTCTTGTATGCCCAAAGGGCTTTACGCTCCATACTACGAAACGGAGAAGCAAACTACGCAATGACACATGAGTGTTAGTTGTTTTGAGCGTCTAGGGGGATATTTGACTATCCCTTTTAAGCAAGTCTTAAAGAATCTGCCTTTCTTGAGAGGGCAGAGTGTCAATACTACTTATCTTCTTCAGCTAACACAATTACAGGTAGAGAAAGACTAGAATTTATTTCTAAATTAATCGATGCAATTGCATCTGAAGAAGTTTGTTGTAATTCCTTTAACAACGCAACACTCTGATCCAGTAGTTTATCAACATCAATCCCACCAAAAACAGATGGGTAACGGCGGAGACGATTACTACCTTCACCAAGGAGAATCATCGCACCGCGTAAATTTTTGTTCCCCAAGTGATACAGGGCTACAGCAATCTGTAAAATGCCCTGATAAAAGCTTTTTTCTGGCTCTGTTGAGTCAATCCACAGAGCCTCTAGGGTGTCATGGCAGGCATAAAACTGTCTTGTGTTGAACTGTTCTATGCCTAGCCAATATTCCTCTGGCATTTCTGCACTCATCCCATAGTATCCCGGACTTCCTTAATGGTTTGGAGGGAGATTTCTTGGCTTTGTCCAGCAAATTCATTGTCGGAGGTGAGGAATAACATACAATGGCATTCCTTGCGCTCACGCATTGGTACACAGGGACAGTTCCAAAATGCAGCTGAAACTTCGGCTTCTTTATCTTCGTAGTGGCGACAAGGACATAAAGGTGCTCCCAGTTCGTCTTTGTGTTTGGCAAGCCCTTCAATTACAACAGCAGTAACGGAAGGTTCGGAGCAAAAATAGGTACCTGTGCGCTTTGCGTATTGCTCGGAAAAATGCCGCATCGCTTCAAGATTTTTGTCGGTGGACTGTGTGCTAACCTCTGGTGAGAGCATAGGATCGGTATCTCGTAAGTTTCAATGTTTCTTTGCATTGTACCGCAGCCTACAGATGCAAGTACTGGGGAAAGTTCCCCATATATTTTAAATAAGGGGCAGGGGAAGCTGGGGAAGCTGGGGAGGTAGGGGAGGCAGGGGAAGCTGGGGAGGCAGGAAGTATAAGGAACGATTTAAGACTCGACTTCTCAACTACTAGCGGTTAGCGAATAAACCGCTTTATCTGGGATTGTAATTAAAATTATAATCTTCCAGAGGGTCGCGCCTGGTGGATTGGCTGGGGTTAAATCCGTTATTTCTGGCTCTTCTACGTAAATCTCCCACATCTGGAGAAGCATTTACAGCTTCTTCAATGCTAATTTGTCCAGTGAGCATCAATTCACACAGGGCTTGGTTCATGACTTGCATTCCATCAAAAGTCGATGTTTCCATCAATTCATAAGCTTCACTGTCTTCACCTTTAAGCAGACAATCCTGCATGGTTGGGGTGTTGAGTAAAATTTCTAAGGCAACAGTACGGGTGCCGTTGACAGTGGGTAGTAATTGTTGAGCAATAACTGCCACTAGACAATCGACGATTTGGACACGTATAGCAGCTTGCTCATCGGGGTGATAGATATTTAGTAGGCGGTTCACAACAGCGATCGCATTTTTGGTGTGAAGCGTACCAATTACCAGGTGTCCCGTTTGTGCTGCTTTTAGTGCCGTTTCCACCGTAGTGCGATCACGCATTTCCCCAATTAAGATCACATCTGGATCTTCTCGCAAAACTGACCGCAAAGCATCATGAAATTCGTGGGTGTGTAAACCTACTTCCCGCTGACTAATGAGGGATTTTTGGGAAGTGTGAACATATTCAATCGGATCTTCGATAGTCACAATATGTTTTTGGGCTGTTTCGTTGAGGAAACGAATCATTGCCGCCATAGTTGTGGATTTTCCCGAACCTGTGGGACCTGTCACCAAAACTAAGCCTTGTTTTTTGGTAATAATATCTTTAAGTACTGCTGGCAATCGTAAACTGTCGATGGAAGGAACGTCCAAGGTAATCAACCGCAGCACCATCGCTCCACCAGTCAAGGTTTGAAAACAATTCACCCGACATCGCAAAAGTTGCGGGTAAAAAATTCCCGTATCCAGTTCTTTGGTTTCAGCATATCGCTGTTGTTGGGAAGGGGTCAAAATTTCCGCTAGAAAGCCTTCAAAATGCTGGGGGGTAATTATTTCCCCTTTGCTATAAATCACCATTTGTCCGCGAACCCGTAGCCGTGGCACCTCACTGACTCGAATATGAATATCTGAAGCTTGTTGAGCATAAGCATCCCGAACAATTTGTTCGATAGTCATTATTTTTGGCAGCAACCTTGGAATTGGCGGCTGATTTGGGGTGGGAAAGTTAGAGACTTTTGGTGATTGAAAGGGTGACGCGGTTGATTCTTCCATTACTGCTTCCTCTTAGGCAGATCAGATTGGGTTGATGGTTACAGAAGATCAAGCAGCTTGCCTGTTTCTACTTTAGTTAACCGTGAACCTACTTAGATTAGCTAATGTACACCCATCTCAGTTAAAGTACACAGCTTTGCCTCTGGCTTCATAGTGATTTCATAAAAATCCTTAGCTAGTGTGAATTCTAGGTATTGATAGGTTAATTTGGAAAGCAAATTAGAAATTAATTATTAGTAGCTGGTGATGAGAACGTCACCAGATAATTGTTACAGTTGTGCAGGGAATTTTTCACACTATGAAACTTATTAAACGTCTTGTTAACTGGTTAGAAATTCGCGCATGTTTTCCTAGCTATGCGGGTTGGGTGTTAATTGCTATCTGTATTTGCTTTTTTGGAGCGGCAATTAATACGATGGCTGGATGGTTGTATGCCATTAGTGGGATTAGTGTGGCATTACTAGTGATTTCGGCAATTTTACCACCGCGATCGCTGACTAATTTAAAGTTAAAACGTCGTGCGATTCTACCAGTGACAGCCGGGGAAGATTTATTGGTGGAAATAGAAGTGAGTAATCCTGGTAAACAAGAGGTTAGCTTGCTACAAGTAACGGATATATTGCCCTTGGTTTTGGGTAAACAAGTGAAGACTGCAATTTATGCGATCGCATCCAACAACAATCACCATTGGCAATACTATTATCCCACCCAACGCCGAGGTATTTACCGCTGGCAAACTGTCGAACTCCAAAGTGGCGCACCTCTAGGTTTATTTTGGTGCCGTCGTCCTCGTGAATGTCCCGCTACAGCCATAGTTTATCCAGAAGTCCTAAAGTTAACTAACTGTCCCCTAGTGGATGCCATGGGACGAGATGATAGCAAACAAAGCGACCCAAGCGGTAGCCCCTGGCAAGCTGCCACAGAGGGTCTTGTAAGGTCTTTGCGCCCCTATCGGATGGGAGATCCAATTAGGATGGTACATTGGCGTACAAGCGCCCGCTATGGCGAATTGCGTGTACGAGAATTGGAAGCAGTGACGGGGGGAAAAGATGTCATTATCGCTTTAGATACTGCTGCCACCTGGGAAAGCGAGAATTTTGAGCAAGCTGTAACCGCTGCTGCATCCCTATATTTTTATGCTCAACATCAGGCAATGAATGTTCGGTTATGGACTGCGGGGACTGGCATCGTGAAAAAGCAGGGGAGCAGGGAGCAGGGTGCAGGGGAGAACAATCAATTACAGGGCTACCCCCTTTCCTCTTCCAATGACACTGTACTCGAAATCCTCGCAGCGACTTATCCCCAAGAAGATGCTGTCACTAGGGAATTACCCCGTCACCCAATTATTTGGCTCACTCCCAACCCTTTAACATTAAAAAATCTTCCCAGTGGTAGCCGTTGGGTGCTGTGGCAAAATTCTACAACAGCATCGCAAACAACTACAATTAACCGAGATTTTCCCGGCATGATTATTCAAGCTGATGAAGTTCTGCAACCTCAATTGCAAAAAACTATGATGTAGTAGACTGTTAGCTTTGGAAACATCCCACTTTTTTAACCAATGCCCTGGAAGGGTATCGCTACACGGAGAAAGCCCAACTCCGTGGGCTAAACTCGTTCTTAGCGTGCGGTAGATGCGTAGCGTAGCGTGTCGTCTTACGACATAGCGGCTTCTCTTTGAGTGGCAGGGTTTCTTTGTATAGCCTGTGGGAATTTGAATTAAATTATTTTCACGTAACCTGCGCTTGCCCTTAGAAGTTTACTTTTAAGTATTCCGACTATAATTATTTTTTATTTTTTGTCCGATTTGTGGCAATTTTAAGCTGAGATTTCCCCCTGCCCCCTGCTACCTGCTGCCTGCCTTTGACTTGACGACGGATTGCAGGTTTGCGCTTTTTACTTGTCTTTAATAATCCTTGAATACCTTGTTTTTTGTAACGTTTATAGGCAGAACCAACAGAATCACTGACATAGTGGCTCATTGCCCCCAGTTCTAAACCAAGAAATAGCACCAGAAATTCCTGATTGTAGACAAGAAGGGAATGCATAATCTCTCCAGTTAGTTGTTGCCAGTTTAAAGCCATATTCCCCAGCTTTTCGACTACCACCAACAATATCAATGACGGCAACAGCAAAATCATGACAAAGTACAGTACTCGTAATGTTGTCCCAATCACCGGACCATGGGATAAAAAAGAACGATGTCGCAAACTTTTTTGATAAGGCAACCAAATCCAACGTAACCAACCCCAGCGCTGATACTGTACCGAGTAAATATCTAAATCGGGACCAAACATCAACCCACCCAACATAAACCCACTGGCAAGTAATAAGGTGAGATTACCATTACGTGTATGCCAGAATGTCATCCCCACCACCATGGGTAAACCCCATATAGTTATGCGATCGTGCGTTCTTCCAGAGGGCATATTTGGGTACTTTGTCTTATTTTCTAAGCAAGTATAGTATTTTTCACAGCCCCATGCAGATCTTAATCTCAAAACTTTTTTCCAAAACACTAGCGCTATAGAAAAAAGTTTGCTATATTATATCTTGGCGAAACAAAACGGACGGTTAGCTCAGTTGGTAGAGCTCCTGCCTTACAAGCAGGCTGTCACAGGTTCGAGTCCTGTACCGTCCATCAAAATATTTATAGTTTTAGAGCGAACTCCTATAACTTTATAGATGTCATAGCTAGAAAGCTTCGTCTCACCCGATGATAAACCATCATCAAACGGTGAACGCGATCGCATTCACCGCAAAACCGGGAAATAACTGACAACCAATTACCTATCGCTTGGCGGTAAAATACTCAAATCCACTTCATTTTGGGAAAGAATATTAATTAAATTGGGGTCTTGAATCAAGCTAACCTCTTTTAAATCGGGGTCTTGCTTAACCTTGACAATCGCTGTCGTTCTATCTGAGGTTAAACTAACTTTCTCCACTTTGCCGTTTTTTACTTCCTGAACAAACCTGCCATATTCCCAAGTTTCTCTTGGCATCACTGGCTTTTGAATACACCCGCTTAAGGTCAGCAGAATAATAATTGTCAAAAGTCTCTGCATTATCATACGTCAAACATTTTTTAGTCCCAATTTTAAAAAACAATGCAAGTCCTAGATAAACCCCACCCCCTAACTTTGGGGGTTTAAGTCTAGGCTGTTGAGTCTGTGGATTGTAGAGGTTATGAATTCATAAAAAATCTGTGGTGCAAAAGAAAATGTCGGGTATGGGTATAGGTTGTTACTTCCAGAAGCCACAACAGGGTACTCCCCCTGCTAAAAGCCCCCTTCCCCTCTGCTTCTTCGGTGAGGGAAACTTCCCCCACAAACGTTCCTTGTCTAAATCCCCCTTATCAAACACCCTTATTACTCATCACTCGTTACTTGTTTTTAATCTCCTGGAACTTTCTCCTTACTAACTTCTCTTTCTGGTTTTGCATACTTACCAGGATACTTAGTCTGAAAATACTCTTCTAAAACTCGTAGTGTTAGGGGACCGCAAAAAGCACCACCACCCCCACCAGAGTTTTCCCCGAATGCCACCACAACGATTTCCGGCTTGTTATAGGGAGCATAGGCACCAAACCAAGTATGATTAGGGCGACCAGTACCAGCCTCAGCGGTACCACTCTTACCTGCTGTGGGGGGGATAGTTGGAAGATTTAACCGTTTACCTGTACCCTCAGTAATTACCTTTCGCAAGCCATCTTGAAGAATTCTTACAGTGGAAGGTTGCATCCCCACTGAAGTTCGCCAATTTTTTGATTCTTCATTATCTTTGAGTAGATGGGGTTTGACACGATAACCACCATTGGCAGGAACAGCAAACATAATGGCTACCTGTAGAGGGGAGGTTTGTAATGCCCCTTGTCCGATGGACATATTGATGGTGTCACCTACAGTCCAGGGGATTTTCATCGCTTTTCGCTTCCAAGTGTCATCAGGAACTAAACCCTTGGACTCTTCCCAAAAGAATTCAATCCCAGTTTTTTCACCAAAACCATATTTCCTTGTCCAATCAATTAGAGTTGGACCACCAATTCCCCTACCAATTTGATAAAAGAAAGTATCGCTACTATGTGCCATCGCACCGGGAAATCCTAAAGGACCAAATCCGGCATGATTCCATTCACCAAATGTGACACCACCCACTGTTAAAGATCCGTAGGTTGGTAATACAGTACTTGGATTATATTTACCAGACTCTAATCCAGCAGTGGTGGTGACGATTTTAAAGGTACTAGCAGGGGGAAAGACACTTAAAACTCTGTTAACAAGGGGGTGATTTTTGCCTTGTAAGGTTTCCCAGTCTTTTTGAGTCACCTTTTGTTTGGAGAAAATATTGGGATCAAAGCCAGGATTTGAAACCATCGCCAAAACCCCGCCATTATTCGGATCTATAGCAACTATTGCTCCCCGCTGACCTGTGGCGGCTAGAGCTTTTTGAGCCGCTAATTGTACATTCAAATCAATAGTTAAGCGTATATCTTTACCTGCTTTTGCGGGCTTATCACCTAAGATATTTTGGGGTCTTCCCCGACCATCAACTTGAACTTCTTGCCCACCCCATTCGCCTCGTAGCTCCTTTTCATAGGCTTTTTCGACCCCCATCTGACCAATGACATCACCCAAGCGATAGCCTTCTTTTTCCCTTTCTTTTAATTGTTCAGGAGTCAATTCTCGTGTATAGCCAATGACATGCGCCATCGCTGTACCATGGGGATAATATCGTACAGCTTCGGTATGTATTTCCACATTGGGAAGTTCGTCTTCATACTCCTTGAGTGCTGTGATTTGAGATTGATTGATGTCACGAGCAATACGTACCAACAAGGATGAGTTGGGGGAATTAGGAATTTGTCCAGCTTCCTCCAACTTCTGCTCTATTTCAGCCTGAGTCATATTCAGGATTTTGGACAAACGGGGGGCAATCATTTCTGCCCATCGTTGTGGGTCTTTTTCATGTGCCATGGGCCACAAGTAGACAGAACGAGGATACCGTGTTGTGGCAATCAGCTTACCATTACGGTCAAAAATATTACCTCTTTCTGGTTGCTTGGGAATTACTCTGACTCGGTTAGCTTGGGCTTTAGAGCGGTATTTAGAGCCATCAATTACTTGCAGGTAAGCAAGTCTTACTTCTATAGCGATGAAAGCAGCAAGGGTGAATAAGATAAAGAATAATGCTTGGTTTCCACGTCCGACGCTACGTGTTTCCTTGTTTTTGCTAAGTGGAGATTCTAACAAAGCCATAAGAAAAATATGTATTTTAAATAATAACGTTGTCTTTATACAGTCTGGTAGGGCTTTAACCCGGTATTTCAGTGAAAATTACCCTGATTTTTTTAAAGATAATCTAAGTAATTGATTTTGATGGATACAATTGACCAAGGTGTCTTTGAATTACTGTTTAAATCTGATCTATTTTGAGTGAGAATCGTAGTTTTTAAGTCAGGACTATGAGTCGGTGTAGCCAATCTTAGTGGCTGATGCTAGTCTGCCACAAGGCACTAGATGTTGAGCTTACGATGCTTCGGGAAGCCGCTGCGGGTCTATTCAATGACAAAACTTCACTTTTCATAATGAAGGAGGTTTAGGTAACTTGAATCACTTGGGTAGTCTACATACAAATACTTAAAAATTGGAGTTATGTCTCAATCTGTAACACAAGAACAGGAAAATGCGGCGGTTTTAGAACCGCTTAGTGTTGAGTTACGGAATGTTTTTAAATTTTTTAACCAAGAAGCAGCCGTACAAGGAGTTGATTTGGATGTTAAGCAAGGTGAGTTTTTTAGCATCTTAGGTCCTTCCGGTTGTGGAAAAACTACTACATTGCGTTTAATTGCTGGTTTTGAGACAGTTGATGCAGGTCAGGTATCAATTTGTGGACAGCCTATGACTAATGTTCCACCTTACCGTCGTCCCGTCAATACCGTATTTCAAAGTTATGCATTATTTAAGCATTTAAGTGTATGGGAAAATGTAGCATTTGGTTTGAAATTAAAAAAAATACGTAAAAAAGAATTAGAAAGTCGGGTAAACGAGGCTTTAGAATTGGTGAGAATGGACGGATTGCGATCGCGCTTTCCATCGCAGCTTTCTGGAGGGCAACAACAACGGGTTGCTTTAGCGCGTGCGTTGGTAAATCTTCCGGCAGTGTTGTTGCTAGATGAACCCTTGGGAGCTTTAGATTTAAAATTACGTAAGGAAATGCAGGTTGAATTATCGAACCTGCATCGAGACTTAGGGTTGACCTTTATTATGGTGACACATGACCAGGAGGAAGCGCTGTCATTAAGCGATCGCATTGCCGTAATGAACCAGGGTAAAGTGGAACAGATAGGAACCCCCAGTGAAATCTATGAAAGACCCCGCACTGCTTTTGTCGCTGATTTTATTGGTGATACCAACCTATTTGAAGGTGAAATTACCGGGATTGAAGCTGATAATCTTCAGGTGACAACTAAAACCGGATTAAAAATAGTTGTTGCCCGTAGTGAATCATCTCCAACAGATTTATCTCAATCAGTAACTATTAGTATCCGTCCTGAAAAAATTCAACTATCGCTTTATAGACCAAGTATTCAGATTAACTGTTTTGAAGGGCAGTTAATTAATGTCATGTATTTAGGAACTCGCGTTAATTATATCGTTGAGTTGGCACAAGGAAAACGAATCACCGTGACTCAACCAAACACTTTTGGAATTTTACCAGAACCCGACATGCCAATTTATGCATGGTGGACGGAAACGGATGGAATACCAATTGGGTAAAATCAGTGAACAGTGAACAGTGAACAAATTTGATAACTGGTAACTGATAACTCATAAAATTTGAGATGATGAAGAGAATAACTAGTAGAAGAAATATCCTGAGAGGATTAGCAGCAATTTTTGGATTTTCCCTTGCAGGTTGCGGTTGGAAATTAGGAAATATCCGTGCAGCGAGCAATACAATTAGCCGGGACGTACTCCGTCTCTATTCATGGACACAATACACCGACGACAAAGAATTAATAAAAACCTTTATCAGGCAAACTGGAATTAGTCTATTTGCTGATTTATACGATTCAAATGAAATAATGCTGGCAAAAATAAAAGCAGGTGGAGGTGCTGATTACAGCGTTATTTATCCATCTGATTATATTGTCCAGGAAATGTTAGATGCAAACTTATTAGCAGAAATCAATCATCAGAAACTAGTAGGAATTGATAACTTATTTCCGCAATTCCAAAATCCACCATACGATCCAAATAATCGTTATAGTATCCCCTTTACTTGGGGAACAACAGGCTTTATTTATAATTCCGAAAAATTAACAACCCCCCCTGAAGATTGGGAATATATTTGGCAAAACCGCGACATACTCAACAAGCGGATGACATTAATGAATGATTCTCGTGAAGTGATGGGTGCGGCATTAAAAATGCTGGGTTATTCCTACAATGCAACAGACGAAACTCAAATAAAAGCAGCATACGAGAAACTCAAAGAAATCAAAGACTCAATTTCATCCTTTGATACCGATGCATGGAGAAGTAAAATAGTTACTGGAGACTTAGACTTAGCAATGTCTTACTCCAGCGATGCCATAAAACTTACCAAAGAGAATCCAAAATTAAAATACGTAATTCCCAAAAGTGGGACATCTTTGTGGACAGACACACTAGTAATCATGAAAACAGCACCCAACCCCGACGGTGCTTACGCATGGATAAACTACTTACTTCAGCCAGAAGTATCAGCCAAACTCACCCAAAACCAGAGTTTAGCAACACCCAACCGTGCAGCATTTGAGCAACTGCCAGCAGCAATCCAGAATAACACCAACCTATTCCCCTCACAATCACTCCTGGAAAAATGCGATCGCATGTCACCATTAGGAGACACCCTAGAAATATACGAACGTTATTGGACAGAACTAACCAGCAGCTAACCAAGAGGAAAAGGGGCAGGGAGCAGGAATATATTATCGTATAAATCCCTCTTCTCTCTTTCTTCTCTTCTCTGCGCCCCTCTGCGCTTCCCTTCGCGCCCCACCCTGCGGGAAGCCGCAAAAGCGTCTACTGCGTTAAAAATATTATATTTATTTAAAATGCACATCCCCGAAAAACCCAAACCAAACTGGTTTCCCCCTTTTGCCCTCTTAGCACCATCGGGAATCTGGCTACTACTGCTACTCGTCCTACCAACATTAATTATTTTCCAGTTAAGCCTAGTACCAGGAATACGTCCAGGACAAATAGTCAACCCCAGCAGCATCGCCAATTATAGCCGAATATTTAACCCCATTTACATCCAAGTAATCACGCGATCGCTTTACTTGTCCATCGGTACTACCATCATCTGCTTATTCCTGGGTTTCCCCATCGCCTACTGGATTGCCCAAATTGTCCCCCAACGTTGGCGCAACATCTTATTACTCGCCTTCGTTTTACCATTATGGACATCATCCCTACTGCGTACCTACGCTTGGATCACCATACTACGTCCCACAGGATTACTCAACACCCTACTTACCAGCACCGGATTACCCCCACTCAACCTCCTCAACCAAACATCAGCAGTATTTATTGGTATGAGTTACAGCTTACTTCCCTATATGATTTTAATCCTGTACTCATCCCTGGAAAAAATCGACAGACGCTTGCTAGAAGCCGCATCAGATCTAGGTGCAAACCCAATTCAAGTTTTTTTTCAAATCATAGTACCCCAAAGTTTCACCGGAATCTTCGCTAGTTGTTTTTTGGTATTCATTTCATGTTTAGGCGATTTTATCAACCCTGAACTTTTGGGGGGTGCATCCAGCATGACAGCAGCGAGGTTGGTTTATAATCAATTTCTAGGTGCCACCCAAAACTGGGGATTTGGTTCCGCTTTGAGTATGACATTAATTGCTTTGGTTAGTATAGCGATCGCGCTTTTAATCAAATTTGGTGATGAGAAAATCAGCTAGCCAAAAAAGTTAGATATTAAGAATAAATACTCTTGACTTTTAAGATTTGACTAAAAATGCTTATCTAGAAAAATAAATTTTAACAATACCTGACAGCGCAAGCGATCGCGTAAGTAAGATAGAAGGGTAAGCACCCCAAAAAATCACCAATGACTTCAACGCTGACGAAATTACCTCGTCTCAATACTCCAAAACTACACCGACTACCTAGCGGATTAACGATAGTTGCGGAACAAATGCCCCTAGAAGCTGTTAATCTCAGTTTGTGGCTAAATGTCGGTAGCCGTGTCGAACCAGATACAATAAATGGGATGGCTCATTTCCTCGAACACATGATTTTTAAGGGGACTGAGCGGTTAGTAAGTGGAGAATTTGAGCGACGGATTGAGGAAAGGGGTGCTGTAACTAATGCGGCAACAAGTCAAGATTATACCCATTACTACATTACTACTGCACCTCAAGATTTTGCGGAGTTAGCACCGCTACATATTGAACTAGTTAATAACCCTAGTATCCGAGATGAGGCTTTTGAGCGAGAACGCTTGGTAGTGCTGGAAGAAATTCGTCGCAGTGAAGACAGTCCCCAGCGAAGAATTTTTCAGTGGGTGATGGATATGGCATTTGAACGCTTACCATACCGACGTTCAGTATTAGGACCAGAAGCTGTAATTTCCCAACTTCAACCTCAGCAAATGCGTGATTTCCACGCAGGTTGGTATCAACCCTCATCCATGACAGCGGTAGCTGTGGGAAATTTGCCAGTAGAGGAGTTAATTGAGATTGTTTCAGCGGGTTTTGCGGATGCAACTAAACACAAACAACCAGGAATTCCTCACCAAGAAATACCGAGTTATCCAGAACCTGCATTTACAGAGGTTGTGCGTCAGGAATACGTGGATGAAACTATCCAACAAGCTAGATTGACAATGCTGTGGAGAGTTCCAGGATTAGAAAATTTAGATGAAACCTACGCTTTAGATGTATTGTCGGGGATTTTGGGGCAAGGACGTACTTCTCGCTTGGTGAGTGAACTGCGGGAAGATTTGGGTTTAGTTTCCTATGTCTCAGCAAGTAATATGTCCTTTAGTCATCAAGGAATATTCTTGATTTCCACACATTGTGATGTGGAAAACTTGGAAATAGTGGAGGAGAAAATTATTCAACATCTCCGCACCTTGCAAACCGAAATCGTGAAAGCATCAGAAATTGATCGGGTTTGTAAACAGGTAGCAAACAGATTTATATTTGGAAATGAGACACCAAGCGATCGCGCAAATCTCTACGGCTATTATCAGTCATTAATGGGAGATTTGGAACCAGCAATGGGGTATGTAGAAAGAATGCGATCGCAAAATGCCACAAACCTCCTAAAATCCGTTCAAAAATATCTCTCTCCCGATGCATATGGAGTAGTTATTGTCAAGCCAAAACCCTAATTTCCCCGCCATGTGGACTGAAATTGATTTCCAAATTAGTCAAGTAACAGGTAGTAAATTTCACACCCAGCAACGAAAATCAGTTGCTGGAGGTTGCATCAACCAAGGTTATCAAATCAGCAATGGTGAACAAACCTACTTTGTGAAACTCAATCAAGCATCCCAAATTCACATGTTTGAAGCTGAATTTTTGGGGTTACAGCAAATGTTTGCTACCCAAACTATCCGCATCCCCAAACCACTATGTTGGGGAATTGCAGGTAATTCTAGCTACATAGTATTAGAGTGGCTAGAAATGGGTAGCGGCAACGCCAAACCTTGGGAAGAAATGGGTAAAAAACTAGCGATGTTGCACAAAACAACCAGCCAACAGGGTTTTGGTTGGGATCTAAATAACACCATTGGTTCTACACCCCAAATCAACACCTGGACAAACAACTGGGCAGAATTTTACGCAAAGCACCGTTTAGAATATCAATTTCAGCAAGCATTACGTCGTGGGGGAAACTTTCCCCAACACCAGCAACTTCTCGCAGCCATTCCCCAACTTTTGGCAGATTATCAACCTCAACCATCATTAGTTCATGGAGATTTATGGGGTGGAAACGCTGGATTTACAGTTTCTGGGGAACCAGTTATTTTTGATCCAGCCACATACTACGGTGATAGGGAAGTGGATATTGCCATGACGGAACTTTTTGGTGGCTTTCCCACAGAATTTTATCAGGGTTATAACCAGGAATTTCCCCTGGATTCAGGCTATAGCAAGAGAAAAACACTTTATAATCTTTATCATATAGTCAACCACTTTAACCTTTTTGGTGGTGGTTACAATTCCCAAGCAAATCGCATGATTTCTCAGATTTTAACTATTGAAGACCTCAGAAACCAGGTTTCACCAGATTGATAAGCAAATAAGCAAACACTAAAACCCAAAGAAACCTGGTTTTCAACGCAAACAAATCAACCCGCAGCAACCTTAAGAAAAATGTAATTTTTTACTCCTTTTTTATTGATTAATTTACGTAATAACCGATTATGACAGTTAAGGGTGCCGAATCTGGGTTTCAAAGCCATACAAAATCTAGGTTTCAACATTTTCCTCTGTACTATACATAGAAGTAGAAAGCTCCAAAATAAGTTTTTAATTTGCCCTTTGTGAGGGAAATGCACCTGGTTTAACCGCAATTTGCACAGTTTTACCACCACGCTCAACTTGCAATTGAACAGGAACACCGATTTGGCTATTTTCTACCAACTTCTGTACTTCTTCAATTTTGTTCACAGGTTGATTATTGATGCTACGAATGATGTCACCGGGTTTCAGTCCAGCGATAGATGCAGGGGAACGGGGAACAATATCCACCAGTAAAACACCCTTTTCAGTGGTCAAATTGATATTTAATCTGCTGATGACCCGTTCTCGGATTTCAGGTGTTAATGTCACCATTTGAACACCTAAATAGGGGTGATCAACTCGACCCTTAGTGATTAATTGTTGGGCAATACGTTGTGCAGTATTAATGGGAATCGCAAAACCCAATCCTTGAGCATTACGAATAATTGCCGTGTTCATCCCGATTACTTGACCACGAGCATTTAATAGAGGTCCTCCAGAATTCCCAGGGTTAATAGCTGCATCAGTTTGAATATAATCAACCCGTTTATCGGTAGCACCAATATCACTGCTAGAGCGACCTGTAGCACTGAGGATGCCGGAGGTGACAGTATTATTTAAACCAAGGGGATTTCCAATGGCAATGACAGCTTCTCCTGGCTGTAAACTATCTGAGTTACCGAGTGCGACGGTGGGTAGACTATCACCGTCAATTTGAATCACTGCAACATCGGTTACAGCGTCCTCTCCTAAAACCTTCCCGTCAACGGTGCGACCATCTTTGAAGGTGACAGTCACGGCATCAGCACCATCAACTACATGGGAATTTGTCAAAATTTGTCCACTGGCATTAATAATAAACCCGGAACCGCTGCCACGTTCAACACGTTCTCTAGGTTCTCCAGAACTACCTCCACCACCAAAAAAACGTCGGAAAAACGGATCTTCAAATTCATCCGAATTCGCAGAAGGTTTAATGGTGCGGGCAGAATCGATGCGAACTACTGCTGGACCGACCTTTTGAACCACTCCAACAACAAAATTGGGATCCCCTCCACCACTGGAAATAATCGGGGGTGGTACTGGGGTATTCAGTAGTACAGAAGAATCTGGGGAGTTAAGGGTATCCGGTTTATTCCCCAAAACACTGCTCCCGGTTTTTGCACAACTACTAACGGAAGTTAACACAACACTACTTAATACCAATAATAACAATCGCTTGATTGCCGGCTTTAGCCTCAGAGTTTTTGTATAAATATATTCATTGACTATACTGTGGTCGTTTGATTCCATATGTACTTGGTTCTCCGTGTGAATCAGTAGGTGGTAGGATATTGCCTACCGTGACAAGTTTAAAAGGGATTAAAAGTTATAAGTTTTTTTAAATCGGAAGCAGTATTTACTAAATCAGTAATTTATCTCAATTTGCACATCTATCATTACCTAAAATGTCCTCGCCAAAGTATTACTTCAGGTTAATTTGCCTAAAATCACGGTGAGTTAACAATTTTAAGGGACTTCCAATTAAATAATTATCCAATTTTCCATTCTGGAACACAGAGAAGTTGATAGTGTCGGTTTCCGTCCCGTCAAACTACCCTACGAGAAGTTGCGCTACGCAGCATCCCAATCTTTTCGGACAAGACTTCGGCGTGAGCCCTCAGTCCTTACCTCCGGTACACTTCGTTCCGACAGGCTCAGGAACCATCGAACGCTACCCAAATCACAGGATATTTTATTTTCTGGAAGTCCCTAAGTCTTTTTACTCATAACTGATATTTATACTCATTACCAATCAGTAGTTAGCAATAGAAAGCCGATTGTAGCTAAGTACGTAACAAAAAGTAAACAAATATCAGGGCTTTCTTATTTGACAGTTGTCACCAGCTTCGCTTTGATGTACTAAAATAATTTGCCTCATTTAGGATAATCCAACATCCAA